>SVRT01000006.1 GCA_015064685.1 Oscillospiraceae bacterium
AATGGAGTGCTTTTTTCGTTCTGTGGTGGCCCATCCGGGCTGATGAGAAACCGGACTCCAAATTTGCAGGGCAAATTTGGAAATAGGTTCGATTCCCGGTCCTCAATTTTGGGTTTATCGGTCTGTTACGCCTTCCCCAGCGGGGAAGGGGGATCTACGCCACAAGGCGAGTAGTGGGCTATCCTCCTACGCTGTGCGTTTTGGGTGGATGAGGAGGTCGCCATCAAGGTGTTCGACACGGGAATTTTGTGGATTGTGTATTGTAGCATAAAGATTCTTTTGCAACGAAACAATGTCTTTAAAAGACGTGAAGTCCTTGATAGAATGCCCTCCTCATCCACCGCTAACGCGGTCCCCCTTCCCCGCTGGGGAAGGCTTAACGTACCGACAAATCAAAATTTGAAAAACAAAACCCCTACGCGGATATTTCCGCGCGGGGGATTTTGCTTGTTTGCTTGTTTTGTTTGCTTGTTTATTTATCCTCGTTGGTGCCGCAACCATGGCAAGAATGGCATCCGCCCGAGCATTTTTCCTTTTGATTTGCTCCGCAAGAGCAGCTATCGGGACATCCGATGCACTTTTTTCCGCTCTTTTTTGCTCTGTATATGTAGAACGACGCCGCGCCGACTATCAGCACAATTACCGCTATTACGACTATATCAATAGGTCCCATAACTCCTCCTTGTAGAATAATTTTTATACGTTTACAGCTTCCTTCTTCTCTGCTTTTCCGCTGAGCTTATACTCTTCCTTCATCTTCTTATTATTTCTGATGATAAGACCCGTGATGAACGCTGCGATTACCGCGATAACCGCCCAACCGACGATTGGCATCCAGATCTCTCCGAAGCTGCCGCCCGTGAAGAGTGTGCCAAAGAAGAAGGTCAAGAATCCAACCGTGTATCCGACCGCGAACTGAAGTCCGATACCTGCAAATAGCCACTTCTTGCTCTTGATCTCGGAGTTCATAGCTCCGATAGCCGCAAAGCAAGGAGGTGTGAAGAGGTTAAACATAAGGAACGCGAGAGCCGCCGCGGGGACTATGCCGATAGAGCTTGCTATTCCCGTTCCGCCTCCGATCACCTCGAGGTCCTCGTTGATAAGATGCTCGAAGGCATAGCAGGTCGCGAGTGTTCCGACTACGCACTCCTTTGCGATAAAGCCCGTGACCGCCGCCGCGGCGAGCTGCCAGGCAACCACACCGACTACGGGCGCGATGACGTACGCGATAGGTGTTCCGATGCTTGCAAGTATCGACTCGGATGCGTCCTCGACCATCTCAAATCTCCAGTTGAAGCTCTGCATCATATATACGACGAAGTTACAAACGAGAATGATCGTTCCTGCCTTAACTATGTACGACCAGCCTCTGTCGAGCATAGATTTTGCCGCTCTCCAGAAGTTCGGCACCTTATACTCGGGAAGCTCGATGATGAAGAAGGACTTTCTGTTCTTATATCCTGTGATCTTATTTATAAGAAGCGCGCAAAGAAGAATGATCACGATACCCGCAAAGTACATCGCGGTGCCAAGCCATCCCTGCTCCGGGAAGAACGCGCCGACGAAGAGCGCGATAACCGGAAGCTTTGCTCCGCAGGGCATAAAGGGAGCGAGCATTGCGGTGGATCTTCTCTCTCTCTCATTTCTGATGGTACGGCAAGCCATAACACCGGGGATCGCGCATCCGGTTCCGATAACGAAGGGGATGACAGACTTACCCGAAAGTCCTACCCACTTGAAGATAGGATCAAGCACGACCGTCGCGCGAGCCATATATCCGCAGTCCTCAAGGAGCGCGATGAGGAAGTACATTACCATAACGAGGGGCAAGAAGCCGACGACCGCGGCAACACCCTCGATAAGTCCCTCAAGCACGATCGCCTGGAGAATGATGTGAGCGCCGCTCATCCAGCCTTCAACTATTCCCTTGAACCAACCGATGCAGTCAACGAGACCCCAAATGTGGAATCCGCTCTCGAGATCGTATCCGTTTGCGAGCCAATCGCCGACCCACGCCTGTGAGATCTGGAAAACGAGGAACATAACGAGCGCGAAGAAAGGTATTCCGAACCACCAGCTTGTAAGGATATTATCGACCTTATCCTGTGCGTTTTTATCCTTTGTAAAGACCTTACGGGTCTCCACCTCTTTTACTATTTTATTTACGAATGAGAATCTCTCTCTGTCAGCCTTCTCTACCGACTTTTTGTCGCTAAGGTCAACGTCGCCCTGGACGTAGGGTGCGCTCTGCTCTGTGCCGATGACCGCAACAGCCGCCGCAACGAGATCCTTGAGTCCGTCGCCCGTGGTGGAGGTGGTGTCAATAACGGGACATCCGAGCTTTTCAGAGAGTGCCTTGACGTCGATCTTGGTATCCTTCTTCTTATTAATGTCGGCTTTGTTGAGTGCGACGACCATGGGAATACCAAGCTCGAGAAGCTGTGTTGTGAAAAAGAGGCTACGGCTGAGATTCGTTGAATCGACGATGTTGATGATGGCATCGGGATTCTCGTTCTTGACGTACTGGCTCGTGATGCTCTCCTCGCTCGTGAAGGGCGACATGGAGTACGCGCCGGGGAGGTCTACCGCGATGATCTCATTCGACCCCACAGAGATGCTCTTTTTGATTGGGTGCTCCTTTTTGTCAACTGTAACACCAGCCCAGTTTCCGACCTTTTCATTCTTGCCGGTCAGGGCATTATACATTGTTGTCTTACCGCTATTGGGGTTGCCCGCAAGTGCGATCCTCATTTGTTGTTCTCCTTCTTTCTGAAAAAGTGTTTTTTGGTTAGCGGTGGCTAACCAACGCTCAAAAAAATAATCCGAAAGGATCATTTTTATTTAAAGTCAAATAATAATCGCCTCTGCAAGCTGCCTGTCGATATTGTATCTGCCGTCCTTGATAGAGACTACGCAGCTGCGCTTAAGGTGTGAAACTACCGTTATCGGCTCTCCCGAATAGCATCCGAGAGAAAACAAGAAGGAATCGAGCTCCTCATCGTCGGTCTCGATGGCTTTGATGATATATTCCTTGCCCTCTTCAGCCTCGCGTAACGTCATAAAGCCTCTCCTCTCCCGCCTTTTCGACAGTGTTTTTTACACGGTTAGCCTTCGCTAACCACGTACTATTATATATCGTGAAAGCGATTTTGTCAATATATTTTTCAAAAAAAGTAAATTTCTATTCTTTTTTCAATTACATATAAATTTTTCCGCGACGTTTTTGTGGATTTTCAACAAAAAGCGTGGCGCGTGTTTCAAATTTTGATTTGTCGAACTGTTGCGAATAGCCTTCTCCAGCGGAGAAGGGGGACCACCGAAGGTGGTGGATGAGGAGGTCGCCATCAAGACGTGCGTCACGGGTGTATCGTGGATTTTGTATTGTGGCACAAGGTTTCTTTTACAACGAAACAAGGCTTTTTTACAGACGCAAAGCCCTTGAAAGTGCGACCTCCTCATCCACCGCGCGAGCGCGGTCCCCCTTCCCCGCTGGGGAAGGCTTAACACGCAGATAAACCGCAATTTAACAACACAAAACCCACCGCTATGACACATCGGTGGGTTTTGGATATTACTGATAGAAGAAAACGCTGACCGTTGTTCCCTTATCTATTTCACTCTCGATTTTCATTTCGGCGCCGTAGAGCGCGCAGATGTGCTTGACTATCGCAAGTCCGAGCCCTGTGCCGCCCGTTTTCTTTGAGCGTGATTTATCAACACGGTAAAACCTTTCGCAAAGGTGAGGAATATTCTCCTTCGCGATACCGATTCCCGTGTCACACACGCGGATGATCCTGCTCTCGCCCTCGCTCTCAAGCGAAATCGCTAGCTCTCCGCCCTGCTTATTATAATTGACCGCATTGGTACAGAGATTCTGCAATATCTCGTATATTCTCTTTTCGCTCGCCATAACCGTGACAGAGCCCGTGATACTGACCTTTATCTCCTTTGAATCTATAAGCGGTGCAAGCTCACTTATTACCTCGTGCGCCAGCGGTGCGACCTCGACGGCTGTTCTCGGCTCGACCTCGCCCTCGCTCTCAAGTCTGCTGAGCTTGAGCATATCCGATATCAGAAACGAAAGCCGCACAGACTCCTTATGTATCCTCTCGATCTGTCTGTGGGTCGACTCATCGGTCTCCTTCTCCATTATCAGCTCGCTAAGTCCCAGCATTGCGGTGAGCGGAGTTTTCAGCTCGTGCGAGGCGTTTGCAAAGAATTCCTCCTTCTGTCTTGCAAGCTCCTTTTCCGCGTCAAGGAACGCGCCGAGTCGCTCTCTTTCATTCTCGGAGCTTTTCATACTTAACACCGTTTTTTCGTTGAGTCCGTTTATCTCGTTATAGACCTGGACAAACTCGCTATCCGAGTCTTCCGCGCTTATCGGCACGTACGCGCCCTCGCTCACGCTCCTAAGGCTATCAGAGATGTCGGTTATCCTCTTGGCAACGCTCTTAGAGAGTCTCTTTGCAAATACAGCCGCAGTTGCCGCGCCTACCGCAAGTGCAACGAGCAATGACACGAGCGCGCCGACGATATAAGAGTCGGTCTCCGTACTCCTTATCGCAAGCCTTACTATGATCGCCTCGCCGCTTGAAAATTGAGTTTTCACCGCGTAGTAGGTCATTCGGCACTTGAAGGTCTCGGAATATCTCTCGACCGCGACGCTTTCGCCCTCTATCGCAGCCTTTACCTCCTCACGGTCGGCATGATTGCCGAGCATCTCGTGTGTGTCGCTCTCAAAAAGCACGTCTCCGCTCATGCTCATTACCGTGACTCGGCATGAGTCGTCACCGTAGAATATATTGAAGCCCTCGAGGTCGCCCTTACTGTCAAGCAACGCGATCGCAAGCTTCGTCTCGGTGACGAGCCTCTCGCGTACGATACTTCTGTTTATTGTATAGGTGATATAGATACCCGCCGCGCAGACTATCAGCGCGGAGATCAGCGCAATCAATATGCACCTTGTAAATACCTTTCTTTTCATACATTCTCAAACCTGTATCCAATGCCGCGGACGGTGATTATGCACTCCGCGTTGCCGCCTGCACTCCTTATCTTGTCGCGCAGAGTCGCCACGTGCATATCAAGCGTTCTCGTCTCGCCGATAAAGCCCTCGCCCCACACCTCGCGGAAAAGCGTATCCCTTTCCACGGTCACACCGGCGCGGTTGAGCAGGTACTTGAAAAGCTTGAATTCCTTGAGCGTCAGACCGAGATCACGCCCCTTATACGTTGCCTTGTACGTGTTATTATCGACCGCGTAGTCGCCCGCGCTCGTTATATACAGATTCGCTCTGCGAAGGTTCGTCCTTATACGCGCCATAAGCTCGAGGATCGAAAAGGGCTTCGACATATAGTCGTCCGCGCCCTTGTTGAGTCCCTTGACAAAGCTTATCTCGTCGCTTTTCGCGCTGACTATTATGACAGGCAATCTCTCGTCGATCTCGCGGATGCGTGAAAGGATAGTGTAGCCGTCCATGTCGGGGAGCATTATGTCAAGTATTATCAGATCGGGACGGCTCTTTGGAAATGCATTGAAAAATTCCTCGCCCGAGCCGAACAGCTTAACTCTGTAATCGTTCTCAAGCGCGCCCGCGTAGACCTCTTGTATTCCTTCGTCGTCCTCAACGACGTATATCAGCGCATCATTCATCTTTTATCTCCTTTTTTGGGATTTCTTCTTATATTCTATCATAAAATACCGTATATTTCAAGATGGCAGACCGAATATTGCCTGCCCTCATGAGTTTTTTCAAATTTTGATTTGTCGAACTGTTTAAATTGAATTTCACGGCTATAAATTCACTCCACGGTACGCTTTGCGCCGTAGGGACCGACGTCCTCGGCGGTCCGCAAAGCAAACGCCTACAAAACCCTTATGGCTGAAAAGAAACAATCGTATCGAAGCGGACCGCCGAGGACGTCGGTCCCTACGGTTGTTTGGTGTCGTTTGACTTATAGCCGTGAAGTATTTTAAATGTGTTTGCAATTATTATCCCACCGATAAACCCCAATTTATCAATTATGAAAAACGAGGTATTTATCCGTGTACTCGCTATATTTGGATTTATAGAATTCGCTATCGTTTCTCGCTGCCTTGAGTGACTCATGGAGGTTCATATTACGCTCCTTGACGTCGATGACACAGCCTGCGATATTTGAGCAATGGTCGCTGACTCTCTCCATATTCGTGATGAGGTCACTCCAGACAAATCCTGCCTCGATCGAGCAATTACCTCGGCGAAGTCTGTCGATATGCTGAGAGCGCAAGAATTCCTTCATTCTGTCAATTATCTGCTCGAGAGGCTCTACGCTGTTCGCCACGTCGCAATCCTCCTCTGAGAATGCCGCATACGATATCTCGACTATCTCTCTTACCGCATCGCACATCTTGTCCATCTCTGCCTGCGCGCCCTCGGAGAAGGCTATTCCCTTATCGCGCAGCTCCTCTGCCGACTCAAGAATATTTACCGCGTGGTCGCCGATGCGCTCAAAATCTCCTATTGCTTTGAGCAGCATAGATGCTCTTGCACCCTCGGTCTCGTTAAGCTGATGCGAGCTGAGCTTGACAAGATAGCTTCCGATCGTATCCTCAAAGTGATCGGTCTTCTCCTCCGCGGCACGGATGCGCTTTGCCGCCTCGGAGTCGTATTTTTTGAGACAAGCCAAGCTCTCCTTGAGCGAAACGCTAGCTATCGCCGCCATTTCTACGGTGAGAGAGTGACATCTGTCAAGCGCGACCGCAGGAGTTGCAAGGAGTCTCTCATCGAGCTCGACCTTCTTCTCCGCAACCTTCGCATCGGGAACGAGCTTGTACGCGAATCTTTCAAGAAGTCCCGCCATCGGGAACAGAAGAATGGTGCAGGCAACATTAAATATACTGTGCGCCACCGCGATTCCCGCAAAGGTCGCCGTCGAATCTATAAGTGCGGGAGCGAATATTGCTTTCACTATTGAGAACGCGCTGAGCCATACGACAGTACCGATCACGTTGAACGAAAGATGAACGAGCGCGGCACGCTTTGCGTTTTTGTTAGTTCCAAATGACGATAGGATCGCCGTCACGCAGGTTCCTATGTTCTGTCCCATAATGATCGGGATCGCCGCGCCGTAGCTTATCTGCCCCGTTACCGCGAATGCCTGGAGTATACCGACCGATGCCGAGCTTGACTGAATTATTGCGGTAACGATCGCTCCTACAAGCACTCCGAGTATCGGATTTTCAAACATAACGAAGAGCTGACGAAATTCGGGTACGCTTGCAAGTCCCCCGACCGAATCCGACATCGCATCCATACCAAACATAAGCACCGCAAATCCAAGAAGGACAGTGCCTATATCCTTTTTCTTATTGCTCTTGCACATCATCGTCATAATTATTCCGATGAGCGCGAGCAGAGGTGTAAACGACGTGGGTTTTAGCAATTTAAGGATGATATTGTCACCTGATATTCCGCCGAGCGAAAGGATCCAAGCAGTCACCGTCGTTCCGATATTCGCTCCCATTATGACGCTTATCGCCTGCTTGAGCGACATCAGATTTGAGTTGACGAAGCCTACGACCATTACAGTCGTTGCGGACGAGGACTGTATCACCGCCGTCACGCCAAGTCCCGTCAGAAGTCCCAAAAAGCGGTTGCCCGTCATCTTGCCGAGCATTACCTCGAGCTTACTTCCCGCGCTTCTCTCGAGCGATTGTCCCATGATGTTCATTCCGAACAGAAAAAGACAAAGCCCACCTATAAGGGCTAAAATGTCAAAAATGTCCATTGTGTTCTCCTTGTTGTTTTATATTTTATGTTTCAAATTTTGATTTGTCGATGCGTTAAGCCTTCCCCAGCGGGGAAGGGGGACCGCGTTAGCGGTGGATGAGGAGGGCATTCTATCAAGGAATTCACGTCATTTAAAGACATTGTTTCGTTGCAAAAGAATCTTTATGCTACAAGACAGAATCCACAAAATTCCATGTCGAACAACTTGATGGCGACCTCCTCATCCACCCAAAACGCACAGCGTAGGAGGATAGCCCACTACTCGCCTTGTGGCGTATGTCCCCCTTCTCCGCTGGAGAAGGCTATTCGTAAAACCGCAATTTATCGGACATACGAATTGCGGCATTTTAATTATATAGCGGTGGGAGGCTCCTCTGCAATCACGGTTATTTCAAGCGTATGTAAAATTTATGTAAAAGAAAAAGCCGAGAGGACACTCTCTCGGCTTTTCGGGGCTTAATTTTCCATTTTTATTCGTTATTTTCCGTTATTATTCGTTATTTTAAGTTATATTGCAGCGTTTTTAAGGAAATGACGGTTTTTTACGTTATTATCGTAATCCCCTCGGGAGCTACGTATTCGACCTTGACTCCGTCCTCGGTTTTTTCTGCGCTCACCGTGATGACACCCTTCACCGTCGGGTAGCTTCCCTTGACCCACTCAAGATCGGCAAGGTTAGGCTTGATCTCGTAAGTAGTAGCATCTATCGGACGGATGCCGAGGACGTAATGGGAGAGATACGGGCAGGGTCCGCTCGACCAGCCGTGGCAGAGCGAGTGACGGAAATTCTTATAACAATACGCGCCAAAATCACCGTGTATGTCGTTCATTCCCTCGGGTACTATCTCGTCGATCGGCGCGGAATTCTCCATCCAATCGAGGTCAAAGTCCTCCCAAAAGGTCGTCGCGCCCATCTTGATCATTCCGCCGTAATACTCGCGGATAGCGTCAAGCGCGCCCGTGTGATCTCCTGCCATAGCCTTTGCGGCAAGGATATAGTAGCTGAAGAAGGTCGAGAATCTCCTTGCGCCGTCAACGCTGATGACCTCATCGTTGAGTCTCTTTGCGTCTTCGAGTCCACTCAAAGCGAGCATTGCCGCCGCCTGCTTTGAGCCGCAGGGGTCGGGGATGTGTCGGCACATTCTCTCTGCAGTTTTCTCACATTCCGTCGCGAGCGCATCCTCACCGATCTCGCGCAAAACGACCGCGCCCTTTTCGAGCGTCATTTTAAGTAGGGCGTGTATACCTGCGTGCTTTGCGCCCTTATTTGCCTCGTTAGGCCAGTCGAGAAGTCTCTTTTCGGGCATCCTCTCCGCGCCGCCATCGTCCACGAGCTTTGCCGCGCGCGAGAGTATCTCGACAAGCTTTTCCCTTTGCTCTTTAAGGTATTCCTTGTTTCCTACCGAGCGGTAGAGATCGCAATGCACCATCACCCACCAAAGCGAATAGGTCGAGATGCGATTCATCCACTCGCCCGTGGGTGTCTCGTCTCTGACAAGATCGAGCGATCTCTCTATGACGTCACAATCGCCGAATACGGCAAGGGTAGTCGTGACCTCGGGGTGCATATCTCCGATCCAGACGAGTCTGTCGCGCTTGATACCGTCCCACATATATTCCTGCATACAGAGGTGCGCGGTGTACGCCGAGGTGATCCAGATGCGATTTAAAAGCTCATCGTTCGACTCAAAGGAGCCCTTATATTCAAGGTCTCTGTAAGTAAACACGCCGAAGATCTTCTGAAGCTCGAGCCTCGAGTTTTCTCCCAGAAGCTCGATGTACGCAAAGCGGTAGCCGCTCTCGGGTGTCTCGTTGCCCGACCAGAACTGCAGATTCATAATTTGATCGCGATTTGCGTGGTCGTTGCACGCGCCCCTCTCGCCCGCGGGTGTCAGCGCCTCACCGATGCTCTCGCCGAGGCGGATGCGGACGTCAACGCCGCAATTCTTTCCCTCAACAGTACAAGAATGAGTGAAAATTCGCAGACTGCCCGAAAATTCGATGCCGAAATCGACGAGTATCGCCGCACAAGGCTCACCCGCCTTGTTTTCAAGCGCGCAGGTGCCATTCACTCTCATCGCGACCTGCGGATAATTCTCCAATAGCAGATTTTCCGCGCCCGTGACCTTTCCAAAGGTCTTGACGACCCTCACAGGAGTGAGATACCTCCTCGTCCTCGGGTCTGCGTATTTTCCGTTGAGTGCCTCAAATTTGTCTGTCACTCGCATTTTCTGCCTCCATTTTTTCAAATTTTGATTTATCGGTGAGACGAACAATCCCTCAGTCACGCACAAGGCGTGACAGCTCCCTTTACACAAGGGAGCTTTGTTGGTGGATGTTCGTACGCATTATAGATGTGAAACCCTTTTAAATTTAAAGAAAATTTCACTATATCCACGTTCTCCAGCTTTCAGGTAAAGCTCCCTTGTGTAAAGGGAGCTGGCGCGCCTCCGTGCGCGTCTGAGGGATTGTTCGCGTCCTCTATAGACCCCAATTTATTTACACCTTGATTATACCACTTGATTGGAGTTTATGTCAACAAATAAATTGATTTTGGCAATAAAAAAAGGACGCGGGGCGGCGCGTCCTTTTTTTTATTATTTGTTGGTATCAACGAGCTTAAAAAATTCCTCTCTTGTTAATAGCACGTTGAGCGCCGACAAGAGTGCGTTCGGAGTCATTCCACGCGGCAGGTCGAGCGACACCGCAAGCATATCGCGCTTTTCTGCGCTTCCCTCGCCGCCCGTAAGTCCGCAGGCAAACATATCCGCCTTCGTTATCTCCTCACGCGGCGACATATCTTCTCCGCTCTGCTCTGCAAAAGGGGCAAGCAGCTCGCAGAGCTTTTGCGCATCCGCTCCCTCGACCCCGAGATAGCCCTCCGCAGACGCGTGCTCCTTGCGTCTCTCCTTGCCCTTCACCTGAGGTGTATAGAGCTGGATGAGTCTGTCGCGCGGTATTGCCGACGTGATATGCGACCTTATCAGCTTACCCGCCCCATCGGGGTCGGTCAGGACGATTATCTTGCTCTTTTTGGCAAGCTCACGGATAAGGGCAAGCCGCTCGTGATTCTTGAATACGCCAAAGCCGTCGGTCGTGATCACGCACGCATCGGCAATTGACATAATTTTTATTTTGTCATATTTACCCTCGACGATGATGGGGTAATTTATTCGCAGCTTACTCATATCAGATCATCGCGGGAATAAAGTAAAGCAGAACGAGTGCGCCAAGCACGATGCGGTAGATACCGAAGGGCGCAAAGCTGTGCTTCTTGACGAATTCCATAAGGAACTTGATCGCGACCATTGACACGGCAAACGCGACGATCGATGCGACCGCGAGCACTATCCACGCGAGTGCGGGTACGCTTACTCCGCTCTCGGAGACGTAATCGAAAAATCCGTAGCCTTTAAGCAGGCTCGCACCGACCATTGCGGGGATGCCCATAAAGAATGAAAATTCAGCCGCCGCAGGTCGCGCGATACCCATAATTCGCGAGCCGAGTATAGTCGAGCCCGAGCGCGAGGTGCCGGGTACGATAGACAAGGTCTGGAAGCAGCCGATAAGGAGCGCGTCACGGTAGCCGATCTCCTCGACTCTCTCGATGCGCGTGGGCTTATTCTGCTGCCATTTTTCAACGATTATAAAGAGTATACCGTAAATGATCAGCGTAGCGGCGACGGTTATCGCGTTGTAGATCCAGCCGTCGATATCCTTTCCCGTGACCTTCTCAAGTATCTTATCACCTACAATTCCTATAAGCGCCGCGGGTATGCTCGCGACGACCACCTTGAACCAAAGGCTCCACGTACCCCTCTTCTCTGCCGCGCTCTTTGATGGCGCGAAGGGGTTGAGCTTTGTAAAGAACATTACCACGACCGCCAAGATCGCGCCGAGCTGTATGACCACCTCGAACATGCTCATATACTCCTCGGCAAACACCGCGCCGAGTCCGCCTGCCACGTTGAGCTTCAAAAACTCGTCAAGCAGGATAAGATGTCCCGTCGAGCTTACCGGCAGCCACTCGGTTATTCCTTCAACTACGCCGAAGATTATAGCTTTAATAATTTCTATAAATTCTGTCATTTCTTCTCCTTATGGATAGATCGTGCCACGATGGGAGACGCGGTCGCTTTTTGAAAAAAGCTCCGCAAAAACTTCCCTTATATTAGGTCCTTTAATAGTGAAAAATATAACTCGGACTGCTTGCTTGCAAGCAGCCGTTTGCAACAAATTGACAAATGTCTTGGTTCAACTTCACGTTGCATATGGTGTCGTAGGATTTTTCGCCGCAAGCGGCTAAAAAAATCCCTCACTGACTTTTTCGTATTGATAAGGTATAGAACCCAACCGATGATGCACATTTTTAAATATTCTTTTAAATAAGTGGAAATATGCCTAACTAACAATTATTAATCAACTCTCGTAAACTCGAACTGCATCGTCAGTCTGCGCCTCTCATTATATCACCCTCACGCACCTCAAAAGGCACTCTCGCCCAGAAGATCATCGACGGATGGGGTGCGCTCTCTATCGCTGTGCCGTCGGGAAGATAAAGCTCGGTGACGGTGAGCGGGTTGCCTATCTTGCGCGGCGAGATCATTTCTGCTCTGTCGCCTACCTTCACCTTGTTGCGCTGGATAAAGCGGTAGAGTCTGCCGCTCTCGTTTTCAAGCGCTACACCAGATGCAGAGAGCTTCTCCGCCTCACCTTCATTATATTCGGTTGCGGTGGCAAAATACGCCTTGTCGCGGATATATCCCGTCATCGTGGAGAGCTGCGCGTTCTCGATCGGCTTATCGAGGTAATATCCCGTACAGTATTCGCGGTGCGAGACGCTCTCAAGCTCGCGGTACCACGCGGGGTCGAATTTATAGCCCTCGGGATCTGACATATACGCGTCGATCGCCATTCTGTACGCGTTGGTCACGACTGCGGTGTAGTACGCGCTCTTCATTCTTCCCTCAATTTTAAAGGAGTTGATACCGCACGCGACAAGAGTGGGGATATGCTCTATCGTGCACATATCCTTTGAGGACATTATGAACGTGCCAAGCTCGGTCTGCTCGATCGGAATGGGCAGGTCGGGGCGCTTTTCCTCGTAGATTATGTAATTCCAACGGCAGGGCTGGGTGCATCTGCCGCGATTCGCGTCGCGCTCGGTCATCATATTCGAGAGCATGCATCTGCCACTGTACGACACGCACATCGAGCCGTGGATAAATGCCTCAAGCTCAATATCCTCGGGGAGTCTCGCTCTTATCGCGCTGATCTCGTTTTTGTCAAGCTCACGCGCAAGGACAAGTCTTTTCGCGCCGAGTGCGACGTATGCAAGCGCCGCCTCGGGAGAGACTATGCTCGCCTGGGTCGAGATATGTATCTCGCAGTCGGGGATGATCTCGCGGAGCGTTGTCATAACGCCGAGGTCCGCGACGATAAACGCATCTATCCCGGCGTCCTTGATCTCGCGGATAAACTCACGGAGCGGCTCGTATTCGTCGCCGTGAGGCATGGTATTCAGCGTCAGATAAAGCTTTTTACCGCGCTCGTGGGTGTATTTTACCGCCTCGTAAAGCTCCTCGACGGTGAAATTGTCCGCCGCCGAGCGCATACCGAAGCTCTGACCTGCAAGATATACGGCATCCGCGCCGTAAAGCAGTGCCGCCTTCAGCTTTTCAAAGTTGCCCGCAGGTGACAATAGCTCGGGACGTTTAATATATTTATTGCTCATATTTTTTGTCTCCACATAATTATTCATTTTATTTTAGCATATATGCGTTGCGTTGTCAAGATTATATTGTTTTTCAATTTTTGATTTGTCGGTCTGTTAAGCCTTCCCCAGCGGGGAAGGGGGACCGCGCTTGCGCGGTGGATGAGGAGGTCGCCCTTTTGAGGGCTTTACTTCTGTAAAAAGACATAGTTTCGATGCAAAAGAATCCTTGTGCTGCAAAACAAAATCCACACAATTCCCGTGGGATATATCTTAATGGCGACCTCCTCATCCACCACCTTCGGTGGTCCCCCTTCTCCGCTGGAGAAGGCTATTCGTAAAACCCCAATTTAACAAACAAAAAAATGCTTCGGGCGAGCCGAAGCATTTTTTTGTTTATCAGATGCAGACTATAAAGAGCCAGGAGAGGATCGCGGTGACGATCGAGCTCCAGTTAAGCGCGGGGAGAGCGGCAACAACACCTACGATCGAAAATACGCAGATGATGATACCGAAAATTCTGCACTTGAGCTTCTTCATTCCGATAAGACCGAAGATACCTGCAAGGAGCATAAGAATTCCAACACCTGCGGAGATCATTGCTCCGATGTCGAGCGCGAGGACGGCATTGAATGCCTGGATGGGCGAATAGATTCCCCAGAGTATGTAGAGGATGCTGATGATTATTTTAAGTACGTTCTTTGTCGCCTTTTTCATTTTTCTTTTTGCCGTGCGGCAAGTCCTTTCATTTTTTTGTACCTTTATTATACATTATTTCGCTTGCCTTGTCAATGGAAAAAAAGAAAAATGCAGAGCGCGCTCTGCATTCTGCACTTAATTAAACCACGAGCTCAAGGTCTCGAGGATCTTAAAGCGGATTCTGTATTTCGGACTGCTCGTCTCGGTTATCAGCTTGTACTGGTCGGCGCTGAGACCTACCGAGATAAAAGCGTCCTCGTTGCTCTTGCCTCCGTCGTCGGTCGCGGCGGAGAGACAGAGCGGCGGAAAGAGGCAGCACCACCAATTCTGCCCCTCCCCTTCACCGATCAGCACGCGCAGAGAGAGATACTCTCCCTCGGGAAACGCGCAGGTCTCGTAGCTTTTTGTGGGGTAGTACTCCTCGCCGAGCTTGACCGCGACCGCGTAATCATATCCGCTCTCCTTGACTATGCGCGCTGCCGCCGCCTCGATCTCGGGCATTACGGTTTCGATCGCGTCAGCCGCCTCGCTCTGCGTTTTGCAGTTCTCAACCGCAGGCGTCACGACCTTGATCACCTCGTCGCGCACCTTGAGCTTTAGCGCCTGATCCTCGTCCGTGTCCGAATTGGCAAGCACGTGAAGGCGGACGACCGTGTCGTAGATCTCGCCCTCGCCGTGAACGGGAAACATCCCAACTATCAGTGCAAGCGCAAGAATAACAAACGTGCAAATAAGTAATTTTTTTGTTGAAGCCATTTTATGAACATCCTTTCATTTTGATAAAAGGATTATTTGCACATAACAAACGCTTTATTCACTAAATTTCAAATTTTGATTTATCGGTGAGGATGGGGGATGCGGGGACGCGTGCCTCCGGCGGGTCGCTTTTTAGAAAAAAGCTCCGCAAAAACTTTCAATATTTTGGGTCCTTTTAGGGTGACGTAGGATTTTTCGCCACCAAGGGTGGCTAAAAAAATCCCTCACTGACGTTTTTGTATTGATAAGGTTTAGAACCCAGCCGATGAAAAACCTTTAAGCTCAAAGAATATCTAAGTTTAAGAAAGCTTTTAAAACGATTACAAATACACTCGCAACACGATAGCAGTGAGGCTATGCAGGTGCGACACGGTGTAGATAGATAAACCGTCTTAACTTGTATAAAATATGCTTTGGGGTTTTGAGGGGTTTGGGGAACTTTTTTCCCTGGAAAAGTTCCCCAAGCGCATCCCCCGCATCCCCCCGCGCATCCCCGCTAAACCGCAATTTATCAAAACAACAAAAGTCGGCTCCACGACAAGACGTGGAGCCGATAATATATTCTCTCACTGATTTTTCACTCCGCACTCTGCATTCTGCACTTTTCAATGCTCTGCGATATGCGTTTTGCGCTTTATCAGTGATGTTTTACGTGTCTTTCTCTCTGGGGGAGGTTTACGCGGCGCTTGCTCGAATCCGCGGGCTTTTCGGTTATATCTCCCGCCTTTGTGAGCGCCCACTTGGTAGCTACGGGACCGAAGATCTCATACACGAGAACGGCAAACAGAATGACGAATCTGACAACGTTCGCAACGTCCGCGGAGATAATTCCGTCCGAACTTACCGTGCTGACCATTCCAAGCGCGACACCCGCCTGGGGAAAGAGCGTGATGCCGAGATATTTGACGATATCGGGTGAGCATTTCGTCATCTTTGCCGACGACATAGCTCCAAAATACTTGCCGATGCAACGCGCGATTATGTATACGAGACCTACGACTACGAAAATAGGCTTTAAGAATACGCTCAGGTCAAGCTCCGCTCCGCTGATAACGAAGAAGATTATGAGAAGCGGCTTGGTCCAGCTGTCGGCTCTCGACATCATCTCGTCCGAGCATTCGCAGACGTTGCAGAACATTGTTCCGCACATCATACAGGTGAGAAGTGAGGAGAATCCGATATGTACGTCGCCGATGTGGAGATTCTTGAGCTGTGTTATCGCAACCGTCGCGAAAACGAAGGTGATAACAAGGCTGAGACGGTTACTGTTCGAGTGGAAGAGCTTTTCAAGCTTTGAAAGCACAAATCCGAGGAGCGCGCCGAGAAGGAGCGATGCCACGATCTCGATCAGAGGCTCGACAATTATCGAAAGAAGGTTGGGGTTTCCGCCCTGGAACGCCTTTGCCATACCGAAAAGGATAGCGAAAACGACAAGTCCGACCGCGTCGTCAAGCGCGACGATGGGAAGGAGAAGGTTTGTCAAGGGTCCCTTTGCCTTATACTGACGGACTACCATCAAGGTCGCCGCAGGCGCGGTAGCCGTTGCGATAGCCGAGAGGATCAGCACCGCAGGCACGGGGAGATAGTCAACACCCGTCGTTGCAATGAGGATAAGGTGAAGTCCGTAAAGCACGACCACACATACGACACTTGTTACAATAGCCTGGAAAATACCGATAATCGTTGCCTGCTTACCTGTCTTTTTAAGCTCGGAGAGACGGAACTCGCTACCGATCGAGAAGGCGATAAAGCCGAGCGCGATCTCGCTTATGATTCCGAGCATCTCGATCTGCTCAAAGCTTGCAAAGCCAAGTCTGTATCCACCGGGGAGTGCGACCGCTCCAAGACAGAAGCTGCCGATCAATATTCCCGCGATGAGGTATCCCGTTACCGCAGGAAGCTTTAAGAGCTTGCAGACTCGAGACATCAGAAGTCCCGCAAGTGCCGATACCGATATACTGAGTAATATCTGAACGTAATCCATTGTTAATTCTCCTATTTAAAGGGGCGCGTCTATGCCCCAAAATTGCGCACCTTGATATTATATGCCTCCTGCCCGTTTTTGTCAATAGATAAAGCAAATAAAATTAGCACATTCTTCGCCTTTTTTTGTTGCATTTTGATAAAAATCGCGCAAGAGAATTGGCGTAATAGCACAAATCTCTCGCGCGGATCTTATATATTCATATACTTGCTTTCAAATTTTGATTTGTCGGGGACGCGGGGGATGCGGGGACGTGTGCCTCCGTAAGCACAGACTCCGCCTTCGGCTCCGCTAGTGCGGCGAGCCTGCAAAGCAGGCTTTCGCCATAAGCGGGTCGCTTTTTGAAAAAAGCTCCGCAAAAACTTTCAATATTTTGGGTCCTTTTAGGGTGAAGTAGGATTTTTCGCCGCAAGCGGCTAAAAAAATCCCTCACTGACGTTTTTGTATTGATAAGGTTTAGAACCCAGCCGATGAAAAAACTTTAAGTTTAAAGAAAAACTAAGTTAAAGAAAGCTTTTCAAACGATTTCAAATACACTTGCAACACGATAGCAGTGGGGCTATGCAGATGCGACACGGTGTAGATAGATAAACCGTCTTAACTTGTATAAAATATGCTTTGGGGTTTTGGGGGTGTGGGGGGCTTTTTTTCCTGGAAAAGCCCCCCACGCGCTTCCTCGCTAAACCCCAATTTATTTACTGTGCAGGTCTGCGATGGTGGCGAGGTCATCGTGGGTGATATATCCCGCTTTGTACGCATCGGTTAGGGTATAGAACTCGCCCTCGTACAGGACGGTTATGCGATTTGAGTTATGATAGTAGAAGGAAAAGCCGTCGATGATCTCATGCCAAACCTCGTCATCATAGCCTCCCGCATCAATCATCGCGACGATCGCGCCGCTCTCAAATTCTCCGTAATAACGGCTGACATTGACAAACTCCGTATAACGGAGATTCTTCAGCCAATAGGTCTCAATAAGCACCGCGTAATTATGGTCGGGCAAAAATCCGTCGTAGGTCTTGAAATCTATCACTACGTCGCAATTTGGCATAGTAAAGGCAAACTCCCAATAAAGCCCCGAAACGTCGCGGCTGACGTTGATCTTTTCTCCGTTCACAAGGAAGAGATACCCGAGATCGTAAGCCATTTTTATCTTGACCGATACGACCTCGCCAAACTTGTACTTAGACTGAAGCTCCTCGTAAAGCCATTCTGCGTCATTCATAGTGACGGAATAATCTTGACTTAATGCAGCTTCAAACATCTCGTAGAAATCGCCGTTCGCAAGCTGACAATTCTTACCGTTATACGTAAAGAAAACGTTACCGTAAATATCCAGCTGTCCGAACTGTGTCTTTATGGCATGCCTCGGAAGATTCAGGGGGAAGCTCTCACATTCGGTGAACTCAAGCTCTCCGATGCAGTCGATCACACAGATCTCATTCCCTTCCTCGAAATTGCCGTCACCGTAAAGGTAGACCGCTCCCGTGTTGTCGTAGGTTATAAATCTGTATGCCTTGGTATATTCGGCAGCGTCTTTGAAATTCGGTGTGTATAGCAGCTTAAAATAATTTCCGTTTGTGTCACGGTAGTTTCCGTTGTTGATATACAGCTCCTTTACGCAACCGTCATTCAGGATAAACTGTACGGTGATCGCTCCGCCGCCGGATATCTGCCCCTCTTCAACGGGTATCGGCGCGGTATCGAGCCAATAATATTCCTCAAGGAGTCTGCCTATCACAGCTTCATTGGTCGAGGAGGAAACATTGCAAAGATTGCCCGGGGCAACTCCCACTGCCCCGGATATGATCTTGATCTCGGCTACGTCCTCCGAGCTTATCGAATACAACCACTCGCATCCCGCCTGATTGCGCAGAAAATGATTTGCCTCAGGTGTCGGATCGTCTCCAAGATAATATCCGCAAACGTCGCAATTGCCGTTTTCATCATCGTCCAGATGAGGGTCTATTGAGGTCTCAACGTCGCATCCGCAGACATAGTCGAACCAGTGATATCCGTCATCGTGGCGCAGTACAGTCTCGTGATCGTGTCGAAGGTGCATCCTGTATTTGCACTCGTCGCATTTGCCGTCAGCGTCATTGTCCACGTGAATTCCCGCGATTTCGGGCGTAGGACAGCCGCAGGTGTATATCTTGCAGTGTGTGTCCTCATATCTCTCCCAGCGGAAGCTGTGCTCATGCTCATCACCGTCGTCAAAGGACACGTCGGCATCAGCGTCTCTGTCAAGCTCATCTAAAATATCCTCGAGCATATCGCATCCGACGAAGGAGAAAGCCAAGATCAGAAGCATCGAAAATATCAGTATTTTTTTCATATGTGACCTCCCGTATAGTGACATTTTTTGCCTTCTACCCTATAAGTCGTTTTTTTTATTTGAAAGGTTACGTGATTATTGCTTATTTTACCTCAAAAATCGCAAAATAACGCGTTATGCGCGTTTATTCTGCCTTATTTTGAGATAATAATTTGCTTTACATAAAAATTATAGCATAATCATATCGCCCTGTCAAGGCATGACGGCGACAAGAGATGCAGGGCGAACGGACATTCCCCGCACGGCAAAATAAAAAGGGGCAAAAGCACAAAAAGGACTTGACACGGTGGTCACTTATATGATATAATATCAAAGTTGAAAATATTGGGATGTCGCCAAGCGGTAAGGCACTAGACTTTGACTCTAGCATTCGTCAGTTCAAATCTGGCCATCCCAGCCAGAAAAAAGCACGCGCAAGCGTGCTTTTTTCAGTTATATTCGCCTGCGGCGAGTTCTATTGCTTCGCAGTGATATTCGGCTTACGCCGAGTGATATTCGCTTCGCGAGTTTAGGAGGCGAATATAATATCACTGCGGAACGAAGTGGAGCAATATCACTGTCGCTTGCGACAATATCACGCTGACGAAGTCGGCATATCACTAAAAACTTTTCGACTCTGAAGTTTTTCAAAATTTTGTAGATGCATTTCGGGCATTTCGGGTCTGTAGATAGATTCGAACCGGCGGAACGGTTGAAATGTTTACAAAGTTGTGGTATAATGAAAGCAAGAAAGGCGGTGACATTATGAAAAAAGAAATATTAAATGGGACTTGTATCCCTTACGAACTTTCCGTAGAAGAACTCAGCAAAATGTTATCTTCTCCTATTATGAAGGATTTTTCTCTTGCGTGCGAAGCATTATCCTACAAAAATGATGTCACTGCGTACGAGGCGATGAAGCCCTTTATCAACGACAAGGATAAATACCGCAGGCTGTATATCTTAAAAACGATTTTCCGTCATCCAAATGCCGCCGAGTTGGTTGATTTTCTTGAAAATGCGATTTCCTCCGATGATTTTCTGTTTGTGGAAAACGGACTGATCGTTATATCAGAATACAAAATTAAAGTTTCCGACTCGCTGTTGCTCTCGGTTGTTGACAAGCATTTGCCAAAGCTCTATACAGCTGTACGCTCATTAACCACACTTGAGATTTGCGAAGAAAATTACTCAAAGTTGGTAGCGCTTTTTACAAGAGCGGAACAATGCTCTCAAAAAGAATTTATCGGAGAGGTGCTTGCAGATAAATATCTACCCTCCAAATCAAAAGAATTATTTGAATTATTCAGCTGCAATAAATTTGCAAAGATTAGATTATTAGCAATTAAAGTCGCAAAAAAATACGGATATAATCTTTCAGTTTTCTTATCTGATATGGACGGTCATGTTCGCAACCTTGCAATGAAATCTCTTAAAAACTTATCTTTCCTTGGATCCTACATTCCAAAGTATCGCGTGGATATTTCCGATGATCTGGAATCTGCAATTATCTACAACCCCAATAGCGAAGATCATCTATACATTGAATACGATAAAGCGGATGAATTTTCACCATATATGCTTTCATTTTCATTTCAGCACGTTCATCTAACTGATGAAGAAAGTGCGAAAGAATGGATAGATTCTATTTTAAGTGAAGATGTTTTTTCAATAGAATATTTTTGTGGTGAAGACCGGCGATTTGGCGGTCAAATCAGCGCACAAGAATTGAGAAATTTATCGTATGATTATTTAGAACAAGATACCGGACATTACGGTATAACAGAATTGTTTCAAATAGCCGATCACTTTAAGATTAGGGGCTGGAGTAGAAAAAACGATTTTGATGGATATTTTGTTGAAAAAGACAACACTATTCAGATAGATAAGATATTCAAAGTATAGCTACATAGGCTTCGTTTACAAGCATAGAGTTATTAACCATTAGTTGGTGCGCTAAAACGCAGTTGACATTTACTTGAAAGTATGATATAATTAATTAAACGCTTTGAGAGAAAATTTGAATCTGCACCTTTGAATTTCGTTAAGATAATCTTTAATGAAGAACCCGACAATCCCCAATGACTTACACAGATTTCATTTTCGAGCACAGCATTGAAAGTCCGCAATCTGCACCAATAACGACAAAGTACATTTCAGGAGTAGAATCATGATATTATTAACCGATACGCAGGTATTCTTAATCCCCGGCTACCCCATTATTCTCGAAATCTTTATTGTAGGTGTCATTGTTGCTCTTCTCGGCGCGATCGGTTATACGTTTTTCGTTTATTCCATGAAGGATGACGCTGCCGACAACGCACGAAAAAGAATGAATAACCCCTGGGAAAAGATGAATGTAAAAAGCAGTATCAGCGACACGCCCGACAGACCCAAGCTCACAAAGGGTACTATAATCCGTCTGATTATATTGTCGGTTTCGATTCTCGTAATGGTACTTCTCCTCGTCGCTTTGATGAAGGGATGGATAGTGCTCTTTTGACCGATTGCAGATCAGTAAATTGAAGTTAAACGGTGTACGGAACAATCCCCTCGACAAATCAAAATTCAAAACACAAAAATACATACAAAACGGACTGAACACACGCGTTCAGTCCGTTTTCTTTTATTTCGCCTGCACCTCGCAATAGATGCATCTATACACTCTTTTTTCGCGGTCGGTGAGCTTGAATACGTGGTCGAGCTCCTGCTCGGTCGTCGTGATGCAACGGGGATTCTTGCATTTTACGACGTTTACAAGCCTTTCGGGCAGCTCGATGCTCTTCTTATCGACAAGCTCGCTGTTCTTGATGTAATTGACCGTGATACCCGGGTCGATGTAGCCGAGGATATCGAGGTTGAGGTCAATATCGGCGTCTACCTTGATGATATCCTTCCTTCCCATCTTGCGGCTCGCGACGTTCTTGATGATCGCCACGGGGCAATCGAGCGAGTCGAGTCCGAGGAGGTTATACACGCTCATTCCGAGTCCTGCGGTGATATGGTCGATAACTATACCGTTCTTTATCGAATCTACGTTCATATATTCACCTCCAGGAGCTTGAGTATAAGCGCCATTCTCATATATTTTCCGTTGAGCACCTGCTTGAAATAGCACGCGCGGGGATCGTCGTCGATCGCCACCGCGATCTCGTTGACTCGGGGCAGCGGGTGCATAATGCAGAGATCACTCTTTGCGCCCTTGAGCTTATCGGGTGTAAGGATGTAGCTGTCCTTGAGTCTGAGGTAATCCTCCTCGTTGAAGAATCTCTCTCTCTGGACTCTCGTCATATAGAGGACGTCGAGCTCGGGCATTACCGAAAGCAGATCCGCGGTCTGAACGTACTCGATATTCTTCGCCTTGAGGACCTCTTTCTTTATATAGCTCGGGAGCTTTAATTCCTCGGGTGAGATAAGCACTATCTTAACGTTCTCGTATCTTGAAAGCGCGCTGATGAGCGAATGAACGGTCCTGCCAAACTTGAGGTCTCCGCAAAAGCCGACGGTGAGGTTATCAAATCTTCCCTTCTCGCGCTTGATAGTGAGAAGATCGGCAAGCGTCTGCGTGGGGTGATTGTGTCCGCCGTCGCCCGCGTTGATCACGGGTATGGACGAATTCATCGACGCAACGAGAGGCGCGCCCTCCTTGGGGTGTCTCATCGCGATTATGTCGGCGTAGCAGGAGACCGTCTTTGCGGTATCCGCGACGCTCTCGCCCTTTGCCGCGCTCGACGAGCCTGCGCTCGACACGCTCAGCACGTTTCCGCCAAGCTCGTACATTGCCGCCTCAAAGGAGAGCCTCGTTCTCGTCGAGGGCTCGAAAAAGAGGGTTGCAAGCTTTTTATGGCGGCAGGACTCCGCATATTTTTCGGGATCTCTGATTATGTCCTCGGCAAGTGCGATAAGCTCGTCAAGCTCACCGACCGACATATCCATTATATCGATAAGATGTCTCATTTTTGTTTTTTCCTTTTGATATTTAGTGAGTCGGGCTTCATTATTCCGCTGCGCGGGATGCTCCGTTAACTGCGAGATAATTCTTTATTCTCTCAACGTTCTCGCGGTTACTCTCGTCCTCCTCGAGATACTCGATGATGTCGTAAACGTCTACGATCGAATATACCGGGAAGCCGAACTGCTCCTCGATCTCCTGCATAGCGCCCTTTTCGGTCTGACCCTTTTCCTTTCTGTCAACCATGATAAAGGTAGCGGCAACGCGTGTTCCCTCAAGGTGGGAGAGTATCTCCATCGACTCGCGGATAGCGGTGCCTGCGGTGATAACGTCCTCGATGATTACGATCTCCTCGCCTGCCTGCGGTACATATCCTACGAATACGCCGCCCTCGCCGTGATCCTTTACTTCCTTACGGTTGAAAAAGAAGGGGACGTTGAGTCCGTTCTTTGAAAGCGCGACTGCCGCGGAAACCGAGAGGGATATTCCCTTGTACGCAGGTCCATAAAGCACGCTCTTGCGGTCTCCGAGCTTTTCCTTATACGCTCTCGCGTAGAACTCACCGAGAGTCGCGATGTCCTCACCCGTCTTGATCATTCCCGCGTTGATGAAATAGGGGATCTTTCTGCCGCTCTTCGCGGTGAAATCGCCAAACTTTAATACTCCTGCTCTCTCTAAAAACTGTATAAATTCTCTTTTGTAGTTTTCCATTTTTCTTCTCCTTTCGTATTAGCCTTCCCCAGCGGGGAAGGGGGACCACCGAAGGTGGGGGATGAGGAGGTCGCCATTAGGTGGTTTTCCCCTCGATCCAATCAGCCTCGTTTATCCCTGCCGCTTGCAGAATATCCCTGCAAACGAACAAAAAATTCATTCTTACATCAAAATTGGTAAATCTCAACACCGTGTTTCCCAAATTTTCGAGATCGCTGTCTCTCTTTCTGTCCGCTTCAAGATGATCTTCCTCTCGGTGCTGTATTCCGTCAATTTCTATGACCAAACGTGCGCTTGGGATGTAAAAATCAACGATATAATTACCGATATTCTTTTGCCTGTTCACGGTAACGGGCAATTTCTTCAAAAAATCGTACCAAAGGTGTTTTTCCTCTGGTGTCATATTCTTTCGAAGCTCTTGAGCATTTGACACAAGTTTTTTATTGTATTTATATTGCATTTTGTTCTTCCCGAAACAGTAGTGAAGAATTTTTATCGACCGTTCATCATCGAAAGGGCGACCTCCTCATCCCCCACCTTCGGTGGTCCCCCTTCCCCGCTGGGGAAGGCTTAGTCGCAAAATTCCTCAATACATCTCTCGTAAGCCGCCACGGGATCCTCCGCTGCGGTGATCGGGCGTCCAACTACGATATAATCCGAGCCTATTCTCTTTGCCTCGGCGGGTGTCATAACTCTCTTCTGGTCTCCAATATCTCCGTCAGCGAAGCGAACACCGGGAGTCACGGTCACAAAGCTCTCGCCGCATCTGTCGTGAACCTTTCCTGCCTCGAGAGGTGAGCAAACAACACCGTCAAGTCCGGCCTCCTTTGCGCAGGACGCGTAGTGCATTACTACCTCTGCGATAGGCTCCTTGATAAGCAGATCGTTCTCCATGCTCTCCTGGTCGGTCGAGGTAAGCTGTGTTACCGCGATAAGCATGGGTCTTGTTCCGTCGGGTCTCGTAAGTCCCTCAATTGCCGCCTCCATCATTCTCTTGGTTCCTGCGGCGTGGAGGTTGGTCATATCAACGTCAAGGCGAGAGAGTACCGCCATAGACTTCTTTACCGTGTTGGGAATATCGTGGAGCTTAAGATCGAGGAATATCTTATGTCCTCTCTTCTTGATCTCTCTTACTATCTCGGGTCCCTCCGCATAGTAAAGCTCCATTCCGATCTTGACGAAGGGCTTTCTCTTTCCCTCAAACTTGTCAAGAAATGCAAATACCTTTTGAGCGCTGTCAAAGTCACACGCGATGATAACGTCCTTTCCCATTATCTTACTCCTCCTATTATATCACTTAATTTTTCTATACCGTATTTTTCCATAACTCTCGGGAGATCCTCGATTATGTTCTTGCAAGCCATAGGCTCGACGAGGTTGGCAGCTCCGACCTCGACCGCGCAGGCTCCCGCGAGCATCATTTCAATTACGTCCTCAGCACTCGATACTCCTCCCATACCGATGACGGGGATATTTACCGCGTGAGCGACCTGATAGACCATTCTCACGGCTACGGGGAAGATCGCGGGGCCGGAAAATCCGCCCATTTTATTGGCGATGACCGGCTTGCGCGTGCGCAGGTCTATTCTCATACCGAGAAGCGTATTTATAAGGCTGATGCCGTCCGCTCCCGCCTCCTCGCAAGCCTTTGCTATGCTGACGATGTCGGTGACGTTGGGGGAGAGCTTGACTATGACAGGCTTCGTTGTTACCGCCTTGACAGCTCTCGTGACAGCCGCCGCGCCCTCTGCCGTCGTGCCGAACGCCATTCCGCCTCCGTGGACGTTGGGGCAGCTTATGTTGACCTCTATCCAGCCGACCTGCTCGCATTTGTCGATTTTCTCGCAGGTGTAGACGTACTCGTCTATCGAAAAGCCCGAGACGTTTGCCATAACGGGCTTGTTGAAGCATTTTTTGAGCTTGGGTAATTCCTCGCCGATGACCTTTTCAACGCCGGGGTTCTGAAGTCCTACGGCATTGATCATTCCATTAGGTGTCTCGGCAATTCTCGGCGTGGGGTTGCCAAATCGGGGATCCTTCGTCGTTCCCTTGAAGGAGAAGGTGCCGAGAATATTTATATCGTACAGCTCTGCAAACTCATAACCGAATCCGAAGGTACCCGAGGCGGGGATCACGGGATTCGAAAGCTCTATGCCGCAGAGATTAACACTCATTTTTCCCATAAGATCTCCTCCTTCTTCATAACGGGTCCTTCCTTGCAGATGCGCTTATATCCCGTAATTGTCTTGCACGAGCAGCCCATACACGCGCCGAATCCGCAGCCCATTCTCTCCTCGAAGCTGAACTGTCCCTCTCTCACGGAGGTGTTATACACAGCTTTGAGCATAGGCTCGGGGCCGCAGGTGTAGAAATAGCTGTAATCGGCGTTCTTCATCACGTCGGTGACGAAGCCCTTGACTCCGTAAGAGCCGTCGACGGTCGTGACCGTAACGGAAGCTCCGAGAGCCTTGAATTCGTTCTCGTAAAAGACCTCGTCCGCCTTATTGAAGCCGAGAACGACAGAGACTCTTTTGCCCTCGCTTATCAGCTTTTTGCAAAGCATATACATAGGAGGCACGCCAACTCCGCCGCCGAGGAGCATCGGGGCATTTCCCGAAAGGCTCGTATCATAGCCGTTGCCGAGTCCCGTAAGTACGTCGAGCTTTTCGCCCGCGCACATCTTTGCCATCTGCTCGGTTCCCTTTCCTACTACCTTATAGATAAGCGTGAGGGTATCTCCCTCGCAGTCGCAGACCGAGATGGGACGGCGCAGAAAGAGTCCGTCGAGCTTTATATTTACAAACTGACCGCAGTTCGTTATATCGGTCGTGTCGCCCACAAGCAGCATTTTGTATACGTTACTCGTCAGCGCGATGTTTTCTTTTATCGTAAAAATTGATTGCTTCATTTTTTCCTCTCATTTTGCTTTCCCCGCCGGGGAAAGCTTTTTTTACGAGTCTATAGTAGAGATAGTCAGCGTTGTCTCCTCAAGAACGTCGAGCAATACGCGGACTGTATCAAGAGAGGTGAACATAGTCACGTTATTCTCGGTCGCGTACTTTCTTATCTCAAAGCCGTCGCGTGTAACTCCAGACGAAGACGGATCGCTCGTGTTGATGACGTACGCGATATGTCCCTGACGGATCGAATCAGCGATCTCCTCGCTTCCGTCCGAGAGCTTCTTGAGGACGTGAGTTCTGATGCCGTTTTCCTTTAGGAACTTTGCCGTTCCGCTAGTCGCCTCGATGTTGAATCCGAGGTTGTAGAAGCGGCGGATGAGAGGCAGAGCCTCCTCCTTATCGCAATCCGCGATCGTCGCAAACACGGTTCCGTAATTCTGCAGGTGCATTCCCGATGCCTGGAGAGCCTTATAGAGCGCTCTGTAATACTTATCGTCGTAGCCTATCGCCTCACCCGTCGACTTCATCTCGGGGGAGAGGTACGCGTCGAGTCCGCGGAGCTTATTGAAGGAGAATACAGGCACCTTTACGTACCAGCGCTTCTTCTCCTCGGGATAGAGCGAGAAGATCCCCTGCTCCTTGAGTGACTTGCCGAGGATACACTCGGTCGCGATGTCTGCAAGGCTGTATCCCGTTGACTTTGAGAGGAAGGGTACGGTTCTTGACGAGCGGGGATTTACCTCGATGATAAACACCTCGTCGTTCTTATCAACGATAAACTGAATATTGTAAAGACCTACGATGCCGATTCCGAGTCCGAGCTTCTTTGCGTACTGAAGGATAGTTCCCTTCACCTTATCGGAGATAGAGAAGGTGGGATATACGCTTATCGAGTCACCCGAGTGGATTCCCGTTCTCTCGACAAGCTCCATAATACCCGGTACGAAAACGTCGTGTCCGTCGCAGATCGCGTCGACCTCGACCTCCTTACCGCTGATATACTTGTCGACAAGCACGGGCTTGTCCTCGTCTATCTCAACAGCGGTCTTGAGGTAATGACGGAGCTGCTCCTCGTTTGCAACTATCTGCATAGCGCGTCCTCCAAGCACGAAGGAAGGACGAACGAGTACGGGATATCCGACCTTAGCCGCGGCGGCAACGCCGTCCTCGATCTTGGTAACGGCGCGTCCCTCGGGCTGAGGGATACCAAGCTCCTTGAGAAGCTTTTCAAACGCGTCTCTGTTCTCGGCGCGGTCGATTGCGGCGCAATCGGTACCGATTATCTTTACACCGAGATCGTCGAGAGGCTGCGCGAGATTTATCGCGGTCTGTCCGCCGAGCGAGGCGACTACGCCCTCGGGCTTTTCAAACTCGATGATATTCATTACGTCCTCGGGTGTGAGAGGCTCGAAATAGAGCTTGTCCGCGGTCGTGTAGTCGGTCGAGACAGTCTCGGGGTTGTTGTTTATGATTATAGCCTCATAGCCGGATTTCTTGATCGTGCTTACGGCATGTACGGTCGAGTAGTCAAACTCAACGCCCTGTCCGATACGGATAGGTCCTGCGCCGAGAACAACGATCTTCTTCTTATCGGTAAGCCTTGACGCGTTCTCACCCGTGTATGAGGAGTAGAAGTAAGGAATGTAGGCACCCGTGTGGCAGGTGTCGACCATCTTGAATACTGGGAAAAGGTTATTTTCCTTTCTGAACTTGAAGACGTCAAGCTCCGAGCATTTCCACATTCTTGCAACGTACTTGTCCGAAAAGCCCATCTTCTTTGCCGCCTTGAGCATTTCAAGGTCAAAGACGTGTTTCTTGAGCGTCTCCTCCATATCGACGATGTTCTTTATAGCCTGGAGGAAGAATGATGTGATCTTCGTGATCTCGTGGATCTCCTCGACCGTCGCGCCGCGGTAGATAAGCTCTGCGATAGCGAAGATGTTATCGTCGCGGAACTCCGATATGTACGCGCGGAGATCGTCGTCTGACATATTGTCAAACTTGTGGTGGTATATATGGTTTACGCCGACCTCAAGCGAGCGGATGCCCTTAAGAAGGCACTCCTCGAGATTCGAGCCTATTCCCATTACCTCACCCGTTGCCTTCATCTGCGTGCCAAGCTGGTTTGACGCAGTGGTGAATTTATCGAACGGGAAGCGGGGGAGCTTTGCTATAACGTAGTCAAGCTCGGGCTCAAATGCCGCGTTGGTATTTGCTATCTTTATGTCCTCGAGCGCCATTCCGACCGCGATCTTTGCGGTGACGCGCGCGATCGGGTAGCCCGATGCCTTACTTGCAAGCGCGGACGAACGCGAAACGCGGGGGTTGACCTCGATGAGGTAATACTTACTTGAATGGGGGTCAAGCGCGAACTGTACGTTACAGCCTCCCTCTATCTTCAGCTCCTTGATTATCTTGATCGCGGAGTCGTTGAGCATCTTCTTGTCCGCGTCGGAAAGAGTCATAATCGGCGCTACGACGAGCGAGTCGCCCGTGTGGACGCCAACGGGGTCGATGTTCTCCATTCCGCAGATGGTGATGGCATGATCGTTTGAGTCGCGCATTACCTCAAACTCGATCTCCTTATATCCCTTTACGCTCTTCTCGATAAGCACCTGATGAACGGGCGAGAGCTTAAAGGCGTTAAGACCGATCTCGTAAAGCTCAGCTTCGTTGTTGGCAAAGCCGCCGCCCGTACCTCCGAGCGTGAACGCAGGACGGAGAACGACGGGGTAGCCGATCCTCTCAGCCGCCTCCTTCGCCTCCTCGATAGAGTAGGTGATCTCGGACGGAATGGTGGGCTCGCCGATAGACTGGCAAAGCTCCTTGAAAAGCTCTCTGTCCTCGGCTCTCTCAATGCTCTCCGAGCTTGTTCCGAGAAGCTCGGTGCGGCACTCCTTCAAAATTCCCTTCTTCTCGAGCTGCATAGCGAGGTTGAGTCCCGTCTGACCGCCGATTCCGGGCAGGATCGCGTCGGGACGCTCGTATCTGAGTATCTTCGCGATATATTCAAGTGTCAAGGGCTCCATATAGACCTTGTCCGCTATGGACGTGTCAGTCATGATCGTCGCGGGGTTGGAGTTGACGAGTACAACCTCGTAGCCCTCCTCCTTGAGCGCAAGGCACGCCTGCGTACCTGCGTAGTCAAATTCCGCCGCCTGACCTATTACGATAGGTCCCGAGCCAATGATCAGAATCTTCTTTAAATCTGTTCTCTTTGCCATATTCTATCTCCATTCCGTCCCCGCACATCTGCTACGGGAACATTTTTATTTCAAATTTTGATTTGTCGGTGCCTTCGGCGAGTCGCTTTTTGGAAAAAAGCTCCGCAAAAACTTTCAATACGCTTCGCACTGTAGGGCGGGGGCTTGCTCCCGCCGTTTCGTTGAATTTAAAAGGTTTTCACGGCGGGAGCAAGCCCCCGCCCTACATTGTAGACCGTTCGATAAACCGCAATTTATCGGTTTATTTAATAATTTTTCCGTTATATACTGTTGCTACGCATTTACCGAAGAGCTTTTCTCCCTCAAAGGGTGTTGCTCTGCCCATCGATTTGAAGGCGGTGGGGTCGACGGTATACTCCTCGTCGAGTGACCAAACCGAAAAACCGTTACTCTCGGCAAGCCCGAATCTCTTTCTCGGATTATACACAAAAAGGTCAAGGAGCTTTTCCATACTCATTCTGCCCGTTCTTATAAAGTGCGTATACATAAGCGGAAACGCGGTCTCAAGTCCGACTATACCGAACGCGCTCTTCTCAAGTCCGCGCGATTTTTCCTCCGCGGAGTGCGGCGCGTGGTCGGTCGCGATCATATCTATCGTGCCGTCAAGCACACCCTCGATGAGCGCTTCTCGGTCGCTCTCGCTACGCAATGGCGGGTTCATCTTGAACCGTCCGTGCTCTTGAAGGTCCTTGTCGCAAAGGATGAGATAGTGCGGCCCCGTCTCGCAGGTCACTCTGACCCCGTCGGCCTTTGCGGCGCGAATAAGCTCGACACTCTCCTTTGTCGATATATGGCAGACGTGATAATCACATTCGATCTCTTTTACAAGTCTCAGGTCTCTCTCTATCTGTCTCCACTCGCTCTCCGAGCAGATCCCTCTGTGTCCGTGAGCCTTGGCATACTCACCGTCGTGGATATAACCTCCGCGCAAGAGGTCGTTGACCTCGCAATGCGCGACTATCATCTTGCCGAGCGCTTTTGCCCTCTGCATGGCCTCGCGCATCATAGAGTCGTCCTGCACGCCGCGTCCGTCGTCCGAAAAGCCGATGACCTTATCAGCCATTCCCTCGAGGTCTGCGATCCTCTCGCCCTTCTCACCGACCGTAATAGCGCCGTACGGGTGGACTCCTATACAAGCGTTCTTCTCTATCAGATCAAGCTGTAAAGCAAGATTTTCTTTCGAATCGGGAACGGGGTCAAGGTTTGGCATCGTGCAAACGTCGGTGTAACCTCCCGCGGCAGCCGCCAGCGAGCCTGTCTCCACCGTCTCCTTATAAGAAAAACCCGGCTCGCGAAAATGCACGTGCACGTCGCAAAAGCCGGGAAAAATACTGTATTCGGGAGAGTTGAAGGGAGAGAGAGACTCCTGCGACAAAAAACAGTTAACCATGGACTCTGTATCCTTGATCTTACCGTACATTTTTGCCTTTATAGCCGTCATTTTTCTTCTCCGTTTCTTTGGTCTCTTTGGTTTCAAAAAATTTTTGCCTAAACTTAAGTTATTATAACACAAACACACCTTTGTGTCAAGTGCCATACCCCATTTTTATCAAAAACGTTACAATTAACATATACCGCAAAGATTTTCTCCCCTGTTATTGGCGAAATTACAAAAATACGGTTTTCAAATTTTGATTTGTAGGGGAGGCGAACAATCCCTCAGTCACGCGCAAGGCGTGACAGCTCCCTTTACACAAGGGAGCTTTGTTGGTGGATGTTCGTACACATTATAAATGTGAAAACCTTTTAAATTTAAAGAAAACTTCACTATATCCACGTTCTCCACCTTTCAGGTAAAGCTCCCTTGTGTAAAGGGAGCTGTCGAGCGAATGCGAGACTGAGGGATTGTTCGCGTCCCCTATAAACCGCAATTTATCTTCCTTTGCAATTTTATTTTTTTCGCGGTCGGTTTTCTTCATTTTAACATAATGCCCATTCAAAAAATATTTTCATTTTTGCAGCCGACAAAATAGAACAGATGTGCTATAATATTATTGTTCCACCGAGTTACCGTCCCCAAAACGCGCGAGGAGCTACTTTAAAGGGCGTCTTTAATAAGCTTCGAAAAATGATTGAAAAACAATGCAAAAAATCGAACGAAAGAATAGTTTACCTCACGAAAAACGTGAAAAAACCAAAAAAAATAAATCTTTATCACAAAAAAACAAAATAAAATTCAATAAAAAAAGGAGCAAAAATGAGCACAACAGAAAAAGGTATACTTATCTTCAACGAATGGCTTGAGGCGATGTCCGACCTCAAGGGTACAGACTTCAAATCATTGGTTTTAGCGATGTACCGCTTCCAGACCTTTGGCGAAGAACCGCCCGAATTTAAAGGAAAAGCGCGGGGTTACGCCGCTATTATCTTCCCGCAACTCAGACGAAGGCTGGAGCTGTCCAAAGCGGGGACGGAGGGAGCAAAAAAGAGGCTCTCTGCCGGCGGTGAGGCTTCAAGCCCCCTTGATGACCCCCTTTGGGATATAGAAAAGAAAATAAAAGAAGAAAAAAGAAAAGAATACCTCTCTTCCCGCGCCCGCGAGCTGGAGGAAAAAAAGAAGTGGAACGAGTTTTTTGAAGCCGCCGTTGCTCGCTCACTAAGCATAGCGGCACCGACGGACGAGCCGTCGGTGCCTGATGAAAATTAAATATTCTACTAACTGATTTTATATCAGTCTATATACTCAACCGCGGGATAGAGCATCGCCTGAGGATTGGAGTCATATCTCGCTACCGCGAAGACTATCTCATCCCCTTCCTCTACGTCGAGAACAAGGTCCGCCCACATCTTATTGATCGTAGCCTCGGTTGCCGCTGTCGAGAATACCTGCCAGTTGGCGTAATTGCTCGGGTTGCCGTCTACCTTCTTCGGCCATACCATCTCGCCGTTGACGAATACCGCAACGTAGCACGAGGAGAGATTAGGCGTAAAGGTAGTTGCGCTGATCTTGACCTGTCCCGACTTGCCTGCGGTGTATCTGATACCGAGCGTGCCGACGTCTTTATACTTATCAACAGCTCCTATTCTCATTCCTGCGGTAAGGTAGAAGCCGCCGTGACCCGACCAGAGGCTCTCGCCGTCGTAGAGCCAGCCGTTTTCCTCGACCTTGTCATAGACCGTGAACTCGCCCGTCGAATAGGTAAGGAAGCCTGCATCCCATCCGGGCATATATCCCTCGAAGCGACGGTCGGGATAAAGCGCCGTACCGTAATTGACGATAAGGGGCTTGTTGCTTGCGAAGCTTGAGTTATACGCGACCTTGAAGGTACGTGTATCAAGCAGCTTGTCGCCAAGGTAGATCTCAATCGTGATCTCCTTTGCGGTGGCGTTGCTGCTCTTGATGTTAAATCCGTCGACCTCAAAGCCCTCTGTCAGAACCTTGAGAGAAAGGCCCTGCACGGTCTTCCAGACGGGAGTGATGTAAGGCACGACCTGCGTGGTCATTCTGCCCGCGTCGAAATAGATCGTGTCGCCGAGGTCGTAGTGTCCGTCGATGCCGACGAGACGGAGAGTCACCTCGTCGCTCTGCTCATAGGTAAGCGTGTAATTCTTGTCGGGGTTGAGGTAATTGAGGAACTGAAGTGTGTTTCTCATCGCGTCAACACCCATCTCGTTCTGTCCGAAGATACGGTAGTGTATCTGGGGATGTACGGTGTTGAGGGTCTTGGGGATATCGTATCCGAATATCGCCTTGAAGTTCTCGTTCGAGCCGTATACGTCGAGGAAGTAGTTCTCAACGTTCGCATCCGAGATTATCCAATTCTCGGTCGCCTTTGTAGCAAGAAATACGTTGGCATACGCGCCCTCGAGCTTATTTGCCGCGGTGTACTGCGCGAGACGGGGACCCGAGAGGAAAAGCTCGCTTATACCGTTTGAGCCCGAGCGGATCGTGAAGATGCCGCAATACTCAAGCTTCTTTTCTACTCCGTTGTGCTTGTAAACAACGTCCTTCTGCATTGCCTCGTGCATCTCGGCAAAAGCGTCGTAGTAATATTCGTAGGTGTTGGTGCTGTCGCCCTCGCCCTGGAACCAGTAGTATGCCATGTGGTTGAGGGTGAAGTGGCCCGCGTCTACCTCACGGTAGAGTGTCTCGAGCGCGAGGTTGAAAACGGCTACTGCCTGATAGTAATCGTTGTCGACTACGCTTCCGTCCTCGCTCGGCTTGAAGCAGTGAATGGGCTGACCGCCGTGAGACGCGTTTACGATCCAGACGCGCTCGCCTGTCTGCTCTATCCACTCGTACGCCATACCTGCGCAAACGCTGAAGTTTGCAAAGCCCGAGCTGTAATCGAGGTCTGTAAGTACTTCGGGAGGGCAACCGTTCTTTACGACCATATTGTCCCATTCAAGCGTCTTTGTTACGTAGTCCTCTGCGGAGTAGATAGACAAGCCCTGTCCCGTCCAGGTGTAGTACGCCATGGTCTCGGGAGAACGCTTGAAGTATTTCTGATATTCACCCTTCTCGTAGGTGGAAGGGTCGGGTGGGTCACCGGAGCCGTTTGACTGACCCGTGAGGAAGAAGAGGTTGATGGGAGACGCGTGTACGATCACGCACTCCTCGCGTCCGTTTTCAAGCACGACGGTCGCCATTCCGCAGCCCGAGGCATATACCGCGTTGCCGCGGATCTCAAGCACCGCGTCGTCCTTCTCGGTCTTGCCGGTCTTAAAGCTCGTTACATCCTGGTCACGGATCTCGGCAATTGCAGAGCCGAAATCGTAGGTGTCCTGGAAGGTGATGTGTATGATGCCATCACGGTCAACGTAAGGATATTCTGTAACGTAGTTGATCTTCACGTCCTCATCCTCCTGAGTGTCATCGGACGGATCGGTCTCGATCTCATCACCGCCCTCGGTCTCCTCGCCGGAGTCATCGTCGGTTTCGGGATCGACTGTCGGATCTGTCTCCGGATCCTTGTCGGGATCTGTCTCGGGTGTTGTTTCGGGTGTTGTTTCGGGATCAGTCTCGGTATCGACCGCCTCGGTCTCTGCCCGAGTTGCCTTCTCGGACTCGGATACGACAGGCTCGGTCACACCTTCGGTAGCCGCGTCTGTTCCCTTTTGAGTGCTCTGCTCACCCTTGTTCGTATCGCACGCGACGATTGCAAGAAGCATTATGATCGCGAGAGCGAGTGCTAATAACTTTTTCATAGAGTTTCCTCCTACAAAGTATATATATATCTAATCCATTATACTTTATTTTTCACACACTTGTCAATCGGCATATTGACAGTTATCCACCGCTTTTTTTGTGGTTTTTGACGAAGAGAGAGTAAAATGAAAAAAGAAAATTCAAAATGTAGTGTTAGATACATTGCAGTTTGTCTGCGTGTTTAGCCTTCCCCAGCGGGGAAGGGGGACCGCGGTAGCGGTGGATGAGGAGGTCGCCCTTTTGTGGGCTTCGCGTCCGTGTAAAGACCTTGTTCCGATGCATAAGAATCTTTGCACGAAAAGACAAAATCCACACCGCTCCCGTGAAATACATCCTAATGGCGACCTCCTCATCCACCACCTTCGGTGGTCCCCCTTCTCCGCTGGAGAAGGCTATTCGCGACAGCTCGATAAATCATAATTTGAAATACTATTTATTCAGAGGTTTTTGGAGATAGGGGGAGGGTCAAGGGAGGGGGAAAGTACACTTTTTCCTCTGAAAAAAGGCACCTGCGGTGGGCAAGCTTCGTGTGACGTTATCATTTTCGATCATTTATCCCTCGACAATTTTATCCCTTTATACATAGAGGTTTTTGGAGATAGGGGGAGGGTCAAGGGAGGGGGAAAGGACGCTTTTTCCTCTGAAAAAAGGTCCTTTCCCCCTCCCTTGGTTCCCTATAAATCAAAACAATCCGCTGATCTTGCCGTTGTCGTCGACGTCGATGCGGCAGGCGGCGGGGACCTTAGGAAGACCCGGCATTGTCATAATATCGCCCGTGAGGACGACGACAAATCCTGCGCCTGCGCTCACCTTGACCTGACGGACGGTGACGGTGAAGCCCTCGGGTGCGCCGAGCTTAGTCGGGTCATCCGAGAAGGAGTATTGAGTTTTAGCAACGCATATAGGACACGAGCCGAAGCCGAGAGCTTCAAGCTGCGCGATCTGCTTTTGCGCCTGGGGTGTGATATTAACGCCCACACCGCCGTAAACGCGCTTTGTTACCGCCTCGATCTTCTCGGCGATGCTGAGCTCGTCGGAGTAGCTGAAGCTGAAATCGTTAGGCTCCTCGCAAAGTCTTACGACCTCGCGAGCCAGCTCCTCGCCTCCCTTGCCGCCCTCTGCCCAGACGGTCGAGAGGACTACGTTAACGCCAAGCTTCTTGCATTTTTCAATAACAAGCTCTATCTCGGCGTCGGTGTCTGTCGGGAAGCGGTTGACCGCCACCACGCAAGGCAATTTATATACGTTCTTGATATTTGAAACGTGACGGAGAAGGTTGGGTATTCCTTTCTCGAGCGTCTCGAGATTCTCTTCTCCAAGCTCGGTCTTTGCCGAGCCGCCGTGCATCTTGAGCGCGCGGACGGTAGCGACCACTACGACAGCACTCGGGTTGAGTGATGCCATACGGCACTTGATGTCAAGGAACTTCTCCGCTCCGAGATCCGCGCCGAATCCCGCCTCGGTGACGGCATAATCGCCGAGCTTCATTGCCATCTTGGTCGCGATCACCGAGTTGCAACCGTGAGCGATGTTGGCAAAGGGACCGCCGTGGACGAACGCGGGAGTTCCCTCGAGCGTCTGCACGAGATTGGGCTTAAGCGCGTCCTTGAGCAGCGCCGCCATAGCGCCCACCGCCCGGAGATCGCCCGCGGTCACGGGCTTCTCGTCGTATGTGTAGCCCACGATTATGCGCGAAAGCCTCTCTTTGAGGTCAGCGATCGAGTTTGCAAGGCAGAACACCGCCATGATCTCGGACGCGACCGTAATATCGTATCCGTCCTCTCTCGGCGTTCCGTTGACTCTGCCGCCGAGTCCGTCGGTGATGAATCGGAGCTGACGGTCGTTCATATCAACGCATCTTTTCCAGGTGATGCGACGGGGGTCGATATTAAGCGCATTGCCCTGATAGATGTGGTTGTCGAGCATTGCCGCGAGCAGATTGTTCGCCGCGCCGATCGCGTGGAAGTCGCCCGTAAAGTGGAGATTGATGTCCTCCATCGGTACGACCTGGGCGTAGCCGCCGCCTGCCGCGCCGCCCTTGACTCCGAAAACCGGTCCGAGCGACGGCTCACGGAGAGCAACTACGACGTTCTTGCCTATTCTCTTGAGTCCGTCGGCAAGACCTATGGTCGTGGTGGTCTTTCCCTCTCCCGCAGGAGTCGGTGTGATCGCCGTTACAAGGATGAGCTTGCCGTTTTTCCTCTCGCTCTCGCCGAGAAGCGAATAGTCGACCTTCGCCTTGTAGTTGCCGTACTGCTCAAGATATTTCTCGTCAACACCCGCGACCGCTGCGATCTCTCGGATGTGTTTCATTTTTGTGGATTGCGCGATTTCAATGTCGGATAAATATGCCATTTTGTTTTACCTTTTACCGCTGATGAAGGAAAATTTCGAAAAAACTCCCCTTCATCACACCCCTATCCTTTCAAAAGCTTTTTTAAATATAGATAAAGCTATAACTGCTCAAACAGAGTTCGTTCAAGAAGCGAGCAAGACAAGGCGCACCGGAAAAAGCAAGGCGAAGGCTTACTTACGTAAGTCGAGCCGCTTTTGAGGAGCAACGCCGTATTGCGACGCTTATTGGGCGAACGAGATTCACTTAAAATATTTAACAGCCGACTCAAACATCTTCATATCATATTCCCCGAGTACGTTCTTGTAAAGACCGTTTCCGATTCTCTCGCTGTGTCCCATCTTACCGAATACTCGTCCGTCGGGTGAGGTGATGCCCTCGACCGCGAACGCGGAATCGTTGGGGTTGTAGCGGATGTCACTCGTGGGATCGCCGTCGAGGTCTACGTACTGCGTTGCTATCTGACCGTTCTCGGCAAGCTGACGGAGCAATTTTTCGTCACAGAGGAATCTTCCCTCTCCGTGAGATATAGCCACGTTATAGACGTCGCCTACGTTCGTATTCGCGAGCCAGGGCGACTTATTCGACGCTATGCGCGTTCTTACAAGCTTCGACTGGTGGCGCGAAATTGTGTTAAAGGTCAGCGTGGGTGTGTTCGCGTCGGGCTCGATTATCTTTCCGTAAGGCACGAGACCGAGCTTGATAAGCGCCTGGAATCCGTTACAGATACCGCACATAAGACCGTCGCGGTCGTTAAGCAGAGCGTGAACACCGTCCTTTATCTGCTGATTGCGGAAGAACGCCATGATGAACTTACCGGAGCCGTCGGGCTCGTCTCCGCCCGAAAATCCTCCGGGCACGAAGATCATCTGGCTCTCTTCAAGCTCCTTTGCGAAGCTCTCAACGCTTCTCTGAATTCCGTCCTGCGTCAGGTTATTGATAACGAATATCTTCGCCTCTGCTCCCGCGTCTCTCATTACCTTTGCCGAGTCAAACTCGCAGTTGGTTCCGGGGAATACGGGGATAAGCACCTTCGGCTTTGCTACCTTTACGGCAGGCGCGACTCTCTTGTCCGCCGCGTAGGAGAACGCCTCGTATTTTCTGCTCTCTCTGCCCTCGAGCGTCGGGAATACACCCTCGAGCTTGCCCTCGTAAAGGGAGTCAAGCTCCGCTATGTCAACCGACTTATCACCGTAGGTCAGCTTAGCGTCGTCGGTGAAGTAACCGACCGTCTGACCCGCAGTATCCGCGTCGACCTCGAGCAGGAAGGAGCCGTAAGCGTACTCAAAAATATTCTCTACTGTAACGTACTGATCAAGGAACTTAAATCCGAGTCCGTTACCGATACACATCTTATATACCGCCTCCGCGATACCGCCAAAGGTGGGGGTATAAGCCGCGTAGACCTTGCCTGAGCGCATAAGAGCGGTGACCTTATTAAAGGTTGCTATAAGCGACTGTGCATCGGGGAGATTGTCCTCGCCATACGCGGGGCAGATGCTTATAAGCTTGTGTCCTGCCGCCTTTGCGTCGTTTGAAATCACCTCGTCGCACTTACCCGTCGTGACCGCGAAGGAAACGAGCGTGGGGGGTACGTCGAGCTTCTCAAAGGAACCGCTCATCGAGTCCTTACCTCCGATAGCCGCAATTCCAAGCTCGACCTGAGCTCTGAACGCGCCAAGGAGCGCCGCGAAGGGCTTACCCCAACGCTTGCCGTCCTTGAGTGGCTTTTCAAAATATTCCTGGAAGGTGAGGTAGACGTCCTCATACGAAGCACCTGTCGCGACAAGCTTTGCCGCGCTCTCAACTACCGCGAGATAAGCCGAGTGATAGGGCGACTTCTCCGCGATATAGGGGTTGTAGCCCCAAGCCATATACGAGCAGGTGTCGGTGTGCTTCTCTTCGACCGAGACCTTATGCACCATAGCCTGGATAGGCGTTCTCTGATGCTTTCCGCCGAACGGCATAAGCACCGTACCCGCGCCGATGGTCGAGTCAAATCTCTCGGAAAGTCCGCGCTTTGAGCAGACGTTGAGGTCAGCCGCCAAAGCCTTATATCCCTCGACGAAATCGCTGACAGGCTCCTTTGCGTAGTCGCTGTTTGCCGCCGCGGGAGCGATATCTATATGCTTCTCCGCGCCGTTTGAATTGAGGAACTCGCGCGAGATATCAATGACCGTCTTGCCGTTCCAATGAACGCGGAGACGAGGCTCCTCTGTGACTCTTGCAACCACGGTCGCCTCAAGGTTTTCGCTGTCTGCAAGCGCCATAAATCTCTCTATATTCTCTTTCTCGATAACGACCGCCATTCTCTCCTGCGACTCAGAAATCGCAAGCTCTGTGCCGTCAAGTCCCTCGTATTTCTTGGGAACCTTGTTAAGATCGATATCAAGTCCGTCCGCAAGCTCTCCGATAGCGACCGAAACACCGCCCGCGCCGAAGTCGTTGCATCTCTTTATCATTCTGCAAGCCTCTGCGTTACGGAAAAGGCGCTGGAGCTTTCTCTCCTCGGGCGCATTTCCCTTCTGCACCTCAGCACCGCAGGTCTCGACCGAGTGAGAGTCGTGAGCCTTACTCGAGCCCGTCGCACCGCCGACACCGTCGCGTCCCGTACGTCCGCCAAGCAGAATGACTACGTCACCGTCTGCGGGTGTTTCTCTGCGGACGTTCTCGGCAGGTGCTGCCGCGATGACCGCGCCTATCTCCATTCTCTTTGCCGCATAACCCGAGTGGTAAAGCTCGTCGACCATACCCGTTGCAAGACCGATCTGGTTTCCATAGGACGAATATCCCGCCGCCGCGGTCTGAACGATCTTTCTCTGTGGGAGCTTGCCCTGGATCGTCTCGCTGACGGGGACGGTCGGGTCTGCCGCGCCCGTGACTCTCATTGCCGCATATACATAGCTACGTCCCGAAAGCGGGTCGCGGATAGCTCCGCCGATGCAGGTCGCAGCTCCTCCGAAGGGCTCGATCTCGGTCGGGTGGTTGTGCGTTTCGTTCTTGAAGAGCAAGAGCCAATCCTCCTCAACACCGTCGACCGTTACCTTGATCTTCACGGTGCAGGCATTGATCTCCTCGCTCTCGTCGAGCTTCTGGAGCTGTCCCGTTTTCTTTAAGTATTTCGCCGCGAGAGTGCCTATGTCCATAAGGTTCTGCGGCTTTGTTCTGCCGAGCTTTTCGCGGGTCGCAAGGTACTCCTTGTACGTCTTCTCAAGCAGCTCGTCCTCGAATTTCACGCTGTCTATCGTCGTCAAAAACGTGGTGTGACGGCAGTGATCCGACCAGTACGTGTCGATCATTCTGATCTCGGTGATGGTGGGGTCTCTCTTCTCGCCCGCGAAATACTCACGGCAGAATTTTATGTCGTCAATATCCATCGCAAGACCGAGGCTCTTGACCATATCGCCAAGCTCGCCGTCGCTCATATTTATAAAACCGTCGACCGTCGCAACGCTTGTGGGAATATCGTACTCTACCTCAAGCGTCTCGGGCATATCGAGACTTGCCTCTCGCGCCTCGACGGGGTTGATAACGTACTTCTTTATCTCCGCAATATCGCTCTCGGAGAGACTTCCGCCAAGCACGTAGACCTTTGCCGAACGGACTGTGGGTCTCTTTCCGCAAGACATTATCTGTATGCACTGCGCCGCACTGTCGGCTCTCTGGTCGAACTGACCCGGGAGATACTCGACCGCAAAGACGTAGCCGCCCTTTGCATCAAGCTCGCTCGTCGCTATATCGAGCTGAGGCTCGGAAAATACGCTCGCGACCGCCGCCTCGAACACCTCAGCGTCGATATTATCGGCATCGTAGCGGTTGAGTATGCGGACGCTCTCGAGTCCCTTGATACCAAGCAGATTATTAAGCTCCGAGAGCAGCGCGTGCGCCTCGTGAGCAAGCTCGTTCTTTTTTTCTACAAAAATTCTGAAAACCATTGTCGCCGCGGTCTCCGACCGCTTCCTTTCTGTTTTTGTTATATTTGATGTTTTATCTGAGTTCTTTTCTTACGTTAGTTTTGTTCCGTTTACAGTAATTCAAATTTTATCCGCACTGTAAAACGAGCCAGGTCTTGTCGAATTTACGCTCCTTGAGATCCTGCTTGCGAATATAGAAGTAAAGGTTTCCGAGATCGCCGAACATCAGCTCATAATCGTCATCTTCAACAGATGCCATCTGGAACAGTAATATCCAATCGGTTGCAGCTTTGTTTATATCTTCTTCTACATCCTCGGCGGTGTCTATATAGCTTTGGTGATCACCGCAATACAAGCCGCGTGTCGTTCTCTCGCACTCGGTCAGCATTTCGCTTTGAATAAGATCCGCATATCCGAGAAGCTTATGACATTCAAAGTCAAGATCATAGCCCCTCTCTTCAACCGCCTCATCATACTCCTCCCAATCGCAATCCAGGTCAGAATGGCAATCAAGCTCCTCAAAGCTCGGGTAGGAATCCTTTGCACAGAAGGACAGATCGTATTCCTTGACCTTGTACTCACCGTTCATATCATCGGGAAGGTCTGCTTGTGCAAGCTGACTTATGTCCTCAAAGTAATACACGCGTGAGCAACCCGCATCCCCGGGATCAAATCCCCAACACATCGACTCCTGCTCATAGAAGAAAAGAAGCAAGCCCTTTTCAGGGAGCATCTTATCCTTATCATAAGCGCAGATCTCTTCAAGGTTAATCTGACAGAGGAAGGATAACGGTCTGTTTGCTTTTTCTCCATCGTAATTTTCCGATTCAAATCTCGGCCAATCAAATCCTGCGGGAACGGCAGGCTTGCCGCCGAATTTACTTCTGTATACAGAGCCTTTGTTTTTCGCTTTGCGCGTTGTAACGGATATTTCATTCTTGCGCAACGTGTCTAAGACCTTATTAAGATCAGGCGCACTCTTTTCTTCCGTTTTTTTCTTAAATCCAAACATTCCTGCTTTCCCTTTCTACGTTTTTTCTTTGGTAAAGTGTTGCACACGAGTGCAAAGTGCAAATGTTTTGTGCAGATCGCAGAGTTAGATAAATTGGGGTTTATAGGTGAGATAATAATTGCAAACCCTTTTAAATTACTTCACGGTTATAAGTCGAACGACACTACACGATCGTAGGGACCGACGTCCTCGGCGGTCCGTTTCGATACGATTGTATCTTTTCAGCCATAAGGGTTTTATAGGCGTTTGCTTTGCGGACCGCCGAGGACGTCGGTCCCTACGGCGCAAAGCGTACCGTGGAGTGAATTTTTAGCCGTGAAAGACAATTTAAACAGTTTGATAAATCAAAATTTGAAATCTTATTTCGCTGCCAAAGCTCTTTTACCTATATCGTGTCTGTAATATTTGTTATCGAAATGTATTTTTTCGACCTTCGCGTAGGACGCCTTTATAGCCTCCTCGAGCGAGTCGCAGACGCTCGTGACACCGAGGACTCGTCCACCGTTTGTCAGCAGCTTTCCGTCCGCTGTCTTCGCGCCCGCCACGTAAACGTCGGGAGCGATATCCTCGGGAATCGTCATCTCAAATCCCTTTTCATATGATTGCGGATAGCCTGCGGACGCCATTATTACACAGCACGCGTGACCGTCGCCGAATTTGACCTCTGTCTCGGCAAGCGTTCCGTTCGTCGTCGCCTGCATAACCGTGAGCAGATCGCTCTCAAGAAGCGGCAATACGACCTGCGTCTCGGGATCGCCGAAGCGACAGTTGTACTCGATGACCTTCGGTCCGTTTTCGGTAAGCATAAGCCCGAAATAGAGACAGCCCTTGAATGTCCTGCTCTCCTTATTCATCGCGTCGACGGTCGGCTTGAAGATGGTCTCCATGCACTCCTTGGCGATGTCGGCGGTGTAATAGGGGTTCGGCGCGACGGTTCCCATACCGCCCGTGTTAAGTCCCGTATCGTTGTCGCCCGCCCTCTTGTGGTCCATTGACGAGACCATAGGCTTAACTACCTTTCCGTCGGTAAAGGCAAGTACAGAAACCTCGGGACCGCTGAGGAATTCCTCAATTACGATGTGGTCGCCGCTCGAGCCAAACTGCTTATCCTGCATCATCGAGATGACCGCCTGCTTTGCCTCGTCAAGAGTCGTAGCAATTATAACGCCCTTTCCGAGTGCGAGTCCGTCCGCCTTGATAACGGTCGGGATCGGCGCGCTCTCAAGGTATTTCAGCGCCGCTTCCATATCGTCAAAGACCTCGTAAGCCGCGGTCGGGATGCCGTATTTCTTCATCAGATTCTTGGAAAAGACCTTGCTTCCCTCGATTATCGCCGCGTTCGCCCTCGGACCAAAGCAAGGGATACCCTTCTCCTCAAGCGCGTCAACACAGCCGAGCACAAGCGGATCGTCAGGCGCAACTACCGCGTAGTCAATACCGTTTGCCACCGCAAAATCCACGATTCTCTCAATATCCTTCGCGCCGATATCCACGCACTCCGCATCAGCCGCTATTCCCCCGTTTCCGGGAAGCGCGTAGATCTTCTCCACGCTCTTATTCTCTTTTATCTTTTTTATGATGGCATGCTCTCTGCCGCCACCGCCTACTACCATTATTTTCATAGTAATATATTTCTCCAACTCTAAATTAGCCTTCTCCAGCGGAGAAGGGGGACCACCGAAGGTGGGGGATGAGGAGGTCGCCATTAGGTGGTTTTCCCCTCGATCCAATCAGCCTCGTTTATCCCTGCCGCTTGCAGAATATCCCTGCAAACGAACAAAAAATTCATTCTTACATCAAAATTGGTAAATCTCAACACCGTGTTTCCCAAATTTTCGAGATCGCTGTCTCTCTTTCTGTCCGCTTCAAGATGATCTTCCTCTCGGTGCTGTATTCCGTCAATTTCTATGACCAAACGTGCGCTTGGGATGTAAAAATCAACGATATAATTACCGATATTCTTTTGCCTGTTCACGGTAACGGGCAATTTCTTCAAAAAATCGTACCAAAGGTGTTTTTCCTCTGGTGTCATATTCTTTCGAAGCTCTTGAGCATTTGACACAAGTTTTTTATTGTATTTATATTGCATTTTGTTCTTCCCGAAACAGTAGTGAAGAATTTTTATCGACCGTTCATCATCGAAAGGGCGACCTCCTCATCCACCGCTTCGCGGTCCCCCTGTCTCGCTGCGGCTCGGGCACATCGCGGCTCTGACAACACACCGTGTTGTCATTCACTACCGCGATGCCGCTTCGCTACCCGCTGGGGAAGGCGAATTTTAGTGATGGAACAATCTCATTCCCGTAAAGCACATCGCAATTCCGTACTTATCGCAGCACTCGATTACGAGATCGTCGCGGATAGAGCCGCCGGGCTCGGCAATGTACTTGACACCGCTCTTATAGGCCCTCTCGATATTGTCGCTGAACGGGAAGAATGCGTCAGAGCCGAGCGCTACGCCGTCAATGGTATCGAGATAAGCTCTCTGCTCCTCGCGTGTGAAGGGCGCGGGCTGCTCGGTGAAGTATTTCTGCCAATTACCGTCCGCGCAAACGTCCTCCTCGTTCTGGTTGATATAACCGTCTATGACGTTATCGCGGTCGGGACGTCCCAGAGTGGACTTAAACGGAAGATTGAGCACCTTGTCGCTCTGACGGAGGAACCAGGTGTCTGCCTTGCCGCCCGCAAGACGTGTGCAATGCACTCTTGACTGCTGACCTGCTCCGACACCGATCGCCTGACCGTCAACTGCGAAGCAGACAGAGTTCGACTGCGTGTATTTAAGCGTAATAAGCGCCACGATGAGGTCGCGTACCGCGCTTTCGGGCATATCCTTGTTCGCGGTCACTACGTTTGAAAGCAGCTCGCGGTTGATCTCAAAATTATTTCTTCCCTGCTCAAACGTAATGCCGTAGACCTGCTTCGTCTCCTGAGGTGCAGGGGTGTAATCGGGGTCGATCGAGACGATGTTATAGTTGCCCTTTCTCTTGCCCTTAAGTATCTCAAGCGCCTCGGGCTCGTATCCGGGGGCAATAATTCCGTCCGAAACCTCACGCGCGATCATCTTAGCCGTTGTAACGTCGCAGACGTCGCTGAGCGCGACCCAGTCGCCAAAGGAGCACATTCTGTCGGTTCCCCTTGCTCTCGCATACGCGCAAGCCAAGGGTGAGTCGTCAAGTCCCTCAATATCGTCAACGAAGCAAGCCTTTTTGAGCTTTTCGGAAAGCGGAAGTCCGACTGCCGCGCTCGTGGGGCTTACGTGCTTGAAGGAGGTGACCGCAGGCATACCGAGCGCCGCCTTAAGCTCCTTTACAAGCTGCCAGGAATTAAAGGCGTCAAGGAAATTGATGTATCCGGGTCTGCCGTTCAAAATTTCTATCGGAAGCTCGCTTCCGTCCTGCATATATATCTTCGCAGGCTTCTGATTGGGGTTACAGCCGTATTTAAGTTCAAATTCTTTCATAATGTGTCACCTCACGCGTTTTTATTAACAATTCTCGTCTCGGTCGCGCCGCTTTCGACGTCGATATACCTTACAAACAAGGACACCTTATTATCCTCGTTGAGATTAGTCCAGATAAGGTCGGTAAGCTCGTCGATCTCAACGTCGGGGAGAACAAGAGTCTTAGGCTCGCCCTCGAAGCTCGGGAGCGGATCACCTTCGCCGTTGTAGGTATGGATAAACTTCGCAATGCCCGCCTTGGGGTGAGAATACGCGTATGTAAATCTCTCGCAGGAGGAGTCGTCTCCCTCCGCGCTCTTGAGGATCGACATAGCGAAATTCATTCCGTCTCTCTCACGGCGGATAATGCCCGAGATGCGAGGGGTGAAATTGGGCTTATCATCCTCGAACTCGCGCGTGCGGAGCGCCTGCTCGAATGTCATCTGCTTGTCCATAAGGTCGTAGATCGTGTCGGTCTGGTCGCCGTTTGTAACGATAGTCTTGTTGCCGAGCACTCTCACGGGATAGTAGATAATGAGGTGCGGATCGACCATCTTGGACTCGTCGTATGCCTTAGTTCTCATATCCTCGCCCTCCTCAACGAAAACGCGGTTGCGGCTGTTGACGCTTCTACCCATGATAAAGTACGCGGTGACAGCCTTCTTGCCGTCCGCGCTCTTGCCTATAATGATTCCTCTGCCGTGATAAGCGAGGGAGTTAAGCTCTTCCTTAATAGTTGAAATCTTCATTTTTACACCTCTTTTTGTGTTTTTATTTCATATGAGACCTTTTCTACCGCCTCGGGCAATATCTTCCATTCGGCCTCTTCCATTACTCTTCTTTGAAGTATCTCGGGGGTATCTCCGTCCTTGACGCATACCGCCTTTTGCATCACGATCTCGCCGCCGTCGGGGATCTCGTTGACGAAATGCACCGTCGCGCCCGTCACCTTTACACCGTAGGAAAGCGCCGCCTCGTGAACGCGGAGACCGTAAAATCCCGCTCCGCAGAAGGACGGAATCAGCGAGGGGTGGACGTTGAGTATTCTTTTGGGATATGCCTTTGTAAAGTCCTCGCTCAGTATAGACATAAAGCCCGCAAGGACGATAAGATCTATTTTATATTCGTCGAGCAGACCGCGTATTTTTGCCTCGAAAGCCTCGTGGCTTCCAAGCTCCTTTTTGTTTGCGACCGCAGAATCAATGCCCGCGTTTTTCGCCCTCTCCAGCGCGTAGGCTGTGGGCTGGCTTGAAATGACAAGCACTATCTCTCCGCTCTTGATGATCCCGCTTTTCTGCGCGTCGATCAAAGCCTGGAGATTCGTGCCGCCGCCCGATACCAAAACTGCTATTCTTGTCATATTTTCACCTTTCATTTGGAACAATAATCCCGATTTGCACGCCACCGCTCGATTCAGAAGCAAGCGAGACAAGGCGTACCGGAGTAAGCAAACTTGGACGGCTTTGCAATGCAAAGCCGCTGCGACATCAAGTTGTTTCAGACACGAAAAGTGTCACGATGTCGCGTAGCTGCTTGCGAGGAACAACGCAGTATCGCGAAGCTTATCAATCGAGCACGACACCCTCGTCGCCCTTGACGATCTCGCCTATCACATACGCCGTCTCGCCGTTTTCGGTGAGTATCTCGAGCGCCCTGTCGACCTGTGCCGCAGGCACGACAACGCTCATTCCGACACCCATATTGTAGGTGTTATACATATCTCTCTCGGGGATGTTGCCCGTCTTTGCGATAAGATCGAAGATGGGAAGCACTCTGACCGCGCTCTTGTCGATCTTCGCGGTGAGTCCCTTCGGGATCGATCTCGGAATATTCTCGTAGAATCCGCCGCCCGTGATGTGGCTGATTCCCTTCACGTCGACCTGCTCGAGCAGTGCAAGTATGCTCTTTACGTATATCTTGGTCGGTGTTAGAAGCGTCTCGGCAATGCTCTTGCCGCCAAGCTCGGGGCAAGGAACGTAGAGAGAATCGGGGTTCTTGTCTATCTCAAACACCTTTCTGCACAAGGAAAATCCATTCGAGTGGACACCCGTGGACGCAAGCGCGATCACAACGTCGCCCTCTGCCATTCTCGTGTTATCGAGTATCTTCTTCTTGTCAACTATGCCGACCGCGAAGCCTGCAAGGTCGTAGTCCTCCTGCGGCATCATACCGGGATGCTCGGCAGTCTCGCCGCCGATGAGCGCCGCGCCCGACTGAACGCAACCCTCCGCAACACCGCCGACGATAGCCGCGATCTTCTCGGGAATATTCTTTCCGCACGCGATGTAGTCAAGGAAGAAGAGAGGCTTCGCTCCGCAGCAGATAATGTCGTTTACACACATAGCGACCGCGTCAATGCCGATCGTGTCGTGCTTGTCCATAAGGATCGCCATCTTGACCTTCGTGCCGCAGCCGTCAGTACCCGAAACGAGTACAGGCTCCTCCATTCCCGCAACGGGCAATCCGAAGCAACCGCCAAAGCCTCCGACGTCGTCAAGACAGCCCTCGTTCTTCGTCCTTGCGATGTGCTTCTTCATAAGCTCGACCGCCTTGTATCCCGCGGTAATGTCAACTCCCGCCGCAGCGTAACTCTCACTCTTTGAATTGTTGTGCATTTCTGTTCTCCTTGTATTTTTTCTGTGTTAATTATATATATTATGGTTTCAAATTTTAATTTGTCGGTGCGTTCGAACAATCCCTCAGTCTCGCATTCGCTCGACAGCTCCCTTTACACAAGGGAGCTTCACCTCAAAGGTTGAGAACGAGGCTGCAGTGAGTTTCACTTTATCCGTAAAGGATTTCACGGCTACAAAGCGCACAAACGTCCACCAACAAAGCTCCCTTGTGTAAAGGGAGCTGGCGCGCCTCCGTGCGCGTCTGAGGGATTGTTCGCCTCCCCGATAAATTGCAATTTATCAACTTTTATTATTCTTTTCCGTTCCAGCAATAGGTACAGAGCTCGTCCTCGTCAAGTCCTATTGCCTTGACGATACCCTCGAGGGTCTGGAACTCAAGGGAGGCAAATTTCATATTTTTGCAGATCCTCTCGCGCAATTTTTTGCCGCGCTCGGTCTCGGGGCTGCTGTACTCCTCGATATATTTGAAGCCCTCCTCGCCCTCAAGCTCTACTATCGTTCTGCGCGCGATAAGCTCCATATCACTTGTCGAGCGTGAGAAATTGAGGAACTTGCATCCGTACATAATAGGCGGGCACGCGCTTCTCATATGGACCTCCTTCGCTCCGTTGGAGTAAAGGAAATCGACCGTCTCCTTGAGCTGTGTTCCGCGGACGATCGAGTCGTCGACGAAGAGTAATTTTTTCCCCTCGATGAGATCGTGGATCGGGATAAGCTTCATTTTTGCGACTTTTTTTCTGTCCGCCTGCTTTGCCGTCGTGAAGCTTCGCGGCCAGGTGGGTGTATATTTGATAAACGGACGGGCAAACGGCACCTCACAGGCGTTCGCGTAGCCTATCGCGTGGGGCGTTCCCGAATCGGGAACTCCGCAGACGTAGTCAATGCCCTCGAGCTTGCCAAGCTTGCGATCGTTTTCACAGAGTATACTTCCGTTTCGGCATCGCATTACCTCGACGTTGACTCCCTCGTAGCTCGCGGTCGGATAACCGAAATATGACCAGAGGAAGGCGCATATCTTCTTTTTCTTAAGCGGCGGGGAGAGCTGACTTATTCCGTCAGCACGGATCTCGACGATCTCGCCCGGTCCCAGCTCGCGCTCGTCGTCAAAGTCAAGCTTTTTGTAGGCAAAGGACTCAAAGCTGACCGCGTATCCGTCCTTACCCCGTCCGACAAGCACCGGCAGTCTGCCGAGTTTATCTCGGGCGGTGATGAGCGTTCCGTCCTCCTTGAGGATAAGGATGCTCGCCGTTCCCTCGATAGACTCCTGCGCGAATCTTATTCCGTCCGTAAAATTATCCTTTCTGTTGATGAGCGCCGCGACGAGCTCGGTCGAGTTGACCACTCCCGCAGTCATCGCGTTAAAGTGCGCGCCGCTGCTGACCGAGAAAAACTCCTCGATAAGCTTATCGGCATTGTTGATAACTCCGACCGTGCAAATGGCGAACGCGCCAAGCTTTGAACGGATGATGAGCGGCTGAGGATCGCTGTCGCTTATACAGCCGATCGCGCTTGTGCCGCGCATCTCCGAGAATATGTTCTCAAATTTCGTGCGGAAGGGCGAGTTCGATATGTTGTGTATCGAACGCTGAAGTCCGTCCTCGGGGTGGTATGCCGCGAGTCCTGCCCTTCTCGTTCCCAGGTGTGAATGATAGTCCGTGCCGAAAAATACGTCAACGAGACATTCTTTTTTTGATGCGATTCCAAAAAATCCGCCCATTTGTTACCTGCTTTCTTTCTTGTGTGGGGGTGGGTGTGTATTATAAATTGCGGTTTAGCGGGGACGCGAACAATCCCTCAGACGCGCACGGAGGCGCGCCAGCTCCCTTTACACAAGGGAGCTTTACCTGAAAGGTGGAGAACGTGGATATAGTGAAATTGTCTTTAAATTTAAAAGGGTTTCACATCTATAATGCGTACGAACATCCACCAACAAGCTCCCTTGTGTAAAGGGAGCTGTCACGCCTTGCGCGTGACTGAGGGATTGTTCGTCTCACCGATAAATCAAAATTTGATAATGACGATATGATTTATCTATTGTACTCCGCGGCGATCTCGGCATCCTTTTCGAGGACCTTTTTTGCGTCGGCTTCGCGCTTTGCGACGAGTCTCGCGTCAAGCTCCGCGTCCGAGAGAGCGAGGATCTGTGCCGCAAGGAGAGCCGCGTTACCTGCGCCGTCGATAGCGACGGTGGCAACGGGAATACCCGTCGGCATCTGAACTGTCGAAAGGAGCGCGTCGAGTCCGTCAAGATTTGACGACTTGCAAGGAATACCGATCACGGGGAGGGTCGTGTTAGCCGCAACCGCGCCTGCCAAGTGAGCCGCCATTCCCGCCGCCGCGATGATAACGCCAAAGCCGTTCGCCTTTGCATTCTTCGTAAACTCAGCCGCCTCTACGGGAGTGCGGTGTGCGGAATAAACGTGTACCTCGTAAGGAATAGAGAGCGAATCAAGCATATCAATACCCTTCTTTACAATAGGCATGTCGCTCGCGCTACCCATAATAATTCCAACCTTTTTCATCTTCTGTCTCCTTTAAAATTCTATCAATATGTTAGCGTGCTGTCATTTTTTAAGTGATATTTTTGCTTCGCAAAAGTGATATTGCGCTTTCGCGCAGTGATATTCGTGCTTCGCACGAGTGTTATTCGCGCCTTCCAAAACCTCTCTATCGCCCCAAACACTCCACGGCGCGAGATGCTCGCCGAAGGCGAGCGAGAGAGGGATCCTTAAGGGAGAGAGGATCGCAAGAAGCTCGGCAAAAAGCACCAAGCTTAATTTATCAACCGCTCAGCCGAGATTCGCAGCGCCTCTTTCCCTTGAGCGGCGCTCCTTTGGTTACTTTCCTTCGCTGTTGAAGGAAAGTAACGTAAAAAACCTCGCTTCTTTCGTTCTTTTCTTGTCGCCAATGACAAGAAAAGAACATAAAATCCTCTTTCTCATCCTCACCGTTGAAGGAAAGTAACGTAAAAAACCTCGCTTCTTCCGTCTTTTCTTGCCGCGCAAGAAAAACAAAAAGGGCGCACTTATCCATAGAAAATAAGTGTGCCCAGACGGTCGGCTATATTAATTTCTGTTTCATGTGGGCAAGTCCACGCGGAATTATGGCATCTGTTCCTTTCGTTCAAGTTCCGACTGCCAAAAAATTCCACTTTCCGTCAGTTGCAGAAATCCTCAAAATTCACAATATTATCTTACCACAAACACCCCAAAATGTCAAGTGCTTTTTACCAATACTTGCTCCAAAAATCAACCAATATTTTTTTCTTTTTTTCGCTCTCCCGTAAGCATCTTTCACAAAGAGGTGCAAAGGTGCTATTTTCCCGCCTTTTCTCTGTGTCGGCGCGCCAAAAAATGCACAGCCGTACATAGAAGCACGCCAAACGCGTACCCCGATGCATCAAGCCAGACGTCACTCAGCGCAGGACCTCTGCCGCTGAAGATCTGTATAGTCTCGTCAATAAGCGGCACAGAGATGCCGAAAAGCGCACAGAGAGTCAGCTTAAAGCCGCGATGATCTGTAATTTCGCTTATCCAAAGCAGAAAGGTCGCTCCAAGCGCGGCAAACTCGCAAAAATGCGCCGCCTTGCGTAAAAAGTGATGCCCCTCGTCGCTCGCTCCCTGCTCACCGCCGAGTATATCCGCGATAAAGTGACTTATTGCCCCCGACACCTCGCGGCTGAGAAGCGAATTGCCCCAGATAAAGCATAAAATCAGACATAGGATCACAAAATATATACGTTTTTTCGTCATATATCGCCCTCGCTATCTGCCCGGTGTCCAGATTGGAGTAGCAGTCGAGAGTATCTTTTCGCTATTCTCACAAAGCTTTTCTATCGGAGCTGTACCGAGCTTTTTCTCGATCGCCGCGAGCGCCTCTTTTATCTTTGGCGCGCGCCTCTCCATATTGTGCGCATCACTGCCGAGCAGGTGTATCTTTCCGTCCTCGAGAAGCTTCAAGGCTCGCTTGCGCGTCCATATACCAAGAAATGCCTCCGCGTTGCTCTGTATCAGCATTCCTTCCTTGATCATTTCGTCCAGCATTTCCTGCCTGAAATACTGAAAATACCTCTCCACGTGAGCGATTATTGGTGTAATACCGTACTTCGCCACGATCAGACGAAGCTCCTGCACCATAGCCGAGGTCCATTTGTCAAACGGCATCTCAACAAGCAGGTATTTCGTTCCCGAAATACACATTTTCTCAAGCTCGGAGCACATACTCATCGCATTGAAGAACATGACCTCCGCGCCAAGATAAACGCTTGGCATCGCGCAGGCATCTCTGCCCTCTTCTTCAAGGATCGATTCGATTTTATCTGCCAGATGCTTGGCGGTAGCGTCGCGCGTTTCAATAAACTCACGTGGCTCATCTTTATTCGCGTAAAAATGAGGAGTTGCAACGACTTTTTTTACTCCTTGATCATAAAGGGACGACAGCATAGCGACAGATTCCACGCTGCTTTTACTTCCGTCGTCAAAGCGCGGAAGAATATGTGAATGAATATCTGAAACCGTTATTATTTCCGTGCTCATTTTCTCCTCCATTGATACTTTTTACCGTATAATCAATTAAAACCGAGTCACAACTCGGTTTTAATTTAATTTTATTTTTTATTTGTTCCTTTTTTATTCTTGCTATGATAATCGCCGTAGTAATAATGCTTCTTGCTATCCTTGCCGCTCTTAGCACCTATCCTGTTATAAACAAAGCCCAGTATCTTTACTCCAACGTACTCGAGTTGCCTGATCGTCTCAACAACGTCGCGACGGCGCGTCTTACCGTGTCTTACAACGATGATCATTCCGTCAAGATACTTAGATACAGCTACGGGATCCGATACAGAAAGCACGGGTGGAAGGTCAACTATAATATAGTCGTATTTCTCCTTGCAGCCATCAAGGAAGGTTGCCATTCTCTGAGATCCGATAAGCTCAGAGGGATTGGGTGGAATGTGTCCCGAAGACAAAACGTCCATATTCTCATGGTGAACACCGTGCTGCACCTTGATATTCTCGTTTCCCGAAAGAGTTTCGGAAAGACCGGGCTCCATAGGGATCTCAAGAGTAGTGTAAACAGAGGGACGGCGCATATCAGCGTCAATAAGAAGCACCTTGTTTCCTGCCTCCGCAAGTGAATACGTAAGGTTTATTGACGTTGTACTCTTTCCCTCCTGAGGACATGAGCTACAAACGCCTATAACCTTTCCACCTACAGTGTCGGGAAAAGCGAAGGAAATATTTGTTCGCAACAGGTTATACGCCTCTCTTGACTCATAGTTAAGGGCGTCGCAAATGTTGCTGTGTTTTTTGTTTTCAATTACTTTTTCTTTCATTTGTTTCTCCTGATAATCGGCTTCGCTTTATCCGTTAATTCCTATGGGTATAATTGTATCCGTATCTATGTCCGTATTTTTTATACGAATGTCCGGGATTATTGGAATCCGGGATGATCGAAAGCATAGGTATCTTGTCCTTATACGTGTCGATGAGCCAATCCTCTCCGTCGAGAGTATCCTTTGAAAAATGCGCAACAAGAATTGCTGCAAGGCTGATAACCAATCCAACAAGCGCACCAAGTATTATTGCGAGGGGCTTATTGGGAGAAGAAGGAGCATTAGGCATTTCGGGATTACTGATAACCTTACCCTCAGCACCGTTGAGAAGATCCTGAATCTGCAACACTTCACAAAACGCAGAAATAACGTATGTGCAGATCACCTTTGCCTCCTCGGGATTTGTGCTCTTGACCTGTACCTCAACGTATCGCGAGCCCTCGGCTGCAGTCGTTTTAATGGATTTATACAGATAATCAACCGTATATACCCTACCAAACTTTTCTGCCTCTTTACTATTGTTAAGCATCTCCGCCGCCCTTTCAAGAGTGACGTTTCCGGTAAGTATCTTCGCACTGTCCACAGCGATGGTTTGTCCTGCAATTACATCCTGGTATGAGGTCATATTATTGTTGTTAACACCAACCATAGCATTCGACGTATACATAGGTGTTGCAAAATAGTTAACGTACGTAAACGCTATGGCAATACCAATCACGGTTGCGATCAAAACTATCCACCAATACTTTACAGCAACGCGTAAAAGCTGTCCAATTGATATATCGCGAACGTTTTCTTCCATTCCATTTATCTCCACATCTTATTTTTTTCTCACAAGGGCATACAAAAAACATACCCTTAATATTGTATCACAACTTTTTTTCTTTGTCAATAGGAATGTTTCTTTTTCCCGTGTACCATCACAGATATTTTTTGCATCAATCAACATCAGAAAAACAGGGCTTGCATATCTGCAAGCCCTGCTTTTGTCTTATTTCGCTTTAAAATTTGTTTTTTTGCTCAAAACACGCTTCTTTTCCCCGTCAGGAAACGCTTTTGATCTCGCCGTCGCCCTTCCAGTCCGAATAATAGACATAGGAGGAGTCAAGCGTGCCGTCTATAAGCTCCTTCGCCTCATCCTCGCTGTCAACTATCGCGACGTAAGCGATGTCAATGCTGCTTGAAGCGGTCGTAAGGCGCACCTGCACGTTCTGGTCGGCATTGCAGGTATAGTTGTAGACCGAAAGGTCTATAACCGCAACGCACCACCCGGTCGAAATCTTTCCGGCGGGGCGGCTTACAGAGACGTCACTGTCAACAGACCCTGCAGTTCCCCACGAGCCTATAACGTTTTTGTCCTCTGTTCCTACCTCAAGCGTAACAGATGCATCACCTGCCGCGCGGTATTTGAGAACGAGAAGGCTTCCCGTATCGTCTCCCATATCCGTGTATCCGTTAGAGCCGTTAACGAAGATGTGTCCCGTAGAGCCATTGAAGGCAAAGGAATGATATACCACTCCGCTCTCTTCCTTGATTCCGTTATCGGTCGCGCCGTACTTTGTCATCGCGTCGAGCGCGTAGTACTTGTTGATGTCGGCGGAGACCTTGTGCGCAGACGCGAGCGTGCCGCACACCGCACAACGGTATTCGTAGCTTACGCTGCCGTCCTCTCCGCTTACCGCCTTATATTCGCAGGAGCAGATCTCACAAGCGCCGTTTGCGGTCTTGAGGATCGAATAGGTCTTTGTCTTTCTGTCGGTTGCAAAGACCACCGTTTCGTCGGGAGTGATCGAATCGATCTCTTCCCATCCGCCCTCGACGAATGCCATAAACTCGATGTCCGTGACGTTATCGTCTCTCGAGCGCGCTATACCGAAGGTATCTATGATATAGTCACCGCTCTCCGGATCCCTTACGTAATATTCAGGGATAAGAGCCTCAAGGTCAAAGACGTAGGTCGTCCACTCACCTGCCGTCGCCGCCTGCGCGGGAGAGGTGAGAGTTATCATACCGCTCGAGGTGGGTCTTGTCTCTGTTCCGTCGGGAGCGACAGCATATCCCTCGCCGTTTCTGCCCGTTGTACTGATATAGAACTCAACGTTCTTCTGATTATTGGTATTTCTCATTCTTACAACGAAGTATTTTGCACTGCCAACGTTGTAATACTTGTTGTTGAGCGCGGCTCCTGTGGTACCGTGATTGTAGTCCTGCTGGTGTCTTGACCACCAGATCTCACTGTAATAATTGATGCTTCCAAATACTACGTCACCGTCAAGTCCAACGCTCTTTTCTCCGACGTAGCCGGGAGCAGCCGCGTAAGTCACCGCGTTTCTCGCGACCTCATAGCCCGAGAAGTACTGCTTGACGCATTCGGGAAGAGTTACGGTCTTGAGATTCTTTCCGCAGTTGACGCAGAGGTATGAATACACGTTTCCGTCTACGTTCTCGCCCCAGGAATGCTCACCTACGCACTCCTGCTCCTGAGTTTTTACGATAGTTCCGTCAGCGGTCGCGTTGACCTTTACGACGGTCTCGTCTACAACGAGATTCTTGATCTCATCCCAAGAGTCGACGAATGCCATATAGTCAATGTCGTAATATACGTCCGAGGTGAAGTCCGCACCTGACGAGCCCGTGCCTATCTGGAAATAGAAGTTGTGGAGCTTATATTCTCCGTTTTCATCCGCAGGATATACGCTTTGTATCGCTCTCGGGAGGTCTATGACGTAGGTCGTCCAGCCGTACTCGACATTCTCCGCGCCGCTCTCACTTACAACGGTCGCAAGGCTCGTCGGCAATACGACCTCCTTCTCCTTGCCGGGAATTCCTCCGAGCATCATCATAAACTTAACGCTCGGTGTATTTGTTCTCATTCTTATGACGAGAAGGTCTCCGCGTCCTACCGAGAATGCCGCCGCCACCTGATCAGGCGCGTTTGCGGTCGCCCAGTTGTTTCTCGCAAAGATGACCTGCGCGGTCTGTCCTCTTCCCGTAAATCTCGGATAGCTATGCTCGCCCTCGGTCATAAGAGTTCTGTCTATCTTGTAATATACGAGTGCGTTCTTGTTGATCTCCTCTGCGGAGATGTATTTATTGAGGTAGTAGCCAAACTGAAGATGCTCACATACCGAGCAAGCGTAGGTCAGCTCACCGTTAACTCTCATCTGCGTGTAGGTGTGAGGCTCGTTCTCAACCGCCTCAAGACCGCACTGATAGCAGGGCTCTGAGACAGAGTGACCCTCGTCGGTAGAGGTAAAGCTGTGCTTGATCTCGTTTCCGTCCTTGTCCACGCAAGGCTTCTTGAAGAATTCGCGCTCTCCGCTCACAACGTCAGAGTAAGCGAACACCTGCTTTTCGTTCGCGGTGAATGACTTAGCATCCTCAATACTGTCGCATATCATAACGTACGCGACGTCAAAATGCTCACCCTCAAGCACGCGGCCGTTGATTCCGAGATATGAGAGATAGTACTCTCCGTCGGCATTGGGATGATAGCCCGTCTTCGTTCCGTCCGAGCCCGTAGTTACCGCCGTGGTCATATCGGCGATGACAGTCACCCAACCGGGCTTTAAGTCCTCAAAGACCATACTGTAGCTCTTGCTTGCGGACAGTGATCTTACCGATACACTGAATCTGCTCTGTGAGCTTGGGAGCCTTACCTTCATTACCATATATCTTCCCGACTCGCTCTCGGCATCCTGGCTCTCGACCACCTTGACCGTGCCGCTTCCGCCGCTTCCCAGCGTGAAGAGCGCAAAGCCCGTACCCATCTCAAAGGCAAAGCTGCCCGAGAATGTCGCGTCCGTGTCCACCGCGGAAAGCTCGCCCGGCGCGTAGAACGCGTTGATGCTGTACGAGACCTCATGCTCGTAAGCTACGTAATCACATACCGTGCAGGCAAATGCGTATATCCAAACGTCTCCGCCGTCGTCAACTCTCTCAGCATATTCGTGCTGCTGCACCTTACCGTCCTTCTTACCGCAAACGCTGCAGGCGGGCTTGTAATGTCCCTCCTCTGTTGCGGCATAGGGGTGATAGCACTCGGTCTCTTCCTCGGGATCGGTCTCATCCGATCCGTCGGTCTCGTCCGCAGTGGGATCACCGGCAGAAAAATAGCCTTCGTATATCGGAATATAGCCGACAGACTCGCCAAGCGCGATCCTGTACCAGCCGCTTTCCGAATTATAGGCAACTATATCGATCCTGTCTCCAAACACGAGCGTTCCGACCTTTTCAGCCGAGAAGCTCGGTGAGGCATAAACGTAAAGCCTCTGCGCAGAGAGATAAAGCTGCTCATCGGTGTCCTCAAAGCAATCTCTGTTCTCCGTCTCGGGATCTGTGGGTTGCTCGGGCGCACTTTCGCCATCTCCCGTATCCTTTTCACTTTCGACGTCGGGATCGCTCTCGTCCTCACCGTCCCCGCTCTCCTTGCCGTCGGTCTCGACCGCGGCGTCGGTGCGGTTCTCCTTGTCCTTATCCCCCTCGTTCTTGTTGTCGCAGGCAAAAAGCGACAAGACCATTAAAATTGAGAGAATTAGTGTTAAATATCTGATAAATGCAGATCTTTTCATTCAGCGATCCTCCGTTAGAGAAATAATTTATCGAAATAATCTAAAAAAGTCATTTTTTCACCGTTTTCCGCCTTTTCGTGGCAGCAACGCTCCCCCACAAAAAATCAAAAAACTATCTTATTATAATTATACTACCTCCACCCCTTTTTGTCAATAGCATTCTTCCCTTTTCTTTCTTTTTTTCTTAAAACACAATAAAACCGAAAGGTTTACGTAACTTCAAATTTTGATTTATCGGTGAGGCGGGGGAGCGGGGAAAGCGGGGACGCGTGCCTCCGGCGGGTCGCTTTTTGAAAAAAGCTCCGCAAAAACTTCCCTTATATTAGGTCCTTTAATAGTGAAAAATATAACTCGGACTGCTTGCTTGCAAGCAGCCGTTTGCAACAAATTGATAAATGAGTTAGTTCAACTTCACGTTGCATATGGTGTCGTAGGATTTTTCGCCGCAAGCGGCTAAAAAAATCCCTCACTGACCTTATCGTGTTGATAAGGTTTAGAACCCAACCGATGAAAACCCTTTAATCTTAAAGAAAAATTAAGTTAAAGAAAGCCTTGCAAACGATTTCAAATACACTCGCAACACGATAGCAGAGGGACTATGCAGGTGCGACACGGTGTAGATAGATAAACCGTCTTAACTTGTATAAAATATACTTTGGGGTTTTGGGGGTGTGGGGGGCTTTTTTCCCTGGAAAAGTCCCCCACGCGCATCCCCCTCGCATCCCCGCTAAACCCCAATTTGTCGCAAAAAGAACAGGGTCAAGAGACCCTGTTCCGTATTGATTGTTTGAAATATCACTCTGCGTCTCCTCCGCAACTAATCAATAAAAATCGGCTCCGCGGTAACACGGAGCCGACAAAATACGTATATTTCAGATTTGCGGTTGTTATGTAACAACTGCGTTTTATTATTCAACAACGTTTCCGTCGCGATCGTATCTGACACCCTCACCGACAAAGCTCTTGCCGAGGTCGATGTAGGTCTCACCCTCGTCAAGTAGCGTTCTTGCCTCCTCAATTGAGTCAACAACCGCCGCGTAAGCGATATCAACGTAGTAGGATTCCGCTCCGCTCGGTTTATAGGTCGTGAGCATCACGTAGACCGCGCTCTTGCCATCCTCATCCTCGGTATACACCGTAAGGTCTTCGAGGCTCAGCACCACAACGTTCCATTCATCACCGGGGATCTCTCCGATCGGCTTATACTTATCGCCAAAGGTCGTTGTCTTTCCCGATTCATTTGCGCTTCCCGCCTTGAGAAGCAGCTGCGTGTAGTTCGAACGGTATTTAAGAACGAGGTAACTACCCACGTCATATTCAGCTTCGGTCGCCGCACCTGAACCGCCACCGCCGGTGACGTTGATATGTCCCGACACATTCGAGGTAAATCTGTTGTATGTCACGTTGTTCTCCGCATCATAAAGTCCCTTTGACGAGCTGATCAAATAGGTACTCATAACAGAGTAATCACTGTACCAGTTTACACCCTCGGGAACCGTGAAGCTACGGAGAGTCTCACCGCAAGCCGTACAGGTAACGGTCTGTGTCGCTCCTTCGACCGTGATCTCGGGAGTATGCTCAACGCAGGAATTATCAGCGGTATTGCGGACAACGCTTGCCGCGCTTCCAAGGCTCCACTCGTAGGTGTCGTTGTGGATGAGGTCCTTAAGATCCTCGATATTATCACAGTAAGCGATATATCCGATGTCCATATAGTCGTCAGCCATTACCTTCTGGCCGTATACCGTCTTTCCCGTTTCGTCCTTTCCGTAGACCGCCTGAGTACCCGAGAAGGGACGGATCTGGAGATATTTTACCGTATACGTTCCGTCGGCGTTGGGTACAAGGTATGTAGAGGGATCACCCATTCTCGCCTTGAGATCTATGACAACGTAGTGCCACTGACCGTCCTCGACGACCTTGAAGGATGCCGCCTGCCCCTCACTCTTGAGTCCGACCGTCGTTCCCGTATACATATGCATATAATTTGTTCCGAGTCCGTTCTCGCCGACACGGATCTTCATGACCATATACTGTCCCGTGACAGTTCCCGAGCCTGCGGGTGTGAAGGTGAGTCCCATCCAGCCTGCGCCGTTGGGTATGAGGTTTGAAAGACGGATAAAGCTCTCGCCGTCCTCTACCATATATTCAAGGTCGATCTTACCGTCCGAGTCTGTTCTTACGTTCTTGAGCACCTCAGCCGACATAAGAAGCTCTACCGACGAGCCGATGCCGAAGTCTCTTTCAACTATTCCGCAGGACGAGCAAGCGAGGAGCCAACCGTCCTCGGTCTTGAGAGTTGCGTATGCATGCTCACCGGCACAGCTGCGATCGGCAGTGTTTACAAGCTGTCCGCGGTCGCTTGCCGTTACGTTAACGACAGTCTCGTCAGTCACGAGCGCCTTGACCTCATCCCAGGAGTCAACGAATGCCATAAAGCCTATATCGTACTGAACGTCCGCGGTGAAGTCCTTATATCCAATGTGATAGTAGAAGGTTCCAAGGGTGTAGTTTCCGTTTTCATCGGGAATATACGCACCGGGCAGCACCTTGGGAAGATCTATAACGTAGGTCGCCCATTCGCCCGCCTCGGTCATGCTGAGAGGAAGTATGGGAGTAGACTGTACTGCCCCCTCTCCCTTTGCTCTGTAAGAGATCGCGAAGTCGACCGCAGGGGTATTCGTTCTCATTCTTATGATAAAGAAATTAGCTTTTCCGACCTCAAACGCAGACGCCTGCTCAACTGCGGACGATACGTTGTTGTCTCTTGCAAAGATGACCTGCGCGGTATTTCCCTTGCCCGAGAAGGATGCGTATACACCGTCGGAATCCTCTGTCAGAGGATGGACCGTGATCTGATAGTAGGTCGTCGCCATGGTCTTGATGTCCTGCGCCGAGAAATACTTATTGATGTTCGCGCCGAACTGCGACCAGTGGCACGCCAGGCACGCATAGGTAAGGTCGCCGTCGATCTCTATCTGTCCGAACGTGTGAGGCTCGTCCTCGACCGCCTCAAGACCGCACTGCGTGCAGCCCTCCTTGAGCGTGTGTCCCGTCTCGCTTCCGATGTATTCGTGGATGATCGGGTTTCCGTTCTCATCAACGCATACCTTGTTCTCACTGTCGGGAGCCTCGTTTATGATGTCGAAATAACGGTAAACGTTCATATCTCCCTCAACGAAGCTTTCGGCATCCGCAAGCGTGTCGCAGAACATAACGTAGGATACGTCAAAGCTCTCGCCTGCCGCTGCCTTACCCGTGATGCTGAAGTCGGAGAGGTAGTAGTTATCGTAAGCATCGGGAACGTATCCGACCTTTATCGGATTGCCCTCCTTATCGGTGCTGTCGTGAGCCGTCTTTGTGATATCGACGATGATCGTCGACCAACCGCTCTTCAGTCCCGTGAAATTCATCGTGTAGGCTGAATTTGCGCCCGTTGACTTGATGCTCGCGCTGAAATTCTTCTGCGACGCGCCAAGTCTTACCTTCATAACAAGGTAGCTTCCCGACGGGAAGGTCGCCTCAGCGCCCGAAAGCACGCTGACGGTAACGCTACCGCCGCCCTCCGCGCTGTACTTCGCATATCCCGTGCCCGAGGCAAAGCCAACGCTTCCCTTGAGCGCGCCCGAGCCAAGCATTGAAAGCTCGCCTGCGCTGTAGAAGGAATTTATCTCGTAAGGCACCTCCTGCTCGGATGCCGCGAATTCACATACCTTGCATACGAAGGAATAAAGCCAGAGGTCGCCCTCGTCCTCTATCACCTGCTCGTATTCGTGATCCTGGATCTTTCCGTCCTTCTTGCCGCAAACAGAGCAAGCAGGCTTCCAGTGACCCTCAAGTGTAGCCGCGTACGGGTGGAAGCACTCGGTCTCACCCTCGTCCTCGGTCTCGGGATCTGTCCCGGGCTCGCTTTCGCTCTCACTCTCGGGCTCGGTAGCATCTCCGCTCTCGGGGTCGCTCTCGGGGTCGTTCTCGGGATCGCTCTCGGTGTCGGTGGCAGTATCGACCTCTGTCTGAGCTGATGTGGGAGCCTCGGTGGTCTTATCTCCGCCCTTATCACCCTTATCGCATCCCGCAAGAAGCGCAAGCGAGGAGAGAGACAGCGACAGCGCAACGATTATGGAAAGAATCCTTTGTTTCATAATAGCCTCCATATATATAAAGAGTAGGAATATTCATATACTGATTTCATTGTAGCACGCGGAGAAACAATTGTCAATGACAAATCGATAAAATATAGTCACAGTGACACTGTATATCACGCTATTTTTTTCAAAAAGTCAAGCCCGTCTCAACAAAGAAACGGCAGGCACCTCCGCCACGCCATGCGTGCATCAATGCCTGCCATATAAACCTTTGGCTTATTTTGTTTTAAAGATTATTTTGCGCTTTCCTCAGCTACGTTGACTATGACATAATCGCCCGTGTTCTTGGTGATATTGTAGACCTCGGTCTCCTCAACCAATTCGTCGATCTCTGCCCAACCGCCTTCAACGAACGCGATGTAAGCGATCTCGACTGTCTCCGTCGCTTCAAAGCCCTCCATGTGGAGATAGAAGGTATCGATGACGTACTCGCCGTCAACCTCTACGTAGTGATCGGGAATGATCGCCGCGAGATCGACAACGTAGGTCGCCCAGCCGTCGTCGCTTTCAGCCTTCGAGATCGGGAAGGTTACACCTACGTAACCCTGACTCTTGGGATATACCTCTTTTTCGCCCTCGCTTGGAGCGACGTATCCTTCACCGCTCTTACCCGTGGTGCTTATGTCTATACGTAAATCCTGATTTTGAGAGTTTGTACGAGCCTTGATAACGAGCTTGTCAGCCTTGCCTACGCTGAAATAGTACTTTTCGTCCGCGACATTACCCGAATCCGCGGTATAGTCTGCCTGGTTTCTTACCCAGAGTATCTGCGATGCCTGACCGTTCGTACCTTTTGTCAACGCATAAGGCTCACCGTCAATATCGATCACGCTCTTGGCTCCGTTTGCGCCGTTTACGTTATAATATATTACCGCGCCGCTCGCGATATAGCCTGCGCTCATATACTCGGTAACGCTCTCGGGGATAGTCTTGGAAACGCTTATCTTATCGCAGGACGTGCAGGAGTAGGAGTAGGTGTTTCCCTCCACCGACTCAACGATGGAATGCTGCGCGCAGGAGTTGTCAGCAGTATTGCGAACAAAGCTTATTGATGATTCTGTGCTCCACTCGTATGTTTCTTCGCTGACGATATCCTTAATGTCCTCGAGATTATCGAAGAATGCGATGTAGGATATATCCATATAGTCATCCGCCTGAGCTCTCGGCTGAGCGCCGGACATAGGTCTTACCTGGAAATATCTTACGTAGTAGTTGCCGTCTGCATCGGGCTGATAATACGTTGCAGCATCCCTTACCCTTGCGGCAAGGTCTACCACGATGGTGTGCCACCCGTTATCCTCGCTTACCTTTACAGCTACGTAAGAGCCACTTACAAGCGCGCCGTCAACCGTTGAAGCGTAGAACTCAAGCAACGATTGGCTAAGTCCGTTCTGTCCGACACGAACCTTAACAACCATATATCGACCTTTATTTGCCGCCTCCTTGGTCTGAATGGGAGTAATTCCCGCCCAGTTACCGTATGAAGCGCCGTTGGTCGTCATATTGTCGATGCGGATAAATGCCACGCCGTCCTCGACCAGATATTCTCTGTCCATAGCTCCGACGATGTTGCCTCCCGTGAGAAGACTCTCCGCGGGAAGGAATGCGCCGACCTTGTCTGCCTGAATTCCGTAATCAAAGAACATTGTCTGACAGATCGAGCATCTTGAAACGTATCTGCCGTCAACGATCTCAACAATGCCGTTATGCTCTGCGCAGCCACCCGTCACGGTGTCAACGATTCCGAATTCACCGTTCATTCCAATAACTTCAACGACCTTGCTCTCTTCAACAACAGCGTCAATGTCTTCCCAATCTTCAAGGAACATCATATACTCAACGTCAATGTAGGTATTGCTTGCGAAATTGACGAGATGCAAGAAGAAGGTATCGATAACGTAATTGCCATTGCCGTCAGCAACGTAATACTCGGGAAGCACCTCTGCGAGGTTGACTACGTATACAGCCCACCCGTTTGCCTCTGCGGCATTGAGCGGAATATGTACGTTTGCGTATCCGGTATCGATTGCATAGGTCGCGCCGACCGCGAGCTTATTTCCGTTAATATCGTAGTAAGACTCTCCCCGGCTTCCTTCAAGAGGTGTAGCGCTTGTAGCGACTTCTGTGTTCGCACTCTTGCCTGTCGTACTGACATTTATCGCGAACTTCTGCGCAGGTGTATTCGAGCGAGCCTTGATAATGAGGTACTTCGCCTTACCAACGTTTAGCTCCTTGCCCAGAAAATTTTCGCCCGTGAAGGTGTTATGCTTGCAGTCGAGCTGGCTTCTGTACCAGATCGCCTGAGCGGTCGCGCCATTTCCTATCAATCTCGTATACGCGAGAGCGCCGTCAGACTCGAGCTTATGCTCCGACATCTGATAATACATGCCCGCGGTAGCAGCGATATCGCCCGAGGACACGTAAAGTCCGAGTGACGCGGAAACTACCTTTGTAATGCTTATATCTGTGCAATGTGAGCAGGTGTAGCTGTACGTTACGGTTCCGTCACCGTTGTCAACGCTCGTCTCTGTTATCTTGTGCGAGCTTACCACGGGGAGGAAGGGATCGTACTCGATCTCGGGAAGCTCCTCGTCAGAGCCCGTAGCGGTATCGCGGAGAATGCTCTCTGTGGGAGAGACCGACCACTCGTACTGATCCTCGGCAATAATGCCTGAAAGATCGGAGAGCGAATCGCAGAACGCGATGTACTCAATATCCATCCAGTCGTCTGCCTCTGCCCTTGTCTGAGCGTGCGAGAAGGGACGGATCTGGAGTGCCTTGAGATCAAACTTACCCGAAGCGTTAGCGATCATATACGTATCGGGCTGGCCGATCCTGGTGTAGAGGTCAACGACGATAGTATGCCACTGACCGTCCTCACTTACCTTAACGCTTACTGCCTGGCCCTCTGACTTAACACCGGCATCTGTTCCGGTATAGAACTTGAGGTAAGGCTGACCGAGTCCGTTCTCTCCGATACGGACCTTTATGATCATAAATCTTCCTGCCTCGATCTTTGATCCGCTGATTATATTCCATCCCATCCAGTTACCGCCGGAGGGACCGTTATGAACCATATTGTCAAGGTGAACGTAGCCATTATTGTTCTCATCGTACATAAGCTCGATGTCGACCGTTCCGTTCATCGCGGAAATGCCTGCAAGAACCTCTGCGGGCAAGAAAGCATCCGCTCCGCTCACGTTATATTCCTTAAGAACACTGCCGCAGGCTGCACACATCACCTTGTATTTGCCGCCGTCAATCTTCGTCGTGTAGTCGTGCTCGCCAACGCAGCCCTTATCCTCTGTCTTGACGATACTACCCTTGTTAGCTCCGGATACGTTGATAATGGTGGGATCGTCAACGAGAGCGTCGACCTCCTCCCAGGAGTCAACGAACGCGGTGTACGCTATATCGTAGGTCACGCTTGAGGTAAAGTCGGTTCCGCCGATGTGATAGTAGAACTGAGTTACTCTGTAATTTCCGTTTTCATCGGGAGCAAAGTTTGCGGGAACTACGCTTGCAAAATCAACTACGTAAACTGCCCACTCGTTGGCGGTGGAAACAGCCGTCGGAAATCTGAAGTTATTTGTTCCGTCACCGTCGGTACCTATCTGGATTCCGAAGGATACCTCGGGATTGGTGGTGCGGAGCTTCATAATGAATATGCTACCCTTACCGGTATCAAACGCACCTGCCTCCTCTGCCGCTGCGGAAACAGAGTTATTTCTCGCAAAGAGGATCTGCGCGGTGGTTCCCTGTCCGGAGAAGGACGCGTACTCAAATCCGCCGACCTCGTCAACGAGGAGTCCGTTCTGCGTGACCTTATAGTACGTGGCAGCCGTGGACGCGATCTCAGAGGGTGACGTATATCTGTTGATGTTCGCGCCGAACTGAAGATGTCCGCAGGCGCCGCACGCGTATGTGTAGTCACCGTCGGCAAATATCTGCGCGAAGGTATGAGGCTCGTTCTCAACCGCCGCAAGACCGCACTGGTAGCAGGTCTCCTTGAGGGTGTGAGTGCCGTCATCGTTTATTATGTACTTATGCTCGATGGGATTACCGTTCTCATCAACGCACTGCTTGCTATCGGTAATACCGCCGCCATTCAGGATGTCGTCGTAGGTGATAACGGTCTTTTCGTCCTTGGTGAAGTTTTGAGCATCCTCAAGGGTGTCGCAGAACATTATGTACGCAAGGTCAAAGCTCTCGCCTGCGCCTGCCTTTATGCTGAGGCGGAAATCGCCGAGATAGTACTCGCCGCTCGCGTCAGGCTGATAGCCGAGCTTTTTCTCGGTACCATCCGCATTCTGGCTTGTGCTGACAGCCTTCGTGATATCAACGATAAGCGTTGCCCAGCCTGACTTGAGTCCCGTAAATGTCATAGGAACGTTTCCGTTCGCGCCAACGGACTCAATAGTTGCGGCAAAGGAGCTCTGAGACTTAGGCATACGCACCTTCATTACAAGGTATCTTCCCGAGGGATCCTCGATCTCGCCGTTCGAGAGAACGATCACCCACGCACCTCCGCCGTTATCAGAGGAATAGGACGCGTATCCTACACCCGAATCATACGCGAAGTTGCCCGTAAGCGCACCCGAAACGTCGGTGTACGCAAGCTCACCTGCGCTGTAGAAGGAGTTGATCTCGTAAGGAACCTCCTGCTCATAGGCTCTGTATTTACAGACCGTACATCTGAGAGAGTAAACGATAAGGTCGCCCTCGTCCTCTTCTCTCATCTCATATTGGTGATCCTGGATCTTACCGTCCTTCTTACCGCAGACTGAGCAAGCGGGCTTCCAGTGTCCCTCCTGAGTTGCGGCATAAGGGTGGAAGCACTCTGTCTCACCCTCGTCGGGATCGGTCTCATCCTCGCCGGGATCTGTCTCGGGATCGGTCGCAGGATCGGTCTCGGGATCATCCGGCTCGGTCTCAACGTCACCGGGGTCGGTTTCAAGGTCACCGGGATCGGTCTCAGGATCGACCGCTTCGGTCTCGGCAACGGTTTCATTCGGTTTAGGATCATTGCTTTCCTTCTCGTTCTCTCCCTTATCGCAGGAAACGAGAGCTATCGCAGATCCAAGAGCGAGCGACAGCACGAGAAGTAAGGAGATAAGTCTTTTTTTCATATCAACCCTCCGTTCTTGTTTGTTATGTAATGTATAATGTTACATTCTCCCATTATACTATTCAGTATATTTTAACATATTTTCCGTCACTTGTCAACGAGTTTTTATTATTAAAATATAATTTACATCTTATATTTCATATGTTCAAAGAAATCCCTCTCTCCCCCCAAAAAAAGACCGCGGCGGACAGAGTGTCCGCCGCGGAAGCCGTAAAATATTTTATAAAAACTAATCGGTGCGTCTTTATTCGGTGATCTCGCTGCCGTCCGCGACCGATACCTTTGTAAAGGTCTTCTCTGTCGCGCTTGTGAGGTTATACGCAACGTCCTCAAGGACGAGCGCATCTATATCGCTCCAATCTCCCTCAACGAACGCCATATACGCGATGTCGACGTGATCCTCCGCGCTGAACGCGTTTATGTTGAAGAAGAACGTATCCGTAATGTACGTGCCAAGCTCACCGTCCGCCGCGTATGCAGGAACCAGTGCTGCAAGATCGATAACGTATACGCCCCACTCGCCCGCCTCGGTGGCGTTGAGAGCTACGGTCACATAACCCGCTCCCGTATGAGCCGTTGTACTGATGTTAAGCGAAAGAGCGAGAGCTGTATTGCTCGTCTTTGCCTTTATGACAAGGTATCTCGCCTGTCCGAGATCTCTGGTGTAGTGCTGCTGCGATGACGCGTGATAGTTCGAGTTATCAGCATTGTTTCTCTGCCAGATTATCTGACCTGTGCTGCTCACCTGATTGCCCGTGATCCTCGCGCCGACGTCGCCGCCCTCATATATAAGGGTACCCGCATTTCCGTTCTGCCCTGCCGCAACTCCGCCGACCTGATATTTGTGAGGACCGTTTGCAAGCGTGCCGTCTCCCTTGAGGATAATGTGGTCAGCGTCGTAGAACGCCTTAACGCTATCGGGGATCTCTCTTGCAACGATAGTCTTTCCGCATCCGGGGCAGACGTAGGTGTTGTCTCCGCCTGCGGCAAGCGTGTGAGCTACGCAGGAGTTGTCCGACGTGTAGCGCAGAGTGCTTACCGTACTGCTCGTCGACCACTCGTACGTCTCGGTGTCAACGAACTCGGAGAGCTGCGACATATCCTCGAAGAAGGCGATATACGCGATGTCCATATATGCCTCGGAGGACGGATAAGTCACGTATTTATCAAGCACTCCGTCACCATCAGAGTCGATACGGTTGCTCTGATGATGTGAGAAGGGTCTTATCGAGAAATATTTGATCGTGTACGAGCCATCCGCGTTCGGGACCATATACTTTCCGGGGTTCTGGATCGTAGCCGCAACGTCAAATACTATAACCGCCCATTCGCCGTTCTCAACGACCTTCATAGTAACCGACTGTCCCTCGCTCTCGAGTGCAGGATGTGTTCCTGTGAATATCTTGAGTGTCTTCTGACCTGCGCCGTTCTCACCGATTCTGAGCTTTATCGCTATGTAACGCGCGTCAACGGCATTCGATGCGCTGACGTACTCAAGCCCCATCCAACCGGTTGAGTGTACCTGCATATTGTCAAAGCGGATAAAGGTTATTCCGTTCTCCTCCATGATCTCTCTGTCAATGCTTCCGTGAACCGTCTTGGGAGCATTGAGATTCTCGGGAAGAAGAACAAGGCTGCCGTATTCCTCGGGCTCGGGATCGGGCTCGGGATCGGGCTCAGGCTCAGGCTCGGGCTCGGGCTCAGGATCAGGCTCGGGATCAGGCTCGGGAGCCTCACCCATCGTTCCGTTCCAGGGAGTACTGCCCTCAAGAAGGGTGTATTCCTCGCCCTCATCAAGAAGCATAGCCGCCTCCTCGGGCGAATCAACGACCGCTACGTATGCTACGTCGAAGATATACTCACTTGATGACGAGGTAAATCTGATGCCAAGAGGCTGTGTTGAATTTTTAGTGTAATGGAACGGAGCTTCCTCGCTACTGTCGGGAATCGGCATAAGCACGACCTCCCAGTCGGAAAGTCCGCCAAGGACTGTGCGCGTTCCCATGCCGGAATAATTAGGACGCTTGGGGTTCAAGGTCGCGTGATCTCCGTGATCGCCCGTTGCGATCTCAAAGGATACGGTACCGCTCAGACGGTACTTGATAACAATGTAGCTTCCCGTCTCAAAGCTCTCGCTCGTGTATACTCCCGCATTCGCGCCGCCCGCTACGTTGAGGTGACAGCCGCCGTTTCCGAAGTATCTGTTGTAAAGCACGTCCGCCTCGCCGTCGTATTGGAAGGTTGCAAGGCTGTTGGCCATCTTATCCATCGCGCCGAGAGGTGAATACCAGTTGATATCCTCTCCGACCTCAAATGTCTTAAGTGAATTTCCACAGGCGGAGCAGATAACGGTGTGCTTTGTTCCCTCGACTCTCTCCGTTACAGTATGAGTGATGCAAGCGCCCGTATCGGTGTATCTGTCCGAGCTTGTGCTGGAGTCCGTCGACCACTCGTATTTTTCACCGTCGACCGCTCCGGGAATATCGGAAAGCTCGTCAAAGAAGGCTATATAAGCGATGTCCATATAGTCGTCGGGCTGAGCCAGGGTCTGCTTGTTCGTAAAGGGACGTATCTGTAAGAAGTTGAGCTTGTACGTGCCGTCGTCCTCCGCCATGAACGCGTTGGGGATTCTCGCCCCGAGGTCAACAACAACGGTATGCCACTCGTTGTCCTCTCCGAGCTTGACCATAAATCCGCCCTTTGTCCAGTCGTATCCCGAGCTGTTCGATTTTGCCGAATTGATAAAGAGATGCAGTCCGGTCTGTCCAAGTCCGTTCTCGCCGTTTCTGATCTTTAGCGCCATATATCTGCCGGTTACTCCGAGGGAGCTTGAGGTATAAAGGTTCCAGCCTCCCCAACCGGTTGAATTGACTGCGAAATTGTCAAGTCGCACAAAGCTTGTACCGTCATCGTCCTTGAGAAGCTCAAGGTCAAAGGTACCCGTCTTGTTTGACGTTCTGTTTATAAGTGTCTCCGCAGGAAGGAATACGTTGACGTCCTGAATATCATAGAATCCGTCAACAGCGCCGCACGATCCACACTCTATTCTGTATCCGCCCTCGCACTCGACCACGGTATTTGAATGCTTTCCTACACACGATCTATCCGCTGTCATTACCCAGCTTCCCGCGTTGCTTGCGGATACGTTGACTACCTTTTCGTCGTCAACGAGAACGTCCACCTCGTCCCAAGAGTCAACGAAAGCCATATAAGCTACGTCGAAGATATGCTCTGACGAGAAGTTCGCGTTACCTACGTGGAAATAGAAGTTTACAAGCTTGATGTTTCCGTTTTCATCCTGCACGTATGCCTTGGGAATTACCTTTTCAAGGTCGACAACGTATGTCACCCACTCGTCAGCGCCGCCGACAGCCGTCGGGAAATTGAGAGTCGCGCTTGTATGGTACATACCCACAACGCCATTCCACTCTGCCTCGTAAAGCTCCGCGCCCGTAGTCGCGAAGTTGATACCGAAGCTCTGCTCAAGCGTGTTGGTCCTCAGCTTGATGATAAAGTAATTTGCCGCTCCGACGTCAAATGCCGCCGCTCTCTCGCCCTCGGACGAGTCACGGGTGTTTCTTGCGAAGAGTATCTGTGCGGTCTGTCCCGTGCTTGAGAAAGACATAAACTCAAAATTACCCTCTTCATCTATTCCGATACCGTCGTTTTGGTTTCTGATTATTCTGAAATATGTGCTCGCGGTCGTATTCATCTCGACTGCGTTGAAATACTTATTTATATTCGCGCCGAACTGCGACTTCTTGCATGCCGCACATGCATAAGTAAGCTCGCCGTCGATCTCTGTCTGCATATATACGTGAGGCTCGTTCTCGACCGCCGCAAGACCGCACTGATAGCAGGTCTCAAGGAGAGTGTGCGTGCCGTCGTCATTGATAACGTACTTATGCTCTATCGGGTTGCCGTTCTCGTCAACACATTCCTTTTTGTTGGTCGAGCCGCCGCTGTTAAGTATATCGTCGTACTTGATAACGACCTTTTCGTTTTCAATAAATTCCTGCGCGTCCTCTAATTTGTCGCACATTATAGCGTAAGCGAAATCAAAGCTCTCACCTACACCCGTCTTGACGGTTACCTTGAGATCGCCAAGGAAATACTCACCGCTCGGGTCGGGAGCGTATCCGTTGTTGAGTGTTGTGACCTCATCGGTCTCGGGATTGACAGAGGACTTTGTCGTAACGACCTTCGTAAGATCAACGACAACTGTAACCCAGCCTGCGGGAAGACCTGAGAAGTTCATCGCCTGAACGCCGTTGGCGCAAACAGATTTTATAGATGCCGAGAATGAATTCTGCGACTTGGGCATACGCACCTTCATAATAAGGTATCTGCCCGAGGGGAGAGTTGCCTCGCCGCCCGAAACCAGCGTTACGGTGACGTTACCTCCCTTTTCGCTTGAATAGGTTCCGTATCCGACACCCGAATCAAAGCCGAAGCTCTGATTGTATCCGCCCGACACGTCTGAGCGCATTGCAAGCTCGCCTGCCGAGAAGAAAAGGTTGATAGCGTAAGGAACCTCCTGTGTGTACGCTCTGTATCTGCAGACCGTACAGATAAAGGAGTACGCAAGCAGGTCGCCCTCGTCCTCTACAAGCTCCTCAAACTCGTGGCTCTGCATCTTACCCTCGCCCTTACCGCACACGGAGCAAGCAGGCTTCCAGTGTCCGCCGGGGAGCGCCGCGTAAGGATGGAAGCACTCTGTTTCTTCCTCATCGGGCTCTGTCACATCCTCACCGGGATCGGTATCCTCCTCCGTGGGATCGGTATCACCCTCTGTGGGATCGGTATTACCCTCGTCGGGATCAGTATCCGACTCTGCGGGCGCAGTATCACTCTCACCGCCCACGGGCTCGGTCTCATTCGAAGGAGCATCGGTCTCGCCCACAGTTGCCTCGGGCTTTGCGCCGACCGTCTCGTTCTCTTTTCCGCCCTTGTCGCAGGACGCAAGAGCGATCACGCAACCAAGCGCGAGAGATAGCACTAATATCAAGGAGATAAGTCTTTTTTTCATATCAACCCTCCGTTTTTCGTTTTTCTGCGTGATGGAATACCTATCCATCGTATTATTTAGTATATTGTACCATTTTTTTCGCGGCTTGTCAACGAAATATTGTCGTATATGCAAAATTATTTTTTCAACAGTCAACAAAAAATCCCTCGGCGGAAAATTTCCGCCGAGGGTAGTGTTTTATTGATTTTTTCTGATAATTATTCTGTTACCTTGCTTCCGTCAGCCACGTTGACCTTCTCAAACGCACCCATTACCTCGGTTATGCTGTACGCGACCTCATCGGGAGTGAGAGTATCAACGTCTGCCCAGGTCTCGGCAAACGCAACGAACTCAATGTCCGCGTACTGCGTGCTTGAGATATTCACGAAATTGATGAAGAAGGTATCCATCACATAGGTCTCTGCCGTCTCGGTCACGGGGTCGTTTCCGCCCTCTCCGTCAGCATCGGTCGTTGTGACCTTCTTAGCCCAAACGCCCATACCCTCCTGGTTCGTGCCTGCAGCCTCGAGATCGATAACGTAGGTTGCCCACTTGTCTGCGCCCTCTGCTGCTACGTTTACGTGAACGTTACTTGTTCCGTTAACGCCCTCGGAGCTGAGGTTGACCGTTATCAGGCGACTCGGGTCGTTCGTTCTGAGTCTGATAACGAAATACTTCGCCTGACCCATGTCACGGGTATACTTCTGCGCCGCGGAACCGTTGTGCTTGCCGTCGTCATTGGTCTTCTGCCAGATGAGCTGACCGGTCTGACCCATATCATTTCCGTATATTCTCGTTGCTACGGTCTCACCGTCCGCAATAAGAGAAGCGCCTGCACCGTTCGTATCGGTGACAACTTTGTCGAGTCTGTAGTGCTGAGGACCGGATGCGAGAGCGCCTGTTCCTGCAGTTGCGATATGACCTGCGCTGTAATATGCCTTAACACCGTCGGAAACTGTCTTCGTTGCGAATTCCTTTCCGCAGAAGGAGCATACGTAGGAATAGATAGATCCGTTCGCTATCTCCTGAGGAGTGCAGATAACGCAGGTTCCGTCCTCTGTCTTGAGAGGCGCGTTTGTCGTCGCGTCAACGCTCCACTGATAAACCTCGTCGTCAATTACGTCCTTGAGCTGAGACATATCCTCGAAGAACGCGATATACGCGATATCCATATACATCTCGGGCTGAACGCTCATCTTGTATATACCGTCGAAGGTTGCATATCCCATTGAAGCCATCTCCGCTTCTGTAAGCTCAACTTCGGACCAACGTGTCCTTCCCGCGGTATTGATGTACTTATACATATACTTTGCATCGGGATCCGCTTCGGTGCTATCGACCTTAACTCCTCCCGCCTGAATGTGCGAGAAGGGGCGGAGTGCGAAATATCTGATGGTATAAGAGCCGTCGCTGTTCTGGATCATGAACGTGTTCTTATCCTTTATGCGAGTAAGGAGGTCAACAACGATAACCGCCCATTCGCCATCCTCAACTACCTTAAAGGAAATTCCCTGTCCCTCGTTTACGAGGCTTCCGGTAGTTCCGGTGTAGAGCTTGAGGTAGCTCTGGTTAAGTCCGTTCTCACCGATCCTTACCTTGATAGCGAAGTATCTTCCCTTTACGGTGTGAGAGGAGTTAGCGTAGTTTACAGCCGCCCAACCGTCACCGTTGACTGTCATATTGCTGATTCTTACGAATTCCATGCCGTCCTCGGTCAGCTTCTGAATATCAAACTTACCCGTGGGTTTTTCTACGGGAGTTACAAGCTCGTCGGGACCGAGGATCGTAGAGGTGAACTCTCTGTCAATCTCAGGGGTATCGTCTTCGGGAGTGTCAACGGGAGTATCATTTCCTTCCCAGCTCTCGCCGAGGTCAACGTATTCCTCACCCTCCTCCAAAAGGAGCTTCGCTTCATCGATGCTGTCAACCACTGCAAAGTAAGAAACGTCAAATATATATTCACCGCCGCTCGCCGTAAGTCTGACACCGAGCTGCTGATTTGATCCCTTGGTGTAATTGATACCGTCGGGGATCTTGATAAGAGCGACAGTCCAATCCGAAAGACCGCCCATGCACAAACGAGTACCGATGGAGGAGTAAAGAGGTCTTGTGGGATTAGTATATAGGGGATTGTCTCCGAAATCGCCCGTAGCGATCTCAAGGTTTACAGTTCCCTTTAAGCGGTACTTGATAAGAATGTAGCTTCCTGTATCGTACGTGTCTACGGTATATTTACCGCCGCCGCTTCCGCCGCTTATATTAAGGTGGCATCCGCTTGCGCCTTCATATCTGTTGTAAAGCACGCCTGCTTCGGAATCAAACTGGAGCTTTGCCAAGCTATTTGCCATCTTATCCATTGTGGAAAGATCTGCGTAGTAGTTGATGCCCTCGGGAACGGAGATCTCCTTGACGACAGCTCCGCACATCGAGCATTCTACTCTCATCACGCCGTCTACGTTATTTACTACGCATGAGTGCTGACCTACGCAAGCCCTGCCCTCGGTCATTACCCAGCTGCCTGTTCCGTTGCCGGATACGCTGACTACCTTTTCATCGTTAACCATCGCCTCGACCTCATCCCAGTCGTCAACGAACGCCATATACTGAACGTCGAAGACATGCTCGGAGGAGAAGTTAGCGTCACCTACGTGGAAGTAGAAGTTCTTGAGGGTGATCGTGCCTGTATCGTCCTCTGCGTATACGCTCGGGATAATCGCACTGAGATCTGCAACGTACGTTACCCACTCGTCAGCTCCGCCTACGGTGGTCGGGAACTGGAGAGTAGAGCTGGAATGGAACTGTCCTACAACGACACCGTTCTTCTTTCCGTCAACGAGAGGAGATCCGGTTGTCGAGAAGTTGATGCCGAAGGACTGATCAACAGTGTTTGTTCTGAGTCTGATAATGAAGTACTTAGCCTTGCCAACGTTAAAGGCAGCCGCTTCCTCGCTGTCAGAGGAATCCGCAGTGTTTCTGGCAAAGAGGATCTGCGCGGTGTTACCCGTACTCGAGAAGGACATATACTCGAATCCGCCAACGGGATCTATTCCGATGCCGTTGTCACCGTTTCTGATGATTCTGAAGTACGTGCAGGCGCTTGAGTTGACGTCGTCTGCGGAGAAATACTTATTGATGTTCGCGCCGAACTGTGATACCTTACAAGCGGAGCATGCGTAGGTAAGCTCGCCGTCGATCATTGTCTGTGAGAATGTATGAGGCTCGTTCTCTACAGCAGCGAGACCGCACTGGTAGCAGGTCTCGGCAAGAGTATGCGTGCCGTCATCATTGATTATGTACTTATGCTCGATGGGATTGCCGTTTTCGTCAACGCACTCCTTCTTATCGGTGACACCGCCGCCGTTAAGAATATCGTCGTATGTAACAACAACCTTCTCGTTCTCGATAAACGACTTCGCGTCGTCGAGATTATCGCACAGAAGCGCGTATGCGAAATTAAAGCTCTCATCTCCAACCGTCTTTGCGGTAACCTTGAGATCACCGAGATAGAAATCGCCGACCGCATCGGGAGCATATCCGCTATACGTGGTTATCGGCTCGCCCGTTTCGGCATCTGTGGTGGTGGTAGAGCTATATGCCTTTGTAAGATCGACTACGATTGTCACCCAGCCCGAAGGAAGACCCATAAAGCTGAGAGGAAGCGCGTTTGCCGCGTGAACCGACTTGATAGTAGCCGAGAAGGAGCTCTGCGATCTGGGCAGACGGACCTTCATAACAAGGTACTTACCCGTGGGAACGTTAGCGTCGCCGCCTGTCATTACGGAAATGGTTGCAGTACCGCTTCCCTCCTTGGAGTAGGAGCCAAATCCCACACCCGAGTCAAAGCCAAAGCTCTGTGTATATCCGCCCGCAACGTCAACGCGTGTAGCAAGCTCACCTGCCGAGAAGAAGAGGTTGATCTCGTAAGGCACCTGCTGCTTATAAGCTCTGTACTTACATACCGAGCATCTGAAGGAATAGAGAAGAAGGTCGCCCTCGTCCTCCACCTTTTCCTCAAATTCGTGGCTCTGCAGCTTACCCTCGCCCTTGCCGCAAACAGAGCAAGCAGGCTTCCAGTGACCCTCGGGAAGAGCCGCGTAAGGATGCTCGCATCCTGTTTCCTCAGGATCGGTATCATCGGGCTCGGTCACGGGATCGGTCTCCCGGGGCTCTGTGTCCGCAGGATCGGTATCCTCGGGATCTGTCTCGGGATCGCTTTCCTTGTCGGAAACGGGATCGCTCTCAACGTCGCCGCCTGTTTCCTTGTCGCCCTCCGTCACCTTTTCGGTCTCTTTGGAGGGTGTCTTGCCGCCGTCCTTATCATCGCCCGAGTTATCGCAAGCGACAAGATAAAGAGCGGAGGTCAGGATCATTGAAAGGACTAAGATCAAAGATATTATTCTTTTTCTCATAATCGTATCTCCTTTTTGTTAAAAAAAACTCACTATGCACATTATATACTCGATTTTTCACAATGTAAATATCGAATTCTATCATATTTATTGCAAAAAATGAAGAAGCGCTGCGCAAAGCAATAAAGGTACACGTACCCATTATTATTTTTATTATATATTATATTTTTTTCAAAGTCAACAAGCTTTTTGCCTTCCCCTCCCTTTTTGAGGCTCAAAAAACAAATTTTGGCGTTTCGCACAAAACAAAACTTTTATTTTTATGCATTTTTCCATACAAAAAAGCTCCGCGACCCGAGATATCGGGTCGCGGATAAAATATGTTTTAATTTATCTTCGGTATTACTGAGCGGACTTCTCAACAAAGCCGTTTTCAAATCCATTTTCATAGAGACGGTAGCTCTCGCCGCCGATAACGCCCTCTGCCTCTGCTATATCGTCAACTATCGCGAAATATGCAATGTCGATGTAGTAGGGATCCTCGATCCAGAAGCCTGCGTCATCCTTTGAGCTTCCGCCCGTTGTGAGACGGAACTTTACCGTCTGCTCGGAATCGGTAGTATATCCCTTACCACCCTCGGTTGTAAGTCCGGAGAGATCGATGACGAAGATAAGCCACTTGCCCTCGTCCTCTTCTGCAGGCTTATACGTAGTACTCGTGTGAGATGAATGATCACCCGTCTGAGCGTCGAAGTTAAACGCTCTGCCGTCAGAGCGGACCTTAAGGACCGCGTAGCGTCCCGTGTCTATGGTGTAGCTTGAAAGCGCGCCGCCACCTGTTCCTCCGTTGAGGTTGATATGTGTGTTACCGAACGTAGCTTCAACTCTGACGTATCTGTCGCCGCTTTCCTGATCAACAGTAGCACTCTGCACCTTAGCATCGGAGTGATTTCCGCTTGCCTGCACTTTGTTCACCTGATAGAAGCATCCGATAGCCGTGGTATCAAAGAACTTATTTATATCAGCAGAAACCTCCTGCTCGCGGAGAGTCTCTCCACAGACCGAGCAAGCCACCTTGTTGGTCTGGCTTCCGTCGCCGTTTACCGTTGTGGTGCATCCGTAAGCGTGATAGCTCTCAAGGCACTTACCTGTCGCAACGTCAGCCATACCGTAGCTGCCCGTTCTGTCGGCTACTACGACGACTGTATCCTCCTCGACGAGCGCGTCAATCTCTGCCCAGCCGCCTTCAACGTATGCTATATACTCGATATCGACGTACGTGCTCTTGGGGAATGCGGCGAAGTTGAGGTAGAAGGAGTCGATGATATACTCGTCGTCCGACGGGTCGTCGGGCGTTCCCATATCGTCCTTTACGTAGGACGCGGGATCAATATTCTTGAGATTAACAACGTATGTAGTCCACTCGTCAGCCTCGGATGCGCTAAGCGGGATCTTGATTCCTACCATACCGCCGTAGTTGCGTCCGAGCGCATTACCCTCCTCGGCGTTATACATCGTGGTACTGTAAACCATTTCAAATGCCTGAGCGGGTCTGGAGGTTCTCAATCTAATAACGAGCCACTCCGCCTGTCCGACGCTCTCGGTGTATTGCTCCTTTTGGGATGCAGTCTGACCTGCCCACATATCTGCCTGAGCTCTCTGCCAGAGCGCCTGACCCGTAACGACGTCGGTTCCCGCCTCGCCGTTTGCATCACGGTAGCCTGTAAATCTCGAGTAAACGAATTCCGCATCCCCGTCGTAAAGGGTCATAGCTCCCTTACCGCTCGGCGAACCGTTTATCTGGAAGTAAGTCGTCGCGGTAGAGGAGATCTCACCGGGATAGTAGTAACGGGAGACGTCTGCTCCTACGGTCTTTGTCGCCGCGGGGTTGCCGCAAAGCGAGCAGAGGAACCGATAGGTGGATGTTCCGTCGTCGTTCTTTGTTATCTCAGCATCTCCGGGCAAGTGCGCGCCAACGCATCCGCGGTCTTCGGTACTTACCCAGTTTCCGTTTCCGCTCGAGTCACCGAGATAGAATATCTGCTCCTCGTCAACGAGTCCCGCAACTTCTTCCCAAGTCGAGCAGTAAGCCATGTAAGAAAGATCAAGTGTAACGCCCTCGGCGAAAGTGCCGTGACACATGGTGAAGTAATAGGTATCCACTATGTAGTCGCCGTTCTTATCCGCAAGGTACTTCGTCGGGAATACCTCTGCGAGGTTGATAACGTACGTGTTCCAGGTATCCTTAGGCGTAGAGCCTACGGGGATAGAGAAGCTTGAGTTGCCCTCTCCGGAATCAAAGCCTGCGTGACCCGTGGTACTGATGGTGACGACCATAGGGTTAAGACCGTCGGTGTTAACTCTTATTCTTAGCACAAAGTAGATAGCGTCTCCGACGTTGATCCTGATACCGTTCTCGGCATCGCCGTTGTTAACGGGGTTCTGGTCCTTGTCGTCACGGGCAAAGATGACCTGCGCGACCTTGTCCTTGAAGTTGATGGGACCCTCGTATCTTGTGTAAGCGTCACCGGTCTCAACCGTCATTCCGTGGTTGAAGCCCGAGTAGGGGTAGTAGATGATACCGCCCGCGTTGAGCTCACTTGCGCTGTAATACTTGTTTACATCATCGGGAACTACCTTGTAGTACATCGAGTACCCGCATATCGAGCACTCGAAGGAGTTTCTGCCGTTGCCGGTGATCTCAACGAAGGTGTGAGGCTCATCGGTAACCGCGATAGTACCGCAGATAAAGCAAGGCTCCTCAAGGGTATGCGTTCCGTTTTCATCGTCGATTATGAAGTCATGCTTACATTCAACGATATGCTTCTCGGGGGGAAGGGTGAGAGCGTCGTCGTAAATGTAGTAGTTGTTCTCTCCCTCGATGAAGTCCATAATGTCCTCTCTCTCCTCGCAGAATACTACGTAAGAGATGTCGAAGGACTCACCCGAGCCAACGTAAGAGCTTACTGCAAAGCTCTTGAGGTAAAATTCCTCGTCGGGATCGGGGTAATAACCCATATTGACGTCGTTGCCGTCAGATCCCACCGTCGTCTTTGTGATCTTGGCAAGATCAAGCACGAGCGTAACCCAACCGGGCTTGAGATCGTTGAGCTTAAGATCGTATGTCTTATTCGCGTGAACAGACTGGATATGGAGCGTTACAGAGGTCTGAGATCTCGGCAGACGAAGCTTGATAGCCATATACTGACCCACCGGATCGTCCTCGGTAGAGCCTGCGTCCTCGACCCAGATCTTAGCTATCGCACCCGCGGAAGAGCTGTCTCTGCCGAAGCGTCCGTAGCCTATACCCGATTCAAAGTGGTAAACGCCCTCAACTCCGCCCGAAGCGTCGAGATTAGCAAGCTCGCTTGCGGGGTAGAAAAGATTTATCTCGTAAGGAACCTCCTGTCCGTATGCCTCAAACGAGCAGATGTCACAGACGTAGGAGAAGTAGATAAGGTCACCCTCATCCTCCTGATATTCAGTATACTGGTGATCCTGAACGCGTCCCTCACCCTTGCCGCACTTGTCGCACGCAGGCTTCCAGTGACCCTCTTGGGTCGCCGCATAAGGATGGTAGCATTCGGTCTCCTTTTCTTCATCATCGGTCTCTTTCTCACTGCCGTCGGTCTCGGGATCCTCGGGATCAGTCTCGGGGTCCTCGGGGTTAGTCTCGGACTCCGCGGGATCGGTCTCAGGCTCCGCGGGATCGGTCTCGGGATCAGACTCCTCGGGCTCTGTCTCGATGACAGTCTCCGAAGCCGTCTGCTGAGGCTTCTCGTCGGGCTTCTCCTCACCGCCGTCGCAAGCAAAGAGCGACAGGAGCGCGGCAAGCGTGAGCAAAACCGTCAAAAGCTTAAATAAAGTGGTCTTTTTCATTTGAATTCCTCCTGGAACAAATTCTGAACGGGAAAGCATACTGCCCACGGGCAGCATACCCGCAAAATACAAATTCCCATTATTCTAAACTATATTATATTATCATATATCACAAAAATCAATGTTGAATTTGTGAACAAACACATATTTAGCACTTAGCACAATTATCCCCTTCACTTTTTAGTGATTTCAACAACGCCGTTCACACAAATTTTACATTTACACTCTTTCAAATTTTGATTTGTCGGGGACGCGGGGGGATGCGGGGACGCGTGCCTCCGGCGGGTCGCTTTTTGGAAAAAAGCTCCGCAAAAACTTTCAATATTTTGGGTCCTTTTAGGGTGGCGTAGGATTTTTCGCCACCAAAGGTGGCTAAAAAAATCCCTCACTGACGTTTTTGTATTGATAGGGTGTTAAACCCAGCCGATGAAAAACCTTTAAGCTCAAAGAATATCTAAGTTTAAAAAAGCTTTTGAAACGATTTTTTATTTACTCGCAACACGATAGCAGTGGGGCTATGCAGGTGCGACACGGTGTAGATTGATAAACCGTCTTAACTTGTATAAAATATACTTTGGGGTTTTGGGGGTGTGGGGGGCTTTTTTCCCTGGAAAAGCCCCCCACGCGCGTCCCCCCACGCGCGTCCCCTATAAACTACAATTTATCTTCCCTCGAAGCAAAAAAATCCCACCGCCATCACAAGCGTGACGGTGGTGAGATTTTATTAAAAAGTCAAATTTTCTTTTTTATTTATCAAACGAAGATCAGTTGCCCTCGGTAAGCTTCTTCACCTCAAACGCACCCGAAACAGAGGTAATATTGATAACGCTATCCTCTCCCGCAAGATCGGCAACGTCGCTCCAATCTCCCTCAACGAATGCCATATATTCAAAGGAAAGATTGCCTGTTCCGCCGACAATGTCGAATATAAGCGTATCAACGACGTAGGAGTCCTCGCCCTCAGCCTTCGTGTGATAGTCACCGACTACCGCAGCGAGATCAATAACGTAGGTTGCCCACTCGTCAACTTCCGCCGCAGCCGCAAACGGGATACTTATGCTCTTCCAACCAATATTTGTCGCGTAGGTGTCGCCCGCCTCGATGCCCTTCTCACCCGTGATGTCGAAGAAACTGCCCTCGCCGAAGGGGTTATCCACCTCAGCGATCGCGGTGGGAGCATTCTTGCCCTTCGTACTGTACGCGATGCTCAGAGTTCTCTCAAGATCATTCGTCTTGGCTCTGAGAACCAAAAATCTCGCGTTCCCGATATTTGCGGTATCATTCTCGCTTGAACGCATGTTGTGGGGGCAATCAACCTGAGCGCGATACCAGATTATCTGGCGGTTGCCAAGCTCTTTTCCGCACACCGCGTCGGTTACGGGATCAAACCCGGTCGTACCCTTCGAGCCAAGGTGGTAGGTCTTCGCATCGTTGACCATGCTCTGTCCCGTGTAGTATTTCGAAACGCTTGCAGATACCGTCTTTTCATAGACCTTTACCGAGCAGACCGAGCAGGCTGCGCTGTAAAGTGTTCCGCCGTCGACTTCTGTGGAGGCAAGCTGCGAAAATGAGTGAATCGCGCATGAGTTGTCAGCGGTCTTTTTTGTCTCACTTGAATCCTTGGAGACCGAAAGCTCGTAAATATCGTCAACAACGATTCCGCTAAGGTCGTCAAGGCTGTCGCACATAGCGATATACGCGATATCCATATAGTCGGACTCGTCGGCGATAGTCTGGTAGTTGGAGAACGGACGGATCTGAATATATCTTGTATGATATCCGTCGCTGTCGGCAACGAAATAATTTGCAGGATCGTTTATACGTGTCGAAAGGTCAACGACAATGGTATGCCACTCGTTATCCTCTGCGACCTTTACGGCAACACCCATTGCTTCAACCACGTTGCCCGTCTTAGTTGAGCAATACATCTTGAGATAAGTCTGACCGTTGCCGTTCTTGCCGACGCGTATCTTCATAATGAGATACTGACCCGTCACGCCCTTCTCACCGTGAATAAGGTTGATCGAGCCCCAGCCGCCTGGAGCCTTGAAGTTGTCAACGCGAACGAAGCTGACTCCGTTCTCGGTCTTGAGAGTTTTGTCGTGAGTTCCCTGCGCACCGACCGCCGAGGATGCAATATAATCGGGGGATGCGAAGTAAAGCGCGTCATCCGATACGCCGTATTCCTTTGTGTCACCGCATGCGGGGCAGACTCCTACGTAGTAGCCGTCGACCACCTTTGTATCGTACGAGTGATCTCCCGTGCAGGAGCCGGAAGCGATATTTACGTTAACAACGCCCGAGCCTGTCGTAAGGAGGACCTCCTCCTCGTCAACGAGGACGTCGATCTCCTTGTATCCTCCCTCAACGAACGCCATATAAGCCACGTCAATGTACGTCGACGATGCCATGGTGGGTGTAAAGGTGAAATAGAAGGAATCGACAACGTACGTACCCGTCTCTGTGTCCTTTGCGTATGCTCTGCCGAAGAAGGACTCAAGATCGATCGCTATCACACCCCATTCGCCGTTTTCAAGAGAGGTAAGAGGAAGATTAGTGCCGCCTGACATTCCGTCATAGCCCGTAGTGCTGAAGGAGAAGCTCACCTTCTGCGTATTATCGTTTGTTCTTATCTTAATAACAAGGTATTTGGAATTTCCAACGTCCCAGGTGTACTGCTGGTTTGGGGAGGTGTTGGCAGTATCGCTGTAGGAACGGTTGTAAAGCACCTGACCTATCTTGTCGCTTCCGATGATCCTTCCGTAAGGAATATCGCCTTCCTCAAAGACGAATTGACCGTAGGACTTGCCGTTGTTGACCTGATAATAGGTCGTAGCGGTCTTACCCCACATAAATGGAGTGATCATATTCACAGCAGTGGAAATATCCTTTGAGTAATAAGCGTGCGCGCAGATCTCACAGCCAACCGTGTATACACCGTCGCTGATAAATTCCGCGTTATTCTCGCTGTGCGTCATGCGAGGTCCCTCGGGAGTACGACAGATCTCACACGCGCCCTCCCAGTGACCGTCCTTGTCGGAGAGCCAATGGTTGCCGTCGCAGACGTCGGTGTTGAGAACATAGCCGCAGGTTGCGCAGTAGTGCATCCTGCACGCGTCGCCGTATTTTACCGAAAGAGTGGTGTCGTGAGCCGCCTTCTCACCCTCTGCCGTTCCGCACTTACCGCAGGCAAGCATAGTATGTCCGTTATCGTCCGCAATATAGGGATGCGAGCATTCTACGTCTACAAGCTTTGCCGCAAAGCTCTCGTCAAAGTATTGCATACTCGAGGCGGTGAAATAGGAGAGCTGACCGTACATTCCGATAAAGTACGCGTCGTCACCCACCGCGAAAGCGAGGGTAGAGGTCTCTCTGTCAAAGGAGTAGAGAGTAGCCGCCTCAAGATCAAAGGTGATCTGCACAAGCTTGCCAACCTTATTTGCGTTTATGTAATATTTTGCGCCGTTTTCAATGAAATAAATGTAGAAATTGCCGTCAACTCTCTCAAGCCTTACTCTTACCGCGCTATCCTTGTCGGACGTGGAGGTAGGATAATAGCTGTCGGTCTTGCCGTCGAGATAGAGAGTCTTTCCAAGCTCGTCCTGCTTTACGGCAAAGAGATAGTCGGTGTCTGCAAGGATCTCCTGCTCCTCGGGATCGGTAGGTGTCTCGGGGTCTGTAGGAACCTCGGGGTCTGTGGGAACCTCGGGATCTGTAGGAGTCTCGGGGTCTGTGGGAACCTCGGGATCGGTAGGTGTCTCGGGATCTGTGGGAACCTCGGGATCGGTGGGAACCTCGGGATCGGTGGGAACCTCGGGATCGGTCTCATCGATCACGGGATCCGTGGGTGTCTCGGGATCGGTCTCGGGTGCCTCTGTGGGCTTCTCTGTCGCATTTTGAGCAGGCTTCTGGGTCTCAGCGTCCTTATTGCCGCCATCGCAGGCAAAGAGCGAGAGAATCATAACTGCTGCGAGCAATATTGCAAAAAGCTTCTTCATAGGTATTCCTCCTATTTATATATATCTAATCCATTATACTTTATTTTTCTCACTCTTGTCAATCGGCATATTGACAGTTATCCTATGATTTTTTTATTGATTTTGACGAAACGCATTTATTTGCCCTTCATATTTTGATTTGTCGGGGACGCGGGGGCGCGGGGGACGCGGGTCGCTTTTTGGAAAAATACACGAACTTGCTTCGCAAGATTCGTTGCAAGCCTGCTATGCAGGCTCGCTATTCAGCTCCGCAAAAACTTTCAATACGCTTCGCACTGTAGGGCGGGGGCTTGCTCCCGCCGTGAAAACCTTTTAAAATCAACGAAACGGCGGGAGCAAGCCCCCGCCCTACATTGTAGATCGTTCGCTAAACCGCAATTTTTCATTCTTTCAAATTTTGATTTGTCGAACTGTTGCGAATAGCCTTCTCCAGCGGAGAAGGGGGACCACCGAAGGTGGTGGATGAGGAGGTCGCCATTAGGACGCGCACCACGGGTGTATCGTGGATTTTGTCTTGTGGCATAAGGATTCTTTTGCAACGAAACCAAGCTTTTTTACAGACGCAAAGCCCTTGAAAGGGCGACCTCCTCATCCACCGCGCGAGCGCGGTCCCCCTTCCCCGCTGGGGAAGGCTATTCGTAAACCCGCAATTTACAAAAAAGCACGCGCCCGAAGGCGCGTGCCAAAAATAATCGTATCTGATAAATTTTTATGCTTTTTTCAGTCTATATCAGCCAACGGTCTTATAAACGACCTCAATAGCGGTAACACGAACCTGCTTACCGTCAGAACCGTTCTTAACAGAGTTGAGAACTACAGAAGAACCGGAAACCTCGGTGGTTGTATTACAGATATCGGTGGATGCACCGTCAACGCAAAGGAATGCAAATGTTCCTGTTACTGCAGAAACTTTAACCGAAACAAGCTCATAGCCCTCAGCAACACTGATGGTTATTGTACCTGCGGGTGTATCTGTAGCGTAAATACGGATGTGGTTACCTTCATATGCCTTACCTGTGTTGTTTCCACCTGCGATCTTTACAGATACAACTTCGTCAAGCTTAAAGGACTGACCGGTAGTGGTATTATCCCAACCCTCGGAAACGATAAGATCTGCAATGGTCTTGCTTGCGGTAACAGAACCTGCAGCGGGCTCCTTTTCGCCACAAACAGAGCATACGCCCTCAGCATAGCTGTGTCCTGCTGCCTCGCCCTCGGTTGCATCACAGAGAATGCAGCTCTTGGGCTCTGTGCATGTTGCGTCTTTCCAAACGTGAGTTGTATGTGTGCCGATCTTCTCAGCTGTTCCGCCTGCTGCGAGCTGAGGTGCGCCGTTGTATACATCCATAGTACCTGTTACAGTGATGATGTCACCAACTGCCCAGTTGCCCTTAAGTCTGAAGCAGTAAAGGGAGTTGCCGTTATCATCGGTGAGCGTAAGAGTGATGTTGCCATACTGCTCGCTGTACGCGGTATTGATCTTTGTAACAGTACCTGTTACCTTAACCTGTGTACCTTTTGCTGCTGCGTTTGCCTCGGGAACAGAGTAGGAGATCTGCTGTCCGCCCGCGGTGTACTCACGCCAATCTCTGTCAGCGCCTACAACGTTAATAACGTTCTCCTCGTCAACGAATGCGTCAACGTTGCTCCAGTCACCCGCAACGAATGCGATGTACGCGATATCAATGCTGTTGTCAGCAGTGAAGGAGTAGTTTGTATAATAGAACGAGTCCATAATATAGTGGCCGGTAGTCTCATCCTTGACCCAGTTGTCGGGAATGACAGCCTCAAGATCAACGACGTAGGTCACCCAACCGTCAGTTTGGTTAGCGTAAACGGGAAGCTTGATGGTCTTTCCGGAAGCGCCCGTGGTGCTGATACAGATATCAAATGCACTGTTGGCGTCGGCAAGATTCGTACGAAGCTTTAAGACGAGGTATTTTGCCTCACCCATATCCATAAGATAACGGTCGGTGGAGGGAGCGTTGCTTGTGTAGTCAGAGTATGCTCTGTTCCAGATGAACTGGGATACGTTGCCGCTTCCGCCGCCCTTATATCCATAGAAAGGAACGGTATCGAAACCGTATGTTCCGTTCTTATGCTGGTACTTAGTCGTAGGATTAAGTCCTGTCTTTTCAGCATAGACCTCGGGAGAGTTTGCGCTCTCAGCGTTAGGATTAACTATAGTAGCCGCCTTATTCGTATTAAGTACCTCAGGGCTCATATAGATAACGCCTGCGGGAACGGTCTTGGTAAACATAGCCTTTCCACATACAACACATGCGTACGTATAGACCTTCGCGCCGTGCTCACCGTCACTAACGGTTGCCGCACTCGGGAGTGAGCATGTCTTACAAGGAACCTTGGTTCCGTCCTGGTAATACTCAATGGGAGTGTTGGAGAAGCTCGTTCCATAGTCGAGATAAGTTTCACCCTCATCAAGAAGAGTCTTCATCTCGTCGATAGAGTCAACAACTGCAATGAATGCAATGTCAAGCTGTCTGTCGCCCTGAGGCATACCCATAAAGTAGAGAGTCTGCTCGTCCTTGATGGTGTAGTTATCCTTAGCGTCAACGGGATCGTTGATCTTAACGATAGCAACCTTCCAGCCTTCGCCTGCCTTAGCAGTAAACGTACCGATATTGGATGCGGCAGTGTTTACAACTCCCTTATCACCCGTACCGATGTACATATTGAGTCCGGAGTCCTTATCGCTTCCTGCGCGGTACTTAATAACAAGGTATTCACCTGTCTGATACTTTGCGGAAGTGAATGTTCCTGCTCCACCACCACCGGTGAAGTTCCAGTGAGTAGCAGCACTTGCATTGAAATCATTGTAAACGATTCCGGTCTCGGGATCTACCTGTACCTTGTTGAGGGTAGTTCCGTTGAAGCAATTCATAGCCGAGAGATCGGAGTACCAGTTTATGCTTTCATCAATGGTGAATGTTCTTGCGATATGTCCGCAGGTTGCACACTTAACGGTGTGGGTATTGCCCTCTACGGATTCTGCGTATGAATGTACCACGCAGGTGTTGTCTTCAGTCTTAAGAAGTGCATTTGTGGAATTGTCTATGCTCCACTCATAAGCTTCAGCGTCAATAATATCCTTAAGCTGAGCAAGATCGTCGCAGAACGCGATGTAGGAAACGTCCATATAGTCGTCTGCCTCTGTAACGGTCTGCTTACCTGTAAAGTAACGAACCGAGAAGTAGTGAACGCTGTAAGAACCGTCCTCGCTTGCCATAAATCCGCCAGCTTTTACGCGGTTTGCAAGATCGATCACAAGATAGTGCCACTGACCGTCCTCGCTGACCTTAACATCAAGCAGACCCGTAGTCCAGTTGTTGCCTGCAGCCTCAGAGCCCTTGGAATTGATGTACATCTGGAGATTTGTCTGTCCAAGTCCGTTCTCACCGATACGGAACTTCATGATCATGTACTGACCTGTAGCTGCAGATCCGCCATTGGTCCACTGGAAAGCACTCCAATTACTCACATTAACTTTAGTATTGCTGAATCTGATATATGCAGTTTCATCGTCGTCATATCTGACTTCCTTATCAGCAGTTCCGGTAAAGTTTACCATACCGTAAATCTTCTCTGCTGCCCAGAAAGTGTTGGGACCTTCAGCCTTAACGCCGTAGGAATCCTTGACAGCGCCGCATGCGCAAACGCTCTTGTATACACCGTCAACGATCTCTGCCGCGTAGTTGTGTTCGCCTATGCAAACTGCAGTTTCGGTGTCAACCTCGGTTCCAACGTTACTTGCGGTAACGCTGATAACAGTCTCTGCCTCAACGTTAGCTGCAACGTCTGCCCACTCGCCCTCAACGAATGCCATGTAAGCAACGTCAAGAACGTCGGTGGTCGTGAAGGGCTGCAAATGGAGGTAGAAGGTATCGACAACGTAAGTGTCAGCGCCCTCTGCCTTTGCATACTTCTCGCCGTATGCCTTTTCAAGATTGATAACGTAGGTTACCCATTCAGCGTTCTCTGTAGCCTTAACGAGAGGCAACATAACACCCGCGGTGCCTTCAAAGCCTGCGGTGCTGAATGTAAGTGTGATATTGGATTCCGCCGCCATAGTAGCGCGAGCCTTGATAACAAGGTACTTCGCCTGACCAATGTCAAAGGTATATTCCTCAAACTCACTTCTGTCTTTAACGTCGCCAAGGTGTCTGTTCCAGATCATCTGGGAAACGGTGCTCGTACCGGTAATGCTTACGAAAGGCATTCCGTCGTCTGCCGTATTGATGGTTGTAGCAGCCTGGAACTTCGTGCTTATGTTGAGATTACCCTTCTCGGCATTCGCTTCAAGCTTGTCAACGTTGCCGGGAACGATTATTGCAGCTACCTTGTCGGTGATATCCTTTGTATAATATGCGTATCCGCAGTCTGCACAGCCGTATACGTATGCAGTCTCGGTTACGTAGTCAGCGCCTGTTTCGCTGTGGGGAACCTTATCGGTTGCTGCTGCGCCACAAACGTCACATGCTGCAAACCAGTGTCCCTCTGCATCGCTGCTAACAGCGTGCTTCTCGGGGCAAGGAAGCTCCATACCGCAAACTGTGCAGATGTACTTACCTTCAACAGTTGCAGCAGTGTGCTCTGCCTTTTCGATTGCTGCTGCGCCGCAGATGTAGCAGCTGTCAGTCCAGTGACCTGTCTCGTCCTTCTGCATTGGGTGTACGCCCTGGCAAGAAGCTACGTAGCCACAAACTGAACATGTGGGCTTGCCCTCAACAGTCTCATATGTATGAGCTGTAACTTCTCCGCGATCTGTTCCGCAGATCTCGCAAGCGTCCTCATAGTGACCCTGGTCGCCCTTTGCCTTGATGGGGTGATTCTTATCACACTCGGGCTTGGGATCTACGGGATCTGTGGGAGTCTCGGGATCTGTAGGAGTCTCGGGATCTGTGGGAGTCTCGGGATCTGTAGGAGTCTCGGGATCTGTAGGAGTCTCGGGATCCGTAGGAGTCTCGGGATCTGTAGGAGTCTCGGGCTCTGTGGGATCCTCGGGATCTGTCTCAGGATCCACGGGATCTGTGGGAGTCTCGGGGTCTGTATCGGGTGCCTCTGTGGGCTTCTCTGTTACGTTGGTGGTAGGCTTCTGAGTTTCCTCATTCTTCTTACCGCCATCACAAGCAAAGAGCGAGAGAAGCATTGCCGCGCAAACTGCGAGAACAAGAAGCTTCAAAAAGATACTCTTTTTCATGATGTATCCTCCTAATGAAAATTTTTTACAGGTCAATATGTGCGTAGCACCAAAATTTCCCTGCATGGTAGTCTCATTATATTATATTTGCCACTCTAAATCAATGGACAATTTGTTAACAAAATCGATTTTCAAGGTATTTTTTTGTCGCAAATGTCATTATAAACAAAAGCATTTTTTCATTTTTGGTGCATTTGCACAAAGCAATGAAGCACACCGAATTTGAAGCGAAAAGGCCACACCTCAAATTCAAACAAATTGCTGTTTATCGGGGACGCGAACAATCCCTCAGACGCGCACGAAGGCGCGCCAGCTCCCTTTACACAAGGGAGCTTTACCTAAAAGGTGGAGAACGTGGATATAGTGAAATTTTCTTTAAATTTAAAATGGTTTCACATCTATAATGCGTACGAACATCTACCAACAAAGCTCCCTTGTGTAAAGGGAGCTGTCACGCCTTGCGCGTGACTGAGGGATTGTTCGCCTCCCCTACAAATCAAAATTTGAACGTAAAAAAAAGGTACTTTTCGCAAAAGCACCCATTTCCACCTCAACCTCCCTCCCCTTATTTGCCTGAAGGTTTTTGGGGTGAGGGAGTGCAGGGGGAGAGGGTGCCTTTTTCCTAAAAAAAGCACCCTCTCCCCCTGCAAATCACTTATCACAACAACGGCACGCCTGCGTCGTCGCAGACCTTCACGGTCTGCTCGTCCCAGATGCTCGACTGCACCTCACCTATATGAGCGCAGCCCATCATAAGCATGCAAAGACGCGACTGACCGATACCGCCGCCGATGGTAAGCGGCAATTCATCATTAAGCAGCATCTTGTGGAAGGGCAATTCCCTTCTATCGTCGCATCCCGAAACGGTAAGTTGACGGTCAAGCGACTCCGAGTCTACCCTGATACCCATCGAGGAAAGCTCGAGAGCGCGACCAAGCACGTCGTCCCAGAAAAAGAGGTCTCCGTTCAGCTCCCAGTCGTCGTAGTCGGGGGCTCTGCCGTCGTGGGGCTTGCCCGACTTCAGCTTGCCGCCGATCTGCATAATAAACGCGGTCTTATGCTCGCGCAAAAACGCGTTTTCTCTCTCGGAGCCGCTCATATCGGGATACATATCCTCAAGCTCCTGCGAGGTGATAAATGCAACCTCGGGACAAAGATCTGTCCTAAGCTGCGGATAGCGAACGTGCAAAAGGTCGTTCGTCGTACAGATCGCGCGAACGATCGAGCGCACGATAAGCATTAAATAATCAAGATTTCTGTTCTCCCTCGTGATCACCTTTTCCCAGTCCCACTGGTCAACGTAGATCGAGTGAACGTTATCAAGCTCCTCGTCGCGTCTTATCGCGTTCATATCGGTGTAAAGACCGTTTCCGACCGAAAAGCCGTAACGCTTGAGCGCGAGTCTCTTCCACTTCGCGAGCGAATGAACGACCTGCGCGTCAAGACCTATCGCAGGCACGTCAAAGGAAACGGGACGCTCAACACCGCTCAGATTATCGTTAAGACCCGACTCCTCGGTAACGAAAAGAGGAGCGGATACACGCTTGAGATTGAGGGTCTTTGCAAACTCCTCCTGGAACGTGTTCTTAATAAAGGCGATCGCCCTCTGCGTGTCGTACGCGTCGAGCGCGGGCTTGTAGCCCAAAGGAATGTAGCTTTTCTTCATAATCTATCTCCATCAAAGCAAAAAACGCTTATTTCACAAAGAATATGCTAAATTATAGCACATTCCCCTGCCCGAGTCAATAGTTTTTTGTCTTGGGACGTAAAATTTACAAAAAAATGCCCAAATCCGCTTGAAAATAAGAGATTATAATGATATAATAACTCTGTATGATAATTTTTCCTTAAAGGAGGACATAAAAATGGGAAAGAACAGACAGGACGTCCCGCAGAATCTCAAGTGGAGACTTGACGATATTTTCGCGAGCGTCGAAGAATGGAACAAGACGTACGACGAGGTCGCAGCAATGCTCGACTTCAAAAAATACGAGGGTAAGCTCTCTGACCCCGACACTCTCTTTGAGTGCCTTGAGGAGATCAATAAGGTATCCTACAAGCTCAGCCACCTTGCAGTATACGCTTCTATGTGGCACGACGAGGACACGAGAAACAGCGAGGCTATGGCTCTCGACTCCCGTGTAGAGCTTATCTGGATGCAGTTTGCGGGCGCGGTCGCATTTGTTAACCCCGAGCTGACCGCTCTCCCCACCGAGTATCTCGAGTCCCTCATCACCGACGAGAGATTTGCAGATTACGACTACACCATCCGCCAGACCATCAAAAACAAGCCCCACGTGCTGTCAAAGGAGATCGAGACTCTTCTCTCCCAGGAAGGCACGATCTTCGGCGGCTTCCAGAAGATCTTCGGCATGATCGATAACGCAGACTTCCCCTACCCCACCATCAAGGTAGACGGTGAGAAGGTGCAGGTAACACACGGTATGTACGGCGTTCTCCTCCATCACCCCGACAGAAAGGTGAGACGTGAGGCGTTCCGCGCATATTACAAGGCTTATATCGGTCTTATCAATACTATAACCGCAACCTACTCGGGCAACGTCGAAAAGGACGTATTCATGGCTCGCACAAGAAAGTATGGCTCGGCACTTGAGATGAGCATGTCCCGCGAGGACGTTGACGTTAAGGTCTACAAGAACCTCCTCCGCTCCGTTAAGAAGGGTCTCCCCCTCCTTCACCGTTATTACAGAGACAAGAAGAAGCTCATGGGACTCAAGTCGATGCACATGTACGACGTTTACGTATCTCCCGTTGAGGACGCAGAGCTTAAGCTCGACTACGAGGATGCCTTCAAGGTAGTTAAGGAGGGTCTCCTTCCCCTCGGCGAGCGTTACCAGGCGCTCCTCCAGGAGGCTCACGATAACGGCTGGATAGACGTTGAGGAGACAGAGGGCAAGAGAAGCGGAGCATACAGCTCAAGCGTACACGGACTCAAGCACCCCTACGTGCTTCTCAACTATCAGAAGACCACAGGCGACGTATTCACCATCGCCCACGAGCTCGGTCACGCAATGCACTCCTACTTCTCCGAGTCCACTCAGCCCCAGGAAAAGTCGGGCTATACCCTATTCGTAGCAGAGGTAGCAAGTACTGTAAACGAGGTGCTCCTTCTCAAATACCTCATGAAGACCACCACCGACGAAAAGCTCAAGAAGTACCTCCTCTCCTACTATATGGATATGCTCAAGGGTACCCTCTTCCGTCAGACGCAGTTCGCTGAGTTTGAGTATATCGCTCACGATATGTGCGAAAAGGGTCAGCCCCTTACAAAGGACGCGCTCTGCAAGGTCTACCACGACCTCAATAAGAAGTATTACGGCAGAAGCGTAGTATCCGACGACGAGATCGCATACGAGTGGGCGCGTATCCCCCACTTCTACCGCGCGTTCTACGTCTATAAGTACGCAACGGGTATCATCACCGCCGTTTCGATCGCAGAGCGCATCTATAACGAGGGTCAGACCGCCGTTGACGACTACTTCAAGTTCCTCTCCGCAGGCGGCTCGGACAGCCCCGTAGAGCTTCTCAAGCTCGCAGGCGTCGACCTTACCAAGATGGACGCCTTCGACTCCTGCATGGCATCCTTCAAGGCAGCGCTCGAGGAGTTTGAATCCCTTAACTGATAAAGGGATGCGCTTGGGGAACTTTTCCAAAGGTAAAAGTTCCCCAAACCCCTCAAAACCTCAATGAATTTTTTATTGCGGTTAAGACGTGCAAAAAAGCTGCACCGTGTCAGACCGACACAGTCCAAAGACTGACGTGTTGAGAGTCTACTATCGGCTGCAACACATTCAAACAGTCAAGCAAATAACAACTCAAAGGAACAAAGATATGAAGATAAAAGAAGGCTACGTTATCCGTAAGGTAATGGGCAACCACGTAGTTATCGCGACAGGCGCGCAGAGCAAAAACTTTCACGGAATGGTCAAGCTCAACAACACCGCCGCCGAGATCTGGGAGCTTATCGCAAAGGGACTCGACGAGAACGGCATAGTCGCCGCTATGCTCGAGAGCTACGACGTCGAGGAGGAAAAGCTCCGCGCAGACGTACAGAAAACCGTAAATACCCTTGTAGAACAAGGATTTGTCGAAGTATGACAGATATAAATAACATCGAGAACATCCTTGATAGCGAGGGCGTGTATATAAGCACGACGAGCGGTGTCAGTATGTATCCCATGCTCCGTGACAGACGTGACACGATAGTGGTCACTCCCTGCCGCGAGAGACTGAAAAAGTATGACGTCGCGCTCTATCGTCGCGGGGAAAGCTACGTGCTTCACCGCGTCATCGAGGTGCGCCCCGACTCCTACGTGATCCGCGGTGATAACTGTGTCGCAAAGGAATACGGCATCACCGACGCGAATATACTCGGCAAGCTCACCGCATTTTACCGCAAGGATAAAGAGATAAATATGAACGGCACGGCATATAAGCTCTATTCAAGGCTTATCTGCCTTTTGCACCCGTTCGTAAAGCTTAAGCTCAAGGTCATAGCACGAATCAAGAAGATAAGGAGGAGCAATAATGGATGATATAAAGCTGATAATCTCGCAAAACATAGTTGCTCTTCGCCGCAAGAGCGCAATGACACAGATCGAGCTTGCGGAAAAGCTCAATTATTCCGACAAAGCGATCTCGAAATGGGAGCGCGGCGAGTCGATCCCCGACATCACCGTCCTCAAAGCGATCGCGGACATTTTCTCGGTCACGGTCGACTACCTTATACAGCCCGACCACGAACACGAGCCGTCCGACGAGCCGCAGGAAAACGAATCGGTGATCAAAAGGATCAAGCGCCGCAGAACAATGGTGACGGGAATGAGCGTCCTGCTCGTCTGGGTCATCGCGACTCTGCTTTTCGTGATCCTCGACCTCGCCATCAAGAGCGGCTGGGGGCATCTGCTCGTATTCGCGTACGCAGTTCCTGCATCCTGCATCGTGTGGCTGGTATTCAATTCGATCTGGCATAACCGCCGCTTCAATTACGTAATAATATCGCTTATGATGTGGTCGCTTTTAGCGGCGATCCACCTCTCCGCCATAGTCGGCGGCGCAAACATCTGGCAACTCTATCTGCTTGGCATCCCGGGGCAAATAATCATCGCCCTGTGGTCGCTCATCGGCAGAAAGGGGTAAATTAATGGACAATAAAACTAAAGCCCCCGATAGAAAGCATAATCGTTTAAAAAATTATGATTATAGCTCTACGGGGGCTTACTTCATAACGATATGCACCAAAGACAGACAGAACATCCTATCTGAAATCATTAAATCCATCCCCACGGCTTCACACGATACGCCACCCTGCCAAACCGTAGGGACCGACGTCCCCGGAGGTCCGCTCAATGATGCCAATATCAATTTCACGGCTTCACATGATACGCCACCCTGCCAAACCGTAGGGACCGACGTCCCCGGCGGTCCGCTCAATGATGCCAATACCAATTTCACGGCTTCACACGATACGCCATCCTGCCAAACCGTAGGGACCGACGTCCCCGGCGGTCCGCTCAATGATGCCAATATCAATTTCACGGCTTCACACGATACGCCGCCCTGCCAAACCGTAGGGACCGACGTCCCCGGCGGTCCGCTCAATGATGCCAATATCAATTTCACGGCTACCAAAGCACCATTGTGGATCGATGATCTACCTCCGGTATATACAAAATTGACAGCACAAGGCGAAATTGTTGAAAAAATTCTGCTTCAACTTGACGAATTCTATCATGACATAAACGTCGATGAATACGTTATTATGCCCGATCACATCCATATTCTTTTTTCAATTCCAAAAAACGGACCGCCGAGGACGTCGGTCCCTACGGCACAGACTACCCCTCTATCCAAGTTTATCTCAACATTTAAGCGATTTACAAACAAAGAAATCGGATACAATATTTGGCAATACAGATCCTACGACCACATAATCCGCGACAGACACGACTACGAGGCGAAAAGGAAATATATCTACGAAAATCCAATTAAAAGGTACTACAAGGACCTTGAAAACAAAGAAAAAAACACGGAAATCTGATTTTCCGTGTTTTTTCATATTTTTTTGCTCAAATTTGCATTTTTTCGCTATTTCAGCGCCTCAAACGAGGTCGCGGCGGCGCTGTCGTCCATATTGCACTCAAGGCGGTAAAAATCCACCGTTTGCGCCATACCGTCGACAAGGTCAAAGGTGGCAAGCTGCGCCTCGACGTCAACAGGAATGTAGACCTGCCTTATCACATCGTCGAAATGCTCCTCGGGAGCGATCCGCTCGATCTTATTTTCCGCGGCGCGCGCAACGAGAACGATTCCGCGAAGCGGCGCGGTCGTATTGACCTTCCAGCCCTCCTTACCCGCCCAGGGGGTCGAGCAGATGCGCCATTCGCCGTCGAGGAAGCGGATTATGGGCTTGTCACCGTTGACTATCGCAACGTCATCGGGATAATTCTTGAGCAGGAGTGAAATATGCGTGGTCTTGCCCGTTCCCGAGGGAGCGGCAAAAATATACCCCTTGCCGCCGATGGTTATCGCCGCGCCGTGAAAGACGAATCCGTCACGCGCGGGCAGCTTCTCCGCGATCGCGCGATAGAGACAGATCCCCTCGCAGTAGCCGTCGGAGAACGTGTTCTCACCGTACTGATCTCGCTCCGCGGCGATCTCGTCCTCGCCGACAGAGACCGTGATGTCGCACTCGCCCCCGCCAACGAGGAAATCCTCGCAAAGCCTTTTAGCGTAAGGATATCTGCATATCATCCTTACGTTAAGATCAGCTATTCTCATTGTGAAATCTCGGTAATCGGACATATCTTTTCCTCAATTCTTATCCAAGCGGAACTCCGCCAAGCTCCCAGCTGTCCCCTGTCGAGTCCTCGGGCTCGGTGGGTGTTTCGGGATCGGTAGGTGTTTCGGGATCGGTAGGTGTCTCGGGATCGGTAGGTGTCTCGGGATCGGTAGGCACCTCGGGATCGGTAGGCACCTCGGGATCTGTAGGTGTCTCGGGATCTGTGGGTGTCTCGGGATCTGTGGGTGTCTCGGGATCGGTAGGTGTCTCGGGATCTGTGGGTGTCTCACCCTCATCCTCTGTGACGTCCTCGCCGTTGTCCTCGGTTTCACTCTCGACCTCGCCGTCGGTAGGCTCTTCCTCCTCCCCGTCGGTCACGTCCTCGGGGTCTGTGACTGCCCCGCCCTCTGTCGACTCGACCTTTTCGGTCTGGGCGGTGTCATTCGTCTCGGATCCACCCGCGTTTTCGCTGTTACAAGCCACAAAAGCCGCCAAAACAAGCGAGAGCGCGAGAATCGTAATAATTATCTTTTTCATATAAACTCCTTATTGCCTTCCCTTGCAAGGGAAGGGGGACCGCGCTTGCGCGGTGGATGAGTAGAAGTCGACACCGCGTTTACAGTCGATCACGCGCGAGCAAAAGCATTCGCACGGTATCAAACAACGCAACGGCTACCTAATCATCTTTCAAATTTCATATCTTCAAACTCAAGTCCAATATTTTTTAGAATATCGCTTGCAACACCCTCAAATCTCTTTCTTACGTCAAAATTGGTATACCGTAAAACTGTGATTCCCAATTCCTTCAATCTAATATCACGCTCACTGTCCATCATACGATGTCTGGGCTCGTAGTGCTGAGATCCATCGATTTCTACAACAATCTTTGCGCTTGGAATATAAAAATCAACTATATAATGCTCTATAGTTTTCTGTCTCTTAACAGTGACCGGTAATTTTTTAAAGAAATCATACCAGAGGTGTTTTTCCTCAGGAGTCATATTTTTTCTTAGTTCCTGAGCATTTTCTTTGTAATCTTTTCTATATGGGAACATATCGATCCTCATTTTGCAGCCAAAGCTATGGCGCAAATAAATTATCAGTGGGCTTTATTGTTTGGTACAATCCACAATATAATTTTGCTCGCGCGTGTTTAACAATAAACACGGTGACGTTTTCTACTCATCCACCATCTTCGATGGTCCCCCTTCCCTTGCAAGGGAAGGCTTAATAGACAGGGGCAACCGCGAGCGGTTGCCCCTCTTTTTTTGATCTGAAGGTCAGATCAGAGATCTATTATGCGTCAGCAGCATTCTCATCAGCGGCCTTAAGGATAGGACCTTCCCACTCCTCGGTCTCGCTATATGTAATAATGTCTGCATCAACGTATGTGATCTTTACTTCAGGAGCAAAATAATTCTTTTTCATTATATTTTTCCTCCTTATTATTAGTTAGCTGCAGAGCCGTCTGCAACGTTAACCTGCTGGCTAACAGTTGCGGTATTGCTTCCGCCCGCGGTGATCTGAGTAACAACGCTCTCTTCAACAAGTGCATCGATCTCAGCCCAGCCGCCTTCAACGAATGCAACGTAAGCGATATCGCTGGTTCCTTCGTTGTGGAAGTAGAAGGAGTCTACGTCGTAGTAGTCCTGACCCTCAAGCTTTGCGTAGTATTCGCCGCAAACTGCCTCGAGGTCGATAACGTATGTTACCCACTCACCTGTAGCTTCACCCTTACCCATAAGGAAAACGCTCTTCGTAGAAGAACCATGATAGTACTGGTCGCCGACTGCTGAACAAAGTGCAGATTCAGTCGAACCATCCTCAAGGATTTTCTTATATGTTGCGATTGTTTTGTTAAGCACACCGTCTGTGAAATCAGCCTCTGTTACAGTTCCGATTGCACAGTTCTTTGCAGTCGTAGAGATGCAGAATCTGATATATGCAGCAGCGTCGCTACTTCTCGCCTTTACAACGAGATACTTGGCATTACCAACGTTTACGCTATACTGCTCACCTGCGGATGCAGTCTGAGTTGTTGCCATATCATGGTCCATTCTCTGCCAGATAGTCTGTATACGGCTGGTCTCCATGTAACCAACGTTAGCGTCTACATCATATTTGTAAGAGTTTCCGCTTCCGCCGTAGTAAACCTTAGCGGTTGTGTTAAGAGCATTTGCAGAGTAGTACTTTGTTACGGAATCATCAAGAGCGATAGTCTTTACAACCTGTCCACATTCGCTACAACTATAGGTGTAGGTGCTACCGTTCACCGACTCTACGGGTGTGTGAACTGCACATCCATGGGTCTGGGTATCACGAACATAATTAGTAGAATTGTTTACAGACCACTCGTAGGTATCTTCTGCGATAATGTTCTTAATGTCACTAAGATCATTGAAGAATGATATGTATGCGATATCCAGAACCTCATCGGTAGGAGTATCCATCTGTGTGTATCCACCGAAGGGACGGATATGAACAGTCCTAGGACCGTATTCGCCGTTAGTGTCAGGTGCATACGCCGTGCTTCCTGCTCTTGTAGCGAGATCAACAACGATGGTATGCCACTGGTTATCCTCGGGGAGATATACCTCGAAGCCACCTGCTGCCCATGAACCTGCAAATCCGCCTGTAGATGTTACCCAGAAAGGAAGAACTGTACTGTTTACAGAGTTATTATTCTGACGAACCTTTATAACCATGTATCTACCTGCACCGGGATGATTAGCTCCATTGGTTGTTTCAGGGAACCAACCGCACCACTGACCGTTAGTCTTGGCATCCGCGAGGCGAAGGAATGTCTCTCCGCCATCGGTTACAAGATCAATGTTGCTTACCGTACCTGTCCACTTAGAGGCTACGGCTGCCATAGAGTAAAGCTTCTCAGCAGACCAGTAGAGATCCGTTGCATTAACAGATGCGCCTGTATCTCTTATAGTTGAGCCGCATACAGTACAAACTGTCTTGTAAGTACCATCAGCAACGATGTTGTAAGAGCCATGCTCTGCAGCGCCGCCGTTATGTCCGCAAGCTACACATACGTATGTGCATGCACCGTTTACGTTCTTAACCTGATACTCGTGCTCTACACAAAGACCGTCCTGATCATAGTGTCCCTTATACGTTGCAAAAGTACCCTCGTAGAGCTTATATGTCTCATTATTTTTAAGAAGAACCATAGCCTCTTCAAGAGAATCTGTTACTGCAAGATAAGCTATATCCATCTTTCTGTCATTGCCCTGGGGCATACCCATGAAGTAGAGCTGTGCATTTGTGTTAAGCGCGTACTTGCTGTTACTATTAACAGGATTCTTAAGGATAATTACCGTCCATCCATCTTCGGGCTCAACGTAGAAGGTACCAACGTGACCTGCAGCTACGTTGGTTGTTCCGTCTGTACTTGCATACAAACACAAGCCTGCCTTTGTCTCACCGTATGCACGAACCTTCATAATGATGTAAGAACCGGAGTTGTAAGCTGTGCCTGTGGCTGCGCCTGCTCCGCCGCCACCTGTGAAGTTCCAGTGTGTGCCTTCTGTAGCAGCATAGCGGTTATACGCCAAGATCTCAGTCATATCGAACTGATCCTTGACAAGAGATGTGCCAGCGTTATTGTAGTAATTCATTCCGCTGAGAGGTGCGAAATAATTGATATTTGCTACGTCGAAGGTTCTATCAACCTTTCCGCAGCCTACGCATGCGTAGGTGTAAACCGTTCCGTTTACAGTCAATGCGTAAGAGCAATCTCCTACACAAGCACCATCATCAGTTGTAACTTCAGTGTAGTTTCTGTTTCGGTCAACAACCTTGTATACTGTATCTTCCTTAACAAGAGCAGAAACACCTGCCCAGTCCTCAGCGAACGCGATGTAAGCAAAATCAACGTGATCGTCTGCGAGGAAAGGATAGAGGCTGAACATGAAGAAGTCAAGCTCGTATGTGCCTGTTTCGGTATTCTTTGCGTGTGCCGAACCTGCAACCTTACTAAGATCGATTACGTATGTTCCCCATTCGTCAGCGCCTGCTGCTGCCAAAGGAAGACCTATCGATACACTTCCCGTGTATCCGGACGTACTGTAAGATACAGGAACGTCTGTAAGAGCGTTTTCACTTCCGCGCATCTTAATTACGAGGTAGTTTGCCTGACCGATATCAACGAAATATCTTTCATAAGCAGATGCATTTCCTGTATCCTGTGCGCTTCTCATCCAAATGAACTGAGAGGTCTTGTTGTCAGCGGACGTTCCGTCGAATCCGAAATAAGGAGCGTTACTGTCAAATACGTACTTTTTGTTGTTCATCTGGAAGTACGTACTAGGTGTGAGCTTGTTATTGTTAAGTGAAGGATTCGTTTCATTTTTACTTCCCGTAGCTTGTGACAAATTGTAAGCGGAGAAGAATACGGAAACGCCGCTAAGGTCATATTCGAATATTGTCTCACCGCAGTTATTACATTTGTAAGTACATGCATCAGCCGTAAGAGTCTCTGTCGCGCCAGACTTGTGTGCGCACTCGCCTGTTGCCTTATCCTTAGCGATACCTACCTGTGTAAAGTCATTGCCGTAGTCATAGATGAGCTGGTCATTCTCACCCATAAGGCTTATAGCCTCATCAATGGAGTCAACTACTGCAAAATACGCAATGTCAACAGTGGCTGCACCGCTCTGGAGCCACATTGAGTATATGGTCTGCTTACTTCCGTCGCTCGTCCACTGAGCAGTCTGAGAAGCGTCGAGTATAGCAACTCTCCATTCGCCTACAGGCTGGTTAGGAACCTGCTGAGAGTCGCCGTGAGTACCGTCGCCGTTGATGTATTTACCGTTGCTACTCTTCTTATCTCCGGTTGCAACCGCAACAGAGAGAGAACCGCCGCCGGTAGTACGGTACTTGAAGGTTACGTACTTACCCGTAGGATATGCAGTTGAGGTAGCGTTACCTGCTCCGTCGCCGCCTGTGATGTTAAGGTGGCATCCTCCTGTGGTGGTGAATCTATTGAATATAACACCGTCCTCAACGAGGTCCGTTGTCAACTTACCTGTTACAGTGTAAACACCCATACTGCCGAGAGGAGCAAAGTAGTTGATGTCAGCAGAAACTGTCTGAGAAGCAGCTACTGTTCCGCAAACCGCGCAAGTAGCACTATATATTGCACTTCCGTCGTTGTTGTTCTTGACAGAAGTGGTGTAATAGTGAGATACGCACGCGCCTGTTGCCGTATTAACAACAGCCTTACCGGTCGCACTGTACGCAAGCTCATAAGTATCTGTATCGATGAAGGACTTAGCCTCAGCAAGACTGTCAGCCATTACGATGTACTGAACGTCAACGTAATCATTGGAGTCACCGAGCATTGTGTAAGCTCCGTCTACCTTTGTAGCATCATAACCATTGAACCAACGGAAGTGGATCATCTCGGGCTTGTAGCCCTCTGCCTTATTTGTATCGATGATAATGGTGTGCCACTTGTTATCCTCGCTGATGGGGAAGGACCAAGCCTGTGCCTCGTCCCAAGCCGCGTAAATTCTCGCGTTTGTCTGACCAAGACCGTTCTCACCGTATCTTACCTTGAAGATGAGGTAACGAGCGGAGACGGTGGTATTGTTGCTTACGGGAGTGAAGAAGGAATAACCGTCGGTTGTGATCTTATTCTTGGAAACACGAGCATACGCGCCGTTTTCCATAATAGTTGCGGAGTTGTTTGTGTGGGTGTTACTAACAAGCTGGTAGGGAGTATAAACGAACTCAACGCTGTTAGCAACGTTCTGACCGAGGTCTGCAAAACATACAGAACATCTGAGGTCAGCATCCTCACCGTTGTTTGCCCAATATGTAGCGCCGTGAGCGCAATCAGCAACTGCTACGTTCTCAACGTTCTGGTAGAACTGATACATAGCCTTTGCAGTCGCTGCCTCTTCGCCATTTGCCTCAACGAGAGAAGCAAGGTTGTTGAGAACACTTGCTGTGATCGTGCAAGTATCATCGCCTGCAGAAACCTTTACGGTATAAGGTGTTGCGAAGAGAGATGCGTTTACGTTAGCAACTCTTACGCGATAAACGCCCGCTGTCTCTGTGGCGTCAACGCTTGTGGAAACAGCTGCAAGTCCTACTCTTTCAACTGTTGCTGTGAGCTGCGATGCATCACCTGCATAGTTTACGTAGAAGTGAATTGCAAGGTTATCCTGCTCAAGAGAGAGCGCATACTTGTTAGCTGTGATAGCAGTACCGTTTGCTACGGTAGCATCACCTGCTACGATCTCTTTTACAGCATTGATGGGGTTAGTGCCTCTTGCATAAACGTCTGCGTTAGCAAGAGTACCTGTAGCATCACCAAAATATCCCTGCGCCATAGCACCCCAGTTGAGAAGTGCGCGCATTGCGTCGTGATACTCAGCCTTAGAAGCGTCAGCAAGAACGTCCTCTGCATATTCCTTTACGGAATAAACGATAGGCGCGCCGTTGCCGCTTGTGCCGCTTGCGTCGCTTGCGTAGATCTTAACCGTGTGAGTCATCTGCGAGGGTGCAAGTGCAACCGGTACGCAGAAACCGTCAGTGGTCTCTTCGAGATCAGCTACTGCAAAGTACTGAGTCTCGGTTGTGCCTGTTTCGGGATCAATAACCTCAGCTACGAACTTCTCGGCTGTACCGGTCGTGGAGTAGTAGAACTTAAGGCTTACCTTACCCGATGTTCCAACCTTTACGCCGGCATACTGCTCGCCGTAGTCAGCGGAACCCTCATCGCTCAGCAGAGCAGCACCTGCGATAGCACCGACAGTCAGTACTACTGCAAGAACAACTACAGCCAAGAGAAGAGCGGATCTCTTGAAAAGCTTGAAGTTTTTCATTTGAGTTTTCTCCTTTTGTTTTTAGGGCTTTGCCCGTTTGATTTTTGGGGTCGCGAGGACAGTCTAAAGCTTTCCTCTGCGACAGAACAGAGGCTCACGATAAACCTATCCATTGTAAACTCTATTATACCACTCCAAAAACTCCTTGTCAAGTGAAATGTTGGATATTTTTATCATTTTTTTCAAAAAAAAGAGTGCTTTTTCGTTTTTTTAACCAAAACAAAACAAAAGCACCCTTTTTTTCGATATTTAATTGAGATTATTTGCTCGAAATATATTTGATTACAAGCAAATTCATCCAAGCGGAACTCCGCCAAGCTCCCACTCGTCGGTGACTGTTCCCTGCTCCTTGTCAACAGGAGAATCGTCGTTTTCGTCCTCGTTTTCCTCACCGCCGACGATAATATTGTGTCCCGTTTCCTCTTCCTCGCCGTCAGTGCAGGAAACGAGCGTTGCGCAGAGCGCCAGTGCAAGCAACATTAATACAAATGTAGAAATTTTTTTCATGCGCTTTCTCCTCCATCATTTTTTACCATTATATCACATAGAAAGGCTTGTGTCAAGGATTATTATTCAGATTGCGTTCATCCATGTCGCTATAATAATCGGCACATATCGGATGATATCAACAGCTTGTTTGTTTATAAATTTATTGTTGTTTTATTTCCTTAATCCCTTGGGGTAATGGTTCTTCGCGGCTCCCGCGCTTACCTTTGCGCCGCCCACAGCACAGCCGTCGATCAGCACAGCCGCCCAACCGCTTTGTCTTGTGGAATCCGCCGCAACAAAGCCATCCGCACATATCTCCTCGCCGCGAAGATAACGCTCTGCCTCCTCGCTCTCTCCCCGAAGCTCGATCTTAAGCCCGAATTCACGTCCGAATGCCGAGAAAAGCTGATGATGAGGCACTATCCTTCCCTTAACGCACTCACCGACGCAGACTCCCGCCGCAAAGACGTTGTAAGGCGGCAGCGCAATGTCGGGTGCAAGAAATATAAGCTCACCAAGCATTATAAGTTCACCGCGCACACCGGCGGTAAGATTTTCGTCCAGGAATTTTCTTGCCGCAGCGATCGTCTCAAGCTCGGCACGGCTCTTTTTGATCTCTCCCGTCCCCTTTTGCTTTTTTTCCTTTTTGCGCTTTGCGGAGTCCTCTCCGTCGAAGCCACTCGCCCTCTCAAAGAGCGCTATGAACTGCCCCTCTCCGTTCGAACGGTGAGGATATAGCCTGCGGCACTTTTTCATATCGTAGTTGCAACCGTCAAGCATCAAGCCGTCCGAGGTGTGTGATGCCAACGCATCCTCAACAGGGCAAAGTGCAAAATCGGGGTGAGACTCAAGAAACCAGGCAACGTTCTCCTCGTTCTCCTCGAGCGCGAACGTGCAGGTCGAGTATAGCAACTTGCCGCCTACCTTTACGCATTTCGCCACGTTTCCGAGTATCTCCCTCTGTCTCTCGGCGCACATTTTCACATTTTCCTCGCTCCATTCCTCAACAGCGCGGACGTTTTTGCGGAACATTCCCTCGCCCGAGCAAGGAGCATCGCAAAGCACAAGATCAAACGCCGAAGGATAAGTCTCGGCAAGCACCGATGTGTCAAGATTGCACACGACCGTGTTTTTCGCGCCCATTCTCTCAACGTTTCCCTGCAATATCCTGCAACGCTTCTTTTCATATTCGTTGGCAACGACTATTCCGCTCTCGCCAACCATAGCGGCGAGCTGTGTAGTCTTGCCGCCCGGTGCGGAGCAGGAATCAAGCACGCGCATCCCCTCTGTAAGGCTAACCGCGTGAACCGTCGACATAGCGGACGCGTCCTGCATATATATCGCACCTGAATGGTGACACGGAAGGCTTCCGGGAAATTCCTCTCGCGTAATGTACGCGTCGGGAGGAAAATCTATGTCTTTTCTGTCAATTTTGGGGTTTGCCACCTCGAAATCAGCTCTGTTCGTCTTGATGCCGTTGATCCTGAACGCCTTGACCGCATCGGTGTTCTCAAGGCAGTCAAAAAGCTTGTCTGCCTCGTCGCGACCCAGGATCGCGACCATTCTCTCAATAAATTTTTCGGGTAGCATCACTCGCCCGCCTCCAAAAGTCTCATTATCTCTCCTTCAAGCTCACCTGCTTCGCGGCAGAATATCTCACCGCCGACCGCCTCCATCTGCTCTCTGTCACGGAAGCCCCAGGTCACGCAAATACAAGGAATACAAGCGTTTTTCGCTGTAAGAACGTCCGTCTCGGAGTCTCCGACGTATATAGCGCTCTCGCATCCGAGCGTCTCGATCATCTTTATCACCTTGTCGGGCGCAGGCTTGCGCGGCATCCCTTCTCTGTCGCCGATAGACTCAATGATAAGCGAGCCGAAATGCTTTTTGCAAAGGCTGACCGTTGCGTCATCGGGCTTGTTGCTCACCACCGCACAAGGAACACCGATCTCACCGAGCCTTTTGAGTATATCTATCACTCCGTCGTAAGGACGGGTCTTTATATCGGCGTGATCCGCGTAATATTTTCTGAAAAAAGCGAGCGCAGCATCGTATTCGGGATTATCCCTGCCGCCATCGAGTGCCTTCGAAATAAGGTCCGCCGCGCCGTGACCGACGAAGCGCCTGACCTCCTCGAGCGTGCGCTCGGGCGAATTATATTCTCTCATAGTACAATTGACCGCGTCGCACAGATCCTCAAGAGTGTCAAGCAGAGTCCCGTCAAGGTCAAATAACAGAGCAATTTTCTTCATACCATTCTCCAATCTGCCAAAATTCCCTCTAATTATATACCATTTCCCCGCCCGTGTCAATTATTTTTTCGTTTTCCAGCCATTACATTGGGGTTTTACGAATAGCCTTCCCCAGCGGGGAAGGGGGACCGCGCTCGCGCGGTGGATGAGGAGGTCGCCCTTTTGTGGGCTTCGCGTCCGTGTAAAGACCTTGTTCCGATGCATAAGAATCTTTGCGCGAAAAGACAAAATCCACACCGCTCCCGTGAAATACATCCTAATGGCGACCTCCTCATCCACCACCTTCGGTGGTCCCCCTTCTCCGCTGGAGAAGGCTATTCGCGACAGTTCGCTAAATCATAATTTGAAGATACCGCAGCAACAACCGAGAAAAACCGAAAATCCAATTGACAAAAGCGTTTTTTTATGCTACAATCTCCTTTAGTAAACCCACGAAAGGAAATAAAAATGACTCCCCAGATTGCAAAAGACAAATACAAGATGACACGCTTCGCCTGTTATATGTGCTTCATCATACAGGCGCTCATCATAAACTTCCCACCAATTTTATTTTTGCATTTTTCCACGACCTACGGCATTGAGATATCGAGGATAACCTTCCTTGTAATAATCAATTTCGCCTGCCAATTCTGCCTTGATATGCTCTCCGCGATATTCGCAAAGCACATAAACTACAAGGTAATGGTCACAACGTCGAATATTTTTGCCGCGCTTGGACTCGCATCCTTCGCTTTTCTTCCCGATATACTCCCCGACCCATACGTCGGACTCATCATTGCAACTCTTTTGAGCGCGATAGGAAGCGGACTTATTGAGGTCATCGCAAACCCGATAATGCAGTCCTGCCCCAAGCCCAAAAAGGACTTTTCAATGGGCTTTCTCCACTCGTTTTACTGCTGGGGGGCGCTTGGAGTCGTGCTTATATCAACGCTTCTTTTGCTCTGGACAGGTGTGGGCAGCTGGAAGCTTCTCGCTCTTATGTGGGCGGTCATTCCCGCAGCAAATACCGTTATTTTCCTTATTGCTCCCGTAAATCAGCCCTCCGCGGAGATGGAGGAGACCTCGTCGCTCTCCAAGCTCGTCAAAACTAAAGCCTTCTGGCTCTTCATCTTCATAATGATCCTCGGCGGCGCGTGCGAGCAAGGCATGGCACAATGGGCATCTGCTTTTGCAGAAACCGCTCTGACAGAGATCAATATCGCTCCCGAGAGCGCAAAGCTCTTTGGCGACCTGCTCGGACCCTGCTCCTTCGCGCTCACCATGGCGCTTTCAAGAATGATCTACCCGAAGGTGTGCGAAAAATACGACCTTCGCCGCGTAATGATGCTCTCAAGTGTTCTTTGTGCTATCTGCTACGCGGTGGCGGCAATAACACAAAACCCCTTCGTATCGCTTATCGGCTGCGGAATCTGCGGCTTCTCGGTCGGAATTATGTGGCCGGGCACACTCGACCTCGCAGGAAAGACCTGTACCTTCGTCGGCACGGCTCTCTTTGCGATGCTCTCTTTGGCAGGTGACCTCGGATGTCTGACCGGACCCGCACTCGTCGGATTTACCGCAGACCTTCTCGGCGGCAGCCTTAAAGCAGGAATGACCGCCGCGATCGCCCTCCCCACAGCCCTCGCGATTATCCTCCTCTTTTTCAAAGCAAAAAAGCAGGAAAACAAATAAATTGCAGTTTATCGGGAACGCGAGGGGGATGCGGGGGATGCGCGTGGGGGGCTTTTCCAGGGAAAAAAGCCCCCCACACCCCCAAAACCCCAAAGTATATTTTATACAAGTTAAGACGGTTTATCTATCTACACCGTGTCGCATCTGCATAGTCCCACTGCTATCGTGTTGCGAGTGTATTTAAAATCGTTCGAAAAGCTTACTTCAACTTAGTTATTCTTTAAGATTAAAGGGTTTTCATCGGTTGGGTTCCAAACCTTACCAACACGATAAGGTCAGTGAGGGATTTTTTTAGCCGCTTGCGGCGAAAAATCCTACGACACCATATGCAACGTGAAGTTGAACTAACTCATTTATCAATTTGTTGCAAACGGCTGCTTGCAAGCAAGCAGTCCGAGTTATATTTTTCACTATTAAAGGACCTAATATAAGGGAAGTTTTTGCGGAGCTTTTTTCAAAAAGCGACCCGCCGGAGGCACGCGTCCCCGCATCCCCCGCGTCCCCGACAAATCAAAATTTGAAACAAAAAAACGCTTGCTGCTTTTGTGCAACAAGCGTTTTTTATTATTTACCTTTACAGAAAGCGATCGCGTGCGAGAGGACGCGTCTATCGTTCTCGTGTGCGAGAAGCGCAGGCGCTTTCTCGACCGGCACCCACTCGACAGAAGCCACCTCACCCACGGCGGGCGAAGTTTCAATCTGATCTGTGTGCGCCAGAAAATACACCACTTCCTTTTTCACTCCAGGACGCGGATGGTAGTATACGGGATGGCGGAAGCTACTCTTGATGCAGATGCTTACCGAGGTCTCCTCAAAGACCTCGCGCACCGCTGTTTCGTGCTCTGTCTCTCCGCTTTCAACGTGTCCCTTCGGGAATGAATGGTTACTGGCAGGCGAATGCTTTATCATAAGGACGAATCTCTGTTTTTTTCCGTCCTCGGTCAGCGCGTCTCTGAAAACGATCGCGCCGCAGGATTTTTCAAAACTCATATATAATCATCTCCAATTCCGACTGTCGGATATTAATTGGCAGATGGCAAATATGCTATCCGCGGAGCGCGAAGCGTCTCCGCGGAAAATTTGTCATTATGTCTGTCAAAGGCTTGTTTTAGCGAGTTATCTCTCGATCTCTTCCATTACGAAGGCCTCAAGAATATCGCCTTCCTTGATGTCATTGAATTTTTCAAGACCGACACCGCACTCGTAGCCCTGAGCTACCTCCTTGGCATCATCCTTGAAACGCTTGAGAGAGGCGATCTTGTCCTCGAAAATAACGATACCGTCACGAACGACACGGATCTGAGCGTGTCTTGCGATCTTACCGTCGAGAATGTAGGATCCCGCGATAGTACCGACACCGGGAACGCGGATGGTCTGACGGACCTCGGCGTGACCGAGCAGGTTCTCACGGAACTCGGGAGCGAGCATACCCTTCATAGCAGCCTCGATCTCCTCGATACACTGATAAATAACTCTATACATTCTCATATCAACGCCCTGTCTCTCGGCGCTGTCGAGAGCAGCCTTGTCGGGACGGACGTTAAATCCGACGATGATCGCGTTCGAAGTAGCGGCGAGCATAACGTCGTTCTCTGTAACACCTCCGACTGCGGAGTGGATAACGTTGACTCTGACCTCTTCGTTGGAAAGCTTTGCGAGAGAAGCCTTGACAGCCTCCGCAGAGCCGACCACGTCAGCCTTGACGATGATATTGAGATCCTTGACACCCTCGCTGATCTGAGCAAAGAGGTCGTTGAGGTTAGCTCTGGCATTAGCCTTGAAGACCTCCTCCTTAGCCTTGCTCTTTCTCTGCTCCGCAAGCTCTCTTGCCATTCTCTCGTCCTCAACTGCGGCGAAATCGTCGCCTGCAACGGGAACCTCGGCAAGACCGATGATCTCAACGGGAACCGAGGGGCCTGCTATCTTCTGCTGCTTACCGTTGTGGTCGGTCATAGCTCTGACACGGCCTACTGCCGTACCCGCGATAACGATGTCTCCGTTGTGGAGAGTACCGTTCTGAACGAGAACGGTCGCAACGGGACCGCGTCCCTTATCGAGCTTCGCCTCGATTACGATACCCTTCGCGCGGCGGTTGGGATTAGCCTTAAGCTCCTTGACCTCGGCAACGAGAAGAACGTTCTCGAGAAGGTCCTCGATACCCATTCTTGTGAGCGCGGATACGGGAACGCAGATAACGTCACCGCCCCATTCCTCGGGAACGAGATCGTACTTTGTAAGCTCCTGCTTGATAGCATCGGGGTTAGCGGTGGGCTTATCCATCTTGTTGATAGCTACGATGATGTCAATACCCGCAGCCTTAGCGTGGTTTATTGCCTCAACGGTCTGGGGCATGATTCCGTCGTCAGCCGCGACTACGAGAATCGCGATATCTGTCGCCATAGCACCTCTTGCACGCATAGCGGTGAACGCCTCGTGTCCGGGGGTGTCGAGGAAGGTGATGTCCTGTCCGTTGATCTTAACTCTGTAAGCACCGATGTGCTGGGTGATACCGCCCGCCTCACCGGTAGTAACGTTGGTGTGTCTGATAGCGTCGAGAAGCGAGGTCTTACCGTGGTCAACGTGACCCATAACGCAAACTACGGGAGCGCGACCGATGAGATTATCATCGCTGTCCTCAGTCTCGTCAAAGAGCTTCTCCTCGATGGTAACTACAACAGCCTTCTCGGGCTCTGCTCCGAGCTCAACGGCAACGAGTGCCGCAGTGTCGAAATCGACAGTCTGGTTGGCGGTTGCCATAACACCCATAAGCATGAGCTTCTTGATGACCTCACCGACGGTGACCTTGAGCATAGAAGCGAGATCGCTGACAATTATCTCCTCGGGGATCTGAACCTTCAAGGGACCCTTGACGATAGTCACGGGAGCCTGGGACTTCTGTCCCTTCTTCTGAGGCTTGCCTACCTTGCCCTTCTGGAAGGTGTTCTCGCCTCTGGTCTGATTCTGCTGCTTCTTGAGCTTCTGGTTTCCGCCCTGGAAGTCTCTGTCGTTTTCGTTAACAAATGTGTCGAGCTTCTCGTCGTACTTTGAAAGGTCAACGGAGGAGGAACGGATATCTACCGTCTTTGCCGCGCCCTTCTTGCTCGTACCGTCTCCACCCTTGGGAGTCTGCGCTCTCGTGATTATCTGAGGCTGGAACTTCTCTCTGGGTGCGCTCGGGATGTAATCATCCTTATCCATACCCATACCGCCTCTCTGCTGATTAAACTGAGGCTTCTGGGGCTTTCTGTCATCCTTTCTCTGGGGAGCTGACTGACGGTCGAAGTTAGGCGCGCCCATCTTCGAGAATCTGTCATTCTGTCCGTTCTGCTGAGGTCTCTGAGAGCCGAAGGCGTTATTTTGCTGAGGTCTCTGACCCATAGCGCCGCCCTGCTGAGGTCTCTGCGCGTCTCTCTGGGGATTTTTCTGACCCTGCGCGTCGGGACGCTTGTGATCAGCTCCCGCTCTCTGAGCAGCCTTTTCCTGCGCCGCTCTCTCAATAGCTGCCGCTCTCGCGATAGCCTCCGCTCTGTCCACCTTGGGCTGCATCTTTACAGCAGGTGTCACGGTCTCGGGCGCCTTTGCACGTGCAGACTCTTCCTTTTCGACCTTTTCGACCTTTTCGACCTTTTCAGTCTTTTCAGCCTTTGCGGGCTTTTCTGCCTTTTCAGCATCTGCAGCCTTTTCGGACTTCTTGTTCTCCGCCGTGGCAGCGACGTCTGACTTTTTGCCGTCCTTAGGTGCAGATATATCGGCAGTATTCGCCTCTTTGGCGTCTGCCTTGCTCTTTTCTGTCTTTTTCTCGGGGGCAGCCTCCTGTACGGGCTTTTCAGCCGCGAGAGCCTTCTCCTCCTTCTTCGCCTCGGGCTTCTTTTCAAGCTTCGAGGGGATGAATGTTAATCCGTCGATGTAATCGTCTATACCCTCTATCTGATGCATTGACGTGATCGCATCGAAAAGCAGAGAGAACTCTGCGGGCTCGAGAGCCTTCTGCGCCTTGAGGTCGAGCCCCTTTGACGCCATAATGTCGATCATGTCCTTGCTCTTGATATTAAGATCCTTTGCAAGCTGATTTGCCTTGATCTGAGGTGTTACTGCCATAAATTATACCCCTACCTTTCCGGTTTTACTGCGATGATTTGCCCGTTATACGAGCTTTTTTTCTATTGCGCGGCAAAATCCCGCGTCGTTTATCATAACTGCCGCGACCGCGCTTTTTCCGACCGCCGCGCCGAGCGTTACGCAATCGGAAGCGATCCTTACGTGTCTTACTTTATAGTATGCGCATTTGTCGCAAATTTTCTTATGCGTGTTTTCGGACGTATCCGATGCCTCAATGACCATAACGTCAAGAGTTCCGGCCGCTCCCGTATTCTTCAGTGCTCTTTTGCGAAGCTCCTCGCAGATCATGGGAGTACCTATAACCGCGCGTCCCGCACCTCTGCAAAGACCGATCACACCAAGAAGAGCCCTTTCATCCGAGACGCTCATTGAGAGTCCTCCCCGGAGATCCTTTCCTCCATAGCGTCGTAGATATCCTCGGGGATCTCACACTCAAGCACGTGCGCGATCCTGCCCGATTTCCTCGCCTTTTTGAAGCAATTCTTATCGTGGCATATGTACGCGCCTCTGCCCGAGACCTTACCGACAAGATCAAGCACCACACCGCCGTCAGGCAGTCTGACTACTCTTATCAGCTCCTTTTTGGGCTTGTGAGCATTGCATCCGAGACACTGACGCATCGGGATCTTTCTTACCTTCTGCTCCTGCATCTGAAGCTCCTTATTTTCGTATTTGAGAATTATCTTGCGGGCTTTTCAAGTCCCTCTGCGTTGATATCGATCTTGATACCTGTAAGTCTTGCGGCAAGACGGACGTTCTGTCCCTCCTTACCGATAGCAAGAGAGAGCTGCTCGGGAGCGACTGTAACGCGACAGAATCTGTCTCCGTCCATCTCTACTCCGAGAACGGTCGCAGGCGAGAGAGCCGCCGTAACGTACTCCTCGGGGGACTCGCTGTACTTAACTATATCGATCTTCTCGCCGCCAAGCTCGGAGAGGATAGATTCTATTCTCATTCCGTGAGCGCCGATGCACGCGCCGACCGCGTCAACGCTTTCATCTCTTGAATAAACCGAGATCTTTGTTCTCGATCCTGCCTCACGGGATACGCCCTTGATAACGACGATACCGTCTGTGATCTCGGGGATCTCAAGTTCGAACATACGGCGAACGAAGCCGGGATGAACTCTCGAAAGTGTGACGAGAGGACCGCGAAGCTCTTTGTTTACCTCCTGAATGAAGACCTTGATCTTGTCTCCGACCTGGAAGTACTCACCGGGGATCTGCTCGTTTCTGGGAAGGACTGCTCTGCCCGTTCCGGTGTTGAGAACGATAGCGCCGGTCTCATAGTCTACCTTGTCAACAGTCGCGGTGATGATCTCCTCGCGCTTGGACTCATAAGCCTCCTGCATAGCCTTATGCTCACCCTCGCGGATGCCCTGGATGATGACCGACTTAGCCGCGCCTGCGGAAAGACGGCGGAAGTTCTTGGGCTTTACCTCAAACTCAACGATCTTGCCAAGAGTGTTTCTCTTGCTGATCGCCTTTGCCTCCTCAAGGGAGATCTGGATTCCGGGATCCTCAACGACCTCAACGACCTCCTTCTGCTGGTAGACTCTTACGTCCTCCTTAACAGGGTCGATATGCACGCGAACGTTGGTGTTGCTTCCGTATTCCTTCTTAAATGCCGATACGAGAGCCGCCTCGATCTTCTCGATCATATATTCCTGGGGAATTCCCTTTTCCTTTTCAAGAAGCTGAAGCGCAACAAAAAACTCTTTGTTCATTTTGACTGATCCTTTCAATAATCGGTATATGTGTTTAATTTCTTACTGGTTTGAAAAATCGAAGTAGGTCGAGATCTTCGCGACCTGATCCGGCTTGAATGCAACCGTCTCCTCGCCTATCTCAACGGCGATGTTGCCGTCCTCATCGTAGCCGACGAGCACACCGCGGTACTGCTTTGTTCCGTTCATAGGAGCGTAGAGCTTGACTTCAACGTCCCAGCCCTCGCAGGCATCGATATGCTCGGGATACTTCAGCTCTCTCTCGATACCGGGAGAGGAGACCTCGAGTATATATGACTCGCTGATGGGATCCGCCTCGTCAAGCACGGGATCTATCGCGCGGTGGAACGCCTCGCAATCGTTGATATTGATGCCCTCCTCGTTGTCAAGCGTTATGCGCAGATATTTGTCCGCGCCCTCCTTGACGAACTCAACGTCCCAGATGAAAAATCCCATCTCCTCAGCTATGGGAGTTACAAGCTCGCGGACGGTTGAGGCAATATTTTTACCTGAATTGTTCTTCATAACAAAAATCTCTCTTTACAAAATTTATGAGTGGATCTCTCAACCCACTCACGACCTTACTATAAATTCTAACCTATTATAGCACGTTTTTTCCGAAATTGCAATAGTTTTTTGAAATTTTTTAAAATTTTTAGTCCTTTTTCTTTCCGCAAGGATAAAATAGCACACTTTTCGTGTTATTTAATAAAAAATGGTAGAGTTTTTTTGGCAAATCTGTTTACAAAGCGGTGAATGTGTGATATAATGTTATAATGATTTAATATGGGTATATATGCCCAATACGGAAAAAGAAGTAAGGAAAGGAGATACGCTATGGAAAAGACTCGCAGTACAGACACGTTCCGCGCAAAATATAATACACACACATCACAGCGCACGGGCGAGAAAGAGCTTGTTTCCTATGCCGTGATGACCCTGTCGGTCATACTTCTCTCCCTTCCCGTCCCCCTCTCACTGTCAGGCTCTCCGATCGCCAAGGGAATATCCTGGGCGACCTGCCTCGTATGCGCCGCACTTACCGTGTTTGCTTCAAGAAGATTTTCAAGCGTGATATTAGTATCGCTCGTGCTCACATTCTTTATCTCCTATCTCGGAGACCCCACCATAGCGGCAGCAATACTCGGCACAGTATTTTTCTGCGGACTTTATTCCGCTTCAATCGCAGCGGCAAAGGGAGCGCTTCTGATCTTCGTAATATCCGCTCCGATACTCGCATCAGGCGCGGCACTCGCGCTGACAGGGAGCGTCATTCTTTCGCTTTTCCCCGTCATGCTTACACTTCCGTCGCTGGCGCTTGGTATCAGCTCGCGCCGTCTGCACTCTCGGACACATTCTATCGCCATCTTTTGCGCGGTGTGCATCGCAGAGCTTGTGAGCGCGGTAACAGTATATATCTACACGCAAAACGGAAGCATATCCCGTGACGTCATAGAATATGCGGTCGAATACCTCCGAGGCGGCATCGAATGGTCGCTTACAGACTCGATAAACCGCGTGGGAGCAGTAGAGCTTTCGGACAGTCTGATCTTAATGATACGAGAGATGGCTGCCTACACGGTAAATCTTCTTGTAGGAGTAATATCGGTCATTTTCCTCACAGTAGGCTATTTTTCCCAGAAGATAGAATGCTCTCTTTTCGAAGCATACGAAAAGGAGGACCTGCTTAACAGGTCAGCAGAGCCGATAAAAGCATCCTGCATGACGGCTATCGTGTACCTGATAGCTCACGTGCTTTCATTCACCTCGGGCGCATCGCACGCTCCTTCATTCGTGTCCGTTGTGGCTGAAAACATCTCTCTCATCCTCCTCCCCGTGCTGCTCTGCATAGGCTTCAGGATCATGGGAGACCTTCCCAAAAAGGTAGGATTTCTCGCGATCATAATCTGGGTCGCAGCGATCATAATCGCAAACTCACTCTCAGCATCAATTCTGACTATCCTCGCGCTCATAGGCGCATTCTATATAATCTTCGTTCAAACAGACGCGTGGGCGAAGGACCATTACGCTAAAAAAGGAGAAGATCAATGAGCAAAAAGAAAAAGAAGATAAGGCTGTCAGATCACGCCGAGACCAGACGTCAAGAGCGGTTCTACACCGATCTGTCAGCTCCGATGATTTTCGCTGTCATTGAGGCAGTGATCCTGTTTATTCTCTGCTTGCTGTCTGAAAGCACCCCGTTCTTCGGACAAAGCGCAGAGGTGACGAAAATAATTCGTTACTCCACCCTGCCAATATACGCCTGCTCTGCGGGAATAATTTGTCTTATCTACGCCTTGAGAAACCGCAAAATGAAAAAGGCAAGGCTTGAGGCAAGGCTATTCGAGTCAGAAATATACGATATGTTCCGCTCGGTCATCGACCTGCCCTACGCTATATCCGACGCATCGGGTAAGGTAAGAATAGTAAACGGAGCGCTCCAGGACATCCTCGGCTTCAAGAGAGCGATGAGCGGAATAGATCTTTCCGAATTCTGCACGGTGTCCATCAAAACCATCATATCAGAGGCAAAGAACCGTGACCTCTACCTCAGCGAGACAGTATACGATATGCCCGAGGAGCTTGATCTCCACGAAAGCTCGGTGACAAAGCTTGCGGACGGCCGCAGATACGAGACCGTATCCTACATTTTCAAGCTTGAAAACGAGAATTACTACTTCATCGTCTTCCGCGACGTGGAGGACTACCTCTCCATACACGAAAAATACGAGGCGGAGATACCCGTCGTCGCATATATCCAGCTTGACAACCTCCAGGAGCTTACACAGTACGTCAGAGCAGACCACCGCTCCGCATCCGCAGAGGCAGAGAACATCCTCCGCGAATGGGTCAAGGGAATGCAGGGATTCATCCGCGAGCTCTCGAGAGATAAATACATCGCGGGCTTCTCGCAGGAGGCACTTGAAAAGCAGATAAAGGACGAGTTTGATATCCAGAAAAGGATCATGGCGCTCAAGATCGGTGACAACAGCTTCCCAATCACCGTGTCAATGGGTATATCAGCCATCGGAGACACCTTGGAGGAAAAGGAGAGGAATGCCTCTGCCGCACTCCATATGGCAATACAGCGCGGAGGAAACCAGGTAGCCGTCAGACGCGAGGACTCCTCGGGTTACATATTCTTCGGCGGAACGCATAAGACAATTGAAAACAATACGACTATAGTATCGCGAGTAAGCGGAGAGCTCTTGGCTTCGAAGATCCGCAACGCTTCAAACGTGCTTATTATGGGACACGCCAACCCCGACTTCGACTCTATCGGCTCCTGCATCGGCGCGGCAAGATTTGCCATGTCGGTCGTCGAGGAGATGCTGGCGGAAGATCCCGACGCGGAGAACGTGCCGATCAACGTTGTGGCGGACAAGCGTGCGGAATGCTTCCAAATATGTGCAGAGCAGCTTGAGCCTCTTGCAGAATACAACGACGTATTTATCGAGCGCGCGTTTGCAAAGGAGCTCGTAACCGCAGACACCGTACTGATAATCTGTGACGTAAATAACTCATACATCTACGAAGCTCCCGAGCTCGCAAGTGCGGTCAAGAACATCGCGGTCATAGACCATCACCGTATGGCAAACACGCTCAGCTTCGACCCCTTCCTTCAGTACATTGAGGCAACGAAATCCTCAGCCAGCGAGATCATTTCCGAAATATTCCTGCACAGCAGATATGCCAATACGCTCCGCAAGGAGGAGGCAGAGGTGCTTCTTTCGGGAATTATGCTCGACACCAAGAACTTCACGAGAAACGCGGGCGCCCAGACCTTTGAGACGACCCACTATCTCTACTCCTGCGGCGCCCACACGAGCGTTGTAAGAGAATTCTTTAACGAAAGCCTTGACGAGCTTCTCCTCACGGGCGAGTTCGAATCCAAGGCAAGGATCTACAGAGACGATATAGCGATAACCTGGATGACGCTTGACCGCGAGGCAAAAGCGGAGGACAGAGTCCTCGCCGCAAAGGTTGCGGACAACCTGCTCGCCATCAAGGGCGTAAGAGCATCCTTCGCGCTTATCAAGATAGACAACGACGTAGTCATCTCGGGCCGCTCCAAGGGCGAGATCAACGTACAGCTTATCCTTGAGAGACTCAAGGGAGGCGGTCACTTTGACATCGCGGGCGCGCAGATCAAAAACGCAAGCCTTACAAGAAGCTGTGAGATGCTCAAGGGCGCGATAGACGACTATTTCGAGATCGATCACCATAGCTAAAACACGCAAAACATTACAGAAACGGAGAAAACAAAAATGAAGGTATTACTTTTAGCCGACGTCAAGGGACAGGGCAAAAAAGATCAGATAGTAGAGGTATCGGACGGATACGCACGTAACTTCCTCTTCCCCAAGAAGCTCGCAGTAGTAGCAGACGCAAAGGTGCTAAGCGAAGCAAAGAGCAAGGAGGAGTCAAAGCAGTTCAAGCTCAGAGAGGAAAAGGCGGCTGCAAAGGCACTTGCGGACAAGCTCTCCCAGCTTACCGTGACTATCAATGCATCCTCGGGCGGAGACGGACGTCTCTACGGCTCTATCACCTCAAAGGACATCGCGGAAAAGCTCAAGGAGCAGCATAAAATAGAGATCGACAAGAGAAAGCTCGTCCTCGCCGAGAACATCAAGTCGTACGGAACTTATATCGTGGATGTAAAGGTATATCCCGAGATCAGCGCAAAGCTCAAGGTCTCGGTATCGGAAGGAAAATAATAGGATATGGCAGAAGATATCATCAGAAAATTGCCCTTTTCGGCAATAGCGGAGCAATCCCTGCTCGGCTCGATCCTGATAGATCCCACCTCAATAAATCAGGTAGCGGATACCGTCTCCTCAGAGGACTTTTACCTCGAGGAGCATAAGCAGATATATCTTGCAATGCACTCGCTCTTTATGACGAATAACCAGATCGACGTCGTAACTCTTATCGACGAGCTGGTAAAGAAGGGCGTGTACTCAAAATCGGGCGGCGAGGATTATATAAAAATTATCGCGCAGACCGTCCCGAACTCACTCAACGTCAAGGACTACGCGAAGATAGTCAAGGACAAGAGCATACTCCGTCAGCTCATCAATATGTGCGACGAGGTGTCGGATGCCGCGTATTCAGAGCAGAACGAGGTGTCAAGCGTGCTTGAAAAGGCGCAGAACCGCCTCTATGCCATCGCTCAGGGACGCGAGTCGCGTAATTTCAGACATATCCGCGAGGTAATTCACGACGTTTACGCGCACTTAAAGCAGCTCGTAACAGACCCCGCATCGTCGCAGGGAACCTCAACAGGCTTCCGCTCGCTCGACAGAGTGCTTGCGGGAATGGGTAACTCCGACCTCGTGATCGTCGGAGCGCGACCCGGTATGGGTAAGACCTCGTTCTGTCTTAATATAGGAACGAACGTAGCAAAGGCAACGGGAAAGGCTGTCGCTATCTTCTCTCTCGAGATGTCGGCGGAGCAGCTTGTCAACCGTGTTATCTCGAGTGAAGCGCTCATCGACAGCTACGCTCTCCGTACGGGAGAATTGAAGCCCGAGCATTGGGATCACATAGCGCAGGCATCCTCTGCCCTATCGCAGTGCGAAATACTTATCGACGATACCCCGGGCATCACCGTATCGGCAATGAAGGCAAAGCTCCAGAGAGTAAACAATCTGGGACTTGTAATCATAGACTACCTCCAGCTTATGCAGTCGGATAAGAAGATCGAAAACAGAACGCAGGAGGTCAGTGATATGTCCCGTGCGCTCAAGATCATGGCGAAGGAGCTAAACGTCCCCGTCATCTGCTGCTCACAGCTCTCGCGTACCACCGAGGGCAGAACGAATAAGCGTCCTATGCCCAGTGACCTCCGTGAATCGGGATCTATCGAGCAGGATGCCGACGTTATCATCTTCCTCTACCGCGACGAGTACTATAGGAACGCGGAGGGCGATACCGTCGAGTCGGATGCCGAGCAGAATACCGCCGAGGTCATCATCGCAAAGAACCGTCACGGCTCAACCGATACCGTCAAGGTCGGCTGGACCGGTCGCTATACCAAGTTCAGAGATATCGTCATCGAGGAAAATATGCCTCGATAAATTGGGGTGTATCGGGGACGCGAACAATCCCTCAGACGCGCACGGAGGCGCGCCAGCTCCCTTTACACAAGGGAGCTTTACCTGAAAGGTGGAGAACGTGGATATAGTGAAATTTTCTTTAAATTTAAAAGGGTTTCAC
>SVRT01000007.1 GCA_015064685.1 Oscillospiraceae bacterium
GTGGCTATGATTGCAAATGAGATAAAGCAGTTGTAATACTGACAAATTCCAATTTGTCGAGCTGAATAGGCGTTAAGCGTTGGTGTGATTTTGGTGCAAATTTGGTGCAACACTTTATGCGACGATAACCTGACAGTTATCTGTGCTCACGGATATACAAGCCACGCGGAGCGTGAATGGGCTTTTCCGGGACTCTTTTATTTGTCACTTGGCTATAACGTTCTTATTCCGTATCAGAGGGCTCACGGCTTGAGTGAGGGAAAATACACATCCTTCGGCGCGCTGGAGCATATTGATATGTCCTGCTGGGTCGAAAAGATCAACGATATGAATCCCGGAGGCAAGATCGTTATCCACGGATTGAGTATGGGTGGCGGAATCGCTCTTGACATGTCGAAAATTGAGATGGAGAACGTTAAGTGCCTGATTGCGGACGCGCCGAGCATCAGCATAGAAGCATTCTTTAAAAACGTATCAAAAGAGGTGTTCAAATCAAATTCCGATAAGGTGGCATCCTACGCAATCAATAGGTTTAAGAAAGAGTTTGGGTGTGACGTTCGGGATTTTGATGGGTTGGAAACCGTATCAAAAAGCCGTTATCCCATACTTTTATCTGCGGGAAGTAATGAGCATCTGGAGGAAACCTTTGATAAAATAAAAAAGGCAAATCCCAATGAAACGAGCATCATTATTCTTCCGGGATGTAATCACGGGAACGGTATGTATAAGCAGACCGAGCTGTATCAGAACGAGATCAAGCGTTTCCTGAATGATCACATATAGCTTTGATTAAAAAAACTCTGCAATCGACCGATTGCAGAGTTTTAATTTGTGATATTTTATTTAAGCTCTATAACGCTCTCATCCCACTTAGCGGGTGCTTCGTAGCCGAGGAGGTTAACCATTGTAGCAGCTACGTTGGAAAGACCGAAGTTACCCTCGTCCGCCTTTACTGTGTAGCTGTTCTTTGCATCTGTATTGTCGTAGATGATGCAGGGAACCTTATTGAGAGTATGGCTGGTCTTGGCCTTCATCTTGCCGTCCTTGCCGACCTTGGGCTGACCGGACTTCTTGTCCATCTCAAACATCTCATCTGCGTTTCCGTGGTCTGCGGTGATAAGTGCCACGCCGCCGAGCTTATCTACTACTGCAAGAATTCTTCCGAGCTGAAGGTCGAGCGCTTCCATAGAGCATCTCGTTGCCGCGAGGCTTCCCGTATGTCCGACCATGTCGCCGTTGGGGAAGTTTACTCTGTAATAGTCGTATGCGCCGCTCTCGAGTGCTTCGATGAGCTTATCGGTGATCTCTGCGCACTTCATCCAAGGTCTCTGTTCGAAGGGTACTACGTCGGAGGGAACCTCAACGTATGTCTCAAGCTCCTCAGAGAATTTACCTGATTTATTTCCGTTCCAGAAGTAGGTTACGTGACCGTATTTCTGAGTCTCGGAGATGGCGTACTGCTTAACGCCTGTATTTGCGAGGTATTCGCCCATTGTTTCGGTGATCTCGGGGGGATTTACAAGGTACTTTGAGGGGATGTGGAGGTCTCCGTCGTACTCGAGCATTCCTGCGTATACTACCTTGGGAACACGGACTCTGTCGAACTTATCGAATGCGCCCTCGGGAGCATCGAAGGTTTTGGAGATCTCGATGGAACGGTCGCCGCGGAAGTTAAAGAAGATTACGCTGTCACCGTCCTCTATCGTTCCTACGGGCTTGCCGCCCTCAGCGATAACGAAGGGCGGGAGATCCTGGTCGATGACCTTGAGCTCTGCGCGGTATGTCTCGACTGCCTCGTGTGCACTTGCAAACTGACGGCCCTCGCCGAGGACGTGAGTCTTCCAACCGAGCTCGACCATAGACCAATCCGCCTCGTAACGGTCCATTGTGATCTTCATACGTCCGCCGCCGCTTGCGATCTTGATATTGCAATTAGCATCGGAGAGGGAAGCGATATACTCCTCGAAGGGATCGATATATTCAAGGGCGCTGGTTTCACCCACGTCACGACCGTCGATAAGGATGTGAACTCGGATATTTGCGATGCCCTCGGCCTTCGCCTGTGCAAGCATAGCCTTGAGGTGATCTATATGTGAGTGAACGTTTCCGTCGGAGAAGAGTCCGAGAAAATGGAGAGTGGAGGCGTTAGCCTTTACGTTGCCAACAATCTCCTGCCAGGTGGAAGAAGCAAACATTTTGCCGCTCTCGATGCTTTGTGTTACGAGCTTTGCGCCCTGAGCAAATACCTGACCTGCGCCAAGTGCGTTATGTCCTACCTCGCTGTTACCCATATCGTCGTCGGAGGGAAGTCCGACAGCGGTTCCGTGTGCCTTAAGCGCTACCATAGGATAATTTGCCATGAGCGCGTCGAGGTTGGGGGTATAAGCGGTTGCTACTGCGTTCGAAACGGTGTTGGGTGCGAGTCCTACGCCATCCATTACGATAGTGAGGACGGGACCCTTAACGCCGTCAAAATTTGCATTTTTCTTGAGTGTAAGTGCCATAAATTTATATTCCTCCAATTTTAAATTCAAATTTGTACCAAATTATAGTATAACCTATTTTTATTTATTTTTCAATAGATTTCACGAAAAATTTATGCCGAATTTTGCGATGAGGGGAGACCTTTAATTTGTGAAGAATGATACCGTGGACGTATAAAACACACAGAATTCACACAAAATCAAAAATAATTTACAATTAGTACTTGTAGAATTCTTCTTTATATAGTATGATATACACTGTATTGCTATGTGAAGGGAGAAGGAAATGTTCGGATATATTCGTACCTACGTGCCGGAAATGCGCGTCAGGGAGAACGAGTACTACCGCGCAGTTTACTGCGGTGTTTGCCGGTCTCAAGGTAAATGCACGGGTCAATGTTCTCGCTTTACACTTAATTATGACATCGTTTTTCTCGCCCTTCTTCGTCTTGCGCTTGAGGGCAATCAGGTAGAGATCAAGCGAGGAAGGTGCATAGCCCATCCATTCAAAAAGAGAGCGTACGTGGCTCACTGTGAGCCGTTGGCATACTGCGCTTATGCCGCCGCGATACTAACTCATGGCAAGATTGCGGATGACATAGCCGATGAGAAGGGATTCAAAAGATTTAAGGCAAGCCTTGCAAAGCCCTTTACCTCGCATATGAGAAAAAAGGCTTTGAAGAAGTATTCAGAGCTTGATGAAAAGGTGTTTTCGGGATTGAAAAGGTTATCCGAGATAGAGAAGCAAGGACTTGAATCGGTTGATGTTCCCGCTGATGCTTTTGGAGATATTCTTGCGGATATTCTGGCATACGGTCTTGAGGGAACAGACGAGAAGATCATGCGAAATATCGGACGTCATATCGGACGGTGGATATACATCGTTGATGCCGCGGACGATCTTGACGATGATATCAAGAATAACAGATTCAACGCGTTCGAACGCTTATATCACGGAGATATACCTTGTGATGAAAGAGAATCGGTCGCTAACTCCTTGCGGCTTGAGTTGCTTGCCGCAGAGCCCGCGTTTGATCTGATAGAATATAAAGAACTTTATGATATTGAAGCGATCATCGGTAATATAATATATTTGGGTATGCCGAAGATTGCTGAAAAGGTTTTGAAGCTACACTGTAATGACAACAATGAGAATGAGACGAAAGGAAACCTGACAAATGGCTGATTATAAGGATCCGTATAAAGTATTGGGAGTTAACCCGACTGACAGTGACGAGAAAATAAAGGAAGCTTACAGAAAGCTTGCGCGCAAGTATCATCCGGATAAATACGCGGACGGAGATCTCAAGGAGCTTGCTGAGGAGAAAATGAAAGAGGTAAACGCTGCCTACGAGGAGATACAGCGTATTCGTTCTGCGGGCAGTGGATTCAAAGGCGGCGGAAGTTCAAACTCTTCCTATGGTGGAAGCTACAACTATGCCAATATTCGCCGGAACATAAACACGGGAAACATTGGTGCGGCAGAGGCAGAGCTCAATTCCGTTGACCAGGGTGACAGAGCTGCTGAGTGGCATTATCTTATGGGATGCGTTCTTATTAAGAAGGGCTACTATGTTGATGCGCAGAAAATGATCAATACTGCATGCAACATGGATCCCTCAAATTCCGAGTACAGAGCTGCCAGAGACAGACTTAATATGCAGGCAAGGGGATATGGCGGAGGCTATCAGACCAGCAATGCGGGCGGCTGCTCGGGATGCGATGTCTGTTCAAGCTTGCTCTGTGCCGATTGTTGCTGTGAGTGTATGGGCGGAGATCTTATCCGTTGTTGCTGATGATGCTAAATCGAGTTTTGAGTAAAGGAGACGGAAGATGAGCCGCGGTGTATCTGAAAAAACAAAAAAGCTGACGATGAGCGCGTCGCTTGCGGCTATGGGAGTCGTTCTTCTGATGCTCGGTGCTTTTATTGAGGTTCTGGATCTCTCTATGGCGGCACTCGCATCGTTTTTCTGCATCTTTGCAGTTATTGAGATGGGCAAGGGTTATCCGTGGATGATATATGCCGTAACGGGAATTCTTTCGGTGGTGCTTATGCCTCAAGGGCTTGGGGGATGGTTTTATCTTTTATTCTTCGGCTATTATCCGATAGTTAAGGAAAAGCTCGAAAAGCTGTTCAAGCCTTTGGCTTTTATGATCAAGCTCGTTGTCTTCAACGCTGCTATAAGTATATATGCGGCGATATGCTTTTTCCTGTTCTCGGGAGAGCTTGACAAGTTGCTCGTTGAGTTTTCATCTCTTTTTTGGGGAATGAAGATAGGTGCTTTTCTGATAATTGCTATGTATGCGGTGCTTAACGTGGTATTCGTGATATACGATCTCGCGCTGACACAATTGATAACTCTGTATCTTGTAAAATTGAGAAAAAGGTTCAGGTTTTTAAAGTGAAAAATATCCCGTTTCTTCCGAGACGGGATATTTTATGTTTTTGCGGTGTAGCACTTGATTATTTTTTGTTTCTGTGATAAAATATGATAAAATAACAATACAGCAATTTGAGGGTAAATATGCACATTAAAGATGAGTTTTCGCGCACCGCTTTCGTATACGGTGAGGAAGCAATAACAAAATTGAATAATTCGAGAGTTGCTATTTTCGGAGTAGGCGGAGTGGGCGGATTTGCTTGCGAGGCTTTGGCGCGCGCGGGAATAGGTGCGATCGATATTTTTGACAGGGACACAGTCTCAGCATCAAATATTAACCGTCAGATCATTGCTCTGCATTCAACGGTAGGAAAAGCAAAGGTTGATGTAATGAGAGAGCGAATTCTTGACATAAATCCCGATTGCTGTGTTAATGCCTACGAGGTATTTTATTTGCCGGAAAATGCGGACGAGTACGACCTTTCAAAATATGACTATATCATTGATGCGGTTGATACAGTGTCTGCCAAGCTCGAAATAATATGTCGTGCGGATGCTATCAGTGTTCCGGTAATCTCGGCTATGGGGGCAGGAAACAAGACCGATCCTACTATGTTCGCCGTTTCGGATATCAATAAAACAGAGGTGTGCCCCCTGGCGCGCGTAATTCGTAGAGAGCTGAAGAAACGAGGTGTCCGCAAGCTCAAGGTAGTTTACTCGAAGGAAGAGCCCGTTAAGAGCGAGCATGCGGAATTTGAAAACGAAAAGGCTGTGCCCGGAAGTCTTTCGTTTGTCCCGTCGGTTATGGGACTGATAATAGCGGGCGAGGTAATTAAGGATCTGATTAAATAAAAAGTAACGTAACGGAGCAGTAATGAGTATAAAAATTGGAAACACAGAGTTGAAAAACGGAATATTTCTTGCTCCGATGGCGGGATTTACAGACTATGCCTTCAGGCTTATCTGCCGTGAGCACGGAGTGGAATATACCGTTAGTGAGATGGTGTCCGCAAAGGCACTTTGCTATGAGCAGGTCGGTAAAAGAAGCGAGTGCAAGACCGCGCCGCTTGCAACTGTCAGAAGTGAAGAGATGCCTATGGCAATCCAGCTTTTTGGCAGTGAGCCGGAATTCGTTGCACGTGCTGCGAGCCTTATTGAAAGCCGCGAATACAGAGGATGCCTATCCGATGCATCTCCTTCAGCAATAGATATAAATATGGGCTGCCCGATGCACAAGATCGTTGGAAACGGCGAGGGAAGCGCGCTGATGAAAGATCCGCGCCTTGCCGCAAGTATTGTGACAGAGACTGTCAAGGCTCTCAAAAACACTCCGGTAACTGTGAAGATACGTGCCGGGTGGGATGATGAATCTAAAAATGCTCCGGAAATGGCTAAATATCTTGAGGGGGCGGGAGCTTCCCTTATATGTGTTCATGCCAGGACCAGGGAGCAGATGTATAATCCGGGAATTGATATTTCAATAATTGAAAAGGTAAAAAGAGCCGTGAGCATCCCGGTGATCGGAAACGGTGATATTTATTCTGCGAAGGATGCCGCGGATATGATCGATAGGACCGGATGCGACGGAGTAATGATAGGACGCGGTGCGCTCGGTAACCCATGGATATTTGAAGAGATAGCCGCTTTTTTGTCGGGAGAAAAATTTGATCCTCCCTCTCTTGCACAGACGGTAGATACTTGCTTGCGACATATTGAGATAATGCGCGAGGATAAAGGCGAATATACCGCATCTGCCGAAATAAAGAAGCATGCGGCGCTTTATATAAAGGGAGTGCGCGGTGCAGCATCGATGCGAGATGCAATCATGAAGACACGATCGACGTCAGAGGTTGAAGAAATACTTAACGGGCTAAAGAGCAGGAGCGAGGAGTAATATGAGTCTGTTTGCAAAGATCATCACAGATGATAAACGCTTTGAGAGAATGCTGGCATTGGAGCTTTCCGACCGCGAGGTCGAGGTTCTGGAGGATACACGGGCTCATGAGCGTCATCTGTCAAAGAAAAACTTTTACACATTGGTCGACTTGGATTTTTGCCACGAGGATGATCTTTTGGATCTTTCAGTTTACTCAAATGTGATAGGATTTTCACATGCTTATCAGGATCTTAATAACGAGAATCTGAAGGTGTGCCTTGCGGTACTGCACCGTCCGTTTCTGATGGAAGAGCTCTTTTCTATCATTTTCAGTGAAGGCAAGCCAACCAATCGCAGATCTACCCGACCGATAAAGACGGAAAAACGGCAGGTCAGAGATAAAAAGGGCTATCTTTGGATAGATCATTCATCGAAAAAAGCGGTGTGGGACAACGAGGGAATAGCGCTGAGTGACAGTGAATACAAGGTGCTGACGCTGTTGTGCGAAAAAAGAGGAGAGGTTGTAAGCAGAAGCGAGATTTCTGAACTTCTTGGTGCTATTGAAGGAAATATCTCTGACGTTTACATATGTATGCTCCGCAGAAAGATAGATAACCGCCTTGGTGTCAAGCTGATATACACCGTGCGCGGTGAAGGATACACATTGAAAAATTAAAACCGTTCGATACTTCGAACGGTTTTTGGTTTATATTTTAAGATTTGCAAGATCGGTATGCTCAAGGATCTTTCTTTCCGAGAAAGGGATCCGTTTTCCCATTATGAGCTGATAGGTTTCGTGGCCCTTGCCCGCAAGGAGAATATAGTCTCCGTCTTGCGCGATCTCGTATGCTTTTTCGACAGCTTCGCGTCTATCTTTTATTGTGTATACGGTTTTGTCCGTATCTCCCACCGCTTCACGAATATCGGCAATTACCTTTGAAGGATCTTCGTTGTTTGGATTGTCCGAGGTAATGATAAGAACGTCTGCACACCTTTCTGCGACCCTGCCGAGCTCCGCACGGCGCTCAAAGGTTCGTCCGCCAACACTTCCAAACACACAAATTATGCGATTTGGATCGTATTCTCTTAGTGAGCTTATCACAGCTTCAAGACTTGCCCCGTTATGTGCATAATCTATGATAAAAAGAGAATTGGGCTTTGAATAGAGCTTCACTGTTTCAAATCTTCCGGGAACAGAAAGTGTGGCGAGGCATTTTATTACGTTCTCGAGCTTTATACCGAGAGTAAGGCATATCGAGATGATCAAGAGACCGTTTTCTACGCTATACAGTCCTGGGATCGGCATAAACACGTCGTAATGCTTATTTGGCTTTATCAGGCTTTTATCACTTGATCTCAGTTCAAAGGAGATTCCGGGAATGATTCCGTTTTTCAGCTTTATTGCTTTTGTTGCAGACAAGGTGCAATTTTCACGTCCGTTGGCTGACGTGGTGATAATATTATTGCATCTGCAATCCGTGATCATTTCAGAGCAATGAGAGGAATCGGCATTTACGATTATGCATTTTACAGGATAATCGGTGAAGAGCTTCTTTTTTGATGCTACGTAATGATCGATATCCGGATGCTCGAATTTTCCGATATGATCTCTGTAAAGATTCGTAAATGCGCAGGCCTCAAACTCAAGTCCATGCGTGCGCTCTTGCCAGAGTGCCTGAGAGGAGACCTCAAGGAAAACAACGCTGACTCCGTCATTTCTCATTTCTCTGAGAGACTTTTGAAGCTCCAGAACGTCGGGCGTTGTATTTGCGGTCTCAAATTCCTTTCCGTTATAGTAAATGCCGTTGGTTCCTATGTATCCCGCACTGATGCCGTTTGCGAGTGCTATTTTATACGAGGAGATCGCAACGGTCGTTTTTCCCTTAGTGCCTGTGATACCTACGATCTTCAGCTCCTTTGCGGGATCGTTGTAAAATAAGACAGCGAGTTTTTTGAGCGCATCCGAGGAGCTTGGTGTGATGATCACTGCGGCATCGTCGGGAATATTCAGCTCGCGCTCGGCAATGAAAATTCTCGCACCATTCGCGTAAGCATGAAAGGCATATTCGTGACCGTCGGAAAGAGCGCCTTTTTTACAAAAGAATGCGCATGTGGGAGTTGCTCGCCTTGAGTCGTGACAGAGAGATAAGATGACTCTTCTTTTCATCGCATCGGGAATTTTTGCCGATGTGACGTTTATGTTGTTTAGTATATCCTGTATTTTCATATTATTCGTTGCTCTCAAAGTAAGAATTGATTTGTTTTGCGGGTATGATAACATATAATTGCTCAAGCTCTGCGCGGTATTTTGAGATGAAAACCGAGTTGTGATCCTCGCAACAGATGAGCAGAGGGGTTGAATACTCGCGCATATCACGCACGGCATCCTGAAGAGTCAGAAGTATTATTGATTCCTCATCGGATGTCAGTCTGCGGTGCTTGAATCGTATTCTGTTAATAAGAGAAAGCTTTTGCGAAACAACTGTTACCGCAAGAGAGGTTTTTTTCCTTATTTGCTTTGCGGCAGTGATCGATTCTTTACAGTCACCGAGAATAATCGGAGCTGCGTAATCATTTTCAAAGTAGCTTACCATTTCACCCTCGTAAATACGTCGTTATTTGAATTATACCACATATTTCATTATTTTTCTACTGAAAAAGAAAAAAATTGTCTATTTTGGCTTTTGTATTGAAAAAAAGTGAGAAATAGTTTATAATACAAGCAGAAAAATTTGTGAGGTAAGAAATGAAAAGGGAATCTGTTTGTAGGATTTTTTCGAATATTCCAACGCTATCGACCGAAAGGATAATTATGCGAAAAATAACCATAGATGACGTTGATGATATGTATGAGTATTCCAAGGATTCGAACGTTACGAAATATTTGACCTGGTCTCCTCACGCCGATATGGTGTATACGCTTGAGTACGTGAACTACCTTCAGTCGAGATACAGATCTGGCGATTTCTATGATTGGGGCGTAACGCTCAAGGAAAGCGGGAAAATGATTGGCACCTGCGGTTTTACGCGATTTGATTATGCTAATAATTCTGCGGAGATCGGATATGTTCTTAACCCGAGATTTCACGGATTGGGCATTGCTACAGAGGTTACGGCAAGGGTGATAGAATTCGGATTTGAGACGCTTGGACTTAACAGAATAGAATGTAAATTCATGATTGAAAATGCCGCCTCACGCAGAGTAATGGAGAAGAACGGTATGACCTTTGAGGGAGTCAGACGCGAGGGAATGCTTATAAAAGGAGAATACAGAAATATAGGTGTTTGCTCAATACTGAAAAGCGAGTATAATTGCAACAAAGGTAATCCAAATTGCAAAAAAGGAAATTGATTTATTGATTCACAGTGATATAATGTACTTAATATTTCATTTTGGAGGCGTTTTATGGGGAAATGTTATGGGGTGGATATTGATAAAAAGCGAGAGGCGCTCCTGAATAGCGAAGCGGCAAGACGGATTTATTCTCCGATCATCGAAAAAGCCGATGCAGCACTTACTAAGACCTATCCTGCGCTCAAAATGAGCGACTACATGATGTACGAGGAGACGGGAGATCGCGCGGTTTTTGAAAAGGGTTACTTTGAGAGAAGAAACGATTGCTCGTATATTCTTGTTGCGTATTGGCTGACCGAGGATGAAAAATACAGAAAGCCGCTTATTGATCTTATCTGCATGATGTGTGATGAATTCACTTGGTGCCTTCCTGCACACATTCATACCGATCCTCTGCCCGGAGGATATCTTTCAAGCTCGGGTGTTGTTGATCTTTTTGCAGCAGAAACGGCAAGATTACTTGCAGATATATGTGAAGTTGTTGGTGATAAGCTTCCTGATTTTATACACGAGCGTATTGCGTACGAAATCGATCGCAGAATAACCAAGCCGCTTTTGAAATGGAAATTTTGGTGGCAGAGATGTACGCACAACTGGGCGGCTGTATGCGCCTCGGGAAGCGCACGTGCGGTTATCAAATTCGCCAAAGATGACGAAATAAAGGCTCTCATACCCATGTTTGAGACTTGTATGGAGCATTTTCTGTCGGGATACAAGGATGACGGATGCTGTCTTGAGGGATTTGCATATTGGAGATACGGCTTTGGATATTTTGTTATATACGCCGATTTGATGCTTGAATATACAAGTGGCAGAGTTAACTATTTTGAAAATGAGAAGGTCCGAAATATCGCGATGTTCCCGCAAAGAATAAGGATGGGCAAGGGAAAGACCGTGTGCTTTTCAGACGGTGTTAACGATTTTACTATCGGATCGGGCATAATCTGCTATTTACGTAAGCAGTACGGAGATGCGGTTCAGTACCCGAGCATTGAATATCTCGGGCACAAAGGCAACGTTTTTTCTATAAACGAGCTTTTGTGGTTTGATGCGGAATATAAGGAAGACGAGTTGAGTGATGCGACCGAGATTTTTGAAGGTGCACAGTGGTATATAACTCGCCGCAAAAATTACAGTTTTGCCGCAAAGGGCGGTCACAATTATGAGCCGCACAACCATAACGACGTAGGAAGCTTTATGATAGTTGCATCGGATGACACGGTGCCGCTTGCGGATATAGGAGCTGAAAAGTACAGAAAAGAGACGTTTACGCTTGATACTAGATACAATTTGCTCAATCATGCGTCATGGGGGCACAGTGTGCCGATTATTAACGGTTGTGGCTATCAGGTCTACGGAAAGGGATATGAGGCGAAAAACGTTAGGTGCGGAGAAAATACGTTTTCACTTGATATTGAAGGCGCGTATGAAGCAGGGATAATTGAGAAGATCCACCGAGAGTTTGAGCTTTCTGATAAGTGCGTGGTTTTGAGGGATAGCTTCGAGTTTTCGGATAAAACCGAGTATGTGACCGAGAGGTTTGTTTCTTGGGATGAGCCCCAAATTGCCGCATGTGTAGTTTCGGTGGGAAACGCAAGTGTCAACTTTGATGCGAATCGATATTCGGTTTCCTATTCAACCGCCACCTACAGATCACATAAAGGTAACGAGCCGGTTAAGGTCTATCTCATAGATTTCAATGGTAAGGATGAGAAGGAAAGCTGCTTTGAATTTGAATTTAAAATGAAATAAATCCAAAGTAATGAAAAAGGGAATCGAACCTATTTCCAAATTCGCTATGCGAATTGTGGAGATTGGTTTCTCATAAGCCCGTTGGGGATGCCAAAAAGGGACAGTCGCAAAGCGGCTGTCCCTTTTTTGGCACCCCCAACGGGAATCGAACCCATAACTAACCCTTAGGAGGGGCTTATTATATCCATTTAACTATGGAGGCGTGCAAATATTTAATTTGTTCTTCGTGTATTATATCATATTTGTTTTGTTTTTTCAAGTGATATATTGAATTTTTTGATTTTTATTTTTTAAGGGTTGAATTTTTGCAAAATGGGTAGTATAATGTCTTTAGCGGTGGGCAGACGCCGAAATTTCATTTTTACAAAAAGGAGACGCATAAAATGGAAAAGGGATATCTTGATGTTGAGAATTTACACCTGCTGGTTAAGGAGACTAAGCCTTCCATGACTTGGGACGGTAAGCAGGATCCTGCTGAATGGCAGAGTGCTGCGAGGGAGAAGCTTTGTGAGCTTTTGGGTCTTGCTGAGATAGAAAAGAGAAGTACCGATCTTAAAATGGAGATCGAATACGACAGATATTCCGAGGATCTCGGTTGCCGTGAAATAAGATTTATCTTTGAAACCGAAAAGGGCGTTACCGTTCCTTGTCATCTTGCTATTCCGAACGGTGCGGACAAGCCTCTCCCCGTTGTTATCTGCTTGCAGGGACATTCAAGGGGAATGCATATTTCTCTCGGAAGACCGAAATATGACCGCGATCACGAATCGATCGCAGGTGGAGACAGAGACTTCGTTCGTCGCGCCATCAAGGAGGGCTGCTGCGCCATTGCTCTTGAGCAGAGATGCTTTGGTGAGAGAAGCTCAAAGGTCGATTCTGCAACCGATTGTCGATTTAATGCAACGAAGGCTCTTCTCATAGGAAGGACACTTATCGGCGAACGCGTTTGGGATATTATGCGCTGTATCGACGTTATCGCAAGAGATTTCGCGGATATTGCTGATCCCGAAAAGGTTATCTGTCTTGGAAATTCGGGCGGCGGTACTGCAACAATCTACGCATCCGCGCTAGATAAGAGAATAAAGATTTCGGTTCCTTCATGCGCCGTCTGCGCATATGGCGATTCTATCGCTGCAGTTCCGCATTGCGAGTGCAATTTTGTTCCCAATATTGCTAAATATTTTGATATGGGAGATCTCTGCGCGATGGTTGCTCCCAGACCCTTGATAGTTGTCAACGGCAAGGATGATACTGATTTTCCGCTTTATGCGGCTAAGGCTTGCGTTGAGGTTGGTCGCAGAGTATACGAAGCGATGGGTGTATCGGGCGAGCTTGTACACGTAATAGGCGGTCAAGGACATCGCTTCTACGCTGACGATGCTTGGCCTCACATAAACAGAGCTATTGAGAATTTGTAAGGAAAAATGACGAACATATATATTCTTGAAAAAATCGTTCGAAACGCGGGAAAAATAATGCTTGGTGTTGACGGCGTTGATGCTGATGGAGATATTTGCGCAAAGTCCGGAGATGCCAATTACGTGACCGTATTTGATGTTAAGGTGCAGAATTATCTTATCGGCGAGATAAAAAAGGTATTTCCCGATGCGGTTTTTCTGGCAGAGGAGCAGGATAATGATCCCTCGGTTTTGCAGGGTGATCATTGCTTTATCATAGATCCTATTGACGGAACCACGAACTTCATCAGAAATTACAAGCAGAGCTCTATTTCGGTCGCTATGTTTTCAGGGGGAAAGGCAGTATTAGGAATCGTGTATAATCCGTATCTTGATGAGCTTTTTTCTGCGACGGAAGGCAACGGCGCTTTTTTGAACGGAGAAAGGATATTCGTTTCTGAAAAATCACTTTCAGAGGCGGTGATAGGATTTGGATCGTCGCCGTATTACAAGGAGGAGCTTGGCAGAAAGACGTTTGACAGCTTATTTTCAATTTTTATGCGTTGCGCCGACGTCAGAAGGACAGGATCGGCGGCAATTGATCTTGCCAACGTTGCGGCAGGTAGAATTGACGGATTTTTTGAAATGAGGCTCTCTCCGTGGGACATTGCCGCAGGATATATTCTCATAAAGGAAGCTGGTGGAGTGATCACTGATTTATATGGTAAGGATATGGATTTATCAGCACAATCATCCGTGGTGGCCGGTTCCTTGAAGGTGCACGGAGCACTACTATCATGCCTTAAACAACACCGTAATCGGTGGTCGTGGCTTTGAGAGTACACGGCGCATTACTATCATTACATAACAAAAAATTGCTTTCCCATGTGGGAAAGCAATTTTTGTTTTTATTTGACGAGCTGTCTCTTGATCTTCTTCGTAGTAGTCTTTTCGAACTCGGTCTTTCTGATCTCGACAGCCTTGAGCTGCTTATAGGTGGGGAGCTTCTTGTTTACGAGGTTGACTGCCTTCTTGATTGTTTCGTATACAGTGTCGTCATCAACGTCGGCGGGGAACTTAGAGTAGTCGGGATATGCTACGAGAGTAAGCACGACCTCGTCGGTCTCTTCGTTCTTTCTGCCGATTACACAGCACTCGCTGATGGTTTCGATGGTATCGAGATATTCTTCGATCTCCTCGGGGAACACGTTCTTTCCGTTTTCAAGCACGATAACGAATTTGATGCGTCCTGTGATATAAACGTACTTGTCGTTATCGAGGTAACCTACGTCACCTGTGCGGAACCAACCGTCCTCGGTAAATACAGTGGCGTTTGCCTCGGGATTATTATAGTAGCCGAGCATTACGTTATCCCCCTTGACCTGGATCTCTCCGAGATCGTAGCCCTCCTCGGTCTTCTCACCGTTAGGATCGATCCTTATCTCACAGCAGGGAACGCTGGGGCCTATCGTACCGAGCTTTCTCTTCGTATAAGGTGTAACAGCAACGAGAGGTGAGCACTCGGTAATACCGAAGCCCTCGTATATCGAAATACCCATATCCTCGAATGCGACGATAAGCTCGGGATTGAGCTTTGCTCCACCGCAAATTATATGATCAAGTCTTCCGCCAAAGGAATCAATGACCGTCTTGAAAAGCTTCTTTCTTACGTCGATGCCTACTGCGCGGAGAGCCTTGGAGAGCTTAAGACCGGTTTTGAGAGTCTTTGCTCTGCCGGTTCTTTCAGCCTCGGACCAAATGCGCTTATAAATCGTATTTACAAACATAGGAACGAGAACGAGTCCCGTAGGCTTGAAGAGTGCGAAGTTCTTCATAACGTGACGGAGTGAATCATTGATGCCGATCTCCATACCGAGAGACATACCCGAAAGGAGGCACATAAGCTCATAGGTGTGGTGAACGGGAAGGACGGACACGATTGTATCCTCCTTTGTAAAGTAAACGGTATCAACTGCGGAGCTTACTGCAGCAAAAATATTCTTCTGAGAGAGCATAACGCACTTACTTGTACCCGTTGTTCCGGATGTGAAGAGCATCTCACACATCTCTTCGGTATTTTCATGCTGCTTTACCTTGAATCCGTTATCGATCTCTGTCTGTCCCATTTCAACGAGAGAGGAAAAGGGAAGGATCTTGTCAGACACGATCTTTTCGTCGGGAGTTACTGGAATAAAGTGCTTGAGAGTGGGGTGAGACTCCATAGTGGTCACGAACTTCTCGTTGAATCCCTTGGAGTAAACAATAGCCTCAGCCTCTACGATCGTCAAGAACTTTTCGATTTCGGGGAGAGCAAGCTCCTTATCCATAGGAACGATGATAGTTCCTGCAGCAAGTGCGCCTACGTAGGTTGCAAGCCACTGGGGAGAGGTGTCTCCAATAACGGCGGCACGCTTTCCGACGAGACCCATCTTAGTGAACGCTGCGGCTACGCGGCACGCGGTATCGTGAAACTCGATGTAGGACATTTCCTTGAGTTTATTGCTTTCGAAATACTTGTATACGATCTTATCGCCGTGTGATGCGATATAAGAAAGAAGATCGTTTACGTTGTTTACCTTCGGGGAAGGTCTTGTAAGGGGCTTTCTGTTAGGTAGCTGATTCATAATCATTCTCCTTAAATATAGCCTACAAGGCTGTTTTTGTTTTTTCGACACGAATGTGTTCGGGTGTGCAAATTTTTACATTTTATTATAACATATAGACCGTTGATTTGTCAACAAATCAACATCTCGTTAATATTTTATTTACATTTGCGGTTTTTCGGGCGAAAAATAATTTTGCTAAAAGTCATTTACAAAAAGAGGAAAATGTGGTATAATACCCGTATATTATACTGAACGGAAGTTGTTAAAAATGCGTCTTGACAAATTTATTGTTGAATCGGGGCTTGCGACAAGAACCGAGATCGCCAAGGCGGCGAAAAACGGTGCTATCACGGTTAACGGTGAAATTGTGCGTCGTCCGAGTGGGCATATCGACCCGGTTTGTGATGTTATAACTTTTTGCGGAAAAAAGGTGATATACCGCGAATTCACCTATATTATGCTCAATAAGCCGGAGGGATATGTGAGCGCGAGGAGTGACGATCTCTCTCCGACCGTGATTGAGCTTCTTCCTCCCGAGCTTCAGCGTATTGGACTTTTTCCTTGCGGAAGACTTGACAAAAACACGCTTGGGCTTATGTTGCTTACAAACAACGGTCCACTTTCGCACAAGCTCCTGTCTCCGAAAAATCACGTTGATAAAAAGTATTATTTCGAGGTGAAATTTCCGATAAGTGTCGATGACGTAAAATCGCTTGAGTCGGGAGTTGACATCGGAGGATATATGACCGCGCCGTGCAAGGTGGAGATGCTCGATGAAAAGCACGGACACATCACCCTGACCGAGGGCAAGTACCATCAGATAAAGCTTATGGCAGAGGCGGTACACAATCAGATAACATTTCTTGAGAGGGTGACCTTCGGGCCTATTCTGCTTGACCGCTCGCTTGAGCGAGGAGAATGGCGTTATCTGACGAATGAAGAAGAAGAATTACTCGAGGCACGCGGAGTAGCAGCCTCGGGAAGCAATAATCAGAAATAAGGCAAAAGAGGTACAAATGGATATTATCAAAACACTTTCAGAGGAATTCAAGCTTAAGGAAGAGCAGGTCGCGAAGACAGTTGAGATGATCGACAACGGCGACACGATACCATTCATCGCACGATACAGAAAAGAGGTAACGGGAAGTCTTGACGACGCTATCCTTCGTGATCTCAACGACAGACTTGAGTATCTTCGTAACATAGAAAAGAGAAAGGAAGAGGTCAAGTCTCTCATCGAAGCGCAGGGTAAGCTTACCCCTGAGATCGAGCAGGCTATCCTCAATGCAAAGACCATAACCGAGGTGGATGATATCTACCGCCCATTCAGACCTAAGAGAAAGACCCGCGCGTCTGTCGCGAGAGAGCGCGGACTTGAGCCTCTCGCGATTCTTATTATGGAGCAGAGGATCAAATATGAGCCTTTGATCGAGGAGGAGGCTGAGGCATTCGTTGATGCCGAAAAAGACGTTCCCGACGTTGCTGCGGCATTAGCTGGTGCTTGTGATATTATCGCGGAGGATATTTCGGATAACGCAGAGTACAGAAAGGCTCTCCGTTCTCTCACATTCGATCACGGTATGCTTAACGTAGTCAAGGCTAAGGATGAGGATTCGGTTTACGCACAGTATTATGAGTATAGCGAGCCTCTCAACAAGGTTCCGGGACACAGAGTTCTTGCCATCAACAGAGGAGAGAAGGAGGAGTACCTCAAGGTATCTGTCGATATCTCGTCGGATATCGTGCTCAATTATCTACATAATTGCGTTGTTACAGAGCCGACGAGCCCTGCTTATAAGTACGTGTCCGCCGCTGTCGTTGACGGTTATGAGCGTCTGATCGCGCCTTCTATCGAGCGCGAGATCAGAAACGATATTTTTGACAACGCTTCAGAGGGAGCTATAAAGGTCTTTTCCGACAATCTTGGTCATTTGCTTATGCAGTCTCCCCTTAAGGGCAAGACCGTGCTTGGATTTGATCCCGGTTACGTGAACGGATGCAAGCTTGCGGTAGTTGACAAGACGGGCAAGGTCCTTGATACTGCGGTCATTTATCCCACAAAGCCAAAGCAGAGAACCGAGGAGGCGACGAGAATTGTCAAGGGTCTTATCAAGCGACATCACGTTGACGTTATCGCGATCGGTAACGGAACGGCATCTAAGGAGAGCGAGATCTTCATCGCTAATCTTCTCAAGGAGATTCCCGAGGCGAATTGCAAGTACATCGTTGTCAGTGAGGCGGGAGCTTCGATTTATTCCGCGTCCAAGCTTGCGACGGAGGAATTTCCAGAGTTTGACGTTATGCAGAGATCTGCCGTGTCCATCGCGCGCAGACTCCAGGATCCTTTGGCTGAGCTTGTTAAGATAGATCCCAAGTCTATCGGTGTCGGTCAGTATCAGCACGATATGAAGCCCGCGAGACTTGACGGAGCATTGACCGGTGTCGTTGAGGACTGTGTTAACTCGGTCGGCGTTGACGTTAATACCGCGTCATATTCGCTTCTTTCTTATATATCGGGAATTAATACGACTAGCGCGAAGAACATAGTAAAGTACCGTGAGGAGAACGGAGAATTTACTTCAAGAAGTCAGATAAAGAAGGTTCCGAGGATCGGAGACAAGGCATACGAGCAGTGTGCAGGCTTCCTTAGAGTTCCGAATTCAAAGGAGATCCTCGACAATACGGGCGTTCATCCCGAGTCGTACGCGGCTGCCAAGGCTCTTCTCGAAATGTTTGGATACTCACTTGAAGACGCAAAGCAAGGACAGCTCAAGAACCTGAGAAATGACGTAAATAAAAAGGGAACAAAGAACGTATGCGAAGCCATCGGAATCGGAGAGCCCACGCTTATAGACATTATTAGCGAGCTTGAAAAGCCCGGACGTGATGTACGTGACTCCTTTGCGCCTCCCATCCTTCGAGATGATATCCTCGATATGGCGGACCTTAAGCCCGATATGGAGCTTACGGGAACTGTCAGAAACGTTATTGATTTTGGTGCGTTTGTTGATATAGGCGTTCATCAGGACGGGCTTGTTCACATATCCCAGATCTGCAACAGATATATCAAACACCCGTCGGAGGTTCTATCCGTCGGTGATATTGTTAAGGTTAAGGTTTTGGCGGTAGACGTGAAGAAAAAGAGAATTTCTCTCACTATGAAGCTTTAATAAATTAAAAAAACGAGGCTGATTTTTTATGCGTATTTTGATGTATGTATTATCTGTTGTGTAAATTGCACAAATTTGTTACATCAACTTTGGTGAATAATGCTCTTTAATTTTCTGCTTTTTTTTGGTAAAATTATAATGTTAAAAAATGGCGGGGTTTTTGCTCGCAACAATGATTCAGGAGGAATAAAACAGTATGGCAAGCTTGTCTCTCAGACATATTTATAAGAAGTATCCCGGTGGTGTTACCGCGGTTTCCGACTTCAACCTTGAAATCAAGGACAAGGAATTTATAGTTCTCGTAGGACCTTCCGGATGCGGAAAGTCAACAACTCTTCGTATGATCGCGGGTCTCGAGGAAATATCCGAGGGTGAGCTTTTCATAGGCGACCGTCTCGTAAATGACGTTGCTCCTAAGGACAGAAAGATCGCGATGGTTTTCCAGAACTACGCTCTTTATCCTCATATGACCGTTTCCGAGAACATGGCGTTCGGTCTTAAGCTCAACAAGACTCCTAAGGAGGAGATCAAGAGACGAGTTGAAGAGGCTGCAAGAATCCTTGACATCACACACCTTCTTGACAGAAAGCCGAAGGCTCTCTCCGGAGGTCAGAAGCAGCGTGTTGCGCTCGGTCGTGCTATCGTTCGTAACCCCATGGTATTCCTTCTTGACGAGCCGCTTTCCAACCTCGATGCTAAGCTCCGTGCAACGATGAGAACCGAGCTTACAAAGCTTCACCAGAGAGTTGAGACAACGTTCGTATACGTTACTCACGACCAGGTAGAGGCTATGACAATGGCGTCCAGAATCGTTGTTATGAAGGACGGTCTTATCCAGCAGGTTGATACTCCTCAGAAGCTTTACGATTACCCCGTAAATATGTTCGTTGCAGGATTTATCGGAACTCCTCAGATGAACTTTATCAACGGTACGCTCGCTAAGAACGGCGACGACGTATACTTCGAGTTTGAGGGCAACTCCATTAAAGTTCCCGCAGACAAGGCAACAGCTCCCGAGCTTCAGGATTACATCGGACAGGAAGTAGTTGTAGGTATCCGTCCTGAAAGTATTCATGACCAGCCCGCACAGATCTCCGCTCTTGAGGATAGCACTGTTGATGCGTATGTTGAAGTTACCGAGCTTATGGGTGCCGAGATCTATCTCTATCTCGTTATCGGTGAGACAAAGCTTACTGCTCGTGTATCTGCAAGATCTACTTCTCGCGCAGGTGACACTATCAAGATCGCTCTTGATACTGCAAGAATGCACATCTTTGACAAGGACACCGAAAAGTGCATCGTTCACTAATTCGGTAGAATATTTAATATCGGAGTCTATAAAAGGCTCCGATATTTTTTTGTTTTCTATTGCATTTTTTCTTTTTTTGTGATATAATGCAAAAGTAAATTGAATTTACCCCTTGGAGAAGGATATGAATATTGGGAAAAAGATAAAAAATATCAGAACCGAAAAGCTGATGACGCAAAGTGAGCTTGCAGGTGACGTTATCACGAGAAATATGTTAAGCCAAATTGAAAACGGAAGCGCACAACCGTCCTTGTCTACTGTAAAATATCTTGCGGGCAAGCTTGGTGTGCCGGCAGGATATTTGCTTTCCGAAGGCGATGAGGAATTCGTTTATAACAAGACGCGAGTTATGAGAAACATAAAAAAGGCGTATTCGGATAAAAGCTTTGAAATTTGTCGAGAGATGTGCTTGTCATCCTTCGACGAATTTGACGATGAGCTTGAGCTAATTCTCACTGACTGCTGTATAGGCGAGGCTGAAGAGCTTATTCGTGAAGGAAAGCTGAAAGCCGCCTGCGAGCTTTTAGACGAGGGCTTGTCGCACGCGAATAACACGATCTATTCGACCGTCACACAGATAAATCGCGCATATATAATGTTTCATTTGTTGAAGTCGATTTCTCCGGCTCTTGATTCGGACATTATCGATACCGAGATAAGTGCGGATATGCTACACCCATCACTTTTCGGAGACGTGTTCTGTAAATATATAACGGTAGTTTTCGGCTCGGAAAATTATATAGAAGCAGATAGCATGACACATAATCTCAGTAAAGAATTGTCTGATTATGACAAGCTTTTTGTTGCCCACATCAGGGCAAGAGCGTATATTGCATCTGGAGAATACAAGAAGGCATCAATGGTGTTGCGTTCGATAATCGACGGTGATACTGTTCCTCAGCGGCTTCTTTTATATATATGCTGTGAGGATATGGAAAAATGCTGCAAGGAAATGGAGGACTATAAGGGAGCGTACGAATTCTCCAATAACAAGATGGAGATACTTGAGCATATGCTTATGGATATGTGACCCGAGACTGACTATGAAGAGAATTATCATTGGTTTTATATCTGCTTTTTTACTGTTATCCGTTATCCTGTCTTTGTCATCGTGCGATTTCGACGAGTCAGAAAAGAATTTCTCGGGAGGAGAGCTTCTTGATAGGGAAAGACTGTCCGAAATCAAGGGAGAGCTTTCAGAAAGCGAAAAGGAAAGTGCGCCGGAAGAGCGTGAGACTGAATCCGAAAGGATCGAATCAAACACCGAAACCGAAGCTGAGGCCACCACCAAGGCTGATGAATCCGACATTAAAACGGAAACGGTGTATTGGACGGAAGGAGGTTCCGTATGGCACCTGACTCCCCAATGCTCGCGCCTGAGCAAGAGTAAAGAAATTATCAGCGGAACCGTAAGTGAAGCAAAGGAAGCGAAAAAGGAACGGGTTTGTTCATTCTGTGGTAAATAATAAGAGAACAAACTTGTAATTTTGGACAAAATATAGTAAATTCCAACAAAAATTCAAATAAAAATAAAATTTATCTTCCAATTCCATTGACAAATTTAAAAAAATATGATATAATACTTGCATCATCAAGTTAGGATGAGAACTTTTTTTATTTTGGTGATATTCTGAAGTTTAAAATGGAGGAATGGCGAATTGGAAATAGCAATCATAGCACATGACGTTAAGAAGGAATTGATAACTCAGTTTTGTATTGCTTATTGTGGAATCCTCAGTAAGCACAATATCTGCGCGACCGGAATAACCGCTAAGTATATATCCGAGGCGACCGGACTCAAGATCGAAAAGCTCCTCAGCGGAGAGCAGGGTGGAGAGGAACAAATCGCGTCCAGAATAGAATACAACGAGATAGATATTCTGATCTATTTCAGAGACACTCGGCCGACCGGCGGGTTCTCTCAGCACGACGAAATTGAGAAAAAGCTTCTTTTGGCGTGCGATAGATATAATGTGCCCGTTGCAACCAATATCGCGACTGCCGAGGTCATTATTATGGCGCTTGACAGAGGAGATCTTGACTGGCGCGAGCTTGTAAATCCCAAGTCTGTGTACAACAGAAAATAACGTAAAAGACAAGTCTTATATGATAAGGCATACACAGAGAGAAAGCAATTGGTGAAAGCTTTTTATGCTTACGTATAGGGTACCACTTTTGCGAGCAATTCAATAATCAATGAGATAAAAGCTCGGGTGGAACCGTGCGTAAGTTATGCACCCCGAACACAGGATGACTGTGTTCGGGGTATTTTATTTTGTTGGAAAATTTTTTATATACAATCAAGAAAGGCGAAAAAAATGAAAATCAATTTTGGTTCACAGATTTATGAATCTGATGCTCCCGTTACGGTGTACGATGCCGCAAAGGAAGCGTTCGGAATGGTAGAGAGAAGCGTTATTGCCGCCAGTGTAAACGGCGAGACGGTTGCTCTCAATTACGAGATCGGCAATGATGCTGACGTTCAGCTGCTTACGTTTGCTGACAAGGAAGGCGCACACGTATTCAGACACACTGCGTCTCACATTCTTGCGCAGGCGGTCAAGAGACTGTACCCCGAGACGAAGCTTACTATCGGTCCCGCTATTGAGGATGGTTTTTACTATGATTTTGACAGCGACATCGCTTTCACACCCGACATTCTCAAAAATCTTGAGGGAGAGATGAAAAAGATCGTCAAGGAAAATCTCAAGATCGAGCGTTTTGAGCTTCCTCGAGATGAAGCTATCGCATTTATGACAGAGAAGAATGAGCCCTACAAGGTTCAGCTTATCGAGGAACTTCCTGAGGGCGAGGCCATCAGCTTCTACCGTCAGGGTGAGTTTACAGACCTTTGCGCAGGTCCTCATCTTTTCGCAACCGGTGCTGTAAAGGCGTTCAAGCTTACTCAGTGCACAGGTGCTTATTGGAAGGGCGACCAGAACAACAAGCAGCTCCAGAGAATATACGGTCTTGCATTCCCCTCAAAGGACGAGCTTAACGCATACGTAACTATGCTCGAAGAGGCAAGAAAGCGCGACCACAACAAGATCGGCCGTGAGCTTGAATATTTTACGACGGTCGATTCTATTGGTCAGGGACTTCCCATTATTATGCCTAAGGGCGCGCGTGTTGTTCAGACTCTCCAGAGATGGATCGAGGACGAGGAGCAGAGAAGAGGCTACCTTCTTACAAAGACACCTCTTATGGCAAAGCGTGATCTTTACAAGATCTCGGGTCACTGGGATCACTACCGTGACGGAATGTTCATTCTAGGAGATGCTGACGATGAGACGAAAGAGTGCTTTGCGCTCCGTCCTATGACTTGCCCCTTCCAGTATCAGGTATTCCTCAACAAGAAGCGATCCTACAGAGATCTTCCCATGAGACTTGGCGAGACCTCTACGCTCTTCAGGAACGAGGATAGCGGTGAGATGCACGGTCTTATCCGCGTTCGTCAGTTCACTATCTCAGAGGGACATCTTATCCTTCGTCCCGAGCAGCTTGCAGAGGAGTTCAAGGGTTGTCTTGACCTCGCTCTCTATTGCCTTGATACTCTCGGACTTCGCGAGGATTGCTCCTTCCGTTTCTCACAGTGGGATCCCAAGCGTACTGATAAGTACGAGGGTACGCCCGAGCAGTGGGACGAGGCACAGGGAATCATGGAAAAGCTCCTTAACGAGAACCTTGGCGAGGGTAACTATGCGATAGGTATCGACGAGGCTGCATTCTATGGTCCCAAGCTTGATATCCAGATAAAGAACGTCTTCGGTAAGGAGGATACTCTCATTACCATCCAGATCGATATGCTTCTTGCTAAGAAGTTTGGTATGGAATACGTTGATTCCGATAATACTCTCAAGACTCCCTATATTATTCACCGTACAAGCATGGGATGCTATGAGAGGACTCTTGCACTCCTTCTTGAGAAGTACGCAGGCGCGCTTCCCACATGGATGGCTCCTGTTCAGGTAAGAATGCTTCCTATTGGTGACGAACAGGTAGCATACTGTGAGGAGATCGAGAAGAAGCTTATCGCTCTCGGTGTTCGCTGTGAGGTAGATCGCAGAAACGAGACTATCGGTTACAAGCTCCGCAATGCACAGCTTGAAAAGCTGCCATACATGGTCGTTGTCGGTGCTAAGGAGGTTGAAAGCAACACGGTTGCCGTTCGTTCCAGAAAGGATGGCGAAAAGGGCGCTATGAGCGTTGATCAGTTTATCAGTGAGCTGCTCCTTGAAATAGCAGAGAAAAGAAGATAAATAACAAAGGGACGGATGCAGATCCGTCCCTTTTGTGAAAAAACAGGGTATTTACCAGAACATATAGTATAATTATTAAAATATTTACAAATAAGATATTTACAAATTGAGGAAAATGTAGTAGAATTAATAGGTAAATCTATATGCTTAGGAGAAGTGCTATGTCGACCCCTGTTTACAAGCGTGTTTTAGTTAAAATTTCGGGTGAGGCTCTCAAAAACGGTTGCGAGAGCGATATCCTCGATTTCGATTTTATGGACAAGGTAGTTTTATCCGTTGGCAAGTGCCTCGATGCAGGCGTTCAGGTCGCAATTATCGTAGGTGCAGGCAATATCTGGAGAGGCGCGAGGAAGGGCGTTGGAATGAACCGTGCAAGAGCAGACCATATGGGAATGCTTGCGACAGTCATTAATGCTTTGGCGCTTCAGGATGCGTTTATCAGAAACGGTCGAAAGGCAAAAGTGCTTTCGACGGTTGAAATGAACACCTTTGCGGATTTCTATACGCAAAGAGATGCCGACGAATATCTTAATGCCGGAAATGTAGTTATATTTGGTGGTGGACTCGGTGCTCCGTATTTCTCAACAGACACACCCGCTGTAGTGAGAGCTGCAGAGATCAATGCCGACATCGTCCTTATGGCGAAGAATATTGACGGTCTTTACACAGCCGATCCCAAAAAAGACCCCAATGCGACGAGATACGATGATGTGACTTATGCCGAAATCCTTGAAAAGGATCTTAAAGCATTCGACCTTACAGCGATTTCATTCTGCAACGAGAACGGAATTGACAGTTTCGCGTTCGGTCTTTCGGATCCCGATAACATATACCGCGCCGTTATGGGCGAGGCAATCGGAACAAAAATGCATAAATAATTTTTCAAACATAGAAAGGAATCCCATTATGAAGTATAATACAAGAGACGTTGAAGACAAGATGAGCAAATCCATCGCTTCCTACGAGACAAACCTCGCATCTATCCGCGCAAGCCAGGCAAATCCCGCAGTTCTTAACAGAGTTACGTTTGATTACTGGGGATCCCCCGCCGAGATCACTTCTATGGCTAACGTAAGAGTTGCTGACGCCAAGACACTTGAGATCATTCCTTACGATGCAAGCACACTTAAGGCTATGGAGAAGGCAATTCAGACAAGTGATATCGGTATCAATCCTTCCAATGACGGTAAGATCATCCGTCTCGTGTTCCCTCAGCTTACTGAGGAGCGCAGAAAAGAGCTTGCTAAGCAGGTTCAAAAGATGGGTGAGGAGTGCAAGGTTGCAATCAGAAACATCAGACGTGCTGCTAACGATGACATCAAAAAGCAGAAGAAGGATAACATTCTTACAGAGGACGACGTAAAGGATGCCGAGAAGGCTGTCCAGGATATCACAGATAAGTATATCAAGAGCGTAGATACGATCACAGCTGCTAAGGAGAAGGAGATCATGAAGGTCTGATCCCCCTTTGTCCGTTATCAGTAAATACGGTATAAAGCGGAAGTGAACAAAAGCTTCCGCTTTATTTACAATTTAAAAGGGAGTGAGTAAGAGTGGATAGGGAAAAGGTTATAGAGATAGATGACCGCCTTCAGCATATCGCCTTTATAATGGACGGCAACGGTCGTTGGGCAAACAGGCGCGGTATGCCACGTGAGTTAGGGCATAAAAAAGGTGTTGAGGTTTTTACCGACATAACAGAATACTGTCATAAAATCGGAATAAAATATATTACGGTGTATGCCTTTTCAACCGAGAATTGGAAAAGACCTCAAAAAGAGGTCGAATCTATTATGAAGCTGCTTGATGAATATCTTGACAAAAGTGCTTCAGAGGATGCTTGCGTGCGTTTTATAGGTGACAGTAGCAGACTTGATCCGGCACTGGCAGAAAAGATCAGATTAATGGAAGAGAAGACCCGAAACGGTACGAGGGTGTTAAACGTTGCCTTGAATTATGGCTCCAGAGCTGAGATCGTCAATGCTTTTAACAAGCTTGCTGCGGCAGGAAAAAGAGAAATAACAGAGCAGGATATATGCTCTGCACTCTATACGTGCGGATGTCCCGATCCCGATCTTATAGTCAGGACGGGCGGAGACCTTCGAATATCCAATTTCTTGCTTTGGCAAGCGGCTTACTCCGAGCTTTATTTTACCGATACTCTTTGGCCCGATATGACGTCGAAGGACGTTGATCTCGCGATAGAGGATTTTTATTCAAGAAAAAGACGCTTTGGCGGTCTTGATAAAAAGTAATTTGGCAGAGGTTATGTGAAATGTTAAAAAGAATAATCACCTCAATTATTGCGGTAATGATATTTATTCCCATACTTGTGTTCAGCAACACGTGGGTTTTTCCGATAGCGATGTCATTTGCGTGTCTTGTTGCATGCTTTGAAATGATGTCCTGCATAGGTCAGAAAAAGAATATTTGGTTGATGATCCCTATTTGCTTGATAGGACTGGCATTTCCTATAGGTATGCGATACGCTTACCTGATGAGTGCTCAGCATCCGAACACATTCTTTGAGGTCATTAAGCTGGCTATGGGTATTTTCTTTATCCTGGCGTTGTATATTTTCAGCGTAGCGGTCTTTGACCACAAGAAATTACCTATTACCGATGCAGGTCTTATTTATGCATCGATCGCGTATATAGTTGCCGCATTTACGTCAATTGTTTACATACACGATTTCATTGATTACGGTGGATACATCTATCTGCTCGTATTCATCTGTGCATGGATCACAGATACTTTTGCATACTTTACCGGAAGATTCTTTGGAAAGCATAAGCTTATTCCCGAGGTAAGTCCCAAGAAGACTGTTGAAGGGGCAATCGGGGGAGTTGTTTTCTGCGTTATCTCCGCAATAATCTTTGCGATTGTCGTTGAGAATTTCTTTATTGGTACGGGAAAGGCAAACTACCTCGTGCTTGGAATAAGTGCAGTGTTTATTTCCGTTGTTTCTCAGACAGGAGACCTCATAATGTCGGTTATCAAGAGACACTACGGAATCAAGGACTACGGCAAGCTTTTCCCGGGACACGGCGGAATTCTTGACCGCTTTGACTCGGTATTGGCAGTATCGATTTTGTTTGCGGTTATTTGCACCTACTTCAATATGTTTTCATAAGGAGAAGCAATGAACAAAGCACCTGATATGATCGTTCTGGGATCTACCGGATCGGTCGGAAAACAAGCAATAGACGTTGCGCAGCAGTTAGGAATAAAGGTCAACGCGCTATCCGCAAATAAGGATGTTGAAACGGTAGAGTCACAGGCGAGACAGTTTAACGTCAAGGCGTGTGCTATGAGTGATGAGAGTTCGGCAATGGATCTTCGCCAAAGACTTTCCGATACTGAAATAAAGGTATATTGCGGCAGTGCGGGAATCTGTGAAATGATAGCAGAGACCGGTACCGATAACGAGAATGGGCAGGTAGTCGAAAACTCAATTCTCGGAGAGGCGGGGCTTAAGCCGACGCTTGCAACGCTCAAAAGCAAAAAGAAGCTCGCATTAGCTAATAAAGAATCGCTTGTCGTTGGCGGTGAGACGGTAATGAAGGCTGCAAGGGAAAGCGGAAACGAGATACTTCCCGTAGACAGTGAGCATTGCGCCATTTTCCAATGTCTCAGATCGGGAAGGCACAAGGAGATCAAGAATATTATCCTTACCGCATCGGGCGGACCGTTTTTCGGATATACCACGGAGATGCTCAGGGACGTTACTCTTGAGAGAACACTTGAACACCCGACATGGAATATGGGTGCGAAAATTACCGTTGATAGCGCTACGCTTATGAATAAGGGCTTTGAAGTTATCGAGGCTGTTCACCTTTTTGGAGTCAGACCCGAGCAGATAAAGGTCGTGGTTCACAGAGAGAGTATAATTCATTCAGCCGTTGAATATATTGACAATAGCGTGATCGCACAGATGTCTGTTCCCGATATGCGTCATTGTGTGCAATATGCGGTTTCCCATCCCGAAAGGTGCGAGGCGACGACAGAGGAGCTGGACCTCTTTTCAATCGGCAAGCTCACTTTTGCAAAGCCGGATACGGATACGTTCGTTCTTCTCAAAAAAGCTTTTGAGGTTATATCATACGGCGGAGCTTTGCCTGCGGTTCTCAACGCGTCAAACGAAGAGGTGGTTGCGGCATTCCTTGTCGGCAAAATTGACTTTTATCAGATACCTGGAATCGTTTGTGATGTGGTAGACAGATTCAAGTTTGCATCGACTGAGCACGATCTCGACGAGATATTGAGGATCGCGCAAGAATCAAGAGACGTTGCAAACGATCTTATTTCAAGAAAATAATTTTTATTTCGAGGTTCCCATAGATATATGAATACTTTGTTGTATTTGCTTTTGACACTGTTACTGTTGAGTATTATGGTCGTTATTCACGAGCTTGGTCATTTTCTTTTTGCCAAGCTTTTTCATGTAACCGTTCTTGAGTTTTCGGTTGGTATGGGACCGGCAATTTTTTCAACAAAAAAACGTGATAAAAAGAAGCTCAGAAGCGATGAATTTGAGATTGCGGGAACCTTCAGATCCACAGATGAATCAAAGGATGAGCAGTTGAATGTTGACGCCTTGAGGGAAGACGGCGAAGCTCCCAAAACCGTATTCAGTATAAGGGCTTTGCCTATAGGCGGTTATGTCAGTATGGCTGGCGAGGATGAAGCCTCAACGGATGTAAATGCCTTTTGTAATAAGCCCGTGTGGCAGAGATTTATTATTACTGTTGCAGGCGCAGTTATGAATATACTGCTGGGTGTTATTTGCATGTTTACCCTGGTGGGAATCGAGAGCGCGCAGGACGGATATCTCGCATCGAATACCATATATGCCTTTCAGGAGAATTCCGTATCCGACAAATGCGAGTCTCCTCTAATGGCTGGAGACACCGTTATCAAGGTTGATGGTGTAAGAGTTCACACGGGTAATGAGCTCGTGTATGAAATAATGAACAGCGGATACGAGCCGATCGATCTCGTCGTCCTTCGCGACGGCAAGCAGATCACACTCAAAGACGTGGAGTTTCCCACTGAATCGAGTGCCGGTGCAACGTTTGGCAACTATGATTTTGTTATGCTTGCGGAAGAAGCGAATTTCAAAACAGTTTTGAAGCATTCATTCTTCAGGTCTTTTTCAACCGTCAAGGTAATAATTGACAGTCTTGCTGATCTGATCGGGGGCCGTTACGGTGCCGAGGCGGTGTCAGGCCCGGTCGGAATGGCGGATGCGGTAGGTGAAGCCACGAAAACAGGATTTAATTCTATTCTGTATTTGTTTACATTGATAACAATGAACCTTGGCGTTTTTAATCTGTTGCCTCTTCCTGCGCTTGATGGCGGAAGACTTATCTTCCTGATAATTGAGGGAATAAGAAGAAAGCCGATCAAAAAGGAGATAGAGCAGGCTATCAATACCGTAGGAATAATGCTTCTTATGGCATTGATGCTGCTGGTTACCGTTAAGGATATTTTCAATTTGTTCTGATAAGAAGGCTTAATATGATATATAACGATATAAGACGTAAAACAAGAGAAATAACTGTTGGTGACGTAAAGCTTGGCGGAAACAATAAAATAGCTATACAGTCGATGACCAATACCGACACAAGGGATGCGGATGCAACCCTAGAGCAGATCAAGCGTCTTGCGAGTGCGGGATGTGATATCGTTCGTATAACAGTACCGGATGCTGCTGCCGCCGAAACGGTGAGGATCATCAAAAAAAGCGGTATTAGGACTCCGATAGTGGCTGATATCCATTTTGATTACCGCGCCGCGCTTAAATCTGCAGAATATGGGGTGGATAAGATACGAATCAATCCCGGCAACATTGGAGATGAGGATCGGGTCGTCGCAGTAATAAATGCGTGCAAGGAGAGGAATATACCCATAAGAATCGGTGTTAACAGTGGCTCGCTTGAAAAGCATATATTGGAAAAGTATGGCGCACCTACTCCCGAAGCGCTTTGTGAAAGCGCGCTCTATCACGCGTCTATACTAGAAAGATACGGTTTCTATGATACAGCGATTTCAATAAAATCATCCGACGTTGCGTCAATGATTAAGGCAAACAGACTTGTCGCAGAGAGGTGTGATTATCCCATACACATCGGAGTAACCGAGGCGGGAGATGAGCAAAGCGGAGCAATTAAGAGCGCGATCGGTGTTGGAGCTTTGCTTTGCGACGGAATCGGTGATACTCTCAGAGTATCTCTGACCGCCGACCCCGTGCGTGAGATTGCCGCTGCTAAGGAGATACTTAATGCATTGAATATCGAGGGACAGTGCGGAATGAATATAGTCAGCTGTCCGACGTGCGGAAGAACAAAGATCGACCTCATTGACTTGAGCAGAAGATTCAAGCAAGCGATCGAGGCAGAAGGACTTACAGATCTTCCGATAACAGTTGCGCTTATGGGATGCATTGTTAACGGACCCGGTGAGGCTCACGAGGCAGATATAGGAATCGCGGGTGGAGTCGGAGAGGCCCTTTTGTTCGCTCACGGAGAGACAGTAGGTAAAATTTCGGAAGAGGACATTATTCCCGTGCTGATCAGGGAAATTAAAAAAATAAAGAACGAAAGAAACTGACAAAATGGCAAAAACATTTTTACAGATTTTTGAAAAATACACGGCAAACGATTCTCAAAGGGAGATTCTTGCCAAAGCAGAGAATATAAAAATACAAGCGGACAGGGAAAACAGGATGCTCAACGCATCGGTCGATTTTCCCACGCTTGTATCAAAGGACGAGCTTTATGAGATCGAAGCAGGGATAGCTAAAGCGTATCAATTGAATCTAGTCAAGATCATGCCGCACTATCCCGCATCATTTTTTGACGAAAGCTACGTTCCGGAGCTCATAAAGGAAACTGAAGCCGTTGGCATAGTTGCCAAGGGTTTTTTCAGCCAATACAGATTCAAGCTTGAGGATAACACGCTGACCTTTGAGATACCATTTTCGAAGGACGGTGTTGCGCTTCTTCACGATGCAAGAACCCCTGCAGTGATGCAAGCGATTATCTTTTCGGAGTTTGGTATTAATATAAAAGTCAATATTATTCATACGAATGACGAGGAGTTTCTCGCAAGCAATAATTCCTTGCAGCGAATGCTTGAGGAATACGATAAAAGGATGGCGCAGCAGGCACGTGAATATGCTTCACATACGGCAAATGCTCAAAAATCTGAGCCTGTGGCTGAAATGCTCCCTAGAAAAACGACTTTGTATGAGGAAAACGCACACGCCGACGTTAACGACGGAATATGCGTGATAGGAAACGCAAAATTTGATATTTCATCACCCGAATACGTAATTGGAGAGCCGTTTATTATTTCGCCCATATCAATTGCCGAGATAACAAGTCCGCAGAGAAATATCGTTATAGTCGGAACGGTTTTCGACTATACCCAGGAGCCTAACCGCGCGGGAGACAGAATGAATATTTCTTTCTCAATTACCGATCAGACCTCGTCGGTTGAGGTGAAATGCTTCGCTCCTATCGCCGAGGCAGACGAGATATCATCCAATATAAGCAACGGCGCTGTCCTCGCTATGAAGGGATATGCTAAAAAGGAGTTGCGAAAGGACAAGACCGAGGGAACTGATTTTCAGTTTTACTTCAACAATGTTGCGAAGATCAAAAAGCTTAAGCGAGAGGACAATGCACCGGTAAAGAGAGTCGAGCTTCATCTTCATACCAATATGTCTCATATGGACGCGCTGATCCCTCCCGACGTTGCGGTAAAGCAAGCAAAGGCGTGGGGGCATCCCGCAGTTGCTATTACCGACCACGGCACAGCACAGGGATACCAGGATGCAATGCTTGCATCGGAAAAGATAGGACAGAAGGTCATATACGGACTTGAAGCATATTTTGTAAATGATACCGCAGGTGCGATTTACGGCGCGTATAATGAAAGCTTTGATGCTGAAACGATAGTTTTTGATATTGAGACAACCGGTCTTTCTGTGCAGAATTGCAAAATAACCGAAATTGGAGCAGTAAAGATCAAGAACGGCGAAATAATCGATACATTTAACACGTTTGTCAACCCCGAGGCCCCGATACCCGAGGAGATCGTTGAGCTCACGTCGATTACCGACGAAATGGTAGCAGATGCGCCGAAAGTCAGAGAAGCGCTTGAAATGTTTTTTGAGTTCATCGGTGGCGGCAGAAAGCTGCTCGTGGCTCACAATGCAAACTTTGATACCGGTTTTATCAGATATGCGGCAGAGGAGTGCGGTATGGAGTTTACAAATCCATATCTCGACACCGTCGCACTATCAAGATACATAAATCCGAGCTTAAAAAAGCATAAACTTGATGTTCTCGCCGAGTATTACGGGCTTGGCGATTTCAATCACCACAGAGCGTGCGACGATGCCGCTATGCTTGCAGCGATATACTTCAAGATGATCGAATCGATGCGCGAGCAGGATATAAAGAGTTTTGACCAGCTCAAGCGTGATATGAGTGCGAACTCTAACCCCTTGTCCCTTAAGCCATATCACCAGATCATACTTGTAAAAAACAAAGTCGGTCTTAAGAACCTCTACAAGCTTATTTCGTACGGTTTTTTGAAGTACTATAAGAGGCATCCGAGAATTCCGAAGACCGAGCTTGAAAAGCACCGCGAGGGACTGATCATCGGATCTGCGTGTGAGGCGGGAGAGCTTTTCACAGCGATTCTCAATAACAAGCCCGAGGCGGAGATTGAAGAGATAGTCAACTTTTACGACTACCTCGAGATACAGCCTATATCAAATAACAGATTCCTGATAGCAGAGGAAAAGGCAAAGGACGATGAGGATCTTCGCAATTTTAACCGAAGAATCGTCGAATTGGGCGAAAAATACAATAAGCCCGTCGTTGCAACCTGTGACGCACATTTTCTCAACGATGAGGACGAGCTTTACAGAAAGATATTGCTCGCCGGTCAGAAGTTCAAGGACTTCGACAAGGAATCGCACCTTTACTATCGCACAACCGAGGAAATGCTAGAGGAATTCTCCTATCTCGGAGAGGAAAAGGCCTACGAAGTCGTTGTAACAAATACGAATATGATCAATGATATGATTGACAGCGACATTCGTCCCTTCCCGAAGGGAACTTTTACTCCCGCAATGGAGGGAGCAGAGGAGGATCTGACCAGAATCTGCTACGAAAGAGCAAAATCCATGTATGGAGATCCGCTACCCGAGCTTGTCGCAAGCAGACTTGACAAGGAGCTGACTTCAATTATCAAAAACGGCTTTGCGGTGCTTTATATGATCGCGCAAAAGCTTGTTTGGTACAGTGAAAGCCAGGGATATCTTGTTGGCTCGAGAGGATCTGTCGGCTCCTCTTTCGTTGCGTCTATGGCAGGTATATCAGAGGTCAACCCTCTGCCGCCGCATTATTGGTGCCCGAACTGTCGGTATAATGACTTTTCCAATCCCGATAAAGCGGGATCCGGATTTGACCTTCCCGATAAAAACTGCCCCAAGTGCGGCACAAAGCTCAATGCTGACGGACATCATATCCCGTTCGAAACCTTCCTCGGATTCTACGGAGATAAATCCCCCGATATCGACCTTAACTTCTCGGGTGAGGTTCAGGGTAAAGTCCACAAATACACAGAGGAGCTTTTCGGAGCAGAGAACGTGTTCCGTGCAGGAACGGTAGGCACGCTTGCTGATAAGACCGCGTATGGATATGTTATGAAGTACCTTGAGGAAAAGGGAATCAGCCTTCCTCGCGCGGAGGTCAACAGAATAGTATCAAATTGCGTCGGCGTAAAGCGTTCAACGGGTCAGCACCCGGGTGGAATCGTCGTTGTGCCGAAAGAGTATGAGATATACGATTTCTGTCCCGTTCAGCACCCCGCAGATGACCCGAACTCTGATATAGTTACGACGCACTTCACATTTGAGTATCTCCACGATACACTTCTGAAGCTTGATGAGCTCGGACACGATATTCCGACCAAGTACAAGTATCTTGAGAAGTATTCAGGCAACACAAACGTTATGGAAGTTCCGATGAACGATAAATCTGTCTACGAGCTTTTCCTATCGACTAAGCCGCTTGGAGTTACTCCTGAGGATATCGGCTCATCGGTAGGAACGTACGGGCTTCCCGAGTTTGGTACGAAGTTTGTTATAGGAATGATCGAGGAAGCAAAGCCGAAATCATTCTCAGACCTTTTGCAGATCTCCGGCCTTTCACACGGAACCGACGTATGGCTCGGAAATGCGCAGGAGCTTATCAAAGATGGAATATGTGATATTTCACACGTTATCGGATGTCGTGATAACATAATGAACGACCTTATCGCATACGGTGTTGAAAAATCACATGCCTTCAAGATAATGGAATCTGTTCGTAAAGGTAAGGGACTCACCCCCGAGTGGGAGGAGGAAATGAAAGCAGCAGGCGTTCCGGATTGGTATATCGGATCCTGTAAGAAGATCAAATACATGTTCCCGAAGGCTCACGCGGCTGCATACGTTATGTCGGCTATACGTCTTGGATGGTATAAGGTCCATATTCCGATTGCTTTCTACTGTGCAATGTTTACTGTTGCCCCGGGTGGATTTGATGCAGCAATAGTTATGGGTGGAAGACAGAAGGTCAGAGCTACAATCCAGGATATTGAGCAGAGAAACAGAGAAAAGAAGGAAGTAACGCCTAAGGAGCTTCAAAGCATTCCTACGTTGCAGCTTGTCAACGAGGCAATGGCGAGAGGAATAAAGTTCCTTCCGATTAATATCGTTAAATCCGAAGCATCTGCCTTCGTTCCCGAAAACGGAGCGATAAGAATGCCGTTCTCGGCACTCTCGGGACTCGGTGAAAATGCCGCAGCTAATATTATCGCGGCACGTAATGAAGAGCCATTCTTCTCGATCGAGGACCTGCAGATAAGAGCAAAGTTGACAAAATCGGTCATTGAAGTGCTTCGAGCCAACAAGGTGCTTGACGGACTTGATGAGACCGACCAGCTTAGCTTTTTCTAAACCAAAAAGGGTTGAAGCCATACGGCTTCAACCCTTTTACTTTATGATACCTTTTTAACGTTACTTTCAAAAAATGAGTTCTGGTTCAGTACGGTACTACCTGAGATTTTAATTGATCCTATCGAATAGCAATACGCGAAGGCGAATTCATCAATATAGCGTAAAGACTGCGGAAAAACTATTCTTGAGAGATTTGTACATGCGTAAAACATACCGCTTGAGATTATCTTGAGACTGTCCGGAAGTGAGACCTCAAGAAGAGATGTGCATCCCTCAAATGCGGATGCGCCAATTTCTAAGATCCCATTAGGAAGAACAGCGGATGTCAACTCCGAGCAATAAGCAAATGCTTTTTTGCCTATTCTTTTTACTCTTGAGCCGATGCCTATGTCTGTCAGCACACCACATCCCATAAACGCCTTGTCGTCTATCTCGATGACGCCCGAAGCTTTGATAAATTCAAGCTTTGAGCACCATGAGAATGCCTGCTTTCCGATTCTTGAAACGGTATAGGGAAGAGTAATGCTGATAATTCGGTCACAGCGGCAAAAAGCCTTATCGTCCACTTCAGTGACGGTCTTTCCGTCAACGAATTCCGGGACAATTATGTGCTTGTCGTTACACGAGCCGACAGATGTGAGAATAGCGGTTCCGTTTTTACCGTAACGGAACTCAAGACCCGATGAAAAGCCGAAATTCACAGTACTCTACCTCCTTTCAAGAAGCATTATTAAGCTACTATTTAGTACATTTTACACCAAAAGCTTCTTTTTGTCAACCCCAAACGCGTTTTTTATTGTTTTTGAGGGGACTACTCTGTAAAAATTCTATGATAATTATACATTTTTTATAACAAAAATCTCATTTGTTAATTATTTTGTAATTATTATTTGTTAGAATGTAAGGTGAAGTAAAATGCAATCAGAGGTTGTATATGAGGACTAGGATTGAAATAAAAAAACTTAATGAAAAAGCAATTATTCCCACCTACGGAACAGAGTTTTCGGCAGGTGCCGATATTTATGCACTGCTTGATGAGCCGGTAACTATTGCTCCCGGTGAAACGGTGTTCATCCATACCGGAATCGCGATCGCAATTCCCGAAGGACTCGTTGGATTGAACTTCGCACGTAGCGGAATGGCGGCAAAGCGCGGTCTTGCTCCTGCCAATAAGGTTGGAGTTATTGACAGTGATTACCGCGGAGAGGTCATGGTGGCTCTTCACAATCATGGCAAGGAGCCACAGACCGTCGAGCACGGAGACAGAGTGGCGCAGATGGTGTTTGTTCCTTACTATGCGGCAGATTTTGTTGAGGTGGATGAGCTTGATTCGACTGTTCGCGGAGAGGGCGGCTTTGGATCAACGGGAACGAAATAAAAAAACATAAAATAAATGAAAGTGAGAATATAAAAATGACAAGAATTGATATTTTTTCGGGCTTTTTGGGCTCTGGTAAGACAACACTTATAAAGAAACTTCTCGAGGAGGCATATTCGGGCGAAAAGATCGTCCTTATAGAGAATGAGTTTGGTGAGATCGGAATTGACGGCGGATTCCTCGCAGAAGCCGGAATTCAGATAAATGAGATGAACTCTGGCTGTATCTGCTGCTCGCTTGTCGGTGATTTTGCCGCGGCTCTTCAGAAGGTGATTTCCGAGTTCGCTCCTGACAGAATCCTCATCGAGCCCTCTGGAGTAGGTAAACTTTCCGATGTTATCAAGGCGGTCCAGGGAGCTGATACAGAGGGTGCAGTACTCAATGGGTTTACAACTGTCGTAGATGCGAAAAAGTGCAAGATGCATATGAAGAACTTTGGTGAGTTCTTCAACGACCAGGTTGAGAATGCCGCCTGCATCGTACTCAGCCACACGCAGAGCATAACCGATGAAAAGATCAAGGAGTGCGTTGAGCTTCTAAAGGCCCATAACGACACTGCAGTTATAGTTACCACACCTTGGGATCAGCTCACGGGTGCACAGCTTCTTGAGGCTATGGAGCGCAAATCTACGCTTGAGGCTGAGCTTAAGAGACTTGAAGAGCAGGCTCACGAACATCACCATCATCACGAGCATCACCATCACGACGATGAGTGCTGTCACCACGATCACGAGCATCACCACCACGACGATGAGTGCTGTCACCACGATCACGAGCATCATCACCACGATGGAGAGTGCTGCCATCACGATCACGAGCATCACCACCACGACGGCGAGTGTTGTCACCACGATCACGAGCATCACCACCACGACGGCGAGTGTTGTCACCACGATCACGAGCATCACCATCATCACGAGTATGATGAGCACGGAAATTGCTCTTGCGGACATCACCATCACGATGCCGATGAGGTGTTTGTAAGCTACGGCGCTGAAACTGTTAAGAAGTTTAATGCTGACACGCTTAGAGGCGTTCTTGAGAGCTTTACAGATACCGAGAAATACGGAATGGTTCTCAGAGCAAAGGGAATCGTTGCGGGAGATGACGGAAAGTGGATCCACTTTGACTATATTCCCGGAGAGCCCGACGTAAGATTCGGTTCGGCATCTGTAATAGGCAGACTTTGTGTCATAGGCTCGGGTCTCAAGAAGGATGCTATATCCGAGGCTATCGGTGTTGATTTTAAGTAAGTCAGTAAGAAAGGTGTAGATTATGCAACAGCCAACTATTCCCGTATATCTTTTTACGGGATTCCTTGAGGGTGGAAAAACCCATATAATTCAGGAATCTATGTGTGATGAGCGCTTCAATACGGGTGAAAAAACGCTTATCATTCTCTGCGAAGAGGGTATTGAGGAGCTTGACCCTACCTCCTTCAGCGGACAGAATATTTATCTGGCAACTCTTGACAGCGAGTCCGACGTGACCGTGGATAAGCTTGAAGAGTGTCGCGCGGGACACAAGATAGACCGAGTTATCATTGAGTATAACGGAATGTGGCAGCTCGGCACTCTTTATGACAATCTTCCTGCGGATTGGTTCATTTTCCAGAATATGATGTTTGCGGATGCCAACACATTCTTTACCTATAACCAGAACATGAGAAGTCTTATGGTAGACAAGCTTATGGACTGCGAAATGATAGTTTTGAACCGTACTCCCGACAACATCGACAAGGAGGAGGTACACAAGATTGTCCGCGGTGTCTCGAGACGTGCAACCATTACCTATGATTATCCCGATGGACACGTTGAATACGATGAGATCGAGGATCCGCTACCTTTTGATATCGACGCTCCCGTGATCGTTATAGACGATGAGGACTATGCGGTATGGTATCGCGATATGAGTGAGGAGATGGAGAAATACGAGGGAAAGACGGTGAAATTCAAGGGAATCGTTGCAAGAGACTTAAAGCTCGGCAAGGATGCTCTCGTTATCGGACGTCACGTTATGACCTGCTGTGTTGAGGATATCGCATATCAGGGACTTGTGTGCAAATTCAAATCAAATGTGGCATATAAGACGCGCGATTGGATAAACGTCCAGGGAAAGATAAAGATAGAGAAGAACAAGCTCTATGGCAGACCGGGTCCCGTTATTTATGCTGAAACGAGTGCTTATACCGATAAGCCCGAAAAAGAGGTTGCGACGTTTTATTGATAAAAAATGCTCTCTTCTGAGAGCATTTTTTTATTTGTATTCTTTATTATGTATTTGAAATCTTTTAGGTGACACTCCAAAATACTTTTTAAACTTCAATGAAAAGTAATTACTGTCATTAAACCCACAAGACTCGGCAATTTCAGTAATAGGTGCGGTGTTTAACTGTTTCAACATCTGCTCTGCCTTCTGAAGCCTTAAAATATTCAGATATTCGCTGAAATTAAAGCCCGTCCTTTGTTTGAACACTCGTGAAAAATGCTCGGGGCTGACAAAGTATCTTGATGCTATATCCGAAAGAGTGATATCGGATGTGAAATTCGTTTGCAGGTATTCAAGAGCATAGTCGATATAATGTCTGTCCTCCTGCGGAGAGCAGAGATTGGGATTGCGAAGAAGCAGAAAAAAAAGCATTGAGGTATAGCACTTGAATATCTCCTCGCTCATTTCATCTGTGTTGGCGTATTCTATCTCGATCTTTTTGAATATTTCACTTATTTCATCGGCAATATTCGGGTTTCTATAAAGGTGAAGAAGGGAATCAAGCCTCGGCTTTGCGATCTCGGGGATAAAGTGATCCGAACAACTTATAAGCATACGGGAATACACGGTATTCTGATATTGTGTGTTGTGCATAACACCTGCCGGGATCATAATTATGTCGCCCGGCATCAGGTGGTAGACCTTATTTTCAATAAAGTAAACGCAATTGCCCTTTGTGATGAAATATATCTCGAAATGCGTGTGGCTGTGTTTGCGCATAGTACGCTTGCCTATCTGCTCGATCTCGTCGTCTCGGTCAAAATAAAATTCCTTAATCTGGTCGTTCATATATCAAAAAATCCTTGTATTTTTGTTTGATATGCTTATTTTATCATAAAATATCAAAAAAATCAAGAAAAACCACTCAATTAGTCAAATGTTTTAAGGAAATTTCTGTTTTTTTGATATATAATTTATATATAGAGAGATGTTTCTATGTATTTAAAAAAATATGTACGGAGGTAACGGATATGAAGGAAAGAGTTATTCAGTTTGGCGAGGGAGGTTTTCTTCGCGGATTTGCAGATTGGATGCTTCAAATAGCGAATGAAAAGAATGTTTTTGACGGCAAGGTCGTCGTTGTTCAGCCTATAGAAAAGGGTATGTGTGATATGCTCACGGCTCAGGGATGCGTTTATACTCACCTCTGCCGCGGAGCTGAGGGTGTTGACGTCAAAAGGATTGACGTGATCTCCCGTTGTGTAAAGCCATACGATGATTTCGACGGATATATAGCTCTTGCGCAGAATACCGATTTCCGATTCATTATATCAAATACTACCGAGGCGGGAATCGCGTTCGTTGATACTGATAAGATAACAGACAGACCTGCAAGCTCTTTCCCGGGAAAGCTTACACAGCTTCTTAAAGCACGCTTTGATGCGGGACTTGACGGATTCGTTTTTCTTCCTTGCGAGCTTATTGATAAAAACGGAGAGAATCTTAAAAAATGCGTCCTTCAGTATGCAGACCTTTGGGAGCTTGGCGAGACGTTTAAGTCTTGGATAGAGAATGAAAATATCTTCTGCAACACTCTTGTTGACCGTATTAATACGGGATATCCCAAGGAGGAGAAGATTGAGGTCGGATTTGACGATAAGATGATTAATACAAGTGAGTATTTCCATCTTTGGGTCATTGAGGGATATAAAGGTCTTTTTGAGGAGATTCCATTTGATAAGTGCGGACTCAATGTGATACTCACAGATAATCTCGAGATGTACCGCACAAGGAAGGTGCGCATACTCAACGGCGCGCATACGTCATTCGTGCCTTACGCTCTGCTTTCGGGCTTTGATACCGTAAAGAGCTGCATCGATGATGAAAATATGCTTTCATACATCAAAAAATGCGTATATGAGGAGATCATTCCTACGCTTGATCTGCCCCGCGATGAGCTTATCGAATATGCTAATAACGTTATTACGCGTTTCTCAAATCCCTATATAAGACATATGCTTATTTCGATCGCGCTCAACAGCGTAAGTAAATTCAAGGTGCGAGTGCTTCCGTCGATCCTTGAGTATATCAAGAGATTTGATAAAATGCCAAATACGCTCTTATTCTCCTTTGCAAAGCTTATCGATTTCTATATGACCGACATGACGAACGATGATCCGTCTGTTACTGCATTTATGAAATCCGCCACGGTCGGGGAGATACTTGCTAATGAAAAGCTATGGGGAGAGGATCTCTCTTTCCTTGAAAAAGAGGTAGCAAAGTATGTTGTTAATAAATAAGCTCGATAACGTCGAGGTTAATATCGACGACGGGCATAAGTATGCGAGAAGAGACATCGCGTGTGGAGAAAAAATAATAAAATACGGTCAGCCTATCGGACATGCGACCGCTGATATCAAAAAAGGCGAGCACGTCCATACACATAACGTAAAGACGAATCTTTCGGGCAAGATTGAATATAAATATGTCCCAAGCGAGGTATACGGCGATAGAGTGGATACCGATCTCACTTTTATGGGCTACGTCCGAAAAAACGGTGACGTAGGTATAAGAAACGATATCTGGATCGTCAATACGGTAGGATGTGTGAATAAGGTTGCAGAAAAGCTCGCCACCCTCACAGGTGCAAAAGCTTTTTCTCACCCGTTTGGATGCTCACAGCTCGGTGATGATCAAACTACAACGCAAGCAATATTGCGCGGCATGGTCAATCATCCAAACGCGGGTGGAGTGCTTGTTTTGGGACTTGGATGCGAGAATAATAACCTTGAAGTGTTTAAAAAGTTCCTCGGCGAATGGGACGGCGAACGCGTAAGATTTCTCAATACACAGGATTTTGACGATGATATCGCCGAGGGTGTTCGCCTGATAAATGAGTTGAAGGAATATGCTTCAAGCTTCAAGCGTGAGCCTGTACATATCTCAAAGCTGCGCGTTGGTCTTAAATGCGGCGGAAGTGATGGCTTCTCGGGAATTACGGCAAACCCATTAGTTGGTAGATTCTGCGATAAGCTTGTATCCTTTGGCGGCTCTTGTGCCTTGACAGAGGTCCCCGAAATGTTTGGAGCAGAGCATCTTCTTATGAACCGTTGCGTAGATGAAGCGACGTTTAATAAGACAGTCTCACTTATAAATGATTTCAAGGATTATTACACACGGTATAATCAGGTTATATACGAAAACCCCTCTCCCGGAAACAAAAAGGGAGGAATTACTACACTTGAGGAAAAATCCCTCGGCTGCGTTCAAAAGGGCGGACTGTCTCCCGTTGTTGACGTTCTGTCATACGGTGACAGAATCGAGAAGAACGGTCTTTCGCTTCTGAACGGTCCAGGAAACGATATAGTCGCCTGCACAAATCTTATGGCCGCCGGAGTTCACCTGATACTCTTTACAACGGGTCGCGGTACACCTCTCGGAACTGCCGTACCGACGGTTAAGATAGCGACTAATCACTCGCTTGCAGAAAGAAAGAGCAATTGGATAGACTTTGACGCCTCTCCAATGCTTGACGGAGTTGATCCCACAGATGATCTTTTGTCGTACGTTCTTCGGGTAGCCGACGGAGAGCAAACGAAAAACGAAATTAACGGTTACGAAGAAATATCAATATTTAAGGACGGTGTTACGCTATGAGTTTTATAACAAATGAGTTTATGCTAAAAAACAAGACCGCAGTTGAGCTTTACGAGCACGTAAAGGATCTTCCGATCATCGACTATCATTGCCATATCAGCCCCAAGATGATCGCTGAAAACCACAAGTTCAAGAACGCCTACGAGCTCTTCCTCGGCGGAGACCACTACAAGTGGAGACAGATGAGAACTAACGGTGTTGACGAGAGATACATTACAGGTGACGCTGATGATTATGATAAGTGGATGGAGTTTGCAAAAACTATGCCCATGCTTCTCGGCAATCCGCTCTATCATTGGACTCACCTTGAGCTTAAGAGATATTTTGACATCGACGAGACGCTCAACGAGAATACCGCAAAAGAGATTTGGGACAAGATAAATGCTTGCCTTGAAAAGGACGAGTACAGAGTGCAGGGGCTTATCAAGATGAGCAACGTTGAAACAATCTGCACTACCGACGCGCCCTACGATACACTTGAGTATCACAGACAGATAAAGGGAATCGCAGGCTTTGATACAAAGGTCGTTCCCGCATTCCGCCCCGATCTGACAAAGATAAACAGTGATTTTCCCGAGAGACTTGATTTCTTCCACGAGAACGGTTGCCGTCTATCCGACCACGCGGTCGATTCTATGGACGATGATACCATCGAGAAGCTCGTATATCTCGGCGAGGAATACGCAAAGAGAGGCTGGGTATGGCAGCTCCATATCGGTGCGCTCAGAAATAATAACACAAGAATGTTCGAAAAGCTTGGACCCGATACAGGCTTTGACAGTGTAAACGATTTTCAGATTGCTGAGGGACTTTCCAAGATCCTTGACAGCCTTGATAAAAAGGATATGCTTCCCAAGACCATTCTTTACACGCTCAATCCCAAGGATAACTATGTCCTCGGCACTATGCTCGGTAACTTCCAGGGCGGCGGTGTCAAAGGTAAGATCCAGTTCGGCTCGGGCTGGTGGTTTAACGACCAGAGAGACGGTATGGAGAGCCAAATGAGAGCACTTGCAAATCTCGGTATGCTCTCGCGCTTCGTGGGTATGCTTACCGACAGCCGTAGCTTCGTTTCCTACACCAGACACGAATATTTCCGCCGAATACTCTGCAACCTTACAGGAAAGTGGGTAGAGGACGGAGAATATCCTCGCGATATGGAAACTCTCAAAAAGATTGCTGAGGGAATCTGCTATTACAACGCTAAAAATTACTTCGATTTCTGATAAACCGGATTCCCGGAAAGGAGAAATAAATGAATTACATCTCGTTTTTACTCAACGGTTCCTGGTATATGGACTATAGTACCGAGAAGTATCTTGGAGAAGAAAATCCCTGGTCGAAAGAGGAGAATCTTATTGATAATGCAGTTCCTGGGTATTGGGAGGATATGACTGGTGCGTTTGCATGTGCAAGCTTTTATCCAAGGCTCAGAATGAATCCCGAATACGGAATCCAGCAATATCCTATGACGGCTCTTCCTCCGGATATGGCGCTTCCAAACGTTATAGGTAACTTCTTTTATAAAAGAATCTTTAACTGCGAAAATATCACAGGTCCCTGTTCGCTTCATTTTGTTGGAGTTCAAAATGCGGTTTCGGTTTGGATAAACGATGAATATCTCGGCAGACACGAGGGGTATAGCGCACCGTTTGATTTTGATATTCCCGATGGACTTATTCATGACGGTGAGAATACTATCGTTCTATCCGTCTCTAACCACCGACTTGAAGGCTTTAACGGTCAACCCGTATCGGGTCTTACCTCAAGAGCTGCAAACGAGGGTACGGGAGGAATCACCGGAGACGTTGAGCTTCGAGTTTATACCTGTCCTTTGAGAAATGTATCTGTTATCATATCGGAGGATTGCAGAGAAGCATATGCGAGCGTTGAAGCAACCTCTGAATGTGAGTTGAATTGGCATGTTCTTGATGGAGAGCGAATTGTCAAACTGGGAAGCGCAAAAGGAGATTTTGCAATTGATACCGAAGGGCTCGAGCTTTGGAGTCCCGAAAGTCCGAAGCTATATACACTTGTCGTAGAGTGTGAGGGTGGTAGCATAGAGCATCGATTCGGCGTGCGGAGACTGATTTCAAGGGACGTACACTTGGAGTTTAACGGAAAGCCGTATTATTTGCGCGGTATATGCGAGCATTGCTATTTTCCGATAACTGTCCATCCCAATCACGATCTTAATTTCTACCGTGACGTGATCAGAAAGCTAAAAATGCTCGGATTTAATTTCATTCGTTGCCACACCTTTGTACCCGACGAGGAGTATCTTCAGGCAGCAGACGAGCTCGGTATTCTGTTCGAGATCGAAAGCCCAAATAATACAAGCTTTGACGAGTGGAAATATATCGTTGACTTAGGTCGCAGGCATACTTCTGTCGTAATGTATTCCTGCGGTAACGAGGTTTATATTCACGACGAGTATCTTGAGCATATGAGGAAGATAGCGAATGACATCCATGCAAGAACAGATTCGTTATTCTCTCCGATGAGCGCGCTTCGCGGCTTTGAGTATGCCTTCCGTTCTGAGGATGAAAAGGATATGCTTCTTAAGCCATTCAGACATAATCCGCGCCGTTTCAATATTGCAAAGGAGTTTGTTGACGTTTATAACAGCTACACGCTCAACAGAAACAGCTACGCGTCCTTAAATTGCGATCCCGACGAGGTTGATAGCTGGAGCGACGTTTACGGAAAACCTCGACTCGCTCACGAGATCTGTATAAGCGGAACCTTTACCGACCTTTCTCTAAAGGATAGATACAAAAACACACGAATAGGAAAAACAGATATGTTTTCCTCACTTGAAAGACACCTCTCCGATGCAGGTGTAATTGACAGAGTTCCTCTCTATTTCAAGAATTCATCCGAGTGGCAGAGGAGAGTCAGAAAATACTGCTTTGAGACTACGCGAACAAGTAAAAAGCTTGCAGGATACGATTTTCTCGGACCTATAGATACGCATTGGCATACCTTTGGTTATGATGTTGGTATGATGAACGAATTCTACGAGCTCAAGCCGGGTGAGACGGTGCGTAACGTACTGATGTATAACTCGCCTTCAATACTTGTAACAGATCTTGGTCTTAACGTCAATTTCGAGTGCGGAAGCCGTGTTGCTTTTAAGATCTCCTGTGCTCATTATGAGGATGACGATCTCTTTGATGCAACACTTAACGTAAAGCTGATGGAGGACGGCAAGGTATTAGAGCGTAAAGTCTTCAATATCGACAGGGTAATTTGCGGTGAGGTTCAGAAGCTTGCAGATTGTTATTTCGATCTTCCCGTATCCGATAAGCCCCATGCGTATAAGATATATGCAACGCTTGACGGTGGAGCGACGTTTGTTGAGAACGAGTGGGAGATCTACTCCTTCCCGAAGACAGAGCTTTGTGAATTGAATGAAAATGCAGAGATTATTAATGGCGATACAAGTCTGGAAGAAATTAAGACCTGTCTTAGATCCGGTAAGGATGTAATTCTGATTGGCGAAAAGACTCCGTTCGTTACAAATACGACTCAGTTCCAGATCGCTCTTGCGGGTCGAACGTCGGGAAATCTAGCAACCGTAATTAATGATCATCCGATAACACGCGACCTTCCTCATGAAGGGTTCTGCTCCTGGCAATTCCGTCAGCTTATCGAGCAGGGAAGCGCAGTATGCTTTGCGGATAACAAGATGGAGTTTGATCCCATTATTGAGATAGTTGCGGCTCATAAGTGCTTTGTCAAGCAGGCCGCAATGCTCGAATTCAAGGCGCTTGGAGGAAGGGTGTTCATTTCCTCGTTTGCATTCAAGGATACAGATCCTGCAGCAAGCTGGCTTAAGAACCGTATACTTGAGTACGTTAACAGTGATGAGTTTGAGCCCAAGATCGAATATTCCGAGACAGAGCTTGAAAGCTTTGTCTACGGAAAGATCGCAAAGGCAGAGGCTAATACTAACTTCGCGATCAATCCCAACGACAAAACGTCTGTGATGATCAAAAAATAAAAATATGACCCGAGGGAACAGAATTCCCTCGGGTTCTCTTTTTTTCAGTAACATATACTCTTATTCGACATAAAATAGTATTGAGAAAGCTATTCTGCTTTCTATAAAACAAACATATGGGGGAAATATTTATGCAGGATAACAGATTTGCGTGCGGCATGGGCGTGGGCAAGGAAACTGTGTGTATAGAAACCAACAGAATACTTGACTCGTGCAGAGACCGTGACTGTTATGAAAACGTAAGAGTCTTTCTGACAGAATGCGGAAAGGAAATTGTTGAGCACACAAGTGCGGTAAGAGTTAAGAGCGCATGTATCAAGCAGGCTAATATCGTGCTTGATCCGGTTCAGTTCAACAGAGGATTTTATTCAATAAACATCAGATTCTATATTAAGCTGACGTTTGAAGCATGTGTAGGTAACGGACGCTCTCAGGAGTTCGACGGTGTTGCGGTGCTTGAAAAGAGGGTTATTCTCTACGGTGGAGAATGTAATGCTAACGTCTTCCGCAGCAGCGGAGATTTTTCGGATTTCTGCGCATATCCCGAGCCCTGTAAGAAAGAGATGAATCTTCCAACGGCGGTAGTTGAGACGGTAGAGCCTATCGTTCTTGGTGTCAACGTTCTTGAGAACGTCAATGAATGCTGCTGTTGCTGCTGCGCGTGTGATATACCCGAGTCGGTAGTAGCATCGCTTAACGGTGATCTTCCTTACGGTGATGATGACAGAAGATATCTTGCGGTATCAATCGGTATCTTTTCAATCGTAAGGATAGTCAGACCTACACAGCTTGTTATAAACGCGTCTGAGTATGTCATTCCCGACAAGGAATGTATCTCTCCGTCAAACGACGACCCATGCAGTGTATTCCGTTCCATGGCATTTCCTGTTTCCGAATTTGGTTGCTCGATCGGGCATCCTCATAACGAAAAGGGAAGCGGAAAATGCGGTTGCGGAAGCTGATATAAAAAAAGGCGAAAGCGTATTACGCTTTCGCCTTTTTTTAGTTATTGAATTCGTCTGTGACCTTTGTCAGAATCTGCGGAGCGCCGTTCGGTATTTCATATCCGAAGTCTGCGGGCTTTGCCCACTGAATGGCGTTTTTGATGATTCTTTGAATATAGGGATTATAGTACGCCTTACAATATTCGTGACCGGGCTGAAGGTAGAAGATCTTGCCGGCTCCGCGCAAGAAGCAGCATCCGCTACGGAAGATAAATCCATCCTCGTACCAGCCTCCGAATACAAGTGCGTCGGGCTGAGGAATATAAAAGGGCTCGGCATATAATTCTTCTGATTCAAGGGTGAAATGGTCGGGAATTCCTGCCGCGATAGGATGTGCAGGCATAAGATTCCAGATTACCTCCTTCTGATCGCGTCCCCAAGAAAGATTTCCGGTCGCACCGACTACGGATTTGAATACCTTGGAGTGATGCCCCGAGTGGAGAACTATAAGTCCCATTTTTCCTGCGTATACGCGCTGGCGGATCTTTTCAACAAGTACATCGTCTACCTCTCCGTGTGCCATGTGTCCCCACCAGAAGAGTACGTCTGTCTGTTCAAGCAATTCGTCTGTAATTCCCTGATCAGGATCGTCTAGCGCAGCGAGTGTGACGTTGAGGTTTTCATCCTCTTTGAGAAAATCTTTGATAAAAGCATGTATACCGTTGGGATATAGAGCAGTCACAACGGGATCAATCTTTTCATGTCTGAATTCATTCCAAATAACAATATTCAATTTCTTTGACATATAGACCTCCTAAAAATGGATTATAAAATCATTATAAGATATTTTTTCCGATTCTTCAAGACATATCAGTAATTTTTCAGGACATTTCTTGCTAAGATTACAAGCCGGAAAAATCTCTGTATTTTAGAGGGGAATATCCGGTCCTTTTTTTAAAGATCCTGGAAAAATAATTGGCATCGTCAAATCCGACCGCGGTTGCAATTCTCGCGCATGACATCGAGCTTTCGGATAGGAGCTTTTTTGCAGCGTTGACACGAACGTCAATCAGATAATTAATAATTGATTTTCCGGTGGTCTTCTTGAACTCGTTTTCGCAGTAAGCTGCGGAGTAAAACGTCGCCTGACTTATATCGTTAAGTGTGATCTTTTCGGTATAATGGCTTGAAATAAATGATATTATTTCTGCAGAGAGAGGAGATGTGTAGCTGTCGTGAAGATTGTCCGTGATCTGCATAATAATAGTTTCAAGTGTAAGCCTCAGTTTTGCTTGAAGGTCTGTGGACGGTGAGGAGAAGGCAGTCTCAAAATAATTGAGGAGCAGCTTGAGCTCGTTGTTTATGCAATTTTTGATAATGGTATCAAAATCCAGTGGGGAATCTGCATGAAAATTGATGCTTAGATAGTCGTTTAATACGTCACCGATCTCTCTTTTACGAATGCTTCCCGGGGGGAGGTATATGATATCTCCGCTGGTCAAGATATGCTTTACGTCATTAACGTAGTAGGTCATCTCTCCCGAGATGAGAAAGGTGAGCTCGTTAAATTTTATCTCGTGACGCTCAATTTGCTTTTGTGTCGCAAATTTATTGTGTGAAAAATATGTAATTTCGCCAATCATGACACATTTTCTCCTTATATCATAATATTGTGCTAAAATTATTTTAATTATTATCAATTGTCCATTGAAATTGTATTAAAAAGTGCTATAATAATTATATCATGACAAATTGTGATTGTCAACACTTTTTTATTGGTCTAAGTGAGTGAAAATAACCTGTGGTTTGGCAATATGATAAAAGTCAGAGCAAGAAAAAATTTTTTTTATAAAGGATGGTAACAAAATGAAAAAGGTTTGTGTTGTAACCGGTGCTGGCGGCGTGCTTTGTGCCGAGTTTGCAAAGGAGATGTCCAAAAACGGATATGCAGTAGCTCTTCTCGATATTAACGAGGCTGCCGCAAAAGCAGTAGCTGACGAGATCTGCTCTTGTGGTGGACTTGCAAAGGCATACAAGACAAATGTTCTTGACAAAGCTTGCCTTGAGGAGGTTCATCAGAACGTTCTCTCTGAGCTCGGCAAGTGCACTGTTCTTATAAACGGTGCAGGTGGAAACAGCCCCAAGGCTACCACAGCTCACGAGTATTTCGAAAAGGGCGACGAGAGCCGTGACGATATTCTTACGTTTTTTAACCTTGATAAGGCAGGATTTGATTTTGTTTTTGACCTTAATATTAAGGGAGTTCTTCTTCCCACACAGGTATTTGCAGTTGATATGATCGGAGAAGAGGGATGCTCGATAATCAATATTTCTTCGATGAACGCGTATACTCCTCTTACCAAGATTCCCGCATACAGCTCTGCGAAGGCTGCGGTATCCAACTTTACACAGTGGCTCGCGGTTCATTTCGCAAAGGAAGGAATCAGAGTTAACGGAATAGCTCCCGGATTCTTCTCCACAAATCAGAACAGGGCTCTTCTTTGGAACGCAGACGGAACTCCCACTGCAAGAACCGGTAAGATCCTTGCAGCTACTCCTATGGGACGCTTTGGAGAGGCTACCGAGCTTCTCGGCGCACTCAAGTTCTTAGCTGACCCCGCAGCATCCGGATTCGTTACAGGTACGGTCATTCCTGTTGATGGAGGCTTCTCCGCTTACTCGGGAGTTTGATTTTTAGGAGGATATCCAAATGAGTACTGAAAAGATTATTCTTTGCGGATTTGCAGACGAGGCAGATCCGATGCTCGACGGTCAGATAGAGGCCCTTAAGGCAAACGGCATTTCTTTGCTCGAGATCAGAGGTGTTGACGGCAAGAGTATTGTTGACGTGACCGTTGAAGAGGCTAAGGAGATCAAGGCAAAGCTTGATGCAAATGGTATTGAGGTGTGGTCGCTCGGATCCCCCATCGGTAAGATAAAGATCGACGATGATTTTGATAAAGAGATAGCAAGATACAGAAATCTGCTTGAGGTTGGAAACATCCTCGGCGCAAGATGCGTTCGCCTTTTCAGCTTCTACGGAACCGATGCTAAGCCCGAATATTTCGAGACTGTTTGCGAGAGACTCAAGAAGTACGTTGAGATCGCAAACGAGTACGGAATCGTACCTTGCCATGAGAACGAAAAGGGAATTTACGGAGAAAAGGCTGCACAGTGCCTTGAGATACACAAGGCGGTTCCCGGACTTAAAGCTGTATTCGATCCAGCTAACTTTGTTCAGGCTGATCAGAACACTCTCGAGGCTTGGGAAATGCTTGAGGAGTACGTTTACTACGGACACATCAAGGATGCGGACAAGGACAAAAAGGTGGTTCCTCCCGGATGCGGCGAGGGTCACATAGCCGAGTATCTTCCCAAGTTCGTTGCAAAGGGCTGCAAAGTGCTTACCCTTGAGCCTCACCTTACCGCCTTTGTTGGGCTTGCCGACCTCGAGGAGGAGGGCGCTAAGAGCGACGTTGGCTCTGCTATCAAGTTTGAAAGCAACCGTGCCGCTTTTGATTACGCGGTTGATTCGCTTAAAGCAATAATTGAAAACATCTGACGTAAAGGAGATTTTGCTATGATTTTAGGTGCTCAGTTTTATACGTTGAGAGATTATTGCCAGGATCTTCAGGGACTCGACGAGTCTATGAAGAAGGTTGCGGATATCGGTTTTAAATCCATCCAGCTTTCAGGTGTTTGCGATTATGAGGGCGAGTGGGTCGCTGAGAAGATAAAGGAATACGGTCTTACAGTTGACATTACCCACACTCCCGCTGCAAAGATCGTTGATGACACCGATAATACGATCAAGCTCCACGATGCAATGAACTGTAAGTGTATCGGTCTTGGCTATTCCGAGCTTGTTAGAACTCCCGAGGGGATTGAGGAGTTCTATAATACAATGGCTCCCGCAATCAAGAAAATCACGGATGCGGGACATAAGTTTATGTATCATAATCATCATTATGAATTTGCAAAGTGTGGGGACAAGACCGCGCTCGAGCTTTTGTGCGAGAAGTTTACTCCCGAGGAGTGCGGTATCACGCTCGATACATATTGGGTACAGGCTGCAGGCGGCGATCCCGCGGCTTGGATCAGAAAGCTGAAGGGAAGACTTGACAGAGTACACTTCAAGGATATGGTCTTCTCGCTTGAAGACAAGAAGTCTGTTATTGCCCCCATCGGTGAGGGTAATATGAATTACGATGCGATCATCGAGGCTTGCCTTGTGTCCGACGTTGAGATCGGATACGTCGAGCTTGACGATTGCCACGGAGAGGATCCCTTTGATTGTATGAAGCGCAGCTACAATTATCTCACTTCGAGGTATGGGCTGAAATAACCTCTCTTTTCGATATGGAGAATGATATGAAAAAGGTCAGACTTGGTATTATCGGGCTGGGAAATATCGGTTCCCAGCATTACAGAAACGTTTTAAACGGAAAATGTCCGGAGATCGAGATAACGGCGGTTGCCGATATCAATCCCGACAGACTTGAATGGGCAACGAATACCTGTGGATCCTACAGAGATTCTGATAAGAGCATCCCGCTTCCCGCACTTTATTCAGATGCATCTGAAATGATGAGAAGCGGAATGATCGATGCCGTTGTTATCGCCGTTCCTCATTATGAGCATCCGAGATACGCTATTGAGGCGTTCGAATGCGGTCTGCATGTAATGTGCGAAAAGCCCGCAGGCGTTTATACATTGCAGGTAAGAGAGATGATGGCTGCAGCGGACAAGCATCCCGAGCTTAAGTTTGGAATGATGTTCAACCAGAGAACTAACTGCGTTTATCGCAAAATGAAGGAGATCCTTGATGGCGGTGAGCTCGGTGAGCTTCGCAGATCTACCTGGATAATCACGAATTGGTATCGCCCTCAGGCGTATTATGATTCGGGTGAATGGAGAGCAACGTGGGCAGGAGAAGGCGGCGGCGTGCTGCTCAATCAGTGTCCTCACAATCTCGACCTTTGGCAATGGCTTTGCGGCATGCCCTCTAAGGTGTATGCTAAAATAAGCTTTGGCAAATGGCATGATATAGAGGTTGAGGATGATGTTACCGCGTGTGTTGAGTATCCCAATGGTGCTACCGGTACGTTCATTACTACTACTGCGGATATGCCCGGAACGAACAGGCTTGAGATCGTCTGTGACGGCGGAACTCTCATTTGTGAGAATGATAAGCTTACGTTGAGTAAGCTCGAGGTTCCCGAGTCCGAGTTTACAAAGAGCAATAAATCTCCCTACGGTATGCCTAAGTATACCACGGCAAAGGTTGAGACCGATGGAATGAACATTCAGCATCCCGCGGTTCTCAATGCGCTCGCAGGCGCTATACTCAGAGATGAGCCGCTCGTAGCAGACGGAAGAGAGGGAATTAATGCCCTAATGATTTCTAACGCTATGCATCTTTCCGCATGGCTCGGAAGAGAAGTGGAGCTTCCGATCGATGAGGAGCTCTATAAATCGTTGCTTGATGAACACGTCAAGACCTCGAAGCGCAAGGAAAATATTACATACGTATTTTCCGATTTCAATGAAACTCATAAAACAATTCTATAATTATTTAAAGGAGCATTATTGTTATGAGAAAGGTAAAATTAGGTATTATCGGTATTGGTAATATGGGTTCATCCCACCTTCAGAACATCTGGCAGGGACAGAATCCTGAGATCGTTGTAACTGCAGTTGCAGATACAAATCCCGAGAGAATCGAATGGGCTAAGAAGGCTATTGTTGAGCATCGTGAGAAGTATCCCGAGAGCGACATCCCGGATATGGCTTATTTCGCAGACGGTAGCGATCTTATCAAGAGCGGTGCTTGTGAGGCTATACTTATTGCAGTTCCTCACTACGATCACCCCAGATATGCGGTTGAGGGACTTGATAACGGTCTCCACGTAATGTGTGAGAAGCCTGCAGGCGTATTTACGCTTGAGGTTAGAAAGATGATCGAGGCTGCTGACCGTCATCCTGAACTCAAGTTCGGTATGATGTTCAACCAGAGAACAAACTGCGTTTACAGAAAGATGAAGGAGATCATCGAGAGCGGAGAGCTTGGAGAGATCAGAAGAACAAGCTGGATCATCACCAACTGGTACCGTCCTCAGTCCTACTACGATTCCGGCGCTTGGAGAGCAACTTGGTCCGGAGAGGGCGGAGGAGTGCTTCTTAACCAGGCACCTCATAACCTTGACCTTTGGCAGTGGATCTGCGGCATGCCTTGCAAGGTAGACGCCAAGCTTCACTTTGGTAAGTGGCACGACATCGAGGTTGAGGATGACGTTACTTGCTACGTTGAGTATCCCAACGGCGCAACTGGTACGTTTATCACAACAACCGGTGATGCTCCCGGTGCAAATCGCTTCGAGATCGTTTGCGACGGCGGTACTCTCATCTGTGAGGGCAACAAGCTTATTATGAAGAAGCTTGAGATGTTTGAGACTGAGTTTACAAAGACATGGACAGGCCTCTTTGGCGCACCCAAGTGCGAAGAGATCGTGGTTGAGACAGACGGAAGAAATCGTCAGCACACCGAGGTTCGTGAAAAGTTTGCTGCAGCTATCCTCAGAGATGAGAAGCTTGTTGCAGACGGACGTGAGGGTATCAACGGACTTACAATTTCCAATGCAATGCATCTTTCTGCATGGACGGGCAAGACCGTAGAGCTTCCGTTCGACGAGGTTCTTTATAAGGATCTTCTTATGGAGAGAGTTAAGACCTCAAGACGTAAGGTTGAGACAGGAAAATCGGCAGTAGCAGATCTCTCCGATACCTATAACGCATAATTATCAAAGAATAAAGGCAAACCGACATAATTTATGTCGGTTTGCCGTTTAGTGTTTCTTAAAGACAATTATTTTTTCGTTAATAGTATGGGGGAGAATAAGGTTAATTAACATTAAAACATGAAGAAATGAACTTAAAAAGGGCATTAATAATTTATACAGACAGATAAATAAAATTATACAAAAACAAAATTTTGTATAATTTAGGGCATTGAAAATGCCCTAAAAACACCTCAAAACTCGCCCAAACCCTTGATTTACTCATTTTTGCAACTTTCCATGATTTGGCCTTGTTTTTTGTTATTTTCTCACCAAATACTTTTTCTTTGTAGCTTCTCCTCCTCGAAGATGTCTCTCTTCTTTATTTTTCTCTAAAACACTTTTAACGTCAAGATACAGTGATCTGTTTATATTTTTCAAGCTTTGAGTTACGTCTTTATGTACTGTGCTTTTACTGATCCCAAATCTTAATGCAGTGGCACGTACAGTCGTATTATTTTCAACAATGTACAAGCCAAGTACCACGCATCTTTCTTTACCGGATGCCAAATACATCATTAATAGTACCTCTGATCATTTTGTTGTTATAATACATTTTATGTGTATATGCTTGTACATATTATTAATTAATCCCTAAATTTGCTTATTACTACTTTATTTTCAAAGGAATATATATATGTTTGATATCAATACCGTTATCCGCGATCCTTCTTTATACGACATTTTTGAAGGCATGACGTCTATATCCGCTCTTATCAAATCTATTGGATCCGGATCAAGTGACCGTCGGATTTTTGCTGTGTTATATGATTCATCGCGCGCAGATCATAAATCTCGAGAGCTTTCCTTTCTTAAAAGAAATGCTGAGTCTCTCCGGTTTGATCTTTGTGAAACCACGTCCGATGTTATTTCTTCGCTTACTTCCGGCGATACGCACGGTGGAATTATTGCTGTAACGACGAAGCGTTCCTTTTCGGATGTTTTTGTGAATTATTTAACAAGCGGATCATTTTTTGCCCTTATTGAAGGAATCGAGGATCCGTATAATTTCGGATATTCTATAAGATCCTTGTATGCTGCCGGTGTCGACGGAATTGTTTTGCCTCCCCGTAACTGGATGGAGTTTTCGGGCACTGTTGCACGCTCGTCTGCGGGTACGTCCGAACTTTCAAACATCTTTGTTTCTGATCCCGAGACCGCCGTAAAAACCTTCAAGGAACACGGATTTAAGGTGGTTTGTGCATCAATAAGAGATTCTGTTTCTATATACGATTATGACTTTAATTGTCCGATTTTGTTGGTTGTAGGAGGCGAAAAAAGGGGTATTTCGAGAAAGATTCTCGATCTCTCCGATGCTAACGTCAGAATTGATTACGGCCGTGAATTTATGGGATCACTTCCCTCTGCTTCTGCAGTTTCGGTAATTGCTTTTGAGATCGCACGTCAAAAATCATTATTTAAGCAGTAAATTTTACAAAAAAGTTGGATTTTGTTGAAAATTTTATACAGAACTTAAACCTATAAGTGATATAATGAATCTAATGAGTTTTTTATTCGGGGATATCTATGCGTAAAAAAATTGCTTTTATCGGTGTTGGAAATATGGCGACCGCAATTCTCTCGGGGATCACTTCAAGGAGCGTGGCGCCGATTCTTTGGTCGGATATAGTGCTCTATAACCGCCATATCGAAAAAATAACTAAATATGAAGCGATGGGTGCTTGCTTGGCAGGATCGCTCAATGAAGCGGTTGAAATAGCCGATTGCGTGGTGCTGTGCGTAAAGCCGCAAAGCTTTGCAGAGATTCTGCCTGAACTGTCAAAATGTAAGGATGTTGAAAAAAAGCTTTTTGTTTCGATAGCAGCAGGAATCAGTAGCGATAGTATTTCGCGCGCAACAAACGGTGCCCCGGTCGTCCTTGTAATGCCTAATACGCCAATGCTTATAGGTCAAGGTGTAAGTGCGATTTGTAAAAATGACGCAGTAGCGGAAGCTGATCTTGATTTTGTATCTGAAATGTTTGCGTCCGCAGGCAAAGTGATAAGAATCAATGAGGATGAGATGAACCGTATTATCTCCGTAACTGGATCATCGCCTGCATACGTTTTTATGATGATCAAAGCAATGTATCAGGGCGCGGTTGAACAAGGACTTTTGCAAGGAAATGATCTTACCAAGGGGCTTCCCGAAAAAGATCTCTTGGATAGCATTTGTGATACGATAATTGGTGCTGCAATGCTTATGAAATCAGGCAACAAGACCCCGGATGAGCAAATTCAAACCGTTTGCTCAAAAGGCGGAACGACCGAACGAGCTGTTGCTGAGCTTGAAAAATATGATTTTTATCAAGCCTTCTCCACTGCGATGCAAAAATGCACCGACCGTGCAGATGAGCTTAGATCGTTAAATAAATAACAAAGGAAAAGGAATAAGGTCTTGGAACAACTGAACAAGAAAAAATTCAAGCTGTTTGATATGAACAGAGACGGAAAAGGTGTTGATCCCGGCGAGGATACGACACCCAATCTGAAATTCTTTTTCAAGCTGCTTTGGAGAAAGCTTTCAAAAATAATTACACTTAATATGCTCGCGATAGTACAGATTCTGCCGCTTCTTGCGTGTCTCTATCTCTATTTCATCGCAACACCAACAACTCCGACACAGTATTATCCCGAGTATGCTGCGCTTTACGGTATGCAAGAGGCAGCGTCAAGTGCGACAAGCTCACTGGGAGTGTCACTCTTCTCTTTCCAGCATCCTCTTCCCACCTATAATACCTACATTTATTGGGTTATAGGCGTCCTACTTCTCTTTCAGGTAGTAACTTACGGATGGCAGAAGGTTGGCGTTATCTATGTTACGCGCGGTCTCGTACGCGGTGATAGCGTGTTTGTATGGTCGGATTATTTCTATGCAATAAAAAAGAACCTCAAGCAGGGCTTTATCCTCGGTCTTATCGACTGTATTGCAATGTTTGCGCTCGCCTTTGACATTTATTATTTCTATACGTCTCCCCAGACCGGAATGAATAATTTTATGTATGTGCTGACGATTGCGCTTATCGTTTTGTATATCATATTCCGCTTTTACGTTTATCTTATGGCGGTCACATTCGATATGAAGATCGGTAAGATATTCAAAAACGCTTTGATATTTATAGTCTTGGGAATCAAGAGAAATATTATGGCTCTTTTGGGACTTGCGATATTGACTGCATTTGCCGTGCTCCTTGTAGTACTGTTCTTGCCTATGGGACTTGGAGTAACTATCGTCCTGCCCTTAATATATTACCTGGGCGTTTGCGCATTTATTTATACCTATGCGGCATATCCGGTAATAAAAAAATATATGATCGACCCTGTTGGACCCACAGCCCCCACAGAGGAAGAATAAATAAAATACACGCCGATTCTTAAATGAGTCGGCGTGGTTACTTTGTGTCGATAAGCTCGCTGATTACAACGAATTTATACCCCATCTCGATCAGCTTTGGTATAAAAATATTCATTGCTTCGCATGTTGGGCTGTTGCTTCCGATATAGTCGTGCATGAGGATGATCGATCCCGGCTTGATATGCTCGATCACGTTTTTTGCAATATCCTCTGCAGGTGTATGCGCCCAATCCCTCGTATCAATATCCCATAGGATCACTCTGTAGTCCAGCTCTCGAACTATTGCCAGAATACTTGAATCGATCATTCCCTCCGGCGGGCGAAAAACTCTGGTCCTCAGATCTGTTACTCCGTAGACTGTTTCTTCGCATTGAGCGATTTCTTCTTTAAGATGATCATTATCTACTTGGTTAACGTGAGGATGTGAGAAAGTGTGATTCCCTATCTCATGTCCTCTTTTTGATACCTCTCTTAGCGTATCAGGGTAGTAATAAGCGTTAATTCCTACCGCGAAAAAGGTTGCTTTAATACGGTATTTATCAAGAATATTCAATATCTGCGGGGTGTATTTTGGATGAGGTCCGTCATCAAATGTCAAGGCAATCTTCATACAGTCATTATCGTGATTTCGGTATATATCAATATCAGAAACGCATTTTGCCTCACAGAATTTATTATCTGCATAGGAATACAATGAAAAAAGGTTGAGAAAGAATATAAATGAAAGTATTCCTGATATGATCACCGGTACTACACGTTTTTTCTTAAAGCTCGTCAAGTGTTCCAAATCTATATCCCTGCTCTTTGAGTTCCCTGATTATTTCAGCTAGTATCTCTGCGTTTGTTGCCGAGGTTGGATGCAGAAGCATTATTTCTCCGTTGTGAACGTTCTCGAGGATTTTTTGCTTTGCTTTTTCGGCAGATAATTGGGCATTATTATCCCAATCAGCATACGCGAAGCTCCAAAAAACCGTTTTGTATCCTAAATCCTGAGCATATTTAAGAGATTGCTCATCAAATTTACCTTCAGGGGGACGATAGTACTTTGATAGGTTTCTTCCCGTTTTTTCAAGACATATTGTTTCAAGTGAAGATAGCTCTTCCTTGAATTCCTCCGCGGTTTTCCCTGTCATTTTTTTGTGAGAAAACGTATGGTTGCAAACAAGATGCCCACTGTCAAACATTTGTTGAACAAGATCGGAATTTGCATCAATAAAGTGACCGAGAACAAAAAAAGCACCCTTCACACCTTCACTATCAAGAACATCAACTATCCTCTTGACGTTACCGTTCTCATATCCTGCATCAAAAGTCAGATAGATCACCTTATCATCGTTTCCATCCCCGTGCTTTTTGTCAATATAGTACCCTCCGTAATTCTCAATGAAGGAAATCGTAGGGTCAGCTACAGGTTGTAAATGATCTTTTCTATGAACGCAAAACCAGTTGTATTCGTTGCAGTTTGCATTAACAGAAAGGGTAAATAATAAAAGAAAAAGAATAAGAATAAAAAGAAAAACAGTCTTTTTCACCGTATCATCTCCTTTCGTGATTATTTTTTCCCAATGATATTTTTTTATAAAATGTAAAAGCTGAAAATGTTTCAATTTTATTGCAAAAAGAGTCATTTTTTACTCGAAAAATATTGACAAAAAATCAATTATGCGATAAAATATATATATACAGCATTTGGAGATCTTGCAATGGATATATTAGGAATTTTTTTAGGTTTTTTCATCGGCGCTCTTTGCGGGGTCGTGCCGTTGCTTTTCGGTATTCTGACCAAGCATAGATTTTTAGGCATTATCGGAATAGTATCCAGTGCTATTTCGGGAATAATATTTGAGTTGTTTCAAAAGTCACCCTTTACGGCTATAGGAGTCGCATTCGTTTTTGCAATAGCAATCTTTGCAAAGAACAAAAATAAAAATAGACCCTCACACGACGATCACGACGATCACGATATTTATTTGGGTGAATAATAAGGCGTATCAGCAGGTTTGTGCAGATATGCTTTATTTTTTTGCTACAAATTAGAAAAAACTATATACAAAAAGAGATTATTATGTTATAATATATAATAGTATATTATTATTCGAATGTTAACGGAGAAATAAAATGGAAAAGGACAATAAAAAAAGATACAGCGAAAAGAAATACGGAGCTCAAAACAAAAAAAGCAGATCGTATGATGATAATCGATATGCGCAGAAGCGCCCTTCCCCTTTAAGTGATGCAGAGACTGAAGACACCGGTCTTGTGATAGGACGAAACGCAGTTCGCGAACTTTTGAAATCGGAACGCGAAATAGACAAGATCCTGGTTCAACGCGGTGAACGTGAGGGCTCTATAGTTGTACTGGTAGCAATGGCGATCGAAAAAGGAATTCCGGTCGTTGAGACAGATAAGAATAAACTTGATTCTATGTCGGGATTCGCCCCGCATCAGGGTATAATCGCAATGGCTTCTGAAAAGGAGTATTGCGCCGTAGAAGATATTTTGAATATCGCCCGGGAGCGCGGAGAGGCGCCCTTGATCGTAATCGCAGATGGAATAACTGACCCGTATAATCTCGGCGCGCTTATCAGGTGTGCTGAAGGTGCGGGAGCGCATGGAATAATCATTCCCAAGAGAAGATCAACAGGACTCACACCGCTCGTTTCAAAGGCATCTGCCGGAGCTATTGAGCATATGGCTATAGCCAAGGTCGCAAATATTTCCAATACAATACGTTATTTGAAGGAGCAAGGCGTTTGGATATTCGCGGCAGAGGCTGGCGGCAAGCCCTATTACGAAACGGACTTTAAGGGCGCATGTGGTCTGGTATTTGGAAGCGAAGGAAACGGGGTCTCGCAGATCGTGATTGAAAATTCGGATGCACTCACGTCAATACCGATGTACGGAAAGGTAAATTCATTCAACGTATCCACCGCCGCTTCGGTCATTTTATGTGAGGTAGCAAGACAGAATCGTACAAAATAGTTATAACGGAGGTCAAAATGGGTAGACAAAAGAAAAACGAATTGGATGCTATTCTTGAACAATTAAAAAAATCTTATGCTACCGATGTTGATGAGGAACTTGAGGACTCCTTGCTTGAAACCGAGGAATCCGAGGAGGATGCGGAGCTTGCATCGGTATTGGAAAAAATATTCGCATCAGGCTCTGATGATGTCAATGAAGCACCTGCAGAAGAAATACCTTCAGAGGATGCGGAAGAAATAAACGGACTGACGCATGAAGATCAGACTGTTGAAAATATGGCTCCGGAGGAAATGGAAATCATAGTAACGTCGGATGACAACGAAACGATTAATTCGGTATCCGACCTTGATGGCAATAACGTTGAAGAAGAAATTGAAGACATATTCCCCGCTGAGTTGCAAGAAATGGCGGAGAATACCGAATCAGATGTTGCTGAGAGCATAGAAACATACGAGGATGAAGATCAATCCGATATGCAATCTGAGGACAACAGCTTTGAAGAAGATCGAGTTGACGATGTCCTTAGAATGATGTTCCACCAAGACGCAGAAGATGCATCCGATGTTGCAGTTCAGGATCCTGAAGATATTGAATCTTCGGATGAGGGAAACGGTTCCCTCTATGAGAATGATGATCCTGCCTTCTCCTTGGATACGGATGCCTTTAATGAGGAGGACGCAGATCAAGTAGAAGCTCCGGAAGAATACGGCACAGACGAGGATGAATTTAGTGAAGAGACAATCGAGCAGTCTTATGACGAGGATCAAGCTGTTCTTGATGAGGATAAGTACGATTCAGCCATCTTCTCTTCTGAATATGACGAATTTGATGAAGAAATCGATATAGATGAGTGCGATGAATTAGGTGATATTTATATCGACGAGATCATTGCTGAGGATGAAGAAGCCGAAGAAGACGAGCCTGTAAGCAAAGCGAAACTGGTATTGTCTCCGGACGATTACACAGAAGACGTCCTCCAGTACTCGCTTTGTGATATGTCAATATTCAAGCCTGAAAAGGATATGGATTATTCGATGCACGATAACCGTGAGTCAGTGGAGGACGAAGATACATCGTATGCCGAAGAATCTGTCCGTAAAACGCCAACGTCAGAAATAAGTGATAATGATGTTTCACTGTTATTGAAGTTAGGCTACGGTGGAGAGGTAGCCTCAAGTATCAGCGATGAGCATGCCAGAGCCGTCGTAGTAGAAAAGAATAACGAGTACGTACCGCAAAAGCATAGGATTACGCACGGATTTAGCGGAAGAGAGTTTTCGGGAAATACTAATCAGATTTCCGAAATCAATAAAAAGTATAAAACAGACAAAGTGACACTCCTTGTTGTCAGTATGATAATGTCTGTAATTGCAATCACTATGTTTATAGTGGACATTTTGGCTTCTCAGGCACAAAGTGATAGCGACTATGCTGTGTTGATCTTCTTCGAAGTGTTTTTAGTGCTGGCAATGATATTGACGCTACTGTTCACAAAACGATTAATCATAGGATTTTTGGGAATAGCTCGATTTGAAGCAAATTCGTATTCAATGCTATGTCTGACAATGGCTGAATATCTAATCTACTGCATAGCCATTGGATTTGTGTATGCACTGTCTCCAGATTATACGCAAAATGGAGTATATGTAGCCTTTGGCGGATATGTCTCGATTTATGCATCGTTTGTTTCGTGGGCAGAATATATTGATTGCTATAAAGAGAGTCAGGCATTCAACATAGTCAGCCGCGGAGATCTTCATTGCATTTTGGAGAAAAAGATTGGCGGAAAAGGATCGTCTAATGAAAAGAGTCAAAAGCATACAAAGATTACATACAACGTAAAAAGAAGCAGATTTGTGAGTGGCTATTTCAGAAGGATAATAGATAAAGAAACTACCGGAATGAAAATCGTATTGGTTGTCGGTGTAGTTCCCTTTGTTGCGATCTTGGCGTGTTTAATAACAGCTTCAATGACTGAGAACGCCATTCTGGGTATAAATGCCGCAGGATATATTTTGTTTTCAATAGTGCCTCTGTCTGCTATTCTCTCACCTGCATTGATTGAATTGATACATAGCCTCAGACTTTTTAAATCCGATAGCGTCTTTATCGGTGAGGACTCTGTTTCCGAGTATGCGAGAGTTAATTCTATTGCATTTGGTGATTATGATGCCGTTGAGATAACTGCTATTACTGAGATAAATCCGAACAATAGCGAGGAAAGCTCCAAAAAGTGGATCAATATTGCCTGTAATGTATTTGACGCATTAGGCGGACCTCTATCCAAGACTATTAAAGGAAACCAGAAAGCAGAATCTAACGTTGGTCACGAGATTACGATCAATTCAATTGCTGAAAATGGAATAGATATTTATTTTGATTCGTCAATGAATGTGCTTGTTGGTGATCGACAGTATATGTTAGCTCACAATATTAAGGTCAAAACCGATACGAATCTTTCAACAGCGATAAAGGGCGTTAACAGAACAGTTCTCTATCTGGCATTTGACGGTGTTCCCCAAATTGGCTTTATTATCACAAGCAAAATTAAACCCGGCTTCTTAGAAACGGTTGAACTGCTTGAAAAGAACAAAATAAAGATCGCGATCAACACTTATGAACCTGAAATCAATGATTTTTATTTTGAATCCAACAAAGTCGAGAACGCACTGACGGTACAAAAAAACGATAATTACGAGCATGCCGAGCCGTCATTTATTACGGATTCGGGCATTGTTGCACCGGATCCTCATAAGCTTTGTGGCGCCATTGTCTACAGCAGAGAAATAATGAAGGATAGAAAGCTGTCCAAGAAAATCAGAATTATCCAGACGATAGTCGGAATTGTGATCGCAGCTCTGCTTGTGACGGTTTCCTGTATACCTTCAGGCTCTCAATTTGTGACGTTTGTTCAATCAAACTCATTACTTATTTTCTATGCCGCAGCATTTCTTGGAATGATACCGAACGTTGTTCAAACCGTGAAGCTGATCATGAAAAAGTAAAAATGTCTTCAAGGAATTATAATATGAACGAAAAGTTAAACTCAATTTTAAAGCAAGTCTCAAAGCCCGGAAGATATTCTGGCGGTGAGTACGGGCAGATCATTAAGGATAAATCAAAGGTTAAAGCAAGGTTTGCCTTTGCTTTTCCCGATACGTATGAGATCGGTATGTCCAATCTCGGTGTAAGAATACTGTACGAGTGCCTCAACCGCGAGGAAGATATCTGGTGTGAGAGAGTGTACGATCCGTGGGTGGATATGCAGGAGAAGATGAAGGAAAACGGGCTGCTTCTCTGGGCGCACGAGAGCAAGGACAACGTCAAGGATTTTGATTTCCTTGGCTTTACCCTTCAGTATGAAATGTCATATACTAACGTTCTCAACATGCTCGAGCTTGCAGGCATTCCTCTCAGAAGCGCTGAGCGCGGAGAGGAGTTTCCCCTTGTCATTGGAGGCGGTCCCTGCGCGTATAACCCTGAGCCTGTGGCGGATTTCTTTGATCTGTTCAACATAGGAGAGGGTGAGAGCCTGCTCGTAGAGATAGTACGTCTTTACATACAGATGAAGGACGAGGGCAGATACTCAAAGGCAGAGTTTTTGCACGAAGCCGCAAAAACTATTCCGGGTGTATACGTTCCCTCTCTCTACGACGTTGAATACAATGCTGACGGTACGATCAAAGCATATAAGCCCATATATGATGACATTCCCACTAAAATAACCAAGAGAATCGTCGAGGACCTCGACAAAGCAATATTTCCTGATTATGCGATAATGCCTTACACCGAGGTAGTCCACGACAGAATAATGCTTGAGGTCTTCCGCGGCTGTATCCGCGGCTGTAGATTCTGCCAGGCGGGTATGATATACAGACCTGTCAGAGAGAAATCTCCCGACGTGCTCAATGAGCAAGCAAAGTGTATCTTTGAGAACACAGGATACGAGGAGATATCTCTTTCCTCGCTTTCAATAAGCGACTATACGGGGCTCCCCGAGCTTACCGATAAGCTTCTTGAATGGACGAAGGATAATATGGTCAGCTTTTCCCTGCCATCTCTCCGAGTCGACAGCTTTACAAAGGAGCTTATGGAAAAGGTCGCATCGGTCAGAGCATCATCTCTCACGTTTGCTCCCGAGGCGGGATCGCAGAGACTCAGAGACGTTATTAACAAAAACGTGCAAGAGGATGACCTTATGAGAGCGGTCAACGTTGCTTTTGATGCGGGCAAAACACAGGTAAAGCTCTATTTTATGCAGGGACTTCCCACAGAGACGGAGGAGGATCTTGCGGCTATACCGAAGCTCGCTAAAGACGTTATCGAAGCCTTTTATGCTAATCCCAACCGTAACCGCGCAAAGCAGCCTCAGGTGACCTTCAGTGTGTCGCCATTCATTCCCAAGCCCTTTACCCCGTTCCAGTGGGAGCCTCAGGATAGCCTTGAGACAATGAAAGAAAAGCAGAGCTTCGTCGGAAGCTGCGTGACGGATAGAAAGATCAAGTATCAGCATCACGATGCAGAAATATGCCGAATCGAAGCAGTTATGGCTCGCGGAGACAGAAAGCTCTGCAAAGCACTCGAGCTTGCCTGCCGAGAGGGCTTTAAATTTGACGCGTGGAGCGAATACTTTGATTATGATAAATGGATCGAAGTATTTGAGAAAAGCGGCGTAGATCCTGATTTTTATGCTAACAGACGATATTCCTTTGATGAGGTGCTTCCGTGGGATATTATTGACTGCGGAGTTGACAAGAGCTTCCTCGTAAGGGAGTGTAAAAAAGCGTATGAGGATCAGACAACGCCGAGCTGCCGTGAAAAATGCTCGGGCTGCGGAGCAAATAAGCTTGGAGGTGAAAGAACGTGTTGTCCGAAAAGAAAATAACACCCGGCGAAAAAAAGCTATCCCTTCCAATGCTTGATAACCCGGTTACCGTGCGTATTAAGTTTTGTAAGATAGGTACTCTTCAGTTCGTTTCACACCTCGACCTGCAAAGAACATTTCACAGAGTACTTGTCAGAGCCAATATACCGATGTGGTATACGAAAGGATTTAATCCACACGCCAAGCTCGTATTCGGTCTTCCCTTGTCTGTTGGTACCGAGAGTATGTGCGAAATGGCTGATTTGAGGATCGAGAGAAAGATTGCGCTTGAGGATATAAAGAATCAGCTTAATGCACAGCTTACGGACGAGATGTACGTGCTTGATGCGTATTACCCCACTACGAAATTTGCTGACATTGCATATGCTGATTATACTATCACGCTTAAAGCGCCAAATATTGATGAGAATAGTGCGCTCAAGGCAACAAGCCGCTTTATGCTGCCTATTATGATGATGAAAAAATCAAAATCAGGCGAAAAAGAGGTAGATATCACAAGCTTCATCAAAAAGATCGAGTTTGAATCAAAGGACGGTTGCCTTACGGCAAAAGCTATTCTGTCAGCCGGTAGTGCCGATAATTTGAATCCCGAGTATATCGTTACAGCGCTTCGTGAATGCGAGGAGCTTCGGAATGATCTAAGCGATCTTACGTATCGCATAATGCGAAATAAGGTGTATGACGGCTATCTCGTCGAGTTTAAGTGACATAATATACAAAATTAGTATGTATTTATGTGCAATCATACAAAAAGCGATGCCGAAAACAAAAAGCATTGATTTTTTGTCGAAAAAATGATAAAATGTAAATAATACGGAAGAAACCGTTAAAATGGAGGAAAAAACAATGGCAATCAAAATGAGAGTTCTCTGCTATCCCGAGAACAATAAGAAGCTCCGCTCAATCGCTGAGATGATCAAAGCGGAGTACGACCTTAACGTCAACTCTGTTGACAGAATTCCCCCCGCATATTCCTGTGATAAGGAAAGACTTGTTATCCTTGCAATTCAGATCAAGGGCTCCCTTCCCGATAGCTACAGACTTTTCGTTCGCGAGCTTACAAAGGCAAGAGCAGCAAACGTAGCTATTATTTATGCAGGAGACGAAGCATCTGTTACAAAGACTCAGGATCTTCTCCGTGAAGCCGGAACAAATGTTATTGAAGAAGCAAAATTCGTTAAGGTAGGACTCTTTAACAGCAAGGTTAATGACGAGGAAAAGGCAGATATCCTTGCATGGGTAAAGAACTGCGTGGATAATCTTGCATAATCGGTTCAGATCAATAATAAAAACCCGCCGTAATTGGCGGGCTTTTATTATTATCTTGTTATGATCAAACGATATTCGGGGAAACAAAAGACTCCTTGTCTTTTGAGTAGCTTTCAAAATTCTCCATAATGATTGCAACAACCTCATCGGGGGTGCGGGAGGTAGTATCGACAACGATGTTAAAATTATTATAATCGTAGTAATCAACACCGTATATATCAACGAATCTGTCACGCTCAACACGGCTTCTCTCAACAAGCTTTTCGCAAGCCTCTTCAACGCTCTCGTAATGCTCCTCTGCGCCGCGTTGATTCAGCATAACTCTTCTGGCTGCCTCCATTGGATCGATGGTCAAGAATATCTTGAACGTATTCTTTGCAAAATGCCATGCCATTCTTGAATCGAAAATTAATTTATCGTCCTTGCGCTCCTCAGAGAGCTTTGTAACTGTACCGTCGATCTCGTGATCAAGAGCAGGATCTTCCTTGAGTCTTTTGTTAAGCTCAAGAGTGGTGATGCCGAGTCTGCGGGCGAATTCTCGATTGATGACACCTGTGCTGAATATCTCGAATCCGTATCTTTCCTTCATAATGTTGCAAACCGTGGATTTTCCGCTGCCGAGTCTGCCTGTGATAGAAATAAGCATTATTATGTATCCTCCAATTTGATATAAGAAAGACGACCTTTCCCAAATACCGCATAAACGGTAGATTTGCGAAAGGTCGGCTAAAATCATATTTTATTCTTCCTCAGCAATAAGCATTACCGTGAAAACATCTCCGTCCTCGAGGAGTGTCTCACTCATTTTTCCGTCACTGAGATCGTCCAGAATATCGTCCTTGCTAAGATTTATGCCTCCATCAACAAATCCCCAATACTCACCGTTGTTTTTGTTGGCTTTCATACCACCTATCTGGGTGATGGAATTTGTTTTGTCGACTTTGCACACGTAATCAGCTACCACTGAGAGGTAAGTTTTGAGAACGTTAAGGATAGTGGGCGTTTCATGACCCTTGTATAGGTAATCAGTTGCTTCAAGTACAGTTTTTCCCGTAGCATCCTTGATCTGGAAGGAGACGGTTACCTCGTAAAGCTCTCTTTCGGGAAGATCGGGAGCCTCTCCCGCGTTCTTTCCTGCGCCGTCACAAGCAACGAATGCAGAGGAAAGCATAAGCAATGCCAAAAGCATGGAAAGTATTTTTACGGTTTTCATTTGAAATATCCTCCGGATTGCAAAAATAACTGTAATAATTATACAATAAATATTCCCCTTTGTCAATAGTTATTTTTGTAAACATTGGCGAAATTCAATGATTAATTGTGTAAAAAAACAGAGAAGCTTAAAAGAAGATTGTAAAACTGCCAAATTGTAAACCCCAATACCGTTACGGACGATACACGCGGATAAGCTTTATGCCAGATGATCGAGGTTATCAAGGAGCATAAAGCACATATGCAGGATAACAAGAGCGCGATGAAGAGGCGACCTGCATAAAACAAAAGAAAGTGTCTGATTATCGATAGCCAAAAGGCTGAAATGAGAAACGCACCGCCCTTGTGAGCCGCAGTTTCAATGTCACCCGAATTAATCCTCCTTGTATTTGCTTCGAGTATTGCTCCGTAAGCTGCTCCGATAAGAAAATACCACACCGTTGAGATGAGATTATATATCCATATAGGCGGAAAAATATTCATTCCCCGTAATACGTTAATTGAGCAAAGCGGAGCGCCGAAAAGAACTAAAGAGGCAATGCCTGTTATTGCGCAAGCTATTCCGCATAAAAGTGCGATCGGAGTGAAAAAAACGTTTTTCTTATTCATTTGTCCCTCGTACAGTAATTTATATCAAGACACTATATGAGGGTATCTATCGATTTATTCCGGATCGGAAACCTTAAACCAGCCTTCTTGTTGCACGGCAGGAGAATCAAACACATTTGGCGCAAGCCCTGTAGACGAGTCGTAGTTGAGCTTTTTTACGTTGTGAGGTATAGTAAATGCTTTATTATCATATGAATTCGTCCTTTCATAGATCATATTCATCACGTCGTCCCAGATAACGGCTGAATAGTTTACTCCTGCGTATTCAAGAGATCTTGGCATATCGTATCCCTGCCATACACCTGCTAAGAGAGAGGGGGTGTAACCGACAAAGTATTTGTCGCAGTTGTTTTGGGTGGTTCCTGTTTTCCCTGCCACCTCTACTCTGTCTGTGAGAGTAATTAGTCCTGATGCCGTGCCTTCATCAACCACACGTTGCATCAGTTTAGTCATAATAGCCGCAGTCTCACGTGAAATCGCGGGATGACAATCGCGTGTATTGTCGAGTATGATCTTTCCGTTCATATCGGTCACCTTGCAATAAGTTCGCGATTTTGATTTTAAGCCTTCATCAAAGACGGTGTAGGCAGATACCAGTTCCCTTAATGAGATTCCCACGGAATGCTGACCGAGAGCCAAGGAGGCATAGCCTGAATCTTCTTTTACATCAAGAGAAGATATTCCCAACGTACGTGTGAGAAAATCAAAAGAGCTTTGGAGTCCCACCTTCTCAAGTAGCTTTACCGCAACAGTGTTTAAGGAATGCGATAGAGCATATTCAACGGTAACGTCCCCGTTATATTTTCTATTAGCGTTCATCGGCCAAGGATTGCCACCGTGAGCGGATTGATTGACGGGAGTATCGGATACAATGCTTGACCAGTTGACAAGACCTCGCTCGATTGCGAGAGCATAAACAGATAATGGCTTTATAGCAGAGCCCGAAGGGCGCTTTGAATTTGTCGCATAATTGAAAATCCGATTTCCCTTTTTTTCACCAATACCTCCTCTTATGCCAAGAATATTCCCACTGTGCGGATCAATAATAACCATAGATGCCTCAGGGATCGAGCCGTCAATATTTTCTGGAAAATTTTCTATATTGGAAAAGTAATCGTCAAGAATAGCTTGAATGTTACCGTCCATTAATGTGTATATCTTATATCCTCCCTTATAAAGCAAAACAGAAGCATTTTTTCGTGATATCCCGTATTTTTTTGCCATATCCGAAATTACGTCCTCAATAACAGTATCAATATACCACGAGTTAACGTGTGAGATATCTTTACTTTTTACATTCAGAACAAGGTCTTCACACAAAGTAGCGCGGTATTGCTCTTCAGAAATATATCCGAGTTTGTGCATACAGAATAACACGGTCTCACTTCTCTTTTGGTTTTCTTCGGGATGGCGTATAGGATCATATTTGGAGGGATTATTCGTTATTGCCGCAATTGCAACCGATTCGCGAAGAGAAAGCTCCGAGACGTCCTTTGAAAAATAATACTGTGCCGCCGCCCCGATCCCACTGCATCCGTTGGCGAGATTTATGATATTTAAATACATTTCAATAATCTCGCTTTTGTCGTATTCCCTTTCAAGATTCATCGCAGAAAAAGCCTCGATAAGCTTTCTTTCTATTAAACGCTGATCATTTCCTGTAAGATTTTTTACAAGCTGCTGGGTAATCGTTGAGCCGCCGAAGCTGCTTTTTCCTCCGAAAACGTAATTGAGCACAGCCTTACCGCTTCTCAGAAAGTCTATTCCGTTGTGATCCCAGAATCTCCTGTCTTCAATCGCGACAAAGGCATCGATCAGCTCCTTTGGTATTTCTGCATAAGATACGTAATTGAATTTTGCACCGCTATTAATTGAGGCATCCTCGATGAGTATCGGGTTTCCGATATATTCTCCAAGCTCTGAGACCTCGTATCGGTAAAACTCAGTCTCTCCGCCTCCTTTTGATACGTCAAGTAATGCTTCGTCCACGTGGCTCTGCGAATATCTGTGCAGGATTATGGCTCCTGCAACAACTAAAATCGAAAAAAGAAAAAAAAGCGTTATAACAAGAATAAGTAAAAATTTACCGAATCTTCGCATATCTATGCCCCCCGTTTTTCTTTTAGTTTGTCATAATCAAAAAAGAAATATAAAAGAGAAAAAATAGAAGAGATGCAAATTATTGCATCTCTTCATTGCCACGTATTGTTATTTTCAGTATCTCGGTTGGATTGAAGAATCTTGGAATTGGCTTTGAATTATTGACTGCTCCGGTACTGATGATCAGCCTGCCATCGTGCATTCCAAAGGTGAATTTTGGAAAAAGCCCCTGATGAGGTGCGTATACCCCGCGGTTGAAAAATCTCCAATGTCCACCGTGTGCATGTCCGGATAAGATCAGATCGAAATCGGTATCCTTCAAGTGTTTTTCATAATAATGAGGATAATGACATAGCAGTATCTTAAAGCCCGGGATCTTTGCAAATTTTTCAAGAAAGATTTCGTCAAATTCTTTTGCCTGCGCAGGATCCTTGTCTCTGCCGCAAATGAGCCCACCGATAAGGAGTCCTTCACCGTTTTTTAATGCGAACTCAGTAAATTTGTCGTTTATCAGATTGACGCCTGTATCGGATATTTTGTTGATATATTCCTTTGCCATTGCTTCCTCGGGAATACGGTCTTTTTCCTTCATCGCGTGTGAATAATATATTTCGTGATTACCGAAGCAATAATATACAGGAGCGATGCCAACTGCTTTGCTGATAAATTCAAAAGAGTTTATATTTCTCTTTTCCATATATTCATTCGCAACCTCGAATATGTCACCGGCAAGCAAGATGAGATCGGGAGAAAGAGCCCTCAAAGCTGAAATCACCTTGTCAGACTTACGCGCATGCAGGTCTGAAACACAAGCGATTGTGACTTTCCCATTAATTTTTGAGGTGCTTATTTCATATTGAGTTATCTTCATAGCTATACCTCACTATTTATCAAGATAAAAAACGATCTTCTCGGGAACAAGATAATATGACGTGAATGAATGTTCGGGAAGGATAAAGTATTTTGCACGGATCTCGTCCGCAAAAGCTACAGTTTCAACCCGGTCAATGTCGTCTATTGTGTATTCTCCCTTTGTTTTGGGTCCTTTATTGCCGAAAATGATGTGCTGCGATTTTGAAAAATGATATTGAGCAAGCTCCGAAAGCGTGCTTTCGTCAAAAGCAGGGGAGACGTACGTTATATGTTCTCTTCCCGTGTATATGCCAATTAACGATATCGGAACAGATGAGCGGTCAATAGTGTCAAACGTATGCTCAACGGTTACGTTGCCGAATGCATACAGCGATTCCCCCTGATCATATAAATAAACGTCAACTCCGTTATCTTCGGAAAAATCATAAATTCTGACAAGCTTATCATAGTCCTCATCATTGGTCGGTATGGGGAGCCAAAGCTCACGAATCCTATATGATTCACACAGCATTTGAAGCGACGACGTGTGTTGATTAGAGTATCTCGTCAGCATGATCGCCTTGATCTCGGTAGCCCTGGATTCATATATCTCATTCAGTGCAAGATCGTATGACGTCATACTTCCGTTGGAAATATCACATATCATTGCTTCCCTATTATTTGTCAAAACAATGACGTCAGATGTCGAGGATGCGTTTATGTACGTTACTCTAAGATTGTCCTTGTTTACAGCTTCATAAGCTCCGATAATACCTACGCATATCAGAATACACGCAGCAAATGGTATGAGAGAATATATCCTCTTTTTATGCTTTGAGATCAATGAATAGGCGAGTCCCACGAAAACCAAGACAAACAGTATCGGAGTCGAGTAATTCAACGAATAAACGATTCCCTCGTATTCGGATATCTCCGCGCAGTAATCGACCATAAATCCAGATGTCATTCGTAACAGGAAAACTATAGCGTCTGAAAGCACAGGAATCGAGTGAAGCGGGAGCAGGAGCAGCGAGAAAATGATCACTGTAGCTGTCGGAATAGACAGGACTACCGATGAAATTACACTGAGCACTGATATTTCTTTTATGAAAATACATAAAACGGAAATGAGAGGAATCAAAGCCGCAAATCCGGTTACGAAGGCAATAATTATCGAAAACAACACTTTGAACGCTATACGTTTTACTGCACTGTCGTATTTAACAAGCTTTTCATTGAAAAACTCATTAACAGGAGGAACAAAGACAAGGATCCCAAGCGTTGCTGAAAACGACATCCAGAATGCGGCATCAAGCACGCTGCCCGGAGATAACAGCACGAGAAGAAATCCTGCGACGGACAGAGACGTCAGCGGATCGGGCAGAGCTGAAATGAGCATTGACAGATAAACTATCAGAAGCATTATCACCGATCTTGTCGCAGAGACCGAAAATCCCGTAAGCGCCAGATACGATATAGCAAACACAGATAAGAGAGTTGCAATTATCCATGTCTTTCTTGTTATGCGGCGCATAACAAACATAGCAGCACCCATTATAATGCTCATATGCATGCCGCTCAGAGCAAGAATGTGCGATGCTCCTGCACGTTGAAAATCACGGCCTACCGTATTGCTTAAAAGATGCTTGTTGCCAAGTAAAAGAGCGGAAGAAAGCTTTCCTTCCTCTCCGCCGATTGTGCGTGTAAGAATACTTGATAGCTTGTTGTTAATGGATGTGAAGGTAATTACGTCGCTATCGGAATATTCGTGAACAGTTAAAGAGGAGCTGTCATCGGTTGAATAAATGACGAAAATATTTTCTGAGAAAAGTTCAAGCGTCTCGTCAAATCTTCCACCGCTTCTCTCCGGTGCCATAGCGGTAGCAGATATTGAAATCTTATCTCCCGGCTGGAGCGCGGCGGAAAAACCGCATTCAAGTATTGCCTTGTGCTTATCCTTCTCACCGTCAAGGTTTGTAACGGAGATCACATATCTCGATGCAAAATTGCTTTGAAACTCTTCTTCAACGACAAAGGCATCAACTGTGTATTTGTTGTTGTATGTTTGTTTAGTGCTTTCAAGATTGTAATTGAAATAGATATATGAGCTTGCAAAAGACAGAACGCTCATAATCAGGATAAGAATAAAGCATAGAAATTTATATTTTTTGTCGCTCGAATAGTGCTTGATAAAGGCAAGTATAAGAGAGAAAACAAGTGCAACGGATGCAAGCGCAATTATAATGATCTTTGCAAGTCCTGGAATAAAAAACCCGATCACAGAGCATGTAAGAAATATCATACATGCAGTGAATAGGGGTCTTTTTGCCAAAATATTCATATAATCACGCTCCTTTCATTTCGTTTTTTTGCAACAAAAAAGTATAAAAAACAACTTTTTTTGAAAAACTATTGACAAATACAAGAAAAAAATATATAATATCAACGTTATATTATCTCAACAGGAGGAAAAGAAATGTTTGACAAGTTTAAGTCCCTGCTCGTAAATGAGCTTCAGATTAAGGAAGACCTCATTACTCTTGATGCAGAGCTCACTTCCGATCTTGGAGTTAATTCCATCGAACTTGCCGACCTCGTTATGATCTGCGAAGAGCAGTTTGATCTTGTTATCGAGGATGAGGATCTTCAGAGCTTCATTACCGTTGGCGACGTAGTCAACTACCTTGAAGCGAATTGCGCTTGATCCATACAAATTACATATAATTGGTTACCCTTAAAGGGTAACCTTTTATTTTTTTATCGGATAACAGAGATGAGCAACAGCACCGCAATCCTGCAATGCTTCAACCGCCCTCTTTGCGTCATCCTCGTTATCAAACAAGCCGAATACCGACGTTCCGCTACCGCTCATCATAGCCGCTTGGGCTCCGTTTGAAACAAGAATTCGTTTAAGCTCAGTGACGCAGGGACGACACGGCTCCACAACGCTTTCAAAAATATTGAAAAGACCCTTTGAATAGATACCGAGATCTATATTATTATCTGGGGCTATTAAAGAATCAAGCTTCTGAGCTTCGGGCAAGTACCCGTCAAATCTATTGTATTTTTCATCGAGAGCGCGATAAGCCGAGGGAGTAGACATCCCCTCTCCATTCTTCGCGATAACGATCGTGCAGTTAGGCATCGAAGGAGCCTTTTTCAGTATATCTCCCGTGCCCATAGCAACGTACGAGCCTGATTCAATGCAGAATGGTACGTCCGCCCCAAGCTTGTTGCCAAGTGCCTTGAGATCATCGATAGACATGGGTGACTCAGAGAGCGAATTGAGCGCGACCAGGACAGCTGCGGCATCAGCACTTCCCCCCGCGAGTCCTGCCGACATAGGTATTCTCTTTTCTATTGCAATACTGATCTTTCCGGATATCGGATATATGTCAGCCGCCTTATATGCAAGATTCTTGCAGTCACACGGTACAGACGGATCCGAGCAGCTGATAGAAATCTCCTTTTCTTTGGATGCTTGAAAGCCAACGGTAACAGTATCGTGCAAGCTCACGCTTTGCATAAGACTGAGAATATTGTGATAACCGTCCTCGCGCAGTGATTCTATGTCAAGAAACAGATTGATTTTTGCATAAGCCTTTACAGAAATGTTCATAACCGACTCCTTACGACTTCTTTTTTTAATTATACATACAATATGTTATTATTCTGTGAATAATCTGAAATATTTATTAAATAGTTGTCGGGACTCTCTTGACTATAAATGCAAAAAATATTATAATATAAGGAGTGAGAAATCATGTAATGTGGCGCGTGCCAAGGAGGAAACAATGTCTCAGAATAAAAAAGGCGGTATCTCGGTAGAGACCGCGCATATATTCCCTGTAATTAAAAAATGGCTGTATTCAGATAAGGATATCTTTTTGAGAGAAATCGTATCAAATGCTACCGATGCGGTAACAAAGCTCCGCAGACTGTCGTCTCTCGGTCAGTATGACGATAACGGCGAAGCCTACTCTGTCAGAGTAACTCTTGATAAGGAAGCAAAGACGATTACCGTGTCCGATAACGGAATCGGTATGACCGAGGAAGAGCTTGAAAAATACATTTGCTCTATCGCACTTTCGGGCGCACTCGACTTTATACAGAAATATGACGAGAATAATCAGAATAACGGAATAATCGGACACTTCGGTCTCGGATTTTATTCATCGTTTATGGTTTCGGATAACGTTGAACTGATAACACGCTCGTATCTGTCCGAGGAAGCAACACGATGGGTATGCAACGGAGCCGGAGAGTATGAAATATCCCCGGCTCAAAGAGATACCCACGGAACCGACGTTATTATGCATATATCGGATGAAGAGGCTGCATATCTTGATAAGTATAAGCTGAGAAATATCCTTGATAAATACTGCGCGTTTATGTCAGTTGATATTTTCTTTGACTGCGAGGACGAAGCGGATGCAGAGGACGATAAAGAAGTAAAGCCGATAAACGATACTGCTCCAATCTGGCTTAAGAATGCATCGGATTGCTCTGATGAGGAATACAAGGACTTTTATAAAAAGGTATTCAACGATTTCAAGGATCCGCTATTCCATATCCATATAAATGCTGATTATCCACTCAACTTCAAGGGTGTGCTGTATTTCCCCTCCCGTCTTAACGATTACGAATCCTACGAAGGACAGGTAAAGTTGTTCTATAATCAGGTATTCGTTGCAGACGATATCAAGGAGATCATTCCCGATTTTCTTCTTATGCTCAGAGGAGTGCTCGACTGTCCCGAGCTTCCGCTCAACGTCTCAAGAAGCTACCTGCAGGATAATGCCTATGTAAAAAAGGTTGCTGCTCATATAGTAAAAAAGGTTGCCGATAAGATAAATTCTCTATGCATCAATGATAGAGAGACCTATGAAAAGATCTGGAGCGAGCTTAAAATATTCTTTGAATATGCTTGCCTGAGAGACAGAAAGTTCTATGATAGGGTTAATTCGTCATATCTTCTCGAAATGGTGGACGGCTCCTTTATGACTCTTGAGGATTACCTTAAGGAGTGCGAGGAAAAGCATCAGAATACCGTATATTATGCAACTGATAAGGCAATGCAGGCTCAGTATATTTCGATGTTTGAATCCGAAGGAATTAAGGTAGCCCTTCTCTCTCATCAGCTCGACACACAGTTCGTTACGATGTGTGAGAGCGTTAACTCAAATGTCAAATATAAGAGAATCGACTCCGAGATTACGGATATTCTGAAATCGGATGGAGATGCTCAGGGAGACGAATCCCTTTTTGAGCTTTTCAAGACGGTTTCCGGAAATGCAGAGCTCAAGGTAAGCTATGAATGCCTGAAGGACGAGGGCGTCCCCGCTATCCTCACAGTCTCCGAGGAATCCAGACGTATGGAGGACATGATGAGGATGTATTCGAATATGGGCATGAATATAGGTGGGGATTTCCCCGTAGAGTACACTCTTGTGTTAAACTCCAAGTCTCTTCTGATAAATAGGCTTTCCGCGATAAAGCCTGTTGACGAGGGCAAGGCGACATTGATGGCAAGTGAGATATATAAGCTTGCACTTATCTCGCAAAGACAATTGTCAGCCGAGGAGCTTAAGGACTTCTTGAACAACAGCTTCAAGCTTTTGGAGATGCTCTGAGATGAGCCTGATATATTCAAACATTCCCGAGCTTGAGGGCACGGACACGGAGATAACGCTTGCAAACCTAGCGCAACTTGAAACCGACCTTGAAAGACTGTTCGAAAAGCGAATGGCACATCTCTGTGAGCTGGCAAACGCAATTATCAAGGACGGCGGAGACGTTGACCTTGTAAAGAGTATTATCCTGTCTATTCGTTCTGACGGAGAGATAGATGAGGGGCGCGTTTCAAATGAAAACCTTGATGAGCTGCGCAAGCTTTTCTTGAATATCTCGTTTTTTGAAAGAATGATGATTTTTCGTGAAGTATTTGGGAAAATGCCGCAGAGACAGCGCACAGTCGAAGGAGATGAGGCGCATCTTCTCCCCGAAGCGCATAACAGAATTGCCTATATGAGAAATTCATATAACGATAAGGCATTCGGATTTTTCTCGGGGATCATGGATGATGCAAAGGCAACCTATCCCGAGAGTATTACAGACGTTTGTGAGAGCGTTTTAAACGGACGGTGTGAGTATTGCATTCTTCCAATAGAAACAATGCGTGACGGAAGGCTTATCTCATTTTATCAGGCAATAATAAATTACGATCTGAAAATATGCGCCGAATATGATCTTGTCAATACAGACGGCGCGGGATATACCAGATATGCTCTGCTCGGCAGAAGCGAAAGATCATCAGCAAATTTCAGAACTTCAAAAAAGAACGGAAGATTCGTTGAGATCACATACTCAGACAGCAGTATTTCGCTTATAGAAATATTAAGTGTAGCAGAGTACTGCGGACTTAAGATTGACAGTGTTGATACACTGGTAATAAACGAGATCAGCGAGGAAAAAAGATTTTGCATAGTATTCTCTGCCGAGAATGCGGACGTTGAATCTTTTACTGCTTATCTTGCGACCGATTTTCCTGACGTCGTCGTGCTCGGAATATACGGACGCGCATAAATGAATAAAGGAATAAATAAACTGAAAGGATAATATTATGGAACATATTAGCTACAAAACACAGGGAACCTGCTCAAGACAGATCGATATGGATATCGAAAACGGCATTATAGTTGACGCCAAGTTTACCGGAGGCTGTTCAGGTAATACCCAGGGAGTTGCGGCACTTGTTGTCGGCATGACGGTTGAGGAGGCTATCAAGCGCCTTCGCGGCATCCATTGCGGTCCCAGACCAACATCCTGTCCCGACCAGCTTGCTCGCGCACTTGAGGAGCATCTTGCAAATAAGTAATACATAAAACGTATATTTCTTCATTTTGAAAGGATAATCTATGGAAAAGTACCTTGAAAACTATTATCTTTGGTTGAAATCCCCTGCGCTTTCGGATGACGAAAGAGCGGAGCTGAAAAGCATAGCAGACAACGACGATGAAATCAAGATCCGTTTTTCATCTGGACTTACCTTCGGTACAGCGGGACTCCGCGGCACGATGAAGGTTGGTATGAACGCGATGAATGTATATACCGTCGCACAGGCGACCCAGGGTCTTGCAAACCTTATTCACAAGGAAAACAGAACTACAGACGGAGTTGTCATAGCCTGCGACTCGAGAAACAATTCCGATTTGTTTGCAAAGGTCTCTGCAGAGGTGTTGGCGGCTGCCGATATCCCCGTATGGATTTTTGACGAGCTTCGCCCCACTCCCGAGCTTTCGTTCGCTATACGTGAGCTTGGATGCGTTGCGGGAATAAATATCACTGCATCACACAATCCCAAGCAATATAACGGATACAAGGCTTATTGGGATGATGGCGCACAGCTCCCTCCGGAGCATGCGAATACCGTATACGGCGAAATATGCAAGATAGATATTTTCAACGATGTAAAGCGACTTGATTTTGACACTGCAGTTGCGGACGGTAAGATCACGGTTATCGGTCGCGATATGGACGAAAAGTATCTCGCGAAGGTCTCCGAGCAGCTTGTTAACCCCGATGCGGTCAAGGCGGTTGCGGATGATCTTAAGATAGTCTATACTCCTCTTCACGGAACCGGACATAAGCTTGTTCCCGAGATCCTCAAGCGTATCGGTCTCAAACATCTTTACAGAGTTGAGGAGCAGTTCAAGATTGACGGAAACTTCCCTACGGTAGAAAAGCCCAACCCCGAGTACGCTGATGTATTTAAGCTTGGAATTGAGATAGCAAACAGTGTTGGAAGCAACCTTATCGTTGCTACTGACCCCGATGCTGACCGTGTCGGAGTAATGGCAAGAACGAAGGACGGCTCATTCCGTACTATCACAGGAAACCAGATGGGCGCGCTTCTTCTTGATTATATTATTACTGCATACGAAGAGACTAACACCATGCCGCCTCTTCCATACGCCGTAAAATCTATTGTCTCAACGGAGCTCGCAACCAAGATCTGTGAAGCGCATAACGTGGAGATGTTCAATGTTCTCACTGGCTTCAAGTTTATCGGCGAGGTCATCAAGAATCACGAAAAGAGTGGAGAGGGCTCCTTCCTCTTTGGCTTTGAGGAGAGCTACGGATATCTTAAGGGAACGTATGCAAGAGATAAGGACGCAGTTGTAGCTTCTATGCTCATCTGTGAAATGACAGCTTATTACTATGCAAAAAACATGACACTTTGTGACGCGCTTGACGGACTTTTTGAAAAATACGGATTCTGCCGTGAAGCGAACGTAGAAATATACATGGAGGGTGTTGACGGTCCTCAGAGAATGGCGGCACTTCTCGACGGTATGAGAGCGGATATTCCCACTGAGCTTGGTGGCACCCCCGTTAAGACATTCGGTGACTATCAGGCAGAGATATTCGTTGACGTCGCTAGTGGAGAAAAAACCCCCACGGGACTTCCCAGATCCAATATGCTCTGCTTCAAGCTTGAGAACGGAGACGTAGTTATTGTTCGTCCCTCGGGAACTGAGCCTAAGGTCAAATTCTACTTCCTTGTCATCGCTCCCGATTCAAATACCGCAGATTCAAGGATCGAAGCATATAGAAAGTCACTTAACGTATAAAGAACAAAAGAACCGCGCGATGCGCGGTTCTTTGCTTTTATTTTGCTACTACGTTTTCATCGCCAAGTATTTCCTTGAGCTGAGAAATAACGTAATCGGTGCAGTAAATCCTCTCGCTATACTCGGAATACTTTTTTGTTGACATATCGTAGAAAATGACTCTTACGTCTCCTTCGTTAAATATGTCGACCATATTCTTCGCCTTTAAAAATTCCAAGCACGACATATCCGTAACCCTGAGATAAACCTTTGTTACGGTGCTCTGGCTATGGATTGGTGCGGGTGCTTCTCTTTTGCCCTCAAGTGGCGGAGCTGTCGCGGGAATATTGGTATTAGTAGCAAGACCCGCCGATGCGTACATCGAAAGATACATCGAGAGCGGCGACATGGGATTATTCTCGGCTACCGTTTCTGTACCGTGAGAAATCGCTTTCTGCTCTTGTATAGCGCTCTCCTTCTTTTGCATCGGTTGTCTTACATATATCTCATTGTCTATGAGCGGTGTCAGAGCATTGACAATAAGCTTAGGCTCATCGTCATCCTTGATTGAGACCGTGCCTTCGACAAATACCGCTCCGTCAACGTAGATCTCGTGTGAGAATTCTCTATATGACTTGGCAAATGCAATACACTCTATATCTCCGTATTTGTCTTCTATTTTGAAGAATGCCATCTGCTCGTTATTTCGGGTATTCTTAACCGAAACAGAGCTTATTATTCCGGTAGCACTTGCTCGGTCTCTGTCCGAGTAAATGTAGCCGCCGTCTGCATCCTTTTCAAGGATCTCGGAGGTGCGCAAAGGAGAAAGCTCTTCTATATGCTTGCTGTAGCTGTCAAGCATGTGCCCCGAGAAATACATTCCCGATGCCTCTTTTTCCAGCATAAGCTTTTCTCTGATATTGAGATCGGGAATATCGGGATAGTCGAATTCCGGGGCGGCTATCTCGCCAGATTGGAACATATCAAGCTGACCGATAGGATTGTTTCTCGCTTTTTGCATCACGTTGTCAACTATCGTTTCGTAGGAAGCGAGGATCTGTGAACGGTAACGTCCAAGACCGTCAAATGCGCCGCATTTGATAAGAGCTTCCACCTGGCGCTTGTTAAGATCAGTGGTCGCGCTCATTCGCTCGACAAAATTATCGAAGGAGGTAAATCGACCGTCAAAGGAGCGCTCGTTAATGATAGCCTCAATGAACTGTCTACCTACGTTTTTAAGCGCAAGGAGACCGTAGCGAATATTACCGTCGTTGCTGTCGGCACTAAAGTTAACACGGCTTGAATTGATGTCGGGCGGCAAAACTGAAATGCCGAACCTTGAGCATTCTGCAATGTATTCGGCAACCTTACCTTGATTACCAAGTACACTTGTAAGGAGAGCCGACATATATTCGCCTGTGTAATGAGCCTTGAGATAAGCGGAGCGGTAGGAAATAACGGCATAGGCAGCCGCGTGCGCTTTATTGAAGGCATAGTTTGCAAAGCTTGCCATATCCTCAAAAAGCTTTTCTGCCTTTCTGCCGTCAATTCCGTTTGACTCTGCGCCCTTGATGAACGCCTCGCGCTCTGCTTCAAGCACGTCTGCCTTTTTCTTTGACATAGCTCGACGGACTATGTCCGCATGCCCGAACGTGTATCCTGCGATGGTTCGGAATATGCTCATTACCTGCTCCTGATACACCGTGCATCCGTACGTGTTTTTGAGTATAGGTTCAAGCTGTGGCAGATCGTACGAGATCTTCGAAGGATCGTGCCTGCACTCGACGAATCTCGGTATCGAGTCCATAGGACCGGGACGGTAAAGTGAAATAACCGAAATAACGTCGTCAAGGCTTTCCGGCTTGAGATTCTGCAGCACCTGACGTATTCCGTCCGATTCAAGCTGGAAAACACCGAGCGCATCTCCCCTTGAAATAAGCTCAAACGTCTTTTTATCGTCAAGCGGTATTTTTTCAATGTCAAATTCGGGATAACGCTCTTTTATTTGTGTCTGCGCGTCGTTAATTATCGTAAGATAGCGAAGCGCAAGAAAATCGAATTTTAAAAGTCCGAGATTGGCTATAGTATCCATATCGAACTGCGTGACGACTGTTCCGTTACTGATTGACAAAGGCACGTATTCGCTGATAGGCTTGTCCGTGATAACTACACCTGCAGCATGCACCGAAATATTTCTCGGCATGCCCTCAAGTGATATAGCAGTATCAACGAGCTTACGGACTTGCTCGGACTCGTTGTAGAGCATTTTAAGCTCCTTAAAGCGCAGAGCGTTCTTGAGAGTGATGCCAAGCTCGTTTGGTATCGCCTTCGCGACAACGTCAACGTCAGCATAAGGCATGCCCATAGCGCGTCCGCAATCGCGGATAGCAGCCTTTGCGGCAAGCGTACCGAATGTGATAATCTGTGAAACGTGTTCTCTGCCGTATTTTTTTACAACGTAATCTATCACCTCGTCGCGACGGTTGTAGCAGAAGTCCATATCAATATCGGGCATACTTACGCGCTCGGGGTTAAGAAAACGCTCAAAAAGAAGATCGAATTTTATCGAGTCGATCTCGGTAATTCCAAGGAGATAAGCGACAAGGCTTCCTGCTCCCGATCCACGTCCGGGACCTACGGGAATGTCCGCTTTTTTTGCGAACATAACGTAATCCTGAACGATAAGAAAATAATCGGCATAGCCCATCGTGTTGATTACGTCAAGCTCATATTCTATTCTGTCAAGATAAGCTTTTTCGTTGTTTGAATCATTATCGCCGTAAACAATATGACCTTTTGAAAGTCTCCGCTCGAGACCCGAATAGGTAAGCTCCTTGAGATACTCTTCAGCACCCTTTCCACCGGGACACGGAAATTTTGGAAGAAGCACCTTGTCAAACTCAAGCTCAAGATTACACATATCGGCAATGCGAACGGTGTTTTCGATAGCACCATCGTAATCACCGTAAATGTTTTTCATCTCATCGGTTGTCTTGATATAGTAATCGTCTGTATCAAAGCTTGGCTTGTTTGGACTGTCGATCGTCGTATTTGTCTGGATACACATAAGAATTTCCTGTGTCTCGGAATCTCTTTTGCGAAGATAATGACAGTCATTTGTCGCAACCATAGGCAGATCGCATTCTTTAGCCAATTGTACGAGCAAAGGAAGTATCGCTCGGGTCTCCTCTGTACCGTGATCCTGAAGCTCAATATAGTAATTGTCTCTGCCAAAAATTGCGGAATATTCAAGAGCGGTCTTTTTTGCTCCCTCAAAATCACCGACAGACAAAAGTCTCGGTATCTTACCCGAAAGGCACGCGGATAGCGCTATAAGTCCCTCGGAATATTGCTTGAGTAACTCCTCGTCAACTCTCGGCTTAGAATAAAAACCTTCTGTAAAGCCGTGTGAAACGAGCTTAATAAGATTTTTATATCCAATTATATTCTTGCACAGAAGAACAAGATGGTAATATGAATCAATATTTGTTCTCTTATCAAATCTCGAGCCCGTGGAAACGTAGACCTCGCATCCGATTATCGGCTTTATACCTGCTTTTTTACAGGTCTTGTAAAACTCAATTACACCGTACATATTACCGTGATCGGTAATGGCAACGGCATCCTGATCACATTCTGCGAGTCTTTCGGGAATGTCCTTGATACGGCAAGCGCCGTCAAGCAGGCTGTATTCACTGTGAAGATGAAGATGAACGAATTCGCCCATACGGCACTTCCCCTTTCTTTATAATAAATTTCTCTTTTTTGCCTCTTCGATTATTTTTGCGAGACGGTGGTTAAGCCCCGACTTTGAGATCGGAGGCTTGTGAAGCAATGCAAGCTCACTCAAGCTCATATCGGGATTTTCAATTCTGAGTATGGCGCTCTGCTTTATCTCTCGGGGGAGATCGTCAAACGTGCTTGTAGCCTTCAGAGATTCAATGGCAGAGATCTGAAGTGCAGTTGCCTCAACGGACTTGGAAATATTCCTTGCTACACAATTAGTTGCTCTGTTCTCGTCATTTCTGAGATTTTTTTCAACCGATGCTTCAAAAAATGAGAAAAGCGATCTGTTTCCGCCGCACGCGGTCAAAAAGTCCTCGATCGACGACTCATTTCTGTAAAACATACCAACAAGCCCATTTCGATTGGTTTTGGATGGGATGTTGATCCCCCTCTCCCCGATAACATCACAGATGAGTTGCGCCCTACATTCATTTGGGACGCGAATTTCAAGCGTGTAGGATTTTTTGGGGTCGCTCACACTTCCCATAGCGCAAAATACCGCCCTTAAAAAGGCTGACCTGCAGTTCTGACAGGTGAAAATATGCTCGAAAGATTCGCCTGATGAAAAAGAATCAGCAAAGCATAAAAATTCAGCCAGCTTTTTTGACAAGAAAAATAGCTCGTGGCTCTCAAAGCAGCCCCTTTTGATGCTCTTTGTATCAGGCTCACATTTGTATATGGCCTTTAGAAGGAAGACAATTTTCTCAGCGGTTTCCTTGTCGGATAGCTTTAAAATGATCTCACCGTCGGATATAGCGGACGAAAGAGCCGCCCCGAAAAGATAAGCCTTTTTGCAGCAATTGCTCTTTATCTGTAAGGAATTAAGCTCTTCCTTTACCTGTGATGAAAAAGACATATTTATCTATTCCTTTTCCTTAATTATAAGGCACGTAAATAATTTCTGTTTCAAGAGATACCCCGTTTTTCTCAAGAATAACACTTTTAACGTATTTAATCAGCTCAAGCACGTCCTTGGATGTTGCTCCGCCTCGGTTAACGGTAAATCCGGCGTGCTTTTCGGATATCTGGGCTCCACCTATCGAATAGCCCTTAAGGCCTGCCTCCTCGATAAGCTTTCCGACGAAAATATTGTCAGCAGGACGCTTGAAGGTGCTTCCCGCATTCGGTAGCTCAAGCGGTTGCTTTTCCTTGCGCGATGACATATTTTTATTCATCAGAGCAAATATCTCCTCGGCATTTCCACCTTGTAGCTTCAAGGTGGTGGATAAAATGATGTATTCGGGATGCTCCTGAAAAACGGAATGGCGGTATGAAAGCTTTTGAACCTCCGCGCCTATCACGTGTGCCTTGTCATCTGACGTGTCAAAATATTCGGTCTCGACTATAACGTCAGACATCTGCCCGCCGTAAGCACCGGCATTCATATACACCGCACCGCCAACGCTTCCGGGAATGCCGTATGCAAACTCAAGACCTGTCAGCGAGTGCTTTTTTCCCGCTTCTCCCGATAATTCTGTCAGCATCTTGCCGCACTCGACCTTTATATAGGTTGCTCCGTCGCGGTGAATATACTCTGTCGAGCTCATCTTCTCGGTAAAGATGACCGCACCGTCAAAGCCGCGGTCGTCAAACAGAAGATTACTCGCATTTCCGACTATTTTGTATCTGATATCTTTTTGAATACAAGTGTTTACCGCAAAGAAAAGCTCCTCGCGCGACTTGGGGAAAAGCGCATATTTAGCGTTGCCGCCGATGCGGAATGAGGAGTGCCTTGAGAGCGGCTCGTCTATCTTGATTTGAATATCCTTTCCAAAATCGATATTACACATAAGATCTCCGTTGTCGTATTATTTTGTTAGAACTGATTCCATTTCCTCGTAGTTTGAAACGATATAGGTAAGCTTCATACCCTCAGGCGCGCTCTTGCCGTGAGGATTATACCAGCAGGTGTCGATTCCGATATTGATACCCCCCTGCATATCCGAGGTAAGAGAGTCTCCGATAATGATCGCTTTTTGGGGATCATAGTCGGGTATATTCTTTATGACTGCATCGAAGTATTTAACACTTGGCTTTTCGTATCCTACGTCCTCGGAAATAAAGCATTCGTCAAAATACTTGAACAAGGGCGACGGGAAAAGACGGCTCTTCTGTATTTCCTTCTGACCGTTGGTTACAATATACATCTTGAACTTGCCGTGAAGCCTCTGACAAAGCTCAAGCGCACCGTCGATCATATATGATTTGGTCGCGAGTCTCTCGATATACTTGTCGCTGATATCCTGCGCCTTGCAGTCAAATCCGTAGTATTCAATGAGAGATGCCCAACGGGCAGGATAAAGCTTCTCCTTTTCGATCTCGCCTCTCTCAAGCATTTTCCAATATCCCGCGTTGATCTCGGAATACTTTGCAATGACCGTGTCATCACTCGGGAGAGAGAAAAATTCGAGACATTCTCTTACCGCCTCAAATTCCGAGCGGTGGAAATCCATAAGAGTAGCGTCTGCATCAAATAAAAGTGTTGTGTATCTTGACATTTGTCTGTCCTTTCAAATAAAGATCCGCAATTATAGCACATATATTAATATTATACTATAATAAAAGAAAAATTGCAACACAAAAATCAGATTTAGGTGTTGCAATTTTTAAATCAGTATTTCAGATTACAGTCGGGACAAAAATCACCGTAGCAGCTGTCTCTTGCGCACATCGGGCAAATATGCTGTGCCTCTTCTCTTGTGAGGTTAATAGGATAACGTGTTCCCTTTATCATATTGATCCTGTCACCGACCGAATAAATGTTTGGAGATATCTTGTTTTGATTAAAAGACAGCTTTTTCTTTCTGTTTTTGCCGTCCATTTGAACGATTATCGTAAATGTATGAACGCCTCGTATATTGTCCTTCGCTAATTTTGAACCGAAATCAACGTTCTCTGTTTTAATTACAGTACCGGTCCATTCTTTAGAGAACAGATTGTGAAAAAAACGGATCTTAAAGGCAACGAGAACGAGGATCAAAAGTGATATTACCACGGAGCCTAACGCATAAATTAACGCTGAATCCTTGTTGCTACCAGTAACGATTGCCTTTGAACTCGTTATATATGAAAGAAAAGCCAGAGCAAGAGCCAGAATCAAGAGGAAAACGGTTTTTTTAATGATAAGATTTCTCACGTGCCGTTTGATTGTATTTCTCAGTATAGCCATTTTTTGTTCCCCCTTTGTTCACTGTATTATAATTATATCACACGGTCATATGATTGTCAACTGTCTTTAAGAAAAAAAGGAGAATTATTTTTTGAAGAAAATAACGAGATAATTGCCTTTTACCCCTTGAAAAAATTACAAAAATGAGTTATAATATAATGAATATGTTTATTTGGAGGAGCCGATATGTCAAAAGAATACAAAATAGGTCTTTTAGGTTTCGGATCGATGGGCAAGACCCATCTGTTTTCCGCAACGTCGCTCCCCTTCTATTATTCGGGATGCGGTTTTGAGGGAAAGTACGTCTCAGTCTGCACCTCGCGTATTGAATCTGCTGAGAAGGCCAAGGAGCAGTTCGGTTTTCTGTACGCGACGGATAACGAGGACGACATCATAAACGATCCCGATATCGACATAATTGATATCTGTACCCCGAATATTTATCATTTTGAAAGTGCAAAGAAGGCCATAGCCGCAGGTAAGCACGTTTTGTGCGAAAAGCCGCTCGCGATCAATGTAGCGCAAGCAGACGAGCTTGACAGACTTTCTGCCAAAGCATATGAAAAGAACGGGCAGGTCTGCGGAATGGTATTCAATAACCGCCACCTCTCTGCTGTTAAACGTGCCAAGCTGCTTATTGACGGCGGTAGACTCGGTCGCATACTTTCCTTCGATTTCAAGTATCTTCATAATAGTTGTATCGATCCCGAGAGAACGCCGGGATGGAAACAGGACGCAGACGTCTGCGGTGCGGGAACTTTATTTGACCTCGGCGCGCACGTAGTTGATCTTTGCAGATACCTCTGCGGTGATTTCTATTCGGTTTACTCAAAGGAGCAGATCGCCTTCCCCGAGCATAGGCTCCCCGACGGCGGCGTATGGAAAACTAACGCCGACGAGGCGGCTTATATGATCGCAACGCTTCGTTGCGGCGCTATGGGAACTATCTCGGTAGGTAAAATAAATATCGGCGAAAACGACGGACTTACCTTCTCAATTTACGGCACTGAAGGTGCGATAAAATTTGATCTTATGGAGCCTGATTGGCTGTATTTCTACGATTCACACGCGGAGAGCGGTTCATACGGCGGCTCTCGCGGATTTACTAAAATTGAATGTGTAGGACGGTATGAGGCGCCGGGCGGTAGCTTCCCCTCCCCTAAGGCTCCCAACGGATGGCTTCGCGGACACATAGGTTCAATGTACGCGTTCCTTAATGCGATAAATTGTGGAGAGCAAGCCTCCCCATCGTTCAAAGACGGCGCGGAGGTACAAAAGGTACTCGATGCCGCACGTTTGTCGCACATCGAAGGAAAAGAGATAATTATTGAATAAGCTTTGAAAGGAGCATTTATGACGGTTATTGGCATAACCGGCCCGAGCGGCGCCGGAAAAGGCGCATTATCGAGCCTTCTTAATCAAAAATACGGCTTTCCCGTCATAGATGCCGACAAGGTTTATCACACTCTCGTTTCTGCCCCCTCGGATTGCCTTGAAGAGATCAAGGCGTATTATGGGGAAAGCGTGATCGATTCAAACGGCGCGCTCGACCGCCGCGCTCTTGGCAAGCTCGTCCTCGGTGAAGAAAACCGAGAAAAGCTCGAGCTATTAAATAAGATCACTCATAAATACGTCGTCTCGGAGATTTTGCAACAACTGTCCTCCTTAAGGGAGCGGAATTCTGTTTGTGTGATCGACGCTCCCCTTCTTATCGAGGCTGATCTCTGTCGCGAATGTGATTTTACAGTATCTGTGATTGCAGATAAAGGCCTGAGAGCTGAAAGGATCGCCAAAAGAGACGGTATTTCAATTGACGCGGCATTGAAAAGAATAAATTCACAAAAGTGCGATGAATTTTATATAAAAAACACCGATTACACTCTTGAAAACAATTCAAGCGTAGATGATCTTGCATCTGCGGTGTGCAAAATACTGTCCGAGAGGAGAGTGTTTAGTTGAACAGCATCAGAAGAAATAAAACGAGCTATGCCCCCCTGATCATCATACTGATAGTAATTGCGATCGTCTTTGGATTGCTTTTTGATCTTGTTTGTACGTTGATCGAGCGCTCGTCATATCCAAAGCCCGAGGAGTATAGCGAGTTTGTAACCAAGTATGCTCACGAATATGGGGTCGACGAGGCACTTGTCTATGCCGTTATGAAAACGGAGAGCGGATTCGATTCCTCAGCGGTTTCAAGCAAGGGCGCTGTGGGACTTATGCAGATTATGCCCTCCACCTTTGAGTGGCTTACAAACGACATCTTTCACGAACATCTTGACAAGGGTATGCTTTACGATCCCGAGACGAACATAAAATACGGCACGTATTATCTATCCCGTCTGTATGATCGCTTTGGCGATTGGGATACCGCTATCGCGGCTTATAACGGCGGCGAGGGCAACGTATCCGAATGGCTGTCTGATCCCAAGTACAGCGACGACGGCAAAAAGCTTAACGTAAATAAAATTCCAAGCGAATTCAGGGAAACAGAAAACTACGTAAAAAAAGTTAACAAGGCTCTGAAAAAATACAAAGAGCTGTATGATAAATAATTATTTGCATTATTGCGAAGAAAGGAATACAAAATGAGCGAGAATAAACTTACTTATCAGAGAACAAACTTTTACGACAACGCGACCGAAGCAGATATCAAGGCTGCATACGACTATTGTGTAGGCTACTGTGAGTATATGGATAACTCCAAGACCGAGCGTGAGGCAGTAAAGACCACCGTCGCACTTGCAGAGGCAAACGGCTATAAGCCCTATGCATTCGGAGACAAGATCAAGGCAGGCGATAAGCTCTACTATAACAACAGAGGCAGAAATATCTATCTGTTCCGCATCGGTAGCGAGAGCATCAATAACGGTGTAAGAATCGTTGCTTCTCACATTGACAGCCCCAGACTCGACTTCAAGCAGTCCCCCATTTACGAGGAGGGCGGATTCTGCTTTGCAAAGACTCACTACTACGGCGGTGTCCGTAAGTATCAGTGGGTCGCTACACCTCTTGCACTCCACGGAACAGTCGCAAAGAAGGACGGAACAACTGTTGACATCAAGATCGGCGATGAGGCGGGCGATCCCGTATTCTACATCAACGACCTTCTTCCCCACCTTGCAAAGGATCAGAACTCAAAGCCTCTCGGTCAGGCCATCCCTGCTGAGAGCCTCAATATCGTTCTCGGCTCTCGTCCTCTGGCAGATACAGAGGAATCCAACAAGGTAAAGATGAATATCCTCACCATTCTTAACGAAAAGTACGGAATTGACGAGGAGGACTTCCTCTCTGCAGATATCTTCGTAGTACCCGCAGACAACTCCCACGACGTAGGATTTGATCGCTCGCTCATTTCCGCATACGGTCACGACGATAAGGTCTGCGCATATCCCTCCCTCACCGCTCTCTTTGAGTCTGACGATAGCGTACATACCGCAATGGTAGTCCTCGCAGACAAGGAGGAGATCGGAAGCGAAGGCAATACGGGTATGCAGTGCGCACTCTTCACTGACCTTCTCGGAGCTATCACCGAAGAGCTTGGAGGAAACCTCTATGCGGTAAAAGCAAACTCCAAGTGCCTATCCGCTGACGTAAACGCATGCTTCGATCCTAACTTCGCAGGCGTATTTGAGGCAATGAACTCTGCAAAGATCAACTGCGGTATCACGATGTCCAAGTACACGGGAAGCGGCGGTAAGGGCGGCACAAACGATGCTCCCGCAGAGTATATCGCATGGATCAGAAAGATATTCGAGGAATACGGTGTGGTATGGCAGGCTGCAGAGCTTGGTAAGGCAGACCAGGGCGGCGGAGGAACCGTTGCAAAGTACATTGCAAAGCACAATATAGAGACCGTTGACCTCGGCGTTGCAGTTATTTCCATGCACGCTCCCTACGAGCTTGTTTCCAAGACAGACGTATACACCGCACACAAGGCGTTCTACGCTTTCCTTAAGGCATAATTATGTTTGAAAAGCTTGACGCAACAGTCGAGAAATACGATAGACTTGAATACGAGCTTGCTAATAATACCGCGCTGATAACCGATGCTACGGCATACGCGAAAGCGATTAAGGAATATCGTTCGCTTACCGCCGTCGTTGAAAAATACCGTGAATATAAGCGGACCGAGCAGGATATTGAGGACGCGCTTCAGATAATAGACGAAGCGGATGACGAGGACATGAAGGCGATGGCTCAGGATGAGCTGAAGGATGCCAAATCCCGTCTTGAAACTCTGTCGCAGGAGTTGACCGTCCTCCTTATCCCTCGCGACCCTAATGACGAAAAAAACGTTATTGTCGAGATCCGCGCGGGCGCTGGCGGCGAGGAGGCGGCGCTCTTTGCAGCTGTCCTCTACCGTATGTATTCAATGTACGCCGCCACCGTCGGCTTCAAGGTCTCGGTTGCAAATGCGAATGAGACAGAGCTTGGCGGATATAAGGAAATCTCCTTCTCCGTTGAGGGCGACGGCGCATATTCGAGATTCAAGTTTGAATCGGGAGTGCATAGAGTGCAAAGAGTTCCCGAGACCGAGTCTCAAGGACGTATACAGACCTCCACCGCTACCGTTGCGGTGCTTCCCGAGGTCGAGGACGTCGAGATCGAGATAAAGGACTCAGATCTGATTTTTGAATCGTGTAAGTCGAGCGGTGCGGGTGGACAGCACATCAATAAGACAGAGTCCGCTGTAAGACTCACACATAAGCCAACGGGCATCGTCATCGAATGTCAGGAGGAGCGCTCGCAGTTCAAGAATAAGGACAAGGCACTCAAGATGCTCCGCGCAAAGCTGTACGATATAAAGCAGCGCGAGCAATCCGAAAAGGTGGCATCCGACAGAAAGAGTCAGGTTGGAACAGGAGACAGAAGTGAGAAGATAAGAACCTACAATTATCCTCAGAACCGCGTAACCGACCACCGCATAGGTGTAACTCTCTACTCTCTTGAGGACTTCCTCAACGGGAATATCGGCGGTATGATAGACTCACTCATCGCCACCGACACCGCTGAAAAACTTAAAGCGGAAAACAATAATTAAAATACAGGAAAGGAGCCGCATTTTGAATACTCAGATTGTTAAAATTGAAAAAGTTGAAGAGCATATTTCGGATATCCGAAATGCGGCTTCAATAATAAAAAATGGCGGGCTCGTCGTTATCCCTACCGAAACCGTATACGGACTCGGCGGGGACGGCACAAATCCTCAATCCTCTAAAAAAATATACGAGGCAAAGGGGCGTCCGTCCGACAATCCCTTAATAATTCATATAGCGCATTCCGCCGATGCTGAAAAATACGCTCATACCTGCGAGCTTTATTACGATCTTGCAAAGGCGTTTATGCCGGGACCGCTGACAGTTATCCTTCCCAAAAAGGATATTATTCCAAAGGAAACCACGGGCGGACTTGATACGGTCGCCGTCCGCTGCCCGTCTCATCCCGTCGCGCATGCAGTTATCGAGTGCGCAGGTGTACCGATTTCCGCCCCGTCCGCGAACATCTCGGGCAGACCCTCGGCAACGAGTGCCGAATACGTAGTTGAGGATTTTTACGGCAGGGTCGACATGATAATCGACGGTGGAGCTTGCGAGATCGGACTCGAATCAACAATCGTAATGATAAAAAATGACGGGGAGAAAAAATCCTTGGTTCTTCTCCGCCCCGGAGCGATTACGTACGATGCGCTGTGCTGTGTCTGCGAGTACGTCGAGATTTCTCCGACACTCGAGGGTACTCTTAAAGAGGACGAGCATCCCCTATCCCCGGGAATGAAATATAAGCATTACGCCCCCTCCTCCCCCCTCGTTCTTCTGGACGGAGAGGACGATGCTGTTCTGAATTTCCTTATTTCGGAGCAAAAAAGCAAGAATTGCGCAATAATCTGCTATGATGAGGAGACCAAATATCTCGAGGACAAGCTTCTTTTACCTATCGGTGCAAAGAATGACTTGAGGTCTCACGGCAAAATGATCTTCGCAAGGCTCCGTCAGTGCGACAGACTTTCCCCCGAGATTATTTACGCTCACCTGCCCGATAAGAGCGGACTCGGGCTTGCCCTCTATAACCGTATGATACGCGCGGCGGCTCACACGGTTCTTAAGATTGAAAAAGATGACTTTATGAAAGGTGTTTAAATAAATGGCGAGAAAAAAGAAACAAAACGATGAAGTAAAGCAGATAGTCTATGCTCCCGTTTTGCCACAGCTCATAACCGACACGATCGAGAAAAACTATATGCCATATACCATGAGCGTTATAGTATCACGTGCGATCCCCGAGATAGACGGCTTCAAGCCCGCGCACAGAAAGATCCTCTATACTATGTATACGATGGGGCTTTTGAAGGGCGCGAGAACAAAGAGCGCGAATATCGTAGGAGCGGTCATGAAGCTTCACCCCCACGGTGATCAGTCGATATACGAAACAATGGTAAGACTGACGAGAGGTAACGAAACGCTTCTTCACCCCTTCGTTGATTCCAAGGGAAGCTTTGGTAAGCAGTATTCATCTGACATGAAGTTTGCCGCTCCCCGTTATACAGAGGCAAAGCTTGATAGCTTTTGCGCCGAGCTTTTCGAGGGTATTGATAAAAATGCCGTCGATATGGTCGATAACTATGACGGAACGCTCAAAGAACCTCAGCTTCTCCCCACGACATTCCCGAATATCCTTGTAACTCCCAATAGCGGAATTGCGGTCGGTATGGCGTCGGATATATGCTCTTTCAATCTCGCCGAGATCTGTGACGGAACGATCGCGCTCCTCAAAAAGCCGAATACAACCGTCGAACAGATCATGGATATAATAAAAGCCCCCGATTTTCCGGGAGGCGGACAGATACTCTATGACGAGGAGCAGATGCGGCAGATCTATGAGACCGGTGACGGTTCATTCAAGATCCGCTCGAGATATTCATACGACGCATCCGCAAACTGTATCGATATCCTTCAAATTCCCTATTCCACCACGATCGAGCAGATACTAAATAAGATATCGGCTCTTGTAAAGGAAGGAAAGCTCAAGGAGGTCGTCGACTTCCGTGATGAGATCGACCGTGACGGCTTCAAGCTCACTCTCGATCTCCGTAAAGGAACCGACCCTGACAAGCTTATGCAGAAGCTCTTCAGGATCACACCTCTTGAGAGCAGCTTCAAATGTAACTTCAATATAATTATCGATGCAGAGCCCCGTCAGCTTGGAGTTATTGAAATACTCTCTGAATGGATCGACTTTCGCAAGGCGTGCCTTACAAGAGAGCTCAAATTCGACCTCGGCAAGAAGAATGATAAGCTACATCTGTTGCTTGGCCTCGGAAAGATACTCCTCGACATCGATAAGGCGATCAGGATCATCCGTAAGACAGAAAAGGAAGAGGATGTTATTCCCAATCTTTGCGAAGGCTTCAGCATAGACGAGATCCAGGCAAACTACATCGCCGAGATCAAGCTCCGTAACCTTAACCGTGAGTATATCATCAACAGAATATCCGAGATCGAGGATCTCAAGGCAGAGATTGCGGAGATCGAGGCAATTCTCAAGGATGAGTATAAGCTTAAGGCACTTATTGCAAAGCAGCTCACCGATATCAAGAAAAAATACGGGCAGCCGCGCAAATCGCAGATCGTCCACCTCGATACAGTAGAGGAATACGTCGAGGAGGATACCGTAGAGAATTATCCCTGTAAGATCGTCCTCTCTCGTGAAGGATACTTCAAGAAGATCACGTATAAATCGCTCCAGGGTAATGACGAGCAGAGATTCAAGGAGGGAGATAGCCTCCGTCAGATCTTTGACGCTGAGAATAAGGACACTGTTCTCTTCTTTACCGATAAGGCACAGCTTTACAGAGCCAGCCTCAGTGATTTCGAAAATACCAAGGCATCTGTCATAGGTGATTTCTTACCCGTCGAGCTTAAAATGGATCCCGGCGAGAAGCCTATATATATGACGGTGCAGAGCCAGTTCCGCGAGGGCTACAATTACGTATTTGTGTTCGAGAACGGTAAGGGTGTAAGAGTTCCCGAAAAGGCATACGAGACCTCAAGCGTCCGCCGTAAGCTCAAGGGAGTCTTCTCTGCCGCATCTCCCATTGTCGCGGTATTCTCAGAGCAGGAAAAGAATCCCTTCGAGATAATGCTCGTTTCCAGCGAGGACAGAGCGATAATTATCAAGACCTCGCTTATACCGATCAAGAGTACTAAATCCTCGATCGGAGTACAGCTTATGACTCTCAAGAAGAACAATAAGCTGACCAATGCCCTTGCAGACTTTGAGTCTGTTTACGAAAATACCAAGGGATATAGAAAGCTAAAGCTCCCCGCAACGGGCGTGTTGCTAAGTGAAAAGGATATTTCAAAGCAACAAATGAGTATAGATGATTTATAATAATGGAGGAAAATAAAATGGGCGATAAGACAAGAAAGCTTTGGATCAAAGTGATGGCTATCGTGCTTGCAGCGCTTATGGCAGGCGGTACGCTCTTCGGCGCTATTATGATGATTCTCGGCTGATCAATAAACGTAAAAATCCCTATGGCAATTTTGCCATAGGGATTTTTTGTTTTGCTGCTCATAAGCATATCCAGAATCTTTTCAAATCCTTGTTATCATTCGGTTCGTGTGTCGTCGATTCATATACTCCGCCGTTTGCAAGAATAGTCTTCTCGCTTCCTATGTTACCGTCAATGCAAGTGATCAATACTTTTTCAAGACCGATCTCTCGACAAAACGGAAGGGCCATTCGCAGCATTTCTTTGGCATATCCCTTACATCTTTCGCTGGGTCTTATGGAGTATCCGATATGCCCGCCGAATTTTTCAAGATAGTCGTTGAAGCAGTGCCTTATCTGAATCATTCCGACAAGTCTATCGTCACTCTTTCTCACAAATAGAAGCTGTGTTGCAGGAACTAAATTTGCAGGAACATCCTCGGGAGATTCACAATCCTTACATAATTTCACGTATTCGTGAGGATCCTCGATCCTGCGAAGCGGTCCGCATCCGTCCATAGAGTCACCCGCATCAAGGAACTCGTGTCTGTATTCAGCGATCTGACTTGCATACTCGCTCGTCGGTCGTATCAGAATAAACTTTTCTATAATGCTTGACATAGTGTTTCTCCTTAAAGCCTACCTTCAATAACATTATTTTGAAGATAACAAGGTGTCATTTCCGTTATGTTCCCATACACATTTTACTATCATATTTTTTTACTTTGTGCTTGTGTTGATCCCCAAAGCCCCGGTCATAAACTCAATTATTCTCTTTCTGTATTCACCGAGCATAATATTTTCATTCGTCGTGTCGTATTTGTTGTCGCCTGCGTCGGTGAAATAATTCATGGTATTGCGGTTTATTGAGATCGAGTCAAGTGGCCACCCCGGATTTCGTGCACTCGTTGGCTTATCCACCATATAAAACGCACTTGCTCTGGTCGCCTCGCTGTCTTCCATATAGGTGTATACATCACCGCAATTGTAAATAGCGATACCGTCAAGGTAGTATGCCAAAACCCTTCCTCCGAGTGATGAGACAAGTGATGAATAATAATTGATCATTTCCTCGTCATCAAGTCTCTCGCCCAGTGGTGCGCGAATATTTAATCCGGGCTGACGAGGGTCGTTAACATCCAATTGATCAAAATACAGTCCCGAGTCGTTGCATACCACCCTGTCGCAGTATTTACCGTAAAATCTTGCCTTTATTGCAGCATTTTCTTCGGGGGTCTCACCTGTCTCTTCGGGCTCGTCAGTTATTCCGATATCCTTGAGTGAGCAGAATTCCAAGTCAAAGCCGTCAAGCAGCTCCTCAAATCTTCGAAGCTTTGACGGATTTGTAGTTCCAATAAGTACCTTCATAATTCTCCTAAAAAAATATGCCGCCAATAATCCTACTGGCGGCATATATCAAAGCATCATCATTCCTCTGTTGCTTCTTCTTCAACTTCGGTATCAATAATTATAGTGTCGACCTCTCCGTTACCGGTTGTGTCGAGCATTATAGCATCCGCTTCTCCGTCTCCGTCAAGATCGATCTTGCCAAGTATCTTAGAGCGATATTTGTTTTCAAGAACTTTATAAACGACCGCATAAGCCGCCGCAACAACAAAAATCACCGCTGCGATCTTGAAGATGATCTTCAAGGGGGATCTTTTCTTTTCAATTAAAACAATATCTGTCTTTCTCATCTGTATACCTCCAAAGGAATACTTAAATCATTATATTTATTATACCATCTTGTAAAATTAATTATGTGAATACTGTGTAAATAAATGCAATTATTCGTAAATCGCGCGGATTCCGCCGATAAATTTGGGACGGGTATAAGCGCAAACGACGTGAGCGCTGCCAATTTGTCTGACCGAGAGTCTTATCGGAACAGCTACGTCACGCAAGTGCATACCGATAAGAGTATCACCGATATCGATTCCGACCTTTGCCTTGATATGCTCAACGGCAACCGGATCCTTCATATTCTGGTACGTTACAGTAGCAAACGAGCCGCCTGCCTTCGCCTGAGGAATGACCGAAACAATTTCATACCCGAATATCTCAGCGCATTCTCTTTCAATGATAAGTGCACGGTTGAGATGCTCACAGCACTGTGCGGCAAGATAAATACCCCTTTCCTTGATAACAGGATAGATCGTTTCAAAAAGTACTCTTGCGGCATCAAAGCTCGAGCCCTTGCCAATATTGTTTCCAAGAATCTCGGAGGACGAGCATCCGATAACAAGAATATCGCCGCGTGAAAGATTTGTTTTTTCAATTAATTCGCATATCAATGCTTTTGCAGAAGCCTCGATCTCAACCTTAAGCTCGTCGCAGACAGAAAGCTCCGCTCCCTTTGATAGATCCTTCATTTTGTCCTCCTGGAACTGTTTTTACCATTTGTCGCTGTCATTCTCGGGAATGACCTTCTCAAGCGATGCGATAGCGCACTCGATCATACTGTCGTCAGGCTCTTTTGTGGTGATGTGCTGAAGCCATACTCCGGGAGCCGAAATAATACGTGTAAAGAGATTATCGTATCTTCCTGCTATCTTGATAAGCTCGTAACCTATTCCAACTATCAAAGGAAGAAGGATGAGCTTGATAAGCACTCTTATAACGGTTATGGGGGTAAAACCGAATATCAGATAAAAGAGCGGATCTATAAAGAAGGATATGAAAATTCCAACAAGAAGCATCAGGATAAGAAAGCTTGTTCCGCATCGGGGATGGAATCTCCTCTGTGACCTTACATTTTCAACCGTGAGAGGTAAGCCCTGCTCGTAGCAGAATATCGTCTTATGCTCAGCTCCGTGATACATAAAGGTTCTCTTAATATCCTTCATAAGCGAAATGACCGCCATATATCCGACAAGGATAACGATTTTCAGAACGCCTTCAAATACCGACTTGATAAGCGAGTTGACGGCGGGATTGTCGTTTTTGAGACCCGGAATCAGCCAGATCGCACCCTTATAAAGGTAAGCGGGAACGATGATAAAGAGCGCAATTGAGAACACGATACCGAGCGCAACACTGAAGAACATTACCGCACCGATAAGCGCACTTGATTCCTTCTTTTCTTTCTTTGTGTCCATTTTTTCTGCTTCATTGGCACCTGTCTTATCAGCTTCCTTTGCTTCAGTGACGGTAGCGTTTGATGAAACCTCATCATTGTTCTCTGCCGTCTCAACTTCTTTGATGGACTCATTGTCGACGGGCTGAGAAGCTGCAACATCCTTCACTGAAGCCTCTTTTCCGGCTTTCCTAGCCGCTTTTTTAGCCTTTTTGGCTTCTTTTTCACGGCGCATTTCTTCCTCTGCTTCCTCAAGTCCGGAGATCTCCGCCGAGCGAAGAAGGCACTTGATGCCAAGCACCATGGAGTCAATGTAGTTGAATACTCCGCGCACTACGGGAAGCTTAAAGAATTTGGCGCGCTTCTTGGTCTCTGTGGGAAAGCTTTCAATAACCATCTCGCCCTCGGGATTGCGCACCGCCATCGCAGTCACCTCAGGACCGCGCATCATAATTCCTTCCATCAGTGCCTGACCGCCGATGGAGGTCTTTTTAGCACATGACACGGAACAGTTTTTTTCTTTTTTCATTTAGCGTACAGGGATCCTTTCAAGTGGTTTTGGCAACACCGCAGATGTGTTCTCTGCGGCGTCGTCTATAAATATTTCCTAAATCGGACGTTATAAATTACTTTGTCTCCATCTCGGAACGGTGCTTTGCAACTATCTTATTGATCCTCTTTACGGGATCAAGAAGCTCGCTGATAGTAGCATCGTGATTGAGTGTGTCAATAATGTAAGAGACGTACTTGCACATATTTACCTCAACGTGCCAAGGCTTTTCCTTGAGTCCGGGACGGCTGTAAACGAGGTTGGTCGTGAAGACCTTGGAAATAATACCGTCGTTGTATGCCTTGTCAAACTTTTCAAAGCCGTCGGTAAAGAGACCGAAGGTCGAGAACGCGAATATTCTCTTAGCGCCTCTTTCTTTAAGTTGAGAACAAACGTCAAGCATAGACTCACCCGAGGATATCATATCGTCAACGACGATAACGTCCTTTCCTGTGAGGTCTTGACCGAGGTACTCGTGAGCCTCGATAGGATTCTTACCGTTAATGATCACGGAATAGTTGCGGCGCTTGTAGAACATACCGATATCGATTCCGAGAACCGAGGAGTAGTACATACATCTGCTCATAGCACCCTCGTCGGGAGAGATCATCATAAGGTTTTCCTTGTCGATAACGATGTCGGGAACATTCTTAATAAGTGCCTTTATCATCTGGTAGGAGGGTCTTACGTTATCAAAGCCCGAAAGCGGAATAGCATTCGAGACTCTGGGGTCATGCGCATCGAAGGTAATGAGGTTGGTAACGCCCATCGCAACGAGCTCCTGAAGCATAATAGCGCAGTCAAGCGACTCACGGGTCGATCTCTTGTGCTGTCTTCCCTCGTAAAGCATAGGCATAATAACGGTGATTCGTCTTGCCTTACCTGCGATAGCCGCGATTATTCTCTTGAGGTCTGCATAATGATCGTCGGGACTCATCGGTACTGTCTGACCGTACATACGGTAGGTTACGCCGTAGTTGAATACGTCACAAATAATGTAAACGTCCTGTCCTCTCATTGAGTGGTGGATAAGACCCTTACCCTCGCCCGTACCGAATCTGGGGCAAAGAGCCTCAACGAGGTAGGTGTCCTCGCTGGTGTGCCTGCGCCATTCCTTAAGATAGTTGTCAACCTGCTGTGCGAAAGCCTCGCAGCCCTTCATTCCGATCACGCTTAACTCTGCAAACTGTGCGTCCTTCATTTTAGATCCTCCCAAGTGTTTGTTGTAAGTGTTTTGTTTGTATGTTCCTTTAATTAAACCGTCTTCTGAATCTGACAGAACTTTTCAAATGCGCAATCCCACGCCTCTCTCTGCTGTGTGGGCTCGTAGTATTTAAGCTCTGTGGAGTTAGCGATGACCTGACGAGCTTCGCTAAGATCCTTGATCTCGCCTGCGGCGATCGCCTGCATTACGATGTTACCCATCGCAGTCGCCTCCTCGGGGCCTGCGCATACGGGAATGCCGCAAGCATCCGCAGTCATCTGGGAGAGGAACTTGTCCTTTGTGCCTCCGCCTACAACGTTTATCATTGATGTCTTCTTACCTCTGAGAGCCTCGAGGGTCTCAACGGTGAATCTGTACTTGAGGGCGAGAGATTCATAAATGCAGCGTACGACCTCGCCAACCGTCTCGGGGACGTGCTGACCGGTTATGCGGCAGAACTCTCTGATCTTTTCGGGCATATTTCCGGGGGTGTTGAACGCGTGGTAATCGGGGTTGATGAGAGATGCAAAGGGCTTTGCCTCCTTTGCCCAAGCCTCCATCTGTGCGAAGCTATACTCGTTACCCTCTCTCTTCCACTGCCTTCTCGACTCCTGGATGATCCAAAGGCCCATAATATTCTTAAGGAAGCGGATAGTACCCATAGCACCGCCCTCATTTGTGAAGTTTGCGATGCGGGTATCGTCGTTTATAAGGGGCTCGTCGATCTCGGCACCCATAAGCGACCAGGTTCCGCTGGATATGTAGATAAAGTCCTTATTCGTTGCGGGAACTGCGATGACCGCACTTGCGGTATCGTGAGAAGCAACGTTTACAACCTTTATGTTATTCTTGCCGACCTCCTCGTTGATCTGAGGAAGAAGCCCGCCAAGATTATTACAAGGCATAACGAGAGGAGCAAAAAGCGAGCGGTCAATACCAAGCTTGTCTGTAAGCTCGTATGCAAATTCTCTCTTCTTGGCATCAAGAAGCATACCCGTAGATGCGATAGTATACTCGGTAGCCATCTTACCGGTGAGGAAGTAGTTGAGAAGGTCGGGAGTCATAAGCATCTTGTCTGCTCTCTCAAGCATTGAAGCATCGTCGCGCTTTTCAGCCGCGAGCTGATTGATCGTATTGAAATCCGCAGCCTGAATACCCGTAATTCTGTATATCTCTTCGGGAGAAACGAACTGACGAACATAATCAGTAATATTAACTGTTCTTGTATCACGGTAGTGTGTGGGATTAGCCATCATTCTTCCGTTTTTGTCGATAAGAGCGTAGTCAACGCCCCAGGTATCAATACCCATCGAGGTGATGTCCTCTTTGTCAATTACAGTTTTAGTAATTGAGTTCTTGATCTCAAAGAAAATTCTGAGAATATCCCAGGTAAATCTTCCGTTAACGAAAACCGGATCATTGGAGAAACGGTGATTTTCACGCAACGTGAGCTTGTTTCCGTCGAATGAACCGATGATACCTCTGCCGCTCGAAGCGCCGAGGTCAATAGCAAGCATTTTAAGTTCAGCCATGTAATCCTCCTGAAGATAAAGGCATTACGCCATTATTATACATTCTCTATTATAACACATAGTCCCCTCTTTTGTATTAACAAACTGTTAAAACCCTTGATAATTATAAACTTTTTGGACTTGTTTTTATTTTAAGCTCCCTCACTCTTCGCATTTTTCGACATAAACTGTAATGAGACGCTTCGTCTTATTTTTATTTTAATGGTTTGGAGATTGATATGCCAGAAAAATATACATTTACAATACTTGGCGGTGACCAAAGACAAGCGGTCGTAGCAAAAGAGCTTTCAACACTCGGACATAGTGTCAGAGTGTTCGGCGTAGGTGATCTTAATACAGATATCGATGGGATTGAAATTAATTTGTCACTTGAAAAAGCAATTATCGGATGCGATGGGGTCATTCTTCCCTTGCCTGTCAGTCGCGACGGAGAAACACTCAATATGTCATCTGTTGAGAAGAAGGACCGTCCAAAGCTACGTGAAATAATTAAAGATATAGCAAAATGCAAGAACGCAATAGTTTTCGGAGGACTGATTCCCGAGTCAATGCGAGAATATGCCAACGAGCTTTCGGTTGAAACGGTCGATTACTACAAATCCGAGGAATTACAAAGAAAAAATGCCCTGCCGAGTGCGGAGGGAGCGATAATGATAGCAATGGAAAACACCGATACCGTTCTTGAAGGCGATACTGTTCTTGTGAGTGGCTACGGACGTATAGGAAGACTTATAGCTGAAAAGCTCAAAAAGCTCGGAGCAAATGTTTCGGTTGCCGCAAGACGGGACGAGGTCCTTTGTGAGATTGCAATGTCGGGTTATCGGGCGGTCAGAACAACAAATATTGATGAAATGAGCCGCGCAGTACGTGAAAATGAGATAATAATCAATACCGTACCCGAGATCATATTTGCCGGAAAAACCCTTGACTGTGGGAAAAACAAGCCCCTTTATATTGAGATAGCCTCTTCTCCCGGCGGAATAGATATTCCTTATGCAAGAGAGCTGGGATACAAGATAATTTCAGCCCCCTCCCTTCCCGGCAAATACGCTCCCCAAAGCGCGGGTAAATACATTTTTGAAACTATACGAGACATTATGATAAAGCGAGGTATGAAGGTATGATCGGATATGCACTTTGCGGATCCTTCTGCACGTTCAAGGATTCCTACGAGGTACTCGGCAGATTGATCAAAGAATACGGAGATATTCTCCCTATAATGAGCTTTAACGCTTATAAAACCGATACGAGATTCGGCAAAAGTGATGAATGGAATAAAAAGATCGAGGATATCTGCCAAAAAAAGATAATAAACACGATCTCTGACGCGGAGCCGCTCGGGCCGAAAATATCTCTTGATGCTCTTGTAATTGCTCCTTGCACGGGTAATACGCTTGCAAAGCTTGCAAACGGAATCACGGACACACCCGTTTGTATGGCGGCAAAGGCGCATCTGCGCAGCGACCGTCCCTTAATAATTGCACTTGCGTCAAATGACGCGATGAGCGCCAATCTTGCCAACATAGCAACGCTGCTTACAAGAAAGAACGTCTATTTCGTTCCGATGAAGCAGGATGATCCTATAAAAAAGCCCCATTCACTTGTTGCAGACTTCTCTCTTCTTCCCGAAACGCTCGAGAAGGCGCTTGAAGGAAAGCAGTTAAGAAAGCTCTTTCTATAACAAAAATGAGTCCGATTTGTCGGACTCATTTTCAAATTATAAAACCTCATCGGGTGTGAAAACGTACTTGGAATTACAGAATCTGCATTGTATCTCAAGCTCCTCTGCCTTGCCCTCCGCAATCTGCTCGTCGAACATCTTGCGAAGGTCCTCTTTAGAGATAGACTTGAGCGCGCGCTCCATTCTCTCTCTCGAGCAGGTACAGAGATAGTCAACGTCTATTTCGTCGAAAAGATCGTACTCTATGCCCTGCATGGCAAGTGCCATTATCTCCTCATTAGTCATTCCCTTGTCAAAGAGACGCGAAATATTGGAAAGGAGTGGAACGTTCTTTTCAATGGCGGTTATGGTCTCATCATCTGCAAAAGGAAGGAGCTGAATTATGATACCTCCCGCTGCCTTACAGGAAAGATCGGTATCAACGAGAACTCCAAGCGCACAGACGGTAGGAACCTGCTCGCTCTGAGCGTAGTACGCAGTAATGTCCTCCGCAATCTCACCCGAAACTAGGTCGATAGAGCCGTTGTAAGGCTCTCCGTCTCCCATATCCTTGATAATATTGAGGAAGCCTGCGCCGACCGCACCGCTTACGTCGAGCTTACCGTTTGATTTGAGCGGAATCTCAACTGCCGGATTCTGAATGTATCCGCGCACGTTACCGATGTAGTCGCTGATCGCCAACACTCTTCCTGCGGGTCCGTCGCCGTTTAATGAAACGGTTATGGTATCATCCTTGTCGCCAAGCATACATCCCATCATAGATGTGACCGTGAGCAAACGTCCGAGAGTCGCGGTCGACGTCGCGCTTGTATTGTGATAGCCTATTGCCTTGTTGACAATATCGGTTGAGTTTATAACGTGAATTCTCGCGCTACCGTCACTCGTCATAGCGCGTAAAATTTTTGACTGTGCCATTGTTTTAGTTCTCCAAAATTAATTCTTTTTTGCTTTTGCAACGATATACCACCGTTCGCAATTAACACCGGGCTCGGAAAAATCAAATCCTCCGAAGAATCCGAGGACCTCAAACCCGCATTTGGTCAGCGCGGATTCAAGCTCTTTACGAGTATAACAGCGCTCTGTCTGCTCCTCGTCTGAGCGAGTAAATCTGCCATCCTCATCCTCGGTAAAGACTGACAAATAGAAATTGCAGAGTCCTGTTTCCTTGTCGTATTCATTTTGCCATCCGCAATAAGCGGTACGTCCGTCCGAATCGGTGTCCTCGAAAATATAGTGATTGTTACCGTATATATTTTCAAACTTGTACGGAGTGTTGACGTCAAAAATAAAAAGTCCGTCGGGATCAAGATAATTGTGTACGCAGGCAAAACATTTTTCGAGATCATCGGTTGATGTGAGATAGTTAATACTGTCAAGACAGCATGTGATCGCGCCCACGGTACCGTAAAGCTCAAAATCTCTCATATCCTGCTTGATAAACAGAATATCACTGATCTCCTCGTCATAAGCCTTGTCGTAAGCCTTGTAAAGCATTTCCTCGCTTGCATCCGCTCCGATCATATCATAGCCGCGACGGTGAAGCTCAAATGTCATTCTTCCCGTACCGCAAGCAAGATCAAGCAGAAGCGAAGGCTTTTCCATTAAATATTTGCCGAAGCAGGACTCGATAAAATCCGCCCAGCTCTTGTAATCTATCTCGGCATTTATACTGTCGTATACCGAGGCAATAGCATCATAGCTTGAATACATATTGTTTTCCTGTCAGTGTTTTTTATCTTCTATCTCGAGCTTTTTAAGTACGTTGAGATATCCGCTGCTGCCGTACTTGAGACAGTGGTTCACACGGCTTATCGTTGCAGTGCTGAGTCCTGTTCTTGCAGCGATTTCAGAATAGACGATTCCGTCTGACAGCATCTTTGCCGCCTTGAGTCTGCGGGACATTTCAAGAAGCTCGCTCTTGGTACAGATATCCTCGAAAAAGCTCTTGCAATCCTCAACGTTTTCAAGACAAACTATGCTTCTGTAAAGAAATTCAATATTTTCGTTGCTGTCGTTTCTCATTTTACCTCCGACCGCGCACGCGGTTGTGTTATTAATAATGTCAAGGGCGTATTCACACCCTTTAATATTTTACCACTTTATAGCGCTAAAGTAAAGACCTTTTTCAAAAATAATTTTAAACAAACTGTTGCATTCTGTAAATTAAATATTGACATGCAGGAAATAAAGGAGTATAATATAATATGAGATATAATTTGACTTTGACCGAAAGGATATTTTCAAATGACAGGAATAAAAATTGGTAAAAAAATTCGCCTTCTCAGAAAGAATAACGATGTAACGCAGGACAAGCTCGCAGCATACCTCGGCGTAACACCCCAGGCCGTATCGCGTTGGGAGTCAGAGATATGCTACCCCGATATAGAGACTCTGCCACAGATCGCAGACTTCTTCGGTGTCGGCATGGACGAGCTTCTTTGCTACGACAGCATCCAGAAGGAATCTAAAATAAGAGAGTATCTCAAGCAGTCCGAGATGCTTTATGAGAACGAAAAGCTTGGCGAGTGTCTCGCTCTTCTTCGAGAAGCATATGCAGAGATTCCCTCTTCCTTTGAGATCCAGCTTGAGCTTGCGAAGATCCTTTCCGCTATCAATGCTGAAGGAAACCCGAGAAAGAACGATCTTATGGAGGCGATATCGCTCTGCAATCATATACTTGATTATTGCACCGATGACGAGCTTCGTGACGAGACGAAGAAAACCATGTGCGATATCTATTCTCATCAGCTTGGAAATACCGAAATGGCGCTCGATATCGCTGAAAAACTCCATAGCATGAGCTATTCAAAGGAGCTTGTAAAGGCAACTGTTTTGACGGGAGACGTAGCATTCGACCAGGCTCAGAAAAATATAATGGACTTTGCCGATAATATGTGGTGGCATATGTATAACATTGCGTGTGTACCGGATATTTCCGAGGATAAGTATACGGTAGATCAGAAGATCGAGATCATGCAGAGAGGCGTTGCGATCCTTGAGGTCGTTTTCGACGGAGACTATGTCTATTTCAACGACAGACTTGCAAATTCCTACCGTCAGCTCGCAATGCTCTATCTTGCAAAGGGTGACAGAGAAAGTGCGCTTTTGTGCATAGAGAGAATGGCAAAGCACGCAATCGAATTTGATTCTCTTCCCGAAAACAGCAGATACAGCTCTGTTCTCGTGAATAGGATAGAATATAACAGAGAAACCTTAGAGGGAGCGGAAACGCTCACACTTTGCGCAAAGCTTCTTCGCGGCCGCTTTGCGAACAGAATATGGGCACCCATCAGAAACAATGAAAGATTCATAGCCGCGATCGATTCAATGGTGAAAACACTCGAGGCGTAAAGATGGACTTCCCTTTTGTTATTTTTACAGAATCCGCAGAGAAAACCGAGGAGATCGGAGAGATGCTTTCGTCTCTTATGCTCGATGACGAAACTCTTCCTCGATTTGTGGCAATGTACGGGGATCTTGGCGTGGGAAAGACCGCGTTCGTACGTGGCTTTTGCTCGTCACTTTGCCCCACATCCACAGTAAAATCTCCTACTTTCGCGCTTGTTAACGAATATAAATGCGCGCAAAACCCAATCAATATAAAGAAGGTCTGTCACTTTGATATGTATAGAGTGACCGACGAGGACGATCTTTATTCAATAGGCTATGACGATTATTTGAGAGACGACTATCTCTGCATAGCTGAGTGGTGTGAGCTTATTCCCTATGCTCTGCCCGATGAAAGAATAGAGGTAGCTATCGAAAAGACCGAAGATGAAAACAAACGAAGGATAACCTTGAAATTAGTTTTATGAACAGTTCAGAAATAAAGATTTTAGCACTTGACAGTACCGCAGAGGTCTCATCCGTTGCGATTTGCAAGGGTGAGAGACTACTCTCGGAAATAACGGTAAATACGGGAAATACACATTCCGAAACGTTGCTCCCCGCAGTTGAGCAGGCTCTTAGAATGGCTGAGCTTACGGTAAACGATATCGACCTCTTCGCTTGCAGCACGGGTCCCGGCTCGTTTACGGGAGTGCGAATAGGTGTAGCAACAGTCAAAGGGGTCGCATATGGCAAAAATAAGCCGTGTGTCTCGGTCTCAACTCTCGAGGCGCTGGCATATAACCTCTCTGGATATAAGGGCATCGCCTGCCCCGTTATGAACGCCAGACGCTCGCAGGTATATAACGCTCTTTTTGAGTGTGAGAGCGGAAAGCTTACCCGTCTCTGCCCCGACCGCGCGATAGCGATATCCGAGCTTGATGAAGAGCTTAGATCCGCAGGAAAACCGATATACCTTTGCGGAGACGGATATGAAATGACCGAAAAAGGCTTTAAAGAGACTGATACAGAGTATGTTCCCGTAAGGCAGCGTTATCAGAGCGGTTATAGCGTAGCACAGATCGCGCTGAAAAAGCTCGAAAATAACGAGACTTTAAGTGACACCGAGCTTGTACCGATATATCTCCGCCCCTCTCAGGCAGAGCGCGAGAGACAGGCAAAGCTCGATGCAGAAAAAACAGAATGAGGTAAACTGAAATGAATAAGATAATAATCGGATGCGATCACGGCGGTCTCGAGCTTAAGAATGAGATAATTACGCATCTTAATAAGAGCGGTGTCGAAGCTGTCGACGTTGGCACCTATACGGCAGATTCCTGCAACTACCCCGATTATGCAAGAGCGCTTTGTGAAAGAATACAGTCGGGAGAGTTCGAGCGCGGAATACTCGTCTGCGGAACAGGAATAGGAATGAGTATAGCGGCAAATAAGCATAACGGCATCCGTGCCGCTTGTTGCTCGGATACCTTCTCCGCAAGAATGACAAGAATGCATAACGATGCAAACGTTCTCTGTCTTGGCGGTCGTGTTGTCGGTGCGGGACTTGCGTGTGATATGGTCGACCTCTTTGTTAACACCGAATTTGAGGGCGGCAGACACACAACGCGTGTGAGTATGCTCGCAGATATTGAAAAGGATAATTGAAATTAGTATTTACCAAGGAGTAAATAAAAATGGCAGAAAGAACAGATATGCCCCATAAGATCGCGGAGGTCCTCCGTGCAGCTGCAGGAAAAAGCGGAAAGAAGTACTTTACATCTGCAATAATTCTTGCTGCAGGTTCGTCCACACGTATGAATGGTGAGAGCAAGCAGTTTATTGAGATCGATGGACTTCCCGCAGTTGCAAGAAGTGTAATCGAATTTGATAATTCCCCCTGCATCGACGAGATAATCATCGTTGCAAAAAAGGATGAAATACCTCTTTACGATGGATTTGCAGAAAAGTACAACATAAAGAATCCTCTCAAGGTCGTCGAGGGCGGCGAAACCAGACAGGAATCAGCGCGCTTTGGTAGTGATGTCGTAAGCGATAAGTCCAAATACGTCGCTATTCACGACGCGGCAAGATGCCTGATCACAGGAGAAATGATATATAAAGCTTGTCACGGCGCATATCTCCACGGTGGAGCGATACTTGCCATCAAGGCGACCGACACCGTAAAGATTGGCGATAAGAGCGCTTTTATTGAGGAGACTCCCGAAAGAAAATACACCTGGCAGGCACAAACTCCGCAGGTATTCAAGATGAATGCCTTCAGAGCGGCGGCGTACGTTGCAAGAGACGAAAAATTCGAAGGTACCGACGACGCTTCTCTTCTCGAGCATATACGAATTCCCGTGAAGCTTGTAGAAGGTAGCCGTGAGAATATCAAGATCACTGAACCCTGCGATATTTACTTTGCGGAGGCAGTTCTCCGCGCAAGAGCCGATGCAGAAAAGAATCTCGAGGAGAGCGAAAAATGAGAATAGGACACGGATACGACGTTCACAAGCTTGTCGAGGGTCGTAAATGTATAATCGGCGGTGTTGATATTCCGCACACCTTGGGACTTCTCGGTCACTCTGATGCAGACGTCCTTCTCCACGCAGTTATGGATGCTATCATTGGCGCTATGGCAATGGGAGACATCGGTCACCTTTTCCCCGACAACGATGCGGAGTTTAAGGATATAGACAGTATGATCCTCTGCGAGCGTGTCGCAAAGGTTATGGATGCTCAGGGCTACGCGATAGGAAACATCGATGCAACGGTTATCGCGCAGAAGCCCAAGCTCGCGCCTCATATTGAATCAATGAGAGAAAATATCGCCGGAGTCTTTAATACAGACATCAAAAACGTCAGCGTAAAGGCAACGACCGAGGAGAAGCTCGGCTTTACGGGACAAGAGCTTGGTATCGCCGCTCACGCGGTTTGTCTCATTATTGAAAAATAAGCAGACAAACAATAGCTGTTGCACTTTCGCGCAACAGCATATAATCGCTCGGGATACCCTAAAATTAATCCACTTCCCCTTTTTTAAAACAAAGAAAAAGGCTTTCCCGAAGCGTTGCCTTATACTATATAATATGACATAAAACAACAAAATTCCACAAAGAAAATTCCCTTATGAAAGGAAGGTAAGGTTATGATATATATTTCTCCTTCTCTGCTTGCCGCGGACTTTTCAACGCTTGCGACCGAGATCAAGAAGGTCGAGCAGGCAGGCGCGCAGTATCTTCATCTCGACGTAATGGACGGCGCATTTGTCCCTAATCTCTCGTTTGGTCCCGATCTTATCTCGTCTATCAGAAAATGTACGAATATGCTCTTCGACGTCCACCTTATGATCAAGCGCCCCGAGCGTTACATAGACCGTTTTGTCAAAGCCGGAGCGGATATAATAACCGTGCATTACGAGGCGTGTGAAAACCCTATGTCCGTCATACACCTTATCCACTCTTATGAGATGAGAGCAGGACTTGCAATTTCACCAAAGACCCCCGTAGAGCATCTATTCCCTCTCGTCGAGCATATAGATATGGCTCTTATTATGACGGTAGAGCCGGGATTTGGCGGACAGTCAATGATTCCCGAAACTGTGGATAAGGTCGCAACTCTCCGTAAGTATTGTGCTGAGAGAGGAATAAACCTCGATATTGAGGTCGACGGTGGAATCAACGCCGATAACGTATCCATTCTCACCTCAGCAGGTGCAAACGTAATCGTTGCAGGCTCTGCTATCTTCAAAGCAAAGAAGCCCAGAGCTGTGATTTCAGCAATGAAAAACAGCGCTCCCACAAGCTTCAGATAAAAAGCAACAGGTTTCATATAAACAAAAGAATTGGCGTGTCGCAGACACGCCAATTCTTTTATTATTACTTAAGCATACCTTCAAGAGTTGCTTTTGCGCTATCAAGTGCTTCTGCGACCTTGGAAGCATCGCGTCCACCTGCCATAGCGTTATCGGGACGTCCGCCGCCCTTACCGCCTGTAACGGCAGCAACTGATCCAACGAGCTTGCCCGCATGCGCACCTGCGCTGACAGCATTCTTACCCGCAACTGCAATGAAGTTGAGCTTGTCACCGGAATTAACCGCAATAACCGCAACAACGTCGTCATTTTCAGCCTTGATTTTATCGGAAAGACTTCTTGCCGCGTCGATCTCCATGCCTTCAGCAACGTACGTTACGAGCTTAACAGCACCAACTGTTACAGCTCCTGCAAGAACGTCAGCAAGCTTGCTTCCCGCGAGCTTGGAGTTAAGAGCCTCGATCTCCTTCTTCATAGAAGAGATCTCACCCTGAAGCTGAACAGCTCTCTTGGCAATATCTGCGGGATTCTGAACCTTAAGCTCAGCCGCGGTTTCAACGATAAGCTTGTCCTTCTTAGCGATAAGCTCAAGAACACCCATACCGGTAACAGCCTCGATACGGCGAACACCCGCCGCAACGCTCGACTCGCTTGTGATCTTGAAAAGACCGATCTTGCCGGTATTGTTGCAATGAGTACCACCGCAAAGCTCTGTCGAGAAGTTACCCATCTTGACCATGCGGACAACACTGCCGTACTTCTCGCCGAAGAGTGCCATAGCACCGTTCTTTCTTGCAGTCTCAATATCTGTCTCCATTGTAACTATATCGTTAGCCGCAAGAATGTTGAAGTTTACAAGAGCCTCAACTCTCTGTATCTCGTCGTGTGTAAGTGCCGCGAAATGAGTAAAGTCAAATCTGCAAACCTCTTCGTTAACGTAAGAGCCCGCCTGCTCAACGTGGTTACCGAGAACCTGTCTGAGAGCCGCCTGAAGAAGGTGAGCCGCAGAGTGGTTACGGCAGGTAGCCATACGCTTGGAGTCGTTTATGTCGGCAACAACAGCGTCGCCAACCTTGACCTCGCCGTTTGCAACCGTGCAAAGATGGATGTAAACGCCGTCAGTCTTTTTTGTATCGTAAACAGTTCCGAGGAACTTGTCGGAGTAGATAGTACCCGTGTCACCAACCTGTCCGCCGCCCTCGCCGTAGAAAGGAGTGCGATCAAGAACGATGGTGCAGTCACCCTCGCTGACAGAGTCAACGCTTCCCTCGTCTGTGAGGATAGCGATAACCTTAGCGTCGCTCTTGAAATCTGTGTAGCCGGTAAATTCGGTTTTGGGAAGGTCGGAAAGAAGAGATTTGGAGGACTCATCCCAACCGCCAATGTTAGCTCTTGCCTCTCTTGCGCGAACCTTCTGCTGCTGCATAAGCTCAAGGAACTTTTCCTCGTCAATAGAGAGATTGCTCTCAGCTGCGATCTCGCGAGTAAGATCGATCGGGAATCCGAACGTGTCGTAAAGCTTGAATACGTCCTCACCGGAGATAACGTCCGCGTGGTCAGAAATTGCGCCTCTGATAAGATCGGAGAGAATGGAGAGACCTGCGTCAACAGTCGCGTCGAAACGCTCCTCCTCCATAGAAATAACCTTGAGAATATAATCGCGCTTCTCTTCAAGCTCAGGATATGCCGCAAAGCTTTCGTTGATAGCAACAGTAACGGTATCAACAAGGAAAGCGTGATTTATGCCGAGAAGCTTACCGTGACGGCAAGCGCGGCGAATAATACGGCGAAGAACGTATCCGCGTCCCTCGTTGGAAGGAATAACGCCGTCGCTGATCATAAACATTGCGCTTCTGGAGTGGTCTGTAACAACGCGGATAGAAATATCGTTGTCAGCGTCAGCACCGTAGGTATTGCCTGCGATCTCGCAGGTCTTGTCAATTACCTTGCGGATAGAGTCAACCTCGAACATGTTGTCAACGCCCTGCATAACACAAGCAAGACGCTCAAGACCCATACCGGTGTCAATGTTCTTCTGAGCAAGCTCAGTGTAGTTGCCCTGACCGTCGTTGTTGAACTGCGAGAATACGTTGTTCCAGATCTCCATAAATCTGTCGCAATCGCAACCGGGCTTGCAGTCGGGCGAGCCGCAGCCGTACTTGAGTCCGCGGTCGAAGTAGATCTCGGAGCAAGGGCCGCAAGGACCGCTGCCGTGCTCCCAGAAGTTGTCAGCCTTGCCAAGTCTTACAACGTGCGCAGGATCAACGCCGATCTTGTTTACCCAGATGTCGTAAGCCTCCTCGTCATGCTCATAGATAGAAGGCCAAAGAAGCTCCGCAGGGATCTCAAGCCAACCGGTGAGGAACTCCCAGGACCAAGCGATAGCCTCCTCCTTGAAGTAGTCGCCAAAGGAGAAGTTACCGAGCATCTCAAAGAACGTGCCGTGACGCGCAGTGTGACCAACGCGCTCAAGGTCAGGTGTTCTGATGCACTTCTGGCAGGTAGTTACGCGATTGCGCGGAGGGATCTCCTCACCCGTGAAGAACTTCTTCATAGGCGCCATACCGGAGTTTATAAGTAAAAGTGACTTGTCGTTGTGAGGAACGAGCGAGTAAGAAGGAAGACGCAGATGTCCCTTCGACTCAAAGAATGAGAGATACTTCTCTCTTAAGTCATTAAGTGATGTCCATTTCATAAGAATTTTTACATCCTTTCGTCAATTAATCTTCAACTTATAAATTATATCACCTTTTTATCAATAAGTCAATAGAATTTGACCGATATTTCGCTGAATTTTGCATTTTTCTTGTATCCGCGGCGGATCCGTCGCCTCGTCACTTCGCTCCTCGCCGCCAATAGCCTTCTCCAGCGGAGAAGGGGGACCGCGGTAGCGGTGGATGAGGAGGTCGCCATTAAAACAATACTATCGATTCAACCGCGCCTTACTCCACCAATATGACACATCTTACTTATTATCCCACCCCCCCACCACTGACTACTTGCAAACGAACCGCGCTCGCTCCGCTCGCGCGCGGCTCCGCCGCGCCCCCTTGCAAACTCAACTCGCACTTCGCGCGAATACCGCTGCGCAAAAAGCGCAATATCACATTTTAATAGCCGACAAAAAAGGGCAACCGCACGCGGTTGCCCTCTCTGTTAAATTTTATCAATTTTAGCTGCGTTTCCAATAATAGTTATCATACGTCGACTTGAGATACGTAGCCGCAGTACCTACATCTGCAAGACTTGAACGCGATATACTTGTTCCGCTTGTTGCATTAGAAGATGATGCTCTCCACCACCCGTTCGGATTCTTAAACGTCACGCTCATCAGGCTGTCGCAATCATAGAACGCAAAACTTCCTATGCTCGTCACACTGTCGGGAATTTCCACGCTCGTCAGGCTGGTGCAAACAGAGAACGCATTATATCCTATGCTCGTCACACTGTCGGGGATTACCACGCTCGTCAGGCTTCTGCAAGAAGAGAACGCAGAACTTCCTATGCTCGTCACACTGTCGGGAATTTCCACGCTCTTCAGGCTGGTGCAATTACAGAACGCATTATCTCCTATGCTCGTCACACTGTCGCCTATTTCCACGCTCGTCAGGCTGGTGCAATTACAGAACGCAATATCTCCTATGCTCGTCACACTGTCGCCTATTTCCACGCTCGTCAGGCTGGTGCAATTATAGAACGCAGAACTTCCTATGCTCGTCACACTGTCGGGGATAGTTATGCTTCTGAGCTTTGAACTATAGCTGAATGCATAGTCCGCTATTATCCTCGTCTCTTCCTTTAATGTAACAACCACTACCGTGTCATCAAAATCTATAACACAGTTATCAACGTAGGATACTCCGTCTATCTTCTCTATCAACTTGCTGCATCCTTCGAACGCAGAACCTCCTATGCTCGTCACACTGTCGCCTATTTCCACGCTCGTCAGGCTGGTGCAATTATAGAACGCAGAACTTCCTATGCTCGTCACACTGTCGCCTATTTCCACGCTCGTCAGACTTCTGCAAGAAGAGAACGCAGAACTTCCTATGCTCGTCACACTGTCGCCTATTTCTACGTTCGTAAGGCTTGTGCAACCAGAGAACGCATTCTTACCAATGCTCGTCACACTGTCGGGGATAACGACCGATGTTATAGACTTACCTTTAAATGCACTATCTCCAATAACAGTTACCGGCACACCGTTATATTTCTCTGCGATCTGAACATTGGTCGCAGATGCGGTGTAGTCTATCACTTCTGCATATGTGCCGTCATTAGAAACAAGATATACGACTCCCCTCGAAGCAGTTATCTGATTGTTGCATACACTGCACTTTCCGCTGTCCTCGATCGTGTGTGCCTCATTATCCTTGGTCTCGTCACACATAGAGCATTCGAACCAGTGGTTGTTCTTGTCGTATGAATATTCCTCTGCCCAATCGTGATCTATCTTGTCTGTGAAATTTGTTCTTTCCTCATATCCACAGATTGTACACGTCTTATCATCGTAACCCTGTGCTTGGCATGTAGGAGCCGTTGTTACAACGTCAAAATTGTGCTGATCATAGGATCCGCTCTTCCACTCAATAGTTTTGCATATTGAGCAAATGCGGTAGAAAAGTCTATATTCACAAGAAATGTCATCGTTTCCGGCATAATTCACCCAATCACCAAAGTTGTGCTTCTCGGGCATCTCGATAGCATCAAGTACGGTTCCGTCCGTCAAGGTAATAACAAGCTTGCCGTTTTCGTCATACTCAACCTTTTCAATGGTCGCACCGGACTCACCCTGAATACCTTGCTCACCCTGGTCTCCCTTGTCACCCTTTTCGCCGTCTTTTCCATCTTCGCCGGCAGCCTTAATGCCCGTATCCTCGTCACCAATCCACCAGTTTCCATTCTCACCGATGTAAGGTGTAAGACCGTCAGCACCGTCTGCACCATCTTTACCGGGCGCACCGTCGGCTCCGTCTTTTCCATCCTCGCCGTCGGCGCCGTCCTTACCGTCTGCACCATCAGCGCCATCTTTTCCTTCGGCTTTGATACCGGTATCCTTGTCACCTATCCACCAGTTTCCATTCTCACCGATGTAAGGTGTGAGTCCGTCGGCACCGTCTTCGCCGTCTTTTCCGGGCGCTCCGTCTTCACCGTCAACGCCGTCCTTACCGTCCGTACCGTCGACTCCGTCTTTTCCATCTTCGCCATCTTTTCCTTCGGCTTTGATACCGGTATCCTTGTCACCTATCCACCAGTTTCCATTCTCACCGATGTAAGGTGTGAGTCCGTCGGCGCCATCAGCACCGTCTTTACCGGGTGCTCCGTCAGCTCCGTCTTCGCCGTCGACTCCATCTTTTCCGTCCTCGCCCTTTTCACCCTGAGGTCCTTGCGGTCCTTGAGGTCCCTGAGCGCCATTTGCCACTGTAAATGTTGTTGTGCTTCCATCGGTAAACACAATTGTATATGAATCGACAAGACCGTCACTTCCGCTCTTGATAATGGTAAGGATTCCGTTACCCGTAGCACCGGTATCTCCCTTGTCACCCTTGTCGCCGTCTTTGCCGTCTTCGCCATCTTTACCGGGCGCTCCGTCAGCTCCGTCCTTACCGGGCGCACCGTCGACACCGTCTTTTCCGTCAGCACCGACAAGAGAAAGCAGCCATTCCTCAACTGTTCCCTTGAATCCATTCTCAACGGCAAGATCGTAAACAGACTTTCCGTCAAGTCCGTCCTTTCCATCCTTTCCGTCCTCGCCGTCCTCACCGTCCTCACCGTCTTTACCGGGAGCGCCGTCAATACCGTCTTTTCCGTCAGCTCCGTCCTTACCGGGCGCACCAACAAGAGAGAGCAGCCACTCCTCAACTGTTCCCGTATATCCATTCTCCACAGCAAGCTGATACGCGCTCTTTCCATCCGCGCCGTCAGCTCCCTTTAGAGACTCAACCCATTCTTCAAAGGTTCCCGTGTAACCCTTGCTCGTAAGCTCCTCATAAATGTCGTAAGGATTCTTGTAGATCTCACTGTAATCCTTATTCTTGTCCTCACCCTTGTTTCCGTCATCAACAGTCGTATCCTGCTCGACAACGTCGCCTGAGGGCTTCTCCTCTGTTTGCTTCGGTGTCTCGGACGTGTCACAACCGACAAAGGTCGGCAGACACAACGCCAAAACCAGCAAAAGCGCTAATAATGTCTTTTTCATTTCAATTCCTCCAAGTGAAATTTCATTCGACGTTCACCAAAGACGGTGAAAAAATACATCACTATAAATTATACCACGTCATTCTCCAAAAGTCAATGAGTACGTGTTTTTTAATAAATGAATAAAAATGCAAAAAAATGAATATATACATTTTTATTTATTACTCAAAAAAACACTCAAAATAGCCCCATTTTGACTGATTTTGTCAATTGTTTGCCTTAATGTCGGTATGGTTAGCTTCATTTTAATCAAAAAAATTAAAAAACGGGGTAAAAACCCCGTAATTTTGCGTAATTTACAGCTAAAAATTAAGATTCTAACTCCTCGTAAAGCGCCGCTCCGATAACAGTACCAAAACTCGAATTATCCGGAATAATAAAGTTGATTCCAAACGAACCGAGATTCTCAAATACGTTTCTTACAGCCTCAATATTTGTAAGATTACCAATGATCACAACGTCTTTTATACCGTGTCCGCGAGCCGCAAAAACTGACATCATAGCAACGGTTTCCGCAACCATATTCGCAACACCGAGAGCAATATCCGCATTCGTCGCAAGATCCGAAACCTTACCGAAATTCGCAGCAGTCAGATCCTCATTTACACCGGTATATTTGGCGTTTTTAGAGATATCCTTAACCCTCAGATCGATATTATCAAGATTACCCTCGCGGCAGATCTCCTCAATGTGTTCAACGGTTTCAATTCCCGTCATTTTCCTTGTAAGACCAAGCAAAGTGCCGCCTCCGACACCTGTTCCGCCAAGGTAATTGATCTTTGTCTTACTTCCCTCTTTCTTTGCGTGAACGAGCGCAGTTCCTGTTCCCATGCTGACGATGATCGCCTCGTCAAGTCCAGAAAGATAAAGTCCGCCAAGACCAACCGCAGAGAACTCCGGAACGGTCTGGCAAGTAAGATTGTATATAGGATTTTGCATATGCGTTGCACCGACACCGGTCACCATAACCTTGTCGATTTCATCAAGAGATAACCCGTTTTGAGAAGTAAAGCGACCAAAAGCACCGTATATCGAGGTAATAGGGTCGGTTGCGCGAACAAGAAACGGCGAGATAAGCTGATTATTGCCGTTTTCCCCCATCTTAAAACCAACTATCTTAGTTGTGCTACCGCCCACGTCTATTCCAATAACGTTTCGATTTTTACTCATAATATGCCAAATCTCCAATCAAATTTCGTTATCTGATAATTGATTATAGCACAATTAACTTACAATGTCAATAAAAACCTTCTCCTTTGTCAATATGCAATAAAAGAGCGCAAAAAAACATAAAAAATTGTCTTATTTTTTTCAAAATAGCTATTGACAAACTATTTTTTATGTGATATAATATCAAGGTCGCCGAGAGAAGACAACCAAATCTTCATCTTAGCAACTCCAAAATGCTAACGTAGTCAAAAGTTAAGGTATCTGGGTGTGGCGCAGCTGGTAGCGCGCTACCTTGGGGTGGTAGAGGCCGCAAGTTCAAGTCTTGTCACTCAGACCAAATAAGAACTACTATTTTGATACAGTTTGTATTGAAACGGTAGTTCTTA
>SVRT01000030.1 GCA_015064685.1 Oscillospiraceae bacterium
GGGGGACTTTTCCAGGGAAAAAAGTCCCCCACACCCCCAAAACCCCAAAGTATATTTTATACAAGTTAAGACGGTTTATCTATCTACACCGTGTCGCATCTGCATAGCCCCACTGCTATCGTGTTGCGAGTAAACATATAGTCGTTTGAAAAGCTTTCTTTAACTTAGTTTTTCTTTATGGTTAAAGGTTTTTTATCGGCTGGGTTCTAAACCTTATCAATACGAAAAGGTCAGTGAGGGATTTTTTTAGCCGCTTGCGGCGAAAAATCCTACGCCACCGTATGCAACGTGAAGTTGAACCAAGACATTTGTCAATTTGTTGCAAACAGCTGCTTGCAAGCAGTCCGAGTCATATTCTTCACTATTAAAGGACCTAATATAGGGGAAGTTTTTGCGGAGCTTTTTTCAAAAAGCGACCCGCATCCCCCGCGCCCCCGCGCCCCTGACAAATCAAAATTTGAAATTAGCAAGAAGTTTATTTACGGGGTCTGCGTTCGACACGGACAACGCGAAGTTTGATCCCCGTGGAAAAATAAAGCTGAGCTTTGAATCTTTCATAAGGTGTATCGACCTCGGGAAAGGGGATATCGTCCTGCGCATTATATCGAAACATGCGGTTTATCAACACCTTATATCTGGGCGGATAATCCTTCGGCTCAGGATAATTGCCGACTTCACGGGCTTCGCGTAAACCGGAAATGGCTTCCTTTGCCAGATCATGCACAAATAGCATACGGTATTCGTCCGTTACTTCCGTGTCCTTGTAAAGTCTTTTTACTATCGAACACGAAAGAGCGTACGCCAACATCTCTTCCAATCCCGGATAAAAATCGGCTTCTTCTTTATCAATAATCTTGTTTTCTTTCTGATCGGTCATTTTGGGATCTCCCTTGCTGTTGAATTTTGCAAAACAAAAAGGTGCGACAACCGAAGTCATCGCACCGAAAAACGCAAACTCCGATTTGTTGCTACACAAAACTCAACAAGCTACGAGAGAGACTCCACGCGCGAATGATGAATGGAATTTGCGTTTTTACCAAATTCATTATCACCATTCGCATCAGAAGGTATAAATATCCTGTGAAAAAAATATGGAGAGAAGGCTCTCCATGAAAACGGAGAGCATCTCGTAGTTTGATATTAAGTTTTGTGTAGCAATCGTATTATAACACATTTTTCGGGGTTTGTAAATCTATTTGACGAAAAATCTGTGTTTTTTCTGAAAATAATGAATGTTTCTCTTATGAACGAATGAAATTGCGGTTTATCTGCGTGTTTAGCCTTCCCCGCGGGGAAGGGGGACCGCGCTCGCGCGGTGGATGAGGAGGTCGCCCTTTCAAGGGCTTTGCGTCTGTAAAAAAGCTTTGTTTCGTTGCAAAAGAATCCTTATGACACAAAACAAAATCCACGATACACCCGTGGCGCACATCCTAGTGGCGACCTCCTCATCCACCACCTTCGGTGGTCCCCCTTCTCCGCTGGAGAAGGCTATTCGCAACAGTTCGATAAATCAAAATTTGAAAGATTGATTATTGGAGGTTCGGTGTCGAAGGGTTATGGGGAAAGAATTTTTGAAAAAAATTGAAATTATTTTTAAAAAGCTATTGACAAACGGTTTTTGTTGTGGTATAATACGCAGGTGAGCCGATAAAGGCTCTTATCCAAAGACAGCAGGTTCCCGTAAAAGCGCAAGCCACCCTGCCGAGGAAGAAGTTAAACGAAATATCAGCCTCAGGGCTTTTTGTGTGCTTTCTTTCCCGGTTTCGTGTGTCGAGCCGTCGGGAAGAAAGTTTTTTTAATTCTAACACACGGGAGGTTAAACCAAATGCCTAGTAATGCAATACTCGAACAGAAAAAACAGGTAGTTGCAGACCTCGCAGAGCAGATCAAGGCAAGTGCAGCCGGCGTAGTTGTTAATTATCAGGGTATCACCGTTGATAACGATACAGCTCTCCGTAAGGCTCTCCGTGAAGCAGGTGTCAAGTACGTCGTTATGAAGAACACCCTCACAGGCAGAGCTTGCGATATGTGCGGCTACGGCGATATGAAGCAGTACCTCAACGGTATGACTGCTATCGCTATCTCCAGCCCCGAAGATCCTATCGCTCCTGCTAAGATCCTCAAGGAATACGCTAACAAGATCGAATCCTTCCAGATCCTCGCAGGTTACTGTGATGGTGAGGTAATTGACGCGGCAGGTGTAAACAACCTTGCAGACATTCCCTCTAAGGAAGTTCTTATCGCTAAGTTCCTCGGCTCTATCAAGTCTCCTATCTACAACTTTGCTTACGCTCTCCAGGCGATCATCGACAAGGACGGCGAAGCAGCACCCGCAGAAGAAGCTCCTGCAGAAGCAGAAGCACCCGCTGCAGAATAATCGACTTAAAGTCGCATAAAAACAAAAACATTTTATATTTCCATATTCAGGAGGTAATTTAACATGGCATCCGAAAAGATCACAAATATTCTTGAAGAAATCAAGACACTTACAATTCTCGAGCTCGCTGACCTCGTAAAGGCAGTTGAGGAAGAGTTCGGCGTTTCCGCAGCAGCTCCCGTAGGCGTTGTTGCAGTAGCAGGCGCAGCAGCAGCTCCCGCAGCAGAAGAGAAGACCGAGTTTGACGTAGTTCTTACCGGCTTCGGCGACAAGAAGCTCAACGTTATCAAGGCAGTTCGTGAGATCACAGGTCTCGGACTTAAGGAAGCTAAGGACATGGTTGAGGGTTGCCCCAAGGCTGTTAAGGAAGGCGTTGCTAAGGACGAGGCTGACAAGATCAAGGCTGCTCTCGAAGAGGCTGGCGCTACTGTTGAGGTTAAGTAATTTAACCCTTCGGTCTACTACACAACAAGTCAATAAATTCTGTCTGTTAATTTTGGATAACAGAAAAAGGGCGGGGATCTTCCTCCGCCTTTTTTCTGTGCTTTTTTATAAATTGGGGTTTAGCGCACCGAAGGTGCGCAGTTCTATTCGCCAAAGGCGAGTGATATTGCTTCGCAGTGATATTCGTCTTACGACGAGTGATATTCGCTACGCGAGCTTTTTGGCGAATAGAATATCACTAAAGCCGCAGGCTTTAATATCACTGTCGCATAAGCGACAATATCACTCCGCTTTTGCGGAATATCACTATTTCTACCCTCACCGACAAATCAAAATTTAAAATTTAAAATCGGAAAAGCTATTGTATTTTCGGGAAAAAAGTAATATAATTGATTTATAATTAACAGAGACAAACATTTACAGTCAGAAAAGGAGATCCTTATGAAGGCTTGCATCATTCAACCGCTTTGGTCGACGGACTATTCACGCTCGGACGAGCTTTTCCTCTGGGAGCTTGCTCAGCTCGACAAATGCGACCACTCACTTGACATCATCGTGCTTCCCGAGTCCGCGGACGTCCCCGCAAAGGCAGAAACACGTGAGGAATTTATCGCCTCGACCGAAAAATATCACCCTGCCCTGCTCAATAAGGCGATCGAGACCGCAAAGCGATGCGACGCGGTAGTTTTCTTCAACTCCTCGAGCGAGGGATACAAAAACACGACCTTTGCAATCGACCGTGCAGGTAATGTGGTCGGAAAATACGACAAGGTGCATCCCGTTCATTCCGAGATATTCGAGAGAGGTCGCGACGGTCAGTATTCTTTTGAGTTCGACGAGCCTTATATCATCGAGATCGACGGTATCCGCTACGCATTTCTAACCTGCTACGATTTCTATTTCTACGAGATGTACGCTAACATCGCGCGCTATAACGTGGATATTATAATCGGCTGCTCTCATCAGAGAAGCGACACTCACGAGGCGCTTGAGATGATGACTCGCTTCTGCGCCTACAACACAAATGCTTACGTTCTCCGCGCGTCGGTCTCGATGGGTCTTGAGTCAAAGCTCGGCGGCTCGTCTATGGCTGTCTCGCCCTACGGCAAGGTCATCGGCAATATGAAGAGTGCGGTAGGCTCGTTCACATTCGACTTTGACCCCAAGGACAAGTACTACAAGCCCGCGGGCTACGGCAATCCCCCGTCCGCACATTGGGAGTACGTTGAGATCGGTCGCCGCCCCTGGAAATACCGTCAGGGTGGCTCGGGCATCGTCACATTTGACAAGTGGATGAGCTATCCTCGTGTTTGCGCTCACCGCGGATTTAACACCATCGCTCCCGAGAACACTATGCCTGCTCTCGGCGCGGCGGTCTCTATGGGAGCCGAGGAGATCGAGTTTGACGTTTGGGAAACCAAGGACGGGCAGCTCGTGGTTGCGCACGATTCAAGCCTTGAGCGCGTTTCAAACGGCACCGGTTGGATATGCACGCACACGCTCGAGGAGCTAAAGGCTCTTGATTTTTCAAAGGGTCACGAGAAGCTCAAGGGGCTTCAGATTCCCACGCTTGAAGAGGTACTCAAGCAGTTCTCCGGCAGAGTTATTATGAATATTCACGTCAAGATCTGGGACATTCTCGACAGCCCCGATTACGTCAACAAGCAGGCTCGTCATTACGAGGATATCGCCCGTCTTATAAAGAAGTATGACTGCGAACAGCATATTTACTTTATGACTACTAACATTGAAAGCCTTGAAAAAATGAGAGAGCTCCTCCCTCTTGCCGGCTTCTGTCTCGGCGCAGGCCGCGGAAACGCAGGTATGCTTGAAGAAGCTATTGAGCACGGATTTAACAAAATCCAGTTTGTGACGTGGTATCCTCTTGATCAGGAGATGATCGACAGAGCTCATGCACACGGCATTCGCTGCAACCTTTGTCAGGCGGACGATGCCGAAAGCGCGAGAAAGTATATCAAAATGGGTATTGATACCATTATGACGAATGATTATCATCTTATCAGGGAGAGTATTAAAGAATTTTTGCCCGAGAGGTGAATAGATATAGAAAAGAGCTACGCGACAGCGTGGCTCTTTCTTGTTAAATTGCGGTTTTACGAATAGCCTTCTCCAGCGGAGAAGGCTATTCACAACAGTTCGACAAATCAAAATTTGAAGATTATTTGATTATCAGACCATTTACGTCGTCGAAGACGAAGTCCTCGCGGGCGTCGGGGTTATAGGTCGATATTCTGACGTTGTCGAGGGTAAGTCCGTTTATATGGCGGAAAAAGATGCCCTTTGCAGGCAATTCCCCGCCGTATACGAACACCTCGGGGTACTCGGGGGCTTTATCGGGGACGGTCGGGGTAAAATCATTGACACCGCCCTCAAGTGTGAGATTTACGTTGCGGAGGGTGATATTTTCAAGCGGAATTCCCTTGAGTCCGCAAACATTTGAGGTAAACTGCTTTTCTGCCGGGCTTGAATTCATGCTCCAGGGGTATTGGAGATTGTCCTTTGCCGTGTAGCTCACGTAATTCCACGCGATCGCCTTATATGGCTCATAGGGTCCCTCTGCGGTGATATTTTCAAGCGTTATATTGCGTATGCGACCGATCTCGAGCCCCTTGGGACCTCTCATTCTCTGCCCGAGGTGGACAAAGAGAGGCGCACCGACGTTGCGCATTTTGATATTTTTGAGGGTCAGACCGTCGATTATCGCGCCGTCCACGCTCTCGATCGCAATTCCTGTGATGCGCGTTTCGCGGATGTCGACGTTGTCAATTGTGATATCGTAAAAGCCACCGTTCGTCTCTGTGCCGAACTTGATCGCGGAGCAACGGCTCTTGACGCGGCAATTGCTGACCGTTATATTTCGGCACTCATCAAGGCGATTGAGGGTATACGAGGATTTGAACACGATACCGTCGTCGCCGCAATCAATGTCGCAATCGCGTATGCGCACGTTTTTGGAGTTGTCGGGTGATATTCCGTCGATATAGACCTGCAATTTAAGCCCGTAAATATCAACGTTTTCACAGCCCGCGAAGTAGACGGAGAGGTCGGTGACGTTCTTTATTTCAAGTCCGCTTATCTCAACGCTTTTGCACTCCTTGAGCGCGATGCACTTGGGTCCGCGGTGGACTATATCGCGCTTGTTTTCCTCGTCCCAGACGCTTCGCATATCTATCTCGCCCTCGCCCGTGATCGCGATATTCTCGCAGCCTCTGCCGACGAACATCGAGCAATCAAAATAGGTGTGCGACTGATCCTGGTATGCAGGATAATCGATCTTCTCGTGGAAGCAATAGTCATCGAAATGGGCAGCGCCCAAGACTCGCGCGGTCTTATCTATTACGATATGGACATTGCTTTTGAGGAAAACCGTGGAGAGGACGTACTCCCCGTCGGCAAAAAGGACGGTGCCGCCTCCGCTCGCCGAGCATGCGTCTATCGCAGCCTGCACCGCCGCAGTATTTAAGGTAACACCATCGTTCTTTGCACCGTATTCAATTACGTTGTATATCTTCGAAGCCATATTGACCTCCGTTTTTTTGTTAAATTGGGTTATTTTGCAATGAGAGATGCGATGAGGTCCCAGAGGGGGATAATGCCTATGGGGAAAAACATCGCGGGGAGATAGTTCATTATTTTTATTTTGGTCGTTCCGAGGATATTGAGTCCGAGGGCGATAATTAGCAGCGAGCCGACCGCGGTCATACAGGTAATGACATCGCCCGACAGAAAAGGTCCTGCCCACGCGGCGATCAATGTGATCGCTCCCTGATATACAAGCACGAACGCCGCCGAAAACATAACTCCCACACCCATCGTCGATGCGAATATGATCGACGAGATCAGGTCCATTATGCTCTTTGTGATAAGCAATGAATGGTCGCCGGAGATACCTGAATTGAGCGAGCCGACTATCGTCATCGAGCCGACGCAGAAAAGAAGAGACGCCGAGACAAATCCCTGCGAGACGTTACCGCCCCTCCCCTTCATAAGTCCCTCTATCTTATCGCCTAGCGAGTTTATCCTCTTATCGATGTCAACAAGCTCGCCGAGCAGCACTCCAAGCACCATTGAAATGATGATCACGAGCGTTCTCTCGGTATATATTGCTGAAAACTCGACGCTCCCTTTCGGGAACGCCGAGATTATCTGTGAATTTACTGCGCCCTGTATCGCACCGCCGATTCCTATCAGAATAACGCAGAGTCCGAGTCCGTGAAAGACCGCGTCGGAAAATCTTTTTCCTTTATCGCCCATCCTTTTCGAGAGCCCGAGCTTTCTTGCGCCAAGTCCGATAAGGGAGCCAAGCAGTACGGTAACGACGTTAAAAAGTGTGCCGAAAAGTACGAAATCCTGCATTTTGGGGTCTATTTATCAGAATTCGATCTTCTTTTCGATGTATGCGCGGAGCTCACTGATCGGGATTCTTACCTGCTCCATAGTGTCTCTGTCACGTACGGTCACGCAACCGTCGCCTGCCTTCTCAGCGTCGCCGACAGTCTCAAAGTCGATAGTGATGCAAAGAGGTGTTCCGATCTCGTCCTGACGGCGATATCTCTTGCCGATAGAGCCTGCCTCGTCATAGTCAACGCTGAAGTACTTGGAAAGCTCCTCGTATATCTCGGTCGCCTTCTCGGAGAGCTTCTTGGAAAGAGGAAGAACTGCCGCCTTCATAGGAGCCAAGGCGGGATGGAAGCGCATAACCGTTCTTACGTCGTTCTTTGCCTCGTCGATGACTTCCTCGTCATAAGCGTCGCAGAGGACGGAAAGTACGGTTCTCTCTACGCCGAGAGAGGGCTCGACAACGTAAGGAATGTATCTCTCGTTGGTCTCGGGATCGAAGTAGGAAAGATCCTTGCCCGAGGTGTTCTGATGCTGTGTGAGGTCGTAATCCGTTCTGTCCGCAACGCCCCAGAGCTCGCCCCAGCCGAACGGGAAGAGGAACTCAAAGTCGGTCGTTGCCTTGGAGTAGAAGCAAAGCTCCTCGGGATCGTGGTCACGAAGACGGATGTTTTCGTCCTTAAGACCGATAGAAAGAAGCCAATTGTGGCAGAATTCTCTCCAATATGAGAACCACTCAAGGTCGGTGCCGGGCTTGCAGAAGAACTCAAGCTCCATCTGCTCGAACTCGCGGACACGGAAGATGAAGTTACCGGGGGTGATCTCGTTACGGAAGGATTTTCCGATCTGCGCGATACCGAAGGGCATCTTCTTTCTCGTAGTTCGCTGAACGTTTACAAAGTTTGTGAATATTCCCTGCGCGGTCTCGGGGCGGAGATATACTGTGTTCTTTGCGTCCTCGGTCACGCCCTGGAAGGTCTTGAACATAAGGTTGAACTGACGGATGTCAGTGAAGTTGTGCTTGCCGCAGGAGGGACAGGGGATGTTATGCTCCTCAACAAAGTCCTTCATTTCTGCGTGTGTGAACGCGTCGATGGGCTTAGGAAGCTCAAATCCTGTTTCAGCGCACCAATCCTCGATGATCTTGTCGGCTCTGAATCTCTCCTTGCACTCCTTACAGTCCATAAGGGGATCGGAGAAGCCTGCGAGGTGTCCCGATGCTACCCAGGTCTGGGGGTTCATAAGGATCGCCGCATCAAGTCCGACGTTATATTTGTTTTCCTGGACGAATTTCTTCCACCAAGCCTTCTTTACGTTGTTCTTAAGCTCAACGCCGAGAGGTCCGTAGTCCCAGGTGTTTGCAAGTCCGCCGTAGATCTCGCTTCCTGCGAAGATGAAGCCGCGGCCCTTACAAAGCGCGACTATTTTGTCCATTGTTTTTTCGGTATTTTTCATTTTTTCCTCCTCTGTCGCACGTGGCTTGTGCGACGGTTGATAATTTTAATAACAAATATAGATTCTATCATATTATAGCGAAATTGTCAAGGGGTTTGCGCTCTTTTTCTTTCCTCTCGCTCAACGCCCTCGATAAAGCTCGAGCCGCCAAAGATCCTATATCCGAATCTATCCTCTCCGTCACCCGTTGCCACGGTCGAGCCATCGGCATCCTTTATCGAAATATCGCGCGGAACGGGATTGAGAAGGATGACGGCGCTCGCGCCCTCGAAGAACGCCTCCTCGGGAAAGCTGACCGACAGCGTTTTGAGCTTTGGCTGGAGGTTGAACGCGACGGTTATCTTGTTGTTGAGCCTGAGCTTTCGGTATAATATCTCGCTCCTTGACATGAATATCATATCCGAGTTGCGCTTGCCTGCGGTTGCAAATTTGACGTGGTACGTGTGGGTCTGAGTTTTGAGCGTAAAGTCGGTGCCGCACGTTTTATCCCAGAAAAATGCTTCGAGAAATCGGCGGTGAAAGGAGAGCGTGTAGCCGTTTCTCTTGCAGAATTTCTTTAGCTTGCGGAGAAATTTTATTCTTTTTCGCGCGGTTCGGGTGAGGATAAGAATCAGGGCAATGCTGACGGGAGTGACGAGGAAAAACGCCATCACATCCGAAAACGCGAGGATAACGTATACGATAAGCGCCGCGATCAGCGCAAGATATATGAGAAAATACAAAAGAATCCCGCGCAAAATGGTCTCCTTGAGCTTTTCAAGGCGAGGATATTCCCTTCTCGTCTTGCCGTACGAGCGGTACATCGGGATGTCTCTCTCTTCGATGTCGACCTCGGTAAATCGGTTCGATCTCTCTTGCTTTTCGTGCTTTAGCTTCGGCTCAAGTCTTGCCATAACGGTCTCCTTTCTTACAAGTTATATATGCCATAATTATACCATCGGCATCCCAAATTGTCAATAGGACACAAATTGGGGTTTAGCGCACCGAAGGTGCGCAGTTCTATTCGCCAAAGGCGAGTGATATTGCTTCGCAGTGATATTCGTCTTACGACGAGTGATATTCGCTACGCGAGCTTTTTGGCGAATAGAATATCACTAAAGCCGCAGGCTTTAATATCACTGTCGCATAGGCGACAATATCACTCCGCTTTTGCGGAATATCACTATTTCTACCTCCCCGCTAAATCAAAATTTGAAGATGTTCAATGTAAAAATTATGTAAAAAGGCAGGATTTGGGAGGCGTTTTTTAAAAATGTTCACAGGCGGGTCTTAATATGTTAATAAAAGCGGCAGGAATATAAGGTATAATTATAATGTTGTAATTTGCGCTCAAAGGAGAAAATAATGAAAAACAAACGGCTTGAAACGGCAATTGAAAAGATAAAAGAGGCTTTCACGTCGGTGCTTCCCATCGCACTGATCATCCTCTTCCTTTCCTTTACCGTCTGCCCTTTGGAAAATCACGTCTTTATCGCCTTTATCTTAGGAACCGTGCTGCTTACGGTCGGTCTTGGACTCTTTTCCCTCGGTGCAGAGCTATCGATGGAGCGTATCGGTGCTCACATCGGTGCCAACCTCACAAAATCACGTAATATTCCGATAATTGCTCTCATTTCCCTGCTCGTCGGTGTTCTTATCACGATCAGCGAGCCCGACCTGCACGTGCTTGCAGGCTACACGGGAGATATGAAGATGCCATTTATCCTTGCCGTTGCGGCAGGTCTTGGAGTCTTCCTCGTTCTCGCGGTAATGAGAATAATCTTCAACATAAGATTCAAATACATACTCACCGCAGGCTACGGCGCGATCCTTATTCTCGCGGTCATATCCTATATTATCGACCCCACCTTCCTTGCAATCGCATTCGACGCGGGCGGAGTTACCACGGGAGCTATGTCGGTTCCCTTCGTAATGTCGATCGGCGCAGGTATCGCCGCGATCTCCTCACAGAAGGACGGCGAGGACGCGACCTTCGGTCTTATGGCTATCTGCTCGATAGGTCCTATCATTTCTATTCTCGTCATGGGTCTTGCGGGCGGCTTTGAGAACATCGCGTACGTGGGAAAGACCTCTCCCGTATTTGAGAATTCCCAGGCGATGCTCTTCCCCTTCTTCGGTGCGATCCCTCACATTGTCAAGGACGTGCTTATGGGTCTTGTTCCGATAATCGTATTCTTCCTTATCTACCAGCTCTGCACGGTGCGTGTTCAGAAAAAGGAGATGGCGCAGATATTCATCGGCGCGGGCTACACCTTTGTTGGAATGATGCTGTTCTTGGTCGGTGTCAACGTTGGATTTATGCCCGTCGGAAGTGCGCTTGGAAGCGCGCTCGGCAGTAGCGCCTACGCCTGGATAGTTATCCCGATCGGCGCTATCATCGGCTTCTGTATGACGTACGCCGAGCCTGCCGTCGGAGTACTTGCAAAGCAGGTCGAGGATGCGACCTCGGGCGCTATTCCCCCGAAGGTCATCACGATGGCTATGGCGATCGGTGTTGCGCTCTCCGCCGCGATCGCTATGCTCCGCGCACTCACGGGCACGACGATCCTTCCATTCCTTGTGGTCGGATATATCGTTGCGGTAATTCTCTCGTATTTCTGCCCCACGCTCTTTACGACGATAGCGTTTGACGCGGGCGGCGTTGCCTCGGGTGTTATGGCGGCGACCTTCCTGCTCCCCCTCTCGATCGGTGTTTGTACTGCGAGAGGTGCTGAAAATATGGTTATGATAGACGCGTTCGGCACTATCGCACTCGTCGCGATGACACCTACCGTCTCTATTCAGATCGTCGGTCTTATGTATAAGCTCAAGCTCAGACGTACCGAGGGCGCGGCTGCCGTTGACGACACGGTCATCGATATGCCCGAGATCTCCACCGCTCCCGATACAGACTCCGCCGAGGAGATCGAGATCATCGAGTTTTCGCTTGATTCCCTCTCCGTAGCGGTAAAATCTTAAAGAAAGGACGGACACCGTATGCAAAACGTATATCTTTTTATGACGATCATCAAAAAGAGCGATTCCGAGGAGTTTATCGACTTCTATCTCAAGCACGATGCCGCTCCTATCTACAGTACCATCTGTCAGGGCTCGGCTAACTCCAAAACGCTCGACCTTCTCGGACTTGAGAAGAGCGAGAAGATCATGATGCAGTCGCTCGTTCCTCACAACAAGCTCGCAGAGCTTAAAAACGATCTTACACGTAATATGAGCATAGATCTTCCCGATAGAGGTATCGCCCTCGCGATACCCCTGTCGAGCATCGCCTCAAGGCGAGTGCTTAACCATATCGTCAAGGACGAAAACGAGGAAAATATTCAAAAAGAGACTTCTGAAAGGAGTATTGAGATGGAGCTTGTAGTATCTATCTGTGCAAAGGGTCACAGTGATGAAATAATGAACGCGGCTCGCGAGGCGGGCGCGCGCGGAGGAACTATCGTAAAGGCTAAGGGTACCGCATCCGCAGGCACCGATAAGTTCTTCGGTATGGCTATCTCGGACGAAAAGGAGATAACCTACATAGTTACAAAGAAGGATCAGAAATCCACTATTATGAAGGCTATCGCCTCATATACCTACGCCGACGGTGCGCATCCGATCGTCTTCTCGCTTCCCGTTACCGAGACCGCGGGATTCAGACTTTTGGATTGAGATGGGTGGAGATTGCGGGGGAGAAGGATTTCTCCCCCGCCCCTCTTTGGGAAACCTTTTAGGAAAAGGGTATAAAACGGCGTTTTCGCAGAGAAAAATTTTTTTAAATTATTTTTCAAAAAGGTATTGACAAATCGCCTTCGATAGTGTATAATATCAAATGTTCGCGGCAGAGATGCCACAGAGAACCCCGGAGACCTTCTTCGAGTAACAAAACAAAGGTGTTTAATATGCGGAAGTGGCGGAACGCAGACCGATGGTGCGAAGCACCTCGATTGCAAGCTTTGCTTGCTGTGCGCACTGCTTGAGGGGCGTGCCCCGATATATACCGCTCGGAGACCTTCTTCGAGTAACAAAACAAAGGTGTTTAATATGCGGAAGTGGCGGAACTGGCAGACGCGCACGTTTGAGGGGCGTGTGGTTCACACTGTACGGGTTCAAGTCCCGTCTTCCGCACCAGAAAAAAGGAGATACCAATCGGTATCTCCTTTTTTCTGCTTTGGAAGATGCTTCTTTAAACCGTAGCCGCGCGGGGAGCGCGGCATACGGCGACCTGCTTGCAGGTCGGTGTGAGCGTAGCGAACTATGTTCAAGTCCCGTCGAGTCTATATTTGTTAAATGTTTCCATCGGCGTGTTTTTTTTGTGCGGAAGACGCTTGATTGACGGTCTTTCCATAATTTGTGACAAGAAATTATTATTTATTTGTCATTACCTGTTGAACTACAATCGTTTTTCAGATATAATATACGTATCACGGTCGCCGCGTACGGCTTTACGCGGACAGAAAGGATACCTTATGGCAAGGACTTCAACAAACAACAAAAAATCCTCACCTACCTTTTCGCGCGGACTTTCCTCGCTCTGTTCCATTGCAGCACTCGCTATCTTCTTTTTGATGATGCTCTATCTGTCTGTTAACTCACTTATAGGCACTGTCGATATGAATATGGACAACTCAATGCTTGAAAACGTTGAATATCATTGGGATAATTTCGTTTTAGGTCTTTTCTCGGTCGCGATCGCGATTTTAGTGATCTTTATCTGCAGAAGACTTCTTGCAAAGGTGAATCTTTTCATAACGGTTGGGGTAAGCGTAGCTCTCGTCTTGCTGATCGGCTGTATCTGGGTCTCATCCTCTCTCTCGGCTCCTACGCATGACTCTCTTATAGTTTCACGCGCCGCCTACCACCTTTCCATCGGCGACCCATCATATCTCGAGGCGGATTACTTCAAGCGATTTCCATTCCAGCTCGGTTACGTGCTTTTCTCCGAGATATTCATAAGACTTCTCGGCACGGCTGACAATTTCCTCGCTATCGAATACGTAAACGTTGTCTTCCTCGCCATATCCTATTTTTCCCTGCTGATGATGACCCGAAAACTCTTTAAAAACGATTCCGTTGTCAAGGTGCTCGCGCTTCTTATACCATTCTGTCTCCAGCCTATCCTTTTTTGCACCTTCACCTACGGAAACATCCCCGGACTTGCCTTTGCCTGCCTTTCACTCTGGCAGTTCTGCGAGATACGCGAGGGATGGCGAGGCTGGATACACGCAGTCATATGCGCCCTATGTCTCGGCATTTCGGTCTCGATCAAAAAGAATTTTACTATCGTTCTCGCAGCGATCATAATAATTGGTCTTATACGACTTATCTCAAGTAGACGGCTTTGCGATCTGGTATGTCTTATCCTTTGTGTTGCTTCGGTTTTCGGAGTGAGCCTGGCGGTAACCGCGCACTACGAGGCGCGAACCGACATCGAATTCGGTGACGGTATTCCTATGGTCTCCTGGCTTGCCATGGGACTCAACGAGTCGGCTATCGCGCCCGGATGGTACAACGGTCAATATACCGTCACAAACTTCCATAGCCACGATATGGATCCTGATTCCGCCGCCGACGCCTCGATTGAGGTCATTCGGGAAAGACTCAAGTTATTTTCTGACGATCCTCAATACGCAAGCGACTTCTTTGCGAAAAAGATCACAAGCCAATGGAATGAGCCTACGTACCAGAGCCTTTGGACAAACCAGGTTCGCGGTCGGTACGGAGATATGGGTAAGCTTGCAACCTACGCTCTGATTGACGGTGAGGCAAAGGTAAAGTCATTTATGGACGGATACGTCGAGCTTATCTTCGTGCTCGCTGCCCTCGCGGCAATATTCCTTATCAAAAAGCGCGATGTCGAGCATGCCCTCCTTCCAACGGTCGTTCTGGGCGGATTCTTTTATCACGCGCTTTTCGAAGCAAAATCTCAATACGCGATCTGTTATCTGGTGCTTATGCTTCCTCTCGCCGCTTATGCCATTGATGAGCTGTACCTCAAGATCAGTACATTACTCACGCTCAGAATGCACTCTTTCTCCACCAAAAACAAAAAATCAACGCGCGGAAATTCTTAAATATTATTAATTATGACCCATAGCACCTTTTTTCGCCATTTTATTTGATATACTCATTGTAAAGAAAAATTAAGAAAGAGATCGTTTATGAGAGAATTTTTTGGTTTCGGTGGCTACACGCGCGAGGTAGAGGGATATATGTCCTGGCAGCATCTCGTTTTCGTTTCGTCGCTTATGGCGATCATGATCGCAGCTGCGGTCATTCTCGGTATCAGGAACAAAAATGCCGATCAGAGGACGAAAAACCGCGTGCTTATGGTCTCGGCAATACTTATCGATGCCTTTGAGCTTTTCAAGATCGTGCTGGTCTGCATCCGTGGCGGAAATCCGCTCGGCTGGCTCTACGACCTTCCTCTCTTTTTGTGCAGCATACAGCTCATCACGATTCCCCTTGCCGCCTTCTCAAAGGGCAGGCTTAAAGAGGTTTGCCTTGACTTCGTCTTTATTTTCGGTATTCTCGGCGCGATCCTCGGCACCTATGCCGCAGGTAATAACTACGCGTCATACCCCGTTCTCTCCTTTGACAACGTGATCTCGGGTATAACGCACTCGATCTCGGGCTTCTCCTCTCTCTACATAGTTATTTCGGGTATGGCGAGCATGAAGAGACGGAATATCCCCTACTCGATCGCGATCCTCTCATTCTTTTGCATCGCCGCATATATCGCGAATGTCACGCTTGACTACAACTATATGTTCCTCATGCGCGGCGACGGCACACCCTACGATATAGTATTCAACCTCGTGGGCGGCAATCCGATAGTCTATCCGATCTCGGTCGTGCTTCTCTTCTTCATTTACATCACGGCGTTCTATTTCGTCTACTACCTTATCGCAGGTAAAAGGCGCGGGACGGCAAAGGCTTGACAAATTAACAGATATGCGAAAAGAGCAACTGCTATGCCGTTGCTCTTTTTCTAATCAAAGGAAAGCATTTCCGACCCCAAACGAGAAAAAAAGCTCGTCTTAGGAACATATTTCCACCTGTTGCATCTTTTCTCTTGCATTTTTTGATTTTTGTGGTATAATAAGGCTAACGGTGCAATTATCAGTTGCAATAACAAAAAACAGGAGATTTAATTATGGAAAACGTTAGAATTCAAGACGATCTTTACACATACGTAAATCAAGAGACGCTTGACAAGCTCGTCATCCCTGACGACAAGCCCTGCGCGGGTGGATTTATGGAGCTTGCCGACGGCGTTGAGAAAATTATGATGGCGGAATTCAAGACTATGACCGAGGAAAAGTCATACCCCAATATCCACCTCGAGAGAGCCTGCACTCTCTACGCTATCGCTTGCGATGCCGAGAGAAAGGAAAAGCACGGAATTACTCCTGCGCTCAAGGCTCTTAATGCTCTTGACGGTATTAATTCGGTAGAGGATTTCAGCCATTTGTACAAGACACTGTCCTCAAAGGGTATCCCCACACCGATCAATATCGGTGTTGAGACCGATATGAAGAACACCAAGCGCCGCCTTGTATATATTCAGGGAGCGAGCGTTATCCTTCCCGACGCTTCCTATTACAAGCCCGAAATGGCGGCTCAGAAGGAGCAGATCCTCGCTATCTGGACAAGCGTTGCGAAGGCTGTTATGGCAAAGACCGACCTATCCGCTGAGGATCAGGAAAAGTACGTAGCCGACACTCTCGCATTCGATGAGATCCTCGGCGGACTCGTAAAGACCCAGGAGGAGTGGTCAAGATACGTTGAGATGTATAATCCCATGGAGACGGGCGAGGTTTCAAAAATGCTCTCCACACTCGATTTTGAGCTTGTCCTCAAGGATCTCTTCGGCAAGGTTCCCGAAACGATCGTTGTTACAGAGCCGAGATTCTTCGAGAATTTTGCCAAGGTCCTCAATGCCAACACGCTCGAGCTCTACAAGCACTGGGCATACGTTACCGGTCTTTTGAAGAGCTGCTCATATCTCTCCGAGGAGCTTCGTGACCTCGGCGGCGCGTACGGTCGCGCTATCATGGGCGTCGCGAAGATGCAGTCGATCGAGAAGTTCGCTTACAACCTCGCATCAAGCGTTTATTCCGATCCCGTCGGAATCTACTACGGTGACAAATACTTCGGTCAAGAGGCGAAGAAGGACATAACCGAGATCGTTTATCAGATCATCGATACATACAAGGCTCGCATCAAGGAAAACGACATTCTCGGTAAAGAGAGCAAGGAAAAGGCTATCCTCAAGCTCTCCAAGATGGGTGTCAAGATGGGCTATCCCGACAAGGCAAGAGCTATTTACGACAAGCTCGTATTCGATCCCGAGGCTTCGCTCTTCGATATTATGCTCGCGCTCAACGAGATCAGAGAGTCTGATATGCTCTCAAAGCTCGATATGCCCACCGAGCCCGAAAATTGGGCAATGCCCGGTCACATGGTGAACGCCTGCTACGATCCCTTCGTTAACGATATCACCTTCCCTGCCGCTATCCTTCAGGCTCCTTTCTACTCCTTAAAGCAGACCAGAAGCGAAAATCTCGGCGGTATCGGCGGTGTTATCGGTCACGAGATCTCACACGCGTTTGACAGCAACGGCGCAAAGTGCGACGAGAACGGAAACATCAACGACTGGTGGACAGAGGACGATTTCAAGAGATTTGATGCGAAGGTTCAGAAGATGATCGCGCAGTTCGACGGCATCGAGCTTCCCTGGGGTAAGGTCAACGGTGCGTTTATCGTCAGCGAAAATATGGCGGACAACGGCGGTATGTCGGTAACGCTTGACATTATGTCAAGAACCGAGGGCGCGTCCTACGAGGAATATTTCGCTAACTGGGCAAGAGTCTGGTGCGAAAAGGCTAAGCCCGAATACCTCCAGCTTCTCCTTTCCGTTGACGTTCACGGTCCCTGCATCCTCCGTGCGAATATGCCTCCGAGAAACTTTGCCGAGTGGTACTCGACGTTCGGTGTCACAGAGGCGGATAAGATGTATATCGCGCCCGAGGACCGTATCAGAATTTGGTAATAAAAAAGGAAAAGACGGATATGGTAAAGCAGAAATGGCTCGTCAAGACCGATAGCGGTGAATCGAGCGTAGAATATTCCTTCTCTGTCCTCTCGGGCAAGACCACACTCAAGGTGGACGGTGACTCCTTCACCGTCAAGGGCAAGCCCTTCGGTATCGGCTGCACACGAAGCGAGATGATCCTCGTCGGGGGCGAGCAGGCGATCCTCAACGTCGCCAAAGGCGGCAAGGCGACCCTCATCTGCCGCGAGGGAGAGGTCACAGAGCTGAATATTGATTAACATAAAAAAACGGCGAGAAATCGCCGTTTTTTATTTGTTTGTTTTGGGGTTGTCTGTCCTTCCCAAAATATAGTCCGAGGAAACACCGTAATAAACACACAGTGCCAACAGATGTCTGATCGGAAGCTCGTTCGCTCCCCTCTCGTACCTCGCGTACATCGTTTGGGACGTGCCGAGATACCTTGCTATTTCTTCCTGTGTTTTGTCGTGATCCTCGCGTAGGTCTCTTATTCGTTTTGTGTAATCCATAATGCCCCTCGCTTTCTAACTGATTACATTATAGATATTAAACATTTTTACTAAACAAATTAGTACATATTTGTACTAAATGACGGTTGATTTAAGTAAATATATGTACTATAATTAGATGCAAGGTTATTTTTCGGGGGGAGATTGATGATGAGAACTAATCAAAGTGAAATAACAGATTTCAACATTTACACCATACCCGAATTGTTTCTAAAAAGAGCATACGACTCCCTAAAAAACGGACTCACACAGTACGAGGGGACCGTTTTTTATGAGATCAATCGCTCGGGAGATGTGATCATTAAGTATTGTAATCTATCTTGTGACGGCTCTCGTTGTAACTTGAATAATCATTTATCTCTGATTAATCTCGGTATTATTTCCGAAGAGGATGCAGATCTGTTTGTCAAGACGAGCGCATCAAACGCGCTAAGAGAAATAAATAGAGAGCTTATGTTGACATCAATTATTCCGTTTGAGATTGACGTGAACGTTGGAGTGCTTAGCGGCAGGACAGCTATTACAATGACAGTGAACTTTTTATCTGCAAAAATATAAGGAACACGCGGGGCGAGGTCACAGAGCTGAATATTGATTAACATAAAAAAACGGCGAGAAATCGCCGTTTTTTTGTTTGCAAATTGCAATTTATGGGAGAGGCGAACAATCCCTCAGACGCGCACGGAGGCGCGCCAGCTCCCTTTACACAAGGGAGCTTTACCTGAAAGGTGGAGAACGTGGATATAGTGAAATTTTCTTTAAACTTAAAAGGTTTTCACATCTATAATGCGTACGAACATCCACCAACAAAGCTCCCTTGTGTAAAGGGAGCTGTCACGCCTTGTGCGTGACTGAGGGATTGTTCGTCTCACCGATAAATCAAAATTTGAATGTGAATTGTTTATTTATCCTTTTTTATCATTTCCTCGAGGGCGGTGAGGGCTTTATCGAGTCCGCCGACTGCGTCGATCAGTCCGTACTCGACCGCTTCTCTGCCCTCGATTATCGAGCCGACGTCGGTTGCCATCATATCCGGGCGCATCATAAGCTCGTAGATCTTCTCCTTCTGCGCGCGGCTATGGGCACAGATAAAGTCGATTATCCTTTTCTGCATCTCCTGAAAGTACGTGAAGGACTGCGGCACTCCCACGACAAGCCCGTTAAATCGTACGGGGTGGATCGTCATCGTCGCGCTCGGCACGATAAAGGATCGCTTACTCGCCACCGCGAGCGGAACTCCTATCGAATGCCCGCCCCCAAGCACCACCGATACCGTCGGCTTCTTCATCGACGCTATGACCTCCGCGATGGCTAGTCCCGCCTCGACGTCCCCACCCATCGTATTTAGCAGGACGAGCAATCCGTCTATCTCATCGTCCTGCTCGATCGAGACCAGCATCGGGATGACGTGCTCATATTTCGTCGCCTTCTGCCCCTCGGGGAGCATATAATGCCCCTCGATCTGCCCAATTATCGAGAGACAGTGGATATTGAGTCCATTTCCCTTTGCCTCGACACCGCCCGTTTCGTTTATCTCCTCGATCTTATCAAGATTTTCGTTTTTCGTATCCTTTTCGCTCTTTTCCATATTCGCTCCATTAATGAATATTCGTATGAATTTCGAATTCCATAATTCACATTCCGCATTTATTATAAGTATTGCCAATAAAAAGTTGCCATATTCCTATACATTTATTAAAAATTTATCTTTACAAAACGCGAAAAATGTGATAAAATATATGAGAATGGGGCTTTGTGGCTTCATGTACGGTTTAATAAATAATATTTTCATAAAAAGTGAGGTAACAGTTATGTCCAAGAAGATCCTTGTTGAGACAAGCGCAAGACACATCCATCTTACCGATGAGGCTGTTGCGGCTCTCTACGGCGAAGGCGCAAAGCTCGAGCCCAAGAAGATGCTCTCCCAGCCCGATCAGTTTGCTGCAGCAAACGATAAGATCAAGGTCGTAGGTCCTAAGGGCGAGCTTATGCTCTCCGTCCTCGGCCCCACAAGAAAGGCTAATCAGGTCGAGCTTTCCTACACCGATGCTCGCGTTCTCGGTCTTAAGAACGTTCCCGTTCGTGAGTCCGGTGACGTTGCAGGTACTCCCGGTGTTAAAATGGTAGGCCCCGCAGGCGAGATCGAGATCAGCGAAGGCTGCATCATCGCAAAGAGACACATCCACTTCGATACCGCTTCCGCTGCCGAAATGGGTATCAAGGACAAGCAGATCGTTAAGGTCAAGATCGTCAGCGACAGAACCACTATCTTCGATGACGTCGTTGCCCGCGTTTCCGATTCCTATGCTCTCGCTATGCACATCGATACCGATGAGTGCAACGCAGCCGCTGCTTTCGGCGAGGTTTACGGAGAGATCGTAGACTAAGAGAGGATGCGCGTTACTTTTCTTGAAAGAAAAGTAACCAAAAGAACTTTTCAGTATCGTGTGGAGAAATAATTATTCGTTTATTTATCCCTCGATGGTGAAATTAATTGAGGAAAATACTATGAAAAAAGTTAAAATTGTTTTCCAGGGCGACAGCGTTACAGACGCGGGTCGCGACAAGAGAAATTATCATCACATGGGTTGGGGTTACCCCAAGTACGCGTCCGAGCTTATTGCCGAGGCGCATCCCGAGATCGATTTTGAGTTCATCAACTTCGGAATCGGCGGAAACCGCACAAGCGAGCTTTTCGACCGTTTCTATGCCGATGCGCTTGTTTTCAACCCCGACGTGATCTCGATACTCATCGGTGTTAACGACGTATGGCATCGCCACGATGCTCATCACATCGCTACGACCGACGAGCAGACCAAGACCAACTATCGCGCGCTTCTTGAACGCATCAAGCGCGAGTCGGATGCAAAGATACTTATGATGACTCCCTACGTGCTTGATCACGAGGGCGTACAGTACATGCGCGGAGAGGTCGATGCGATCAACGTATTCATCAAGGAGCTTGCGGCAGAGTTTGCTGATGCATTCGTTCCGCTCGACGAGCTTTTCGCAGAGGCTCTTAAGACTCAGCCCCAGGCGCTCTATTACTCGGCTGACGGTGTTCATCCCAACGAGAACGGCGCAAGATTCATCGCAAAGCATTACGCCGAGGCGATGGAGAAGTTGATCTGAACCGTGAAAAATCGGGAGGAGCAAGCCACTCCCCTTCGGATCTAAGATCAACGCAGATCGTAAAAAGTGTGGCGCAATCTAACCTTGTGCCAACAAGCAGAAGACCGAGACAAAATTTTCAAAGACAAGGCGCAACGGAGCAAGCAAAGCGAAGGCTTACTTACGTAAGTCGAGCTGCTTGTGAGTAGCAACGCAGTATTTGGAAATTTTAGCCGGTCTGAAATGGTTAATAATTTTTAAAGGAGATAAAAACAATGAGCAATGTAAGTGAATTCCCTTACGCACAGAGCCTTGAGGTTCAGCACATGTGCGTTGTTAAAAAGGGTTGCGATCACGGTCCTGCTCCCCTTCCCGAAGAGGGCAAGTGGATCCAGGCAAAACAGATTTCCGACATTTCGGCATACACCCACGGTGTAGGCTGGTGCGCTCCTCAGCAGGGCGCGTGCAAGCTCTCCCTCAACGTCAAGAACGGTATCATCGAGGAAGCGCTTGTTGAGACTATCGGTTGCTCCGGTATGACTCACTCCGCAGCTATGGCTGCTGAGATCCTCCCCGGCAAGACCATTCTTGAGGCTCTTAACACAGACCTCGTTTGCGACGCTATCAATACCGCAATGAGAGAGCTCTTCCTCCAGATCGTTTACGGAAGAAGCCAGTCCGCTTTCTCCGAGGGCGGTCTCGTTATCGGCGCAGGTATGGAAGACCTCGGTAAGGGTGAGCGTTCTATGGTTGGTACTATGTACGGTACCAAGGAAAAGGGTGTCAGATACCTCGAGATGACCGAGGGCTACTGCACCAGAATGGCTCTCGACGAGAACAACGAGGTTATCGGCTACGAGTTCGTTTCTCTTGGCAAGATGACCGACATGATCAAGAAGGGTATCGAGCCTAACGAAGCTTACGAGAAGGCTAAGGGTACATACGGTAGATTCAATGATGCTGCAAAGTACATTGACCCCCGTAAGGAATAATATAGGAGGTAATGTATAATGGCTAAGTTTGAAGGTTACGAAAGAAGAGAAGCGAAGATCCTCGCTGCTCTTCGTGAATTTGGTATCAACTCCATCGACGAGTGCAAGGAAATTTGCGACGCTAAGGGTATTGACCCCTACAAGATCGTTGAGGAGACTCAGCCCATCTGCTTCGAGAACGCAAAGTGGGCTTACACAGTAGGCGCAGCTATCGCAATCAAGAAGGGCTGCACAAAGGCTGCTGACGCCGCTGCCGCTATCGGTATCGGTCTCCAGGCATTCTGCATTCCCGGCTCTGTAGCTGAGAACAGAAAGGTTGGTCTTGGTCACGGTAATCTCGGTAAGATGCTTCTCTCCGAGGAGACCGAGTGCTTCTGCTTCTTGGCAGGTCACGAGTCCTTCGCGGCTGCTGAGGGTGCTATCAAGATCGCTCTCAACGCAAACAAGGTTCGCGTAAAGCCCCTCCGTGTTATTCTTAACGGTCTCGGCAAGGACGCGGCTTACATCATCTCCCGTATCAACGGCTTCACCTACGTAGAGACAAAGTTTGATCCCTACACCGAGGAAGTTAGCGTTGTTCGTGAGGTTCCCTTCTCCAAGGGTCCCCGCGCTGACGTTAAGTGCTACGGCTCCGACAACGTTCCCGAGGGTGTTGCTATCATGAAGCGTGAGAACGTTGGTGTTTCCATCACCGGTAACTCCACTAACCCCACCCGCTTCCAGCATCCCGTTGCAGGAACATATAAGAAGTGGTGCCAGGAGAACGGCGTTGGCTACTTCTCCGTTGCATCGGGCGGCGGTACAGGCCGTACTCTCCACCCCGATAACATGGCTGCAGGTCCTTCCAGCTACGGTATGACCGACACCATGGGAAGAATGCACTCTGACGCTCAGTTCGCAGGCTCTTCCTCCGTTCCCGCTCACGTTGAGATGATGGGTCTCATCGGCGCAGGTAACAACCCCATGGTAGGAATGACGGTAGCAGTAGCTGTGGCTATTGAGGAAGCAAGCAAGTAATACAGGCGCCACAAGACTTTTTCAAATTCTTGTAGCGACTGAAACTTGTAAAAACAAGTAAATAAAAGTTAGACACATCATTTTGGGAAAACCCAGCATGATGTGTCTAATTTTTTTATACTGATTTTGCGAGGTGGAAATGATGAAAAAGATGAAGATGGATGTAGCCGATTCGATGACTTTTGAGGAGGCTTGTGAGAAATATCTTGACAATTGCAGAGTACGAAATCTGCGTGAAGGCAGTATCAATCACTACAAGCAAAGTTATACACAGTTCTACAAG
>SVRT01000031.1 GCA_015064685.1 Oscillospiraceae bacterium
CCTTTTAAATTTAAAGAAAACTTCACTATATCCGCGTTCTCCACCATTCAGGTAAAGCTCCCTTGTGTAAAGGGAGCTGGCGCGCCTCCGTGCGCGTCTGAGGGATTGTTCGCGTCCCCGATAAACCGCAATTTATCAAAGAAGCGTTTTAACAAGCTCGTCTCTGGATTTTTGAGAAAGATAGACGGGCGGGACGTCGAGGACGGTCTTACATCCGTAATTTCCTTCGCGGTACAGTCTCACAACGGCGCGCGCGTACGCGACGATGACCGATGCGGTGAATTCGGGGTTGGAGTCGAGCTTCAGACTATACTCGATAACGTGGCTGTTCTCACCGTCTATTCCCGTTTTGCCGCTTCTGATGACCGAGCCGCCGTGAGGTATTCCGCTATGATCTCGCTTCAGCTCCTCCATTGATATAAAATGGACTGTTGTATCGTAATCGGCAAAGTAATTGGGCATCTCCTTGATCTCACGCTCGATTCGATCAAGATCTGCTCCCTCCTCTGCCACGACGAAGCACTCTCTTGTGTGCTTTTCTCTGGTCGTAAGCTCCGGATTCTTCCCCGCTCTTACAGCCTCAAGCGCACTCTCGACGGGGATAGTGTACTGTCTTGCGTCAACGACTCCGGCTATTCTTCTTATCGCGTCCGAGTGTCCTTGGCTGACTCCACGTCCCCAGAAGGTATAATCGCGTCCGTCGGGCAGGATCGCACCCGCATAAAGACGGTTGAGCGAGAACATACCGGGATCCCATCCGCAAGAGATGAGCGCGGTCTTCTCTCCCTTTCTCGCCGCCGCGTCGACCGACGCGAGATGCTCGGGGATACGCGCGTGGGTATCAAAGCTATCCACAACACAGAAATGCTGTGCAAGCGCGGGAGTCTGCACGGGCAGATCGGTCGCACTTCCTCCGCAGAGAATGAGGACGTCTATATCATTCTTATACTTTTCAATATCATTTGCAGAGTACACGGGTACTCCGGAAGTTTTTGTGATAAGTGTGGAGGGGTCTCGCCTTGTAAAAAAGGCAACGAGCTCCATATCATCGTTCTGTCTTATAGCGGACTCGATACCTCGTCCGAGATTTCCGTAGCCGAATATGCCGACTCTTATGCTCATTATCAATGCGCCTCGCTTTCATAAACTATCTTGGATAATTATATCACGCGCTGCACTTCAATTCAATAAAATCGGGAAAAATTAATAAAAACGTTAAAAAATTCTTTAAATTCAACAAAAGTGAGAGATATTATTGTTGATTTTTTATAACTTTAATGGTATAATATATTCGGAAATAATAAATTATTACGAATGGAGATAAAACTATGAACACTAACGAAAGAAATCAGAAAATACTTTCCGTTTGCGATCACACCCTGCTTGCACAGGCTGCGACCTGGGATCAGATCCGCGCAATTTGTGACGACGGTATGAAATACGGAACCGCAAGCGTTTGCATCCCCCCCGTTTTCGTAGGTCGCGCCAAGGAATACGTTGGCGACAAGCTCGCTATCTGCACCGTTATCGGCTTTCCGAACGGCTACAACTCGACCGCTGTCAAGGTCTTTGAGACCAAGGATGCTATCGACGCGGGCGCTGACGAGATCGATATGGTCATCAATATCGGTGAGCTCAAGGCGAAGAATTACGATTATCTTCTCAATGAGATAAAGGCAATAAAGGAGGCTTGCGGAGACAAGATTCTCAAGGTCATCATCGAGACCTGCCTGCTTACCGACGAAGAGAAGATCAAGATGTGCGAGATCGTTGGCGCATCAGGTGCGGACTTTATCAAGACCTCGACAGGCTTCTCGACCGCGGGCGCTACACGCGAGGACGTTAAGCTTATGCGCGAGAACTCCCCCGCTCACGTTAAGGTAAAGGCGGCAGGCGGCATAGCATCCCTCGACGACGCAGCTGACTTTATGGCTCTCGGCGCAGACCGTCTCGGTACAAGCCGCGTAGTCAAGATCATCAAGCAGACCGACACAGGCTCGGGATACTAATTTTTTCAAAAAGGAGATAACAAAATGCCAATTCCAACCGCTCATATAGCTTGTAAAAAAGAAGATTTCGCAAAGACCGTGCTTATGCCCGGCGATCCCCTCCGCTCCAAGTTTATCGCGGAGACCTACCTTGACGACGCAGTTCTCGTCAACGATATCCGTGGTGTTCAGGGCTACACCGGATACTACAAGGGCAAGAGAGTGTCCGTAATGGCTTCCGGTATGGGTCAGCCCTCAATAGGCATCTATTCCTACGAGCTGTTCAATTTTTACGACGTTTCAAGCATCATTCGCGTAGGCTCCTGCGGCTCATTCCAGCCCGACCTCAAGCCCTGCGATATCGTAGTTGCGATGGGTGCTTGCACCAACTCCAACTTTGCCTCTCAGTTCGGACTCAACGGCAATTTCGCGCCTATTGCAGACTTTGGTCTCGTTCGCGCCGCTGCCGATCAGTGCGAGAAGATGGGCGTTAATTACCGCGTCGGTAACGTCTTCTCCTCCGACATCTTCTACAACGACGTATACTCGGATCTCGATTGGAGAAAGCTCGGTGTTCTCGGTGTTGAGATGGAGGCTGCAGCTCTCTACTGCAACGCCGCTCGCGCAGGCAAAAAGGCTCTTTGCATCTGCTCTGTCAGCGACTATCTCCTTGATATGTCTCAGAATATGGACGCAGACAGTCGCCGCACAGCATTCACTAAGATGATGGAAGTGGCTCTTGAAATAGCTGAGGAATAATATGAAAAAGAGAATATTTTTGATCGTGCTTGACAGCTTCGGTGTGGGTGAGCTCCCCGATGCCGCCGATTTCGGCGACGTTGGCAGCAACACTCTCGGAGCCTTGCAAGCAACGGGCAAGCTTGATTGCCCCAACCTTGAAAAATTAGGTTTATTCAATATTGAAAACTGCGCGCGCGGAAAATATGCCCCCGTATCCGCTCCTCTCGCCGATTTCGGCAGAATGAGCGAAGCATCGCGCGGCAAGGACACCACGACGGGTCACTGGGAGATCGCGGGACTTATCTCAAAAAAGCCCCTGCCGACCTATCCCGAGGGATTCCCCGAGGACGTCGTTGCGGAGTTTGAAAAGCGTGCGGGCGTGGGTATCCTTTGCAACAAGCCCTACTCGGGAACCGAGGTCATCAAGGACTATGGCGAGGAGCATCTCAAAACGGGCAAGCTCATTGTTTACACCTCGGCTGACTCGGTTTTCCAGATCGCCGCGCACGAGAGCATAGTTTCCCTCAAGGAGCTTTATCACTATTGTGAGATAGCAAGAGAAATGCTCGTAGGCGAGCACGGTGTGGGTCGAGTCATCGCTCGTCCATTCGGCGGCGAATATCCCTTCAAGAGACTCGCAGGCAGACACGACTATTCGCTTCTCCCCCCTGCGGATACTATGCTTGACATACTCAAGGCGCGTGGATACGCGACCATATCGGTCGGTAAGATCAACGACATTTTCGCTTCGCGCGGCGTGAGTGAATCGACTCCCACGGCAAACAACACCGAGGGTATGGACGTGACGCTGGAGATCGCAGATCGCGATTTCTGCGGACTATGCTTTGTTAATCTCGTTGACTTCGATATGGTCTACGGTCACAGAAATGATATTGAAGGCTACACGAACGCGATAAACGAGTTTGACAGACGCTTGGGCGAGCTTCTCGCAAAGATCGAGGACGACGACATGCTCATTATCACCGCCGACCACGGCTGTGATCCCTCTACTCCCTCGACCGACCACTCGCGCGAGTACGTTCCGCTCCTTATTCTGGATGGTGCTGACTACAACGCGGGCAAGGCTTGCGGAAAGGATCTTGGTACTATTCCCTTGTTTACCTATGTAAGCGAGAGAGTACTTGATAATTTTAAGTAAAAAAATTTCACCTCATACACGTCTTGTGTATGAGGTGATTTTTTCAAATTTTGATTTATCAAAATGTTTAAATGGAATTTTACGGCTGTAAATTTCTTTCACGGCACGCTTGGCGCCGTAGGGACCGACGTCCTCGGCGGTCCGCAAAGCAAACGCCTACAAAACCCTTATGGCTGAAAAGAAACAATCGTATCGAAGCGGACCGCCGAGGACGTCGGTCCCTACGGTTGTATGGTGTCGTTTGACTTATAGCCGTGAAGTATTTTAAATGGGTTTGCAATTATTATCCCACCGCTAACCCCCAATTTATTGCATCATTCCCACATCCCGATGTGTTCTTTATGTGTGGTAAAGTCGGGCTTTTGGGGTTCTTTTCCGCTAAAAATGGTTTGTGCGTTTTCGTAGAAATCGGCGTAGGTGAGGTCGCGTTCTCGGATGATGGTCTTTGGGCACTTGAAATTGATCTCATAGAGCCAGGGGCCCGCATATCCGATCTCACAGAGCTTTTTATATATCGGTTGCCAGACAAGCTTACCTTCTCCCGGAAGCCAATGACGTTCGTTTGCAAAATCAAAGTCCGAAATATGGACGGTAATTATCTTATCCGCGAGCTTTTCAAGGAAATTGACGTTCGTATCTATCATAAGGTGGTTGGAGTCAAAGCAAACGCGGAGCTTGTCATTTGCGGAAATGATATCGAGCATCTCCTCCGCGCTTCTGCCAAGGCAGGAGCGAGGAAGATCCTCTACCGCAATGACCGCCCCCTCACGTGCGGCATTATCAGCCAAGCGGGAGAAGGACTCCTTGGCGCACTTGATATGCTCCGCTCTGCTTTCATCCTCGGGTATAGGCTCGCGGCTCGGGTGGATGACGAATTTGTCAACTCCGACTGCGGCGAGCTTTTTTATAAGCTCGGTATAGTACTCTACCGATCCGTTTCGAACATTGCCGTCAAGAGAAGCCATATCAAGCTTGTCGTAGGGCATAAACGGCAGATGGCTCGACCAGAGCAAAACGCCTGCGTCCGCGGCAAATTTTGCGATAGCTTTATAGTCAAGGATCTCCGCAAAGGAATATCCCAGTCCTACCTCTACCGCGTCTATTCCACTTTTTTTCATATTCTCAAAGTTTTCTCTGTTGAGCGTCATACCGCTGTGGGATAATGCGACCTTCATAACGATATCCTCCATAAAAATCAAGGTAACGTTTCCGTTACCTTGATTATAGCATATGCTTTTTTCTTTTTCAAGCGATTTTGTCAAATCCTGTCGGCATTTTTTAGATAATCCTCGATCATATGCGATGCAAGCGTCGCGCCGTCCTCACTGAGCGTTCCAAAATAATGACAATGTCCTCCGTGCATAACTACGTGGTCAAAATGCTGATATCCGAAATGCTCAAGGGTCCCCAACATAAGCATCGTTTGCTCGTATCTGCCCTTCATATCGTTATCCGACACAACAAAGCGCATCGTGGGATATTCCTTTTCAAGTCCGACGAAATACAGAGGCGCATGCTCGTCAACTATGACTCTGCGTGGGTCGTACCCCTCGTATTTGAGGACGTTGAAGTGGAAGGTCGGCTGACCCGCATCATGCCAATAACCCGCGATATCGGAGTTTGAGAGTCCGACCGCTTCAAGATAACGCTTGTCAAAACAGAGCATCATCGAGATATATCCGCCCGCAGAGCTACCGCCGACGAATAATTTATCGCATCCGCAAAGCGAGGGCATATTCTTCTTCGCCCAAGCGACGGCTTCCGCGCTATCCTCAATAAACTCGGGGAATCTTGCGCCCGGGTACATACGGTAATTGATGCTGACAAACGCGTATCCCCTCTCGGCTAAATACTCGCCCTCGCGATGCTGATCGTTCTTCGATCCATTCATAATACCTCCGCCGTGGATATAGAGGAAGACTGCCTTGCACTCTCCATCGGGAAGATAGACATCAAGCGACTTTTCTGCGATCCTTTCTTCGCTGTAATAAATATCCTTTAATATTTTCACATCTGTGCCTCCTATTTTATAGGCTCGAATGAATCAACAACTGCCCATGCGATCTTTTTCTCCTCATCGGTGACGGGAACGTCAAAGTCCAAGAAGCTGTTGCCCGTAACACTCACTCCGCAGAGCATTCTCATCCACAGAAGCGCGAGCGCGTATCTGCCAACACCAAAGGATGCGTGGAAGGTATCTCTGTGCACCTTCTCAATTCCGCTCTCGTGAAGCTTATACATCATCTCGCCCGAGGGGATGATTCCGTCTGCCTTTATTTCTTCTGCGGCTTTTCTGTAGGATGCTACGACGTCGGAGAGCATTTGTGCGGTTGTCTCGTATTTCAGCTCCCGTGTCAGTCTTGCGCTCCCCTCTTCGTAGCCCCAGGTCTGATGAATTATCAGCTTTGCCTTCGGCGCGCATTTACGGATATATGCTACAAGCTCGGTGATGTAGGGGGTATAGGTCTCATATCTCGGGGCATCGTGACTTACCTGCTGGACCGTAATAACATCCCAATGCGCGGTCAGAAGTGCCTCGGTCAAGGAGACGTTGAATCCTGTGCTGCTGCCATTGTATTCCAGCGAATACACCTTCTCTCCCGAGAGCATATTGCGGTAATGCTTTTCAAGTGGACATCCGCCTATCATGAGGTTTGCAACCTCGATATTGAGTCCCGAGCAGCGTGCTGCCTGATGGAGATATCTTGATGCGTCCTGCGAAAAGCTGTTTCCGATTGCTAAAATTCTCATATTCTGTCTCCTCTTTATACGTTTTCTGCCTCGCGCGCTTTATCGAGGCGGCTGTTTCTGACGTAAAGGATAAGGTCTGCGCCGACCATTATAAGGTTAAGGCAATAGAAGAAGAGGACGTACCACTTTTCAGCAAATGCCGCCATATACACCTCGTTGACGAGCTTTGATGCGATGCCTGCTATGTATCCGAAGAAAATGAGGAGCAGGAACGGGAGGCTCTTTCCCTTTGTCGTTCTTGCCTTCCAGGACTTCATTACGTTGAGCGGCCAGGACGCTCCAAAGCTTACGATCATTATAATTTCAAGTATTTCTGCCATAGCTTATCTCCTTTTTCGTGCTTTTGCACGTTTATTTGCTTACATTTTACCACTCACACGCTTTACTGTAAATAATCAAATAAAATATACTTACTATAACTTGACAGTTATAGTGAGGCGGTGTATAATTAAATCAGCAACTCACACGGAGGAATAAAAATGGAGCTTTTACAGTTAAAGTATTTTTGCGATGCGGCAGAGACACAGAATTATTCTAAAACGGCAAAGAAGTTTTACGTGCCGACCTCAAACATCTCGCAATCGGTAAAAAGACTTGAGCGAGAGCTTGGAGTCGAGCTTTTTGAGCATCGCGCAAACAGGATCGTTCTCGCAGAGTCGGGAAAGCGTTTTTATGAAAAGGTAAAAACTGCTCTTGAATCTCTTGAAGAGGCAAAAAGTGAGGCGCTTGGGGACAGCGACGAAATGTGCGGCGAGATAAAGCTACTCATATTCTGCAACCGCAGACTTGTCACCGAGGCGATTGAAAGCTTCAAAAAACAAAATCCGCGCGTGAGCTTCGTTCTCCGTCACGAGCTTGAGGCAGATATAGATTATGATCTCCTCATATCAGACACCTGCCCTCCCGACTGCGCGGAGAGATATCCCTTGGTCGAGGACGAGATCCTGCTTGCCGTCAGCAAGTCAAATCCCATATCAAATATTGAAAATCTATCGCTCAAGGATCTCAAGGACGAGCGCTTTATCAGTATGCCGCGCGGCAGAAGCCTTTACTCGATAACAAATTCGATCTGCTCGGATGCAGGATTCACTCCCAACATCTCCATTCAAACCGACGACCCGTTTTACGTTAGAAAATACGTTGAGATGGGGCTGGGGATCGCATTTTTCCCCTCTTGCTCCTGGGAGGGGCTCTTTTCTGACGCTGTCGCGATCCGCAAGATCGGGAACTATACGAGAAGCACCTACGTTTGCCTCCCCTCCGCTCGCAAGGTAAAAAGAGAGGTCAACGAGTTTCTGAAGCACCTCTCTGCCCTCACCCGATCAAATCTTAAATAAAAGTTACTTTTAGACATAAATATGCACCTCGTGACAACTTTTTGGTTACATTATACCTATTGCAATCGCCAATTTTATAATGTATAATAAAAGTAGAATAGCGCCAGGAAATCTGTAATATATAAGGAGACTGTTATGCGCACCAAAATAATATCCATTTTTCTTTCGCTTGTACTCTCCCTCTCGTCGCTCTCACTTCTTGCGGCGTGCAATGACAAAGCACCCGAGAACCCGGGCACGAGCCAAACAGAAAGCGTCAATACCGAGGCGGATCAGCCCAAGGAGACTGAGAGCGAGAAGGCGTCAGACGCCACCAACCTCCCCGACACGACCGATCCCGAGAAAACGGATCCTGCAGAAAGTGAGGGGGAAACCTCACTTGACCTCGATGAAATAACCTATGAAAATGGCAAGGAGATAGACGGCGCGGGATACGAGTGGGACGAGGAGGCCTTTGTTCTCACCGAAAACACCGTAAACGAGGCGGATGCTAAAAAGATCTCCGCGGACGCGCTCAAGTCATTGCTTCTTGAAATGGACACCGAGCGCCGGGGCGAGGTCTACCTGCTTGACGAGCCTCTCTATCTTGATGCTGATACAAAATATTACGGAAATCTTGCCGCGGTCATAGCTACTAAAGGCATTTTTATTGATAATGTCGAGAACGTTGTTATCAAAGAGCTGATCGTGATAGGCGATATTTCCGTCAAGGGCTCGCATAAGATCACCTTCTTTAAGCTCGACGCGAAGGGCGGAGACGTTGCCGTTTCGGTCGACTCCGACAGCTCGGGCATTGCATTCAAGCAGTGCAAGATACACGCTGGAGGTACCGCTATCAAGAGCGATGCAGATGCGACGACAGTTTATCTCAGCCACTTAATTGCCGATCAAGGTATAGTCGCAACGGGCGACGGCTTGGGTATGCAGGAGACACGTATCGACGCGCGATCTCTCGGTCTGTCAGCCTGCGGCGCGTATTCGGTGATAAGAGAAAACCTGATCTCTGCATCGGGCAACGGTGTCGGCGTAAAGCTTCATAACGGAAGTGAAAATTCCCTTTTCGCACTCAATACCGTTAAGGACGCACAGAGATCGATAGAGATAAACGGAGTATTCAACTGCTCGTTCGTGCTTAACAGTGCGATAAGAATTATCGCTGACAACAACATAAATCTATACCTTATTGATAACTCTCTCGGCGGTGCGATCGAGCTTGAGGAAAATCGGTATCTCATCTGCGACGGAAACAGATTCGTGCAGGATACAAATCCCCACCCGACCGTAAACGTAAACAACTCCGACTTTAACGGAGACAATCTGCACGACGTAAACGAAAGAGTACAGTACGGCGCAAACGAGGAGCTTCTCCCCCACACCAACAAGGATCTTTTCCTTGAGATGGAAAGACGTACGAGCGTCACAGACCTCTCCGACCTCAGACCGTACAGCCTCGGTAATTATCTCAGAATTCACGCAAAGGAAAGCTCGATAGTTATTGTTCCCCCCGGAGTATACAACGAAAAAACAAAGATAGACATTCAAGCGGCTCACGCAAACACCACCATTTACGCCTACGGTGTTTACGAGGAGGTCACCAATCTTACGTATGCCTTTCAGGTTCAAAGAACCTCGAACGTTACCGTCAAGGGCTTGACGATAGGATACAGTCTGCCTTCGTCGGGTCAGATCTACGTCCTTGAAAAGCTTGGAAGCAGACGCGTCCTCGCGATCAACGCGGCTGGATATATGGAGGGATTCGGTAAATCCGACCGCACATTGTATAACGGAGGCAACTCCTATACCTACGATCCCGGCACCGTTTCCCCCTGGCACAATATGAGCGGAAACTACAACGTGGTTCAGAAGAACAGCGACGGAACGCTTATTATCGAGTTCACCGGAAACGATGCGCAAAAATACTACGGCTCTCTTGCCGTTGGATCAATAATCACCTGCAGAATGCACGGTGACAACAAGTATTCTATCGCCATCGCAGGCTCGACTGACGTTCTCTTTAAGGATTGCGTGCTTTACGGCTACACTGCCGCCCTTGCAATCACCGCAAACGGACTTACCTCGGGCGCGTCTCTTGAAAGATTTCACAACACCGCTCACTCACCCTACATCATCGACAAGGAAACATACGACAGATACGTAGAGCTTGGAGAAAGATACGGTGTCGACCTTGAGGTCAGCATCGACGATGAGGGCAGATACCGCGGATCTATCCCGAGAATGGGATCTGTTGATGCGACTCACATTACAGGCGCGATAGAGGGCGTTGACGCGACCTCCTGCCTCTTTGAGCAGATGTGTGACGACGGCTCCAACCAACGTGCGTCAAGCTCGAGAATCGCGGGAATCGTCGACAACGGTGACGGAACGACAACCGTATACTACAAGGGTACGCTCTCTGAGACCTACTTTACCATTCACGTTCAGGACGACGCAAAGACCGCAAGCCCCTCTATGATGCAGGTGGCTGCAAAGGGCGATCACGTTTTCGCTTATGCCTCGAGCGGAGAGATCCTTTTCGATACCAATACCCTGACCGAATCCGTAATAGCAAGCTCACCTAAATGCGCTATCTGCCACACAGACGACGCTGACGGAGACGGAAAATGCGACGATGGCTTCTGCGACATCTGCGGAAAGATCACTCACTCCGACCTCAACAGAGACGATAAGTGTGATTCCTGCTCCGCTCAGGTTCACACGCATACGAACGGAGACGGAAAGTGCGGCGGAGTCTTCTGGGATAGCGAATATAAAACGGTCAGGTATTGCCAGGAGCCGATGAAGGATGAAAACGGCGACGGATACAACGACTCGGACGGCATCCCCGTCATTACACAAAAATCTCAAAACGTCAAATACGACGCGGCGAAGGGCCTTCTGACATATCAGCGAAGCTACACCAAGGACGGCGGAAAGACATTCCCCATTATCTCATACTCGACAACGGTATATGAGTTCACTGTCCCGACCGACAAGGTCAATTTTGACGCGATCGACGGCTTTGACCTCCTCGACAACGAGGAAAAGATGGATCAGAAGGTCATCATCGATAACCTCAGCCGAAACAGCGCAGGCTTTACGTTCGACAACGTAATGGTAAGAAACACAAACGCGCGAGGAATTCTTGCAAAGACCTCGAACGTTACTATCAAGAACTGCACCTTCAGAAATCTCTCCTCGTCAGGTATTCTCCTCTCGGTCGAGACCTCCTGGGGCGAGAGCACAGTTCCAAGAAATATTACGATAGAGTCCTGTCTTTTCGACAATACGACTCATATGCAGTATTACAAAAACAACGCTACCTACGCTCCGATCGTTATTCAAGGACTCGGAGAGCTTTCGAGCAAAGCCACCGTGTCAGAAGAAACCTTGCCCTGCAACAACATTACGATAAACGGATGCAAATTCACAAATATTGCGCAGACAATGGCAATAACGGTATCGGCGGCAAAGAATGTCAAGATCGTCAACAACGTCTTTGAGCCGCACACCGCCGCCATAGGCGGATCTATCGGTAAGATCGTCGTAAATAGCTGTCTCAACGTCGAGTTCTCAAATAACACCTACCCAAGTCTTGCAGGTGGAGATATCACTAAGGTAATTGCACCATACAATTACGAGAACATCTTCGGAAGCGACGCAACTGACGCAGACGGAAACCCGATATTCCCTGATAACAAACGAGAATAAAGACAATAAACGAAAAAAGCTCCCGACTTTTGTCGGGAGCTTGCTTTTTTACTGTGCTACCTTAGCGCAAACCGCTGCCTTCGCGGTATATGACGTTACGTCGAGAACCGTCTCTCCGTCTATCTGGAGCGCGCAGGGCTTGTCAAACTCAACTGTGATCTCCTTGCCCTCAATGATCTCGATGAACTTTGTATATTTGACGTGCTCGCCCTTAAAGATCGAGGGGAATGCCATAAGGGTTCTGAGCTTACCCGAGCCGTGCCATACAAGAAGAGATATCTTTTCAGCATCCTCTCTGTCCTGGTTGGGAGTCGCGATCATACCGCCGCCGTAATGCTTGCCATGCATTGAGGGCGCGAGCCATACCTTCTTGTACTCGTGTGTAACGCCGTCAACTGTCACCTTTGCATTCTTCGGCGTGAATTTACCGAGAAGTCCCTTAATCGCGATCGCGGTATAGTCGACCTTCTTGCCCGGAATCCGGCGAAGTCTGTCGCCCTCCTCACAGCAATATCCGTCGATGCCGTATCCTATACCGTTGATGAACTTATAGCTCTTTCCCTTCACCTCTACCGTGGGAAGATCGACGAGATACTTCTTGATAGATACGGGCGCGTCGCCTGGGTTAAGTGATATGTCACGTGCGAAATCGTTTCCGCTACCGCTGGCATAATAAAGAATATCGTTTTCGATCTTGCATACGTCGGTATCGTTGATAAAGCGGTTGAGCGTTCCGTCACCGCCGCAAAGAATGATGCTGTCATCGCTCTCCAAAGCAGAAAGAACGTCCTTGTAGCCCTTCGTTACGTCGCAAATAACAGTTTCGCCCGCGGTCTCTGCTGCAAGCTTCTCTATCGACTCTGCGCTGCGTCCGTTATTTGCGAGCGGATTATAAAAGATGTATACCTTTGACATTTTCAGTCCTCCAATTCAAGTGTCTGCCGCACAAAATGCAGCCTTTTTCTCAAAGTACGGAAAGATTATACATCGCCAATTTAAATTAAATGTTAATTTTATCGAAAAAAAAGTTTTTTTGTCGTTTTTTCGATAAAAAACAGCCCCGTAGCCGCAAAATACGGCTACGGGCAAATCCGAATTATTTTTTGTAGAACGTGTTTCCGCCGATAAATTCACGGACGATGCTCGTCGGTGGTATCTCGTCGTCAACGTCTTCCGCAACGTGGACGAAATTGAGTACCTTTACCATTGCTCTGACCTCGTCGTAATACTCCTCCTCGGGCTGAACTGCATCAAGAAGCGGGAAGATCGCCTTTTTGATCACCGCAAGCTCGTAGAGAGTAGAGCTGTTGAAGATAACGTCCGCATTTTCCTGGAATGGATATATCCATCTCTCCTCGCCGCGGCGCACCGAGTTCCACATAGAAAGCGTTCTCGCGACCGACGCGTTTCTCGTCGCGTAATCGCGCACGGTTCGTCTGAGCAGGCGCAGATAGCTCGACGGGATACGGTTGTGATCGTCAAGATTGAGCGGAAGAAGTGGCGTTACGTAGAGCCTGAATACCGCGTTTTTGTCAAGATCCTCGGGAAGAAGCGTGGGATTGAGTCCGTGTATTCCCTCGACGATTATGACCGCGCTGTCGCTCAGGCGGAGCTTATGTCCCTGCCACTCGCGCTTACCGGTCTTGAAATTAAAGCTCGGAAGCTCGACCTCCTCACCTGCGAAAAGCGCGGCAAGATGCTCTCCGAAAAGCGGAGTATCTATGGTATTGATATGCTCAAAATCGATCTTTCCGTCGGGTCCGGGCTCGATCAGATCTCTGTCGATATAGTAATCGTCAAGACTCATAAGTATCGGCTTTTTGCCGTGTACGCGAAGCTGGGTTGCAAGTCTGTTCGCACTTGTCGTCTTACCCGAAGAGCTGGGACCTGCAAGCATTACCGCCTTTGCACCTCTCTCGCAGATCATATCGGCGATCTGCGAAAATTTCTTTTCGTGCAAAGCCTCGTTTACTCTTATCAGCTCGCGTATCTTGCCCGAGTCAACAAGCTCGTTGAGATCTGCGACAGTCTCGCACTCCATAAGCTCGCCCCAATTCTTGCCCTCAACGTAGACCGCGTGGAGATTGGGAAGCTCGCGGTAGCGCGCGACTCTGTCTGGATTCTTTCCGTCGGGATATATGAACATAAAGCCCTCGATGGCGGGAATTATATCCCATGTGCGCAAAAATGCCGTTGAGGGTGCCATCTCTCCGTAGAAATAATCGGAATACTCTCCGAATTCGTAAATATCAAGCGTTGGGAACTCTCTGTAAGAGAGCAGCCTCGCCTTGTCGTCCTGACCCGTTACGGCATAATGCTCAAGTGCCTCGACCGTCGGTATGCGGCGACGGACGAGCGGAATATCCGCCTTGACTATCTCGGCAACCTTCTCTTTAAATCTCTGCGCAGAAAAGTCCTCCGCTCCCGTGACCTTGACGTAAAGTCCCGAGCCTACGGTAAAGCTCATCTTAGCCTTTGCCTTCGGGTAGAGCTGACCGAGAGCCAGAAACAGGACGAACTGTGCCGTTCTCGTATAGACCTCCTGTCCCGTGGGATCGCTGTAACGGAGCAGACGGACGACACCGTTCGATGCCGCCATAGCGCGGCGGACCGACTCTCTGTCCGCTCCCAGATCCTTTTCGCGGACGGGGATATAATTGAGCGTAAAGACCTCGCCAGCGATCTTCGCGGCGATGGGATCTGTTGACAGCTTGCCTTGTATAAGTCCAAGCTCCTTTACTATATCAAGCAACGATTGCCCCGGGCTTGCCGTGGCGGTATATCCGTCTATTATCAATTTCATATTAATTCCTTTCCGAGATCTGCGCGAGCCGCGCAGTCTATATCATTGTATTCTTTTTATTGCTTTTTATTACTCTTTTTGTATTAAAGACTCTTTACCAGCGTATCTCCGCTATCCTTGAAATCCATTTTGAAAAGATATTTTCTGTGTTTTTCGGTCTGCGCCGTGACAACTATCCGCTCAATACCCCTCTCACGTAGCTTTTCATACAGTATTTTTGCCACCGATCCGTCGCGGTATTTCCTTGAAACGTAGTCAAGGGTAACGCGCAGCTCCCCATCCTTCAGGTCTCCCGCAAGTATTCCGACCGCCTCCGCGCCGTCGAAAACTACGTATACCTCGCTTGAGTCGCTAGTACTGATCTTCGTCTCGGAGAAATACTGCTTGATATCACTTGAATAATGCTCTAAAAGATATTCTACGCTCTTGTCACTTGCATCGACTCTCACGACCTTGAAAAATGACTTGAGCCTTTGAAGTCTGATAAGCTGTATCGAGTTGATGATTATCAGCCCGAAGTTCAAAAACACGACGGGCCAGGTCGAGCATATCGCCGCGTAGGTCATACTGACGACCGAGCCTGCGATATTGACCATTCTCAGCTTTGCGACCTGCGTCATCATCATTGACAAAAGCACGAGCGCCGTGCCTATATATCCGAAGATCTCAATATATATTCCAAATGCTTCATAAAATTCAGGGTTCATACATCCTCCTTGTCCGAGGCAAAAAAATAACGGTTGCCTGCGGTTTTAATAACCGGTAGTCAACCATTAACGGTGGTTTGTAGAAACGCCTGCCCATATTGCACGCATATACCTTTTTCTTTCTTATCTAACTGTATTATTCTACCACATTCTGTGCAAATTGTCAACATGTTTTTATAATTTTTATATAAATTTTAGCACATTACACAAAAGAAAGCCCCGAGGCAGGTGTTCTCGGAGCCTTTTTTTATTTATTTTGTCATATCAACGGTATTTCAAGCAATTCGCCGCCGCGCAGTGCGGACTCGTGCGCTATGATCCCGGGCAGTGAAATATCGATCGCTCGGTCGATATCTATCGGCGAGGGTGTGTCGTTAATAATGCAATCGACGAATTCACCGAGCATCTTGATCTCACCTCTGCCCCGCGTTTCCTTCTCGTCCATTGCCGCGAGCGTGACGGGGATCTCGATCTTTCGCTCAATGCTTCCGTCAACAGAACGGAGAGATGCGTAGCTCATCGCCTCCTCAAGCGGCTTTGTATTATCGTTTTCAATGCTTCCCTCGGTTCCGATTATCATAAATCTGTGTCCGTAGCCCGCGTACGCGTCAAAGCAGATAAGTATACGGATAACCGCTCCCTTTTCGGTCTTAAGGAGCGCGATCCCGTTTTTGCGGATCGCGGTGTGAGGGTCGCAGACAACGTCGGGCATCATACAGCTGACACTCACGCATCTGTCCCGGGTTATATCGAGAATGGGACCGAGCGAGTGCGTAACGTACTTTATCGACGGATAGGTATATCTCCAATGCGACTTGTCTATTTTCTCGGGATCTTTATCTCTCCAGTCGTACGCGTGCAGATACGCTCCCTCGGCATAGACCGCCTCGCCAAGCATTCCCTCACGGTACATCTCCCTCCAGGTCTCAATAAAAGCCCAATAAAGGCAATTCTCCGCCATCATATATTTGAGTTCAGGGTGCGCCTTTACACACGCTTTAAGCTCCCTTGCCTCCTTTATTGAGTCTATCGCAGGGATCTCGCTTATCACGTGCTTACCTGCCTCCATTGCCTTGATAACAAGAGGAGTGTGCTTATCGGCATCTGTTGCTATAAGTATCGCGTCGACGTCACTCTTCAGCATTTCGTCAAAGCTTGTATATGCCTTGACCGTATATTTTCTGCCCTGCCGTTTTATCTCCTCGGCAATTATTCTCTGCGCCTCGATTAGTCTGTCCTCCCGCTTGTCGCAAATAGCAGAAAGGACAATGTCACCGCGCTTTATCAGGCATTTGGCTATAAGCCCGCGGTTAAGACCGACGATTCCGAATTTCAATTTCTTATTTTTCATACCGATCCTTTATTCTTTTTATTTCTCACAAATATATTTTAGCATCTTTTTTTGTTATGTAAATGGAAAAAATACATAAATGACAGAAAAAAACCCCGAAAGGCTTGATTTTAGATCAAAAATGTTGTAATATTATTGATGAAAGCGAGGTGAGGTGTGTGAGCGAAAGCATCTGCCGTTTCATCCCAAACAAAAGGTACGACAACGACCTGAAAATTATTCATTTCGTGTACGAGACCGAGCATCACAAGCTAAAGCAGCCCTTCCTGCGCCCATTTTATTACCTCTATCTTGTGACAGAGGGCGATGGAACTCTGAAGTCGACGGGCGGTGAGTATGCAATTTCGGTCGGGGATATTATTCTTACAGTACCCGGCTCATTATACACTATTGACGGCTCGGATAATCTCAGATACCTCTATCTGAGCTTTTCAGGCTCCTGTGTAAGAGACTTTTTAGATCAGCTCGGCATCGATCCTGTAAATCCCGTCCACAAGGGCTACGAGCGAACTACCGATTTCTGGTTCTCTGCCATCTCGCGCGTGACTCCCTCAAACGCGTCAATTATCTCGGAATCTGTGCTCCTCTACACCCTCTCCCTTATCGGTACGGAGAACGAGTCCGCAGAGAAAAAGGCTCCCGATAGCTCGAGATTTGATATGATCCTCAACTACGTCAACGAAAATTATCGCGACGCAACTTTAACTCTGTGTAAGGTAGCAGATATATTCTCCTACACCGAGAAATACGTCTCATCGCTTTTCAAAAGGCACATGGAGATGGGATTTAACAAATACGTCAACTCAAGGCGGATAGACTATGCCTTGCGCCTTATTGATAAGGGGCATACGTCTGTGAAGGATATCGCTCTTGAATGCGGATACAGTGACGCACTCTATTTTTCAAAGGTCTTTAAAAAGAAGACGGGTGTCACACCGACAGAAATGATCAAAAGCAAATAATATTTTCTTACCCCGACCTCGCGGTCGGGGTATTTTTTCAATAATCAATTTTCATAAGCTCCGAAAAGTCGTTTATATAATAATCGGTAGCCTCGCGCATCTCATCGGCATACTCCTTTGATGACTCGTCGTACACTCCGCACACCTTCATTCCCGCCGTCTTCGCGGTAAGGTCAGCATTCAGATTATCGTCAAGGAAAAGTATCTCCCCGACCTTGGCGCCTATGCGCTCCGCCGCCATTTTATATATCTCGGGGTCTGCCTTTGTCGTACCAAAATCCTCGCAGGACCAGACGTTTTCAAAGAGATCGTATATCCCTATGCGCTTTAAGCAGGGATCGAGAGACGAATGGGGGCTTGCAGTCAGTACGTGCAATCGGTCTCCTCGCGCCTTTAATGCTCGCACCGTTTCAACAACGTGCAGCTTTGCCTCTATCGTATTCTCATACGCCTCTGTCATATACGAAAGCATTGAGCAAAGCAGCTCCTCCTTGCTTTTTTTGATTCCGAGCGTCAGATAATAATCCGCCGTACCGCCAAGACCGAGCGGAGTGATTATCTTTACTATATCGTCGCCGTATTCCATGCCGTTCTCGTCAAGTATGCGGAGCATAGCTCCAACGTAGGTCGGCATCGAATCAACGAGTGTTCCGTCAAAATCAAAAAGGTAATTTCTCATTTTTCTCTCCCCAATCATTCAACAAAATACGCGCGTGTGTTGGCGTGGCGCCCACGTTCGTCGATCACGTCAAAGCGGAAATAACCGCTCGCGGGCAGCTTAAAGGTCGCCTCGAAAATATATTCTCCCTCACCAGCCGCCGCGATACCGCCAAAAGGACGCGTACAGGTGTTCATAGCTATATATTTTGCCGCAGAGGTGCGAATATGAGCCACACCGTCCTCTACGTATAACTCCTCTATCAGAGGACCCGGTGACGCATAAAAATCTCCGTTTTCAAGGGCTGAAATTATCTTTGAGTATTCAAGCTCATCTGCCTTGATCATAACGAAGCCGCCGTATCTGTCGCACTTGGGTGACTCATCTCGCCATCCGCCGTGACAGTCATCCGCGGCAATGCAGTAAAGCCTCTTGCCGCGCCTCAGCATATCGTCATACATCGCGGGGTTATAGTCGTAAACTCCCGAGCCGATGAACGAGATGTGATTATATATTTCCATCGCGAAAAGACCGTCGAGCGCACCGAAGAACTCGGGCGTCTCCATCGAATACCCCGGGTGATTGAGGCTGACCAGAAATCCGTTTGCCCTCGCCTCGTCTATGACTTGCTGGATGCTTTCTACCTTATAGCTTCTCTTGTATATATCCCCTACTCGCTTGACGTCGGGAACTCTCCACTTCTCCCCGTGAAATACGTACGCAGGGTCAAAGCAGACCTGCGTTTCGTTGTGTTGATCACGCGCGAACATATTCAGCTCGATAGTCCTTGCGTGTGAATATGGCTTGTTTTCAATAAAAGCGTATTCAAGCGAGGTCAGAGTCAGAAAATCTTCATCGTCAAGATCGGAATGATCGACCAGAAGCTCGTGATCGGTAAGTGCTAAAATGCTGTACCCATGCGACTTATACAGCTCCTTAAGCTCGGCGGGAGTGTACGCTCCGTCAGACACCGTGCTGTGCGCGTGAAGATTTGCTTTATAATAATTACCGTCCTCAGGCAAAAGATATTTTTTCATAAGTGCGCTCCCTCTATACATTACTACAATCTATTTTACCATATTTTTTGTTTTTTTCAATGAATTTCCAAAAATAAATTGAAAAAAGGTGCTATGTGTGATATAATTATTTCATCTTTTTATTGAAGGGAGAAAAATATGTCATTTCTCTATTTTTTAGAGAGCATCAGAAATCCCGTGCTTGACTTTATCTTCTCGATAGTCACGCTTTGCGGCGAGGAGACCGTTTTTATGGCGATCGGACTCATCGTATTCTGGTGCTTTTCAAAGTCGCAGGGCTACTACCTGCTTTGCACAGGCTTTGTCGGTACGGTCGTAAATCAGTTTTTAAAGATCGTCTGCAGAGTCCCCCGCCCCTGGGTCAAGGATCCCAATTTCACGATAGTTGAGTCTGCCCGCGAGGCGGCAACGGGATATTCATTCCCCAGCGGTCATACACAGACCTCTGTCGGTCTCTTCGGAGGTATTGCGCGCGCCAACAAGCAGACATGGCTCCGTATCACGTCGATCGCGCTCTGCGTTCTCGTTCCTCTCTCGAGAATGTATCTCGGAGTTCACACCCCCGCAGACGTATTGGTATCTGTCGCTATCGCGCTCGTGCTTATCTTCGTAGGCTATCCCCTCTTTATGAAGGCGATAGAGTCACCCAAGATGATGTACGCCATCCTTTTCTCGCTCACCGCAATAATGGCGGCTTACCTCACCTTCATTATGTGCTATCAATTCCCCGAGGAGGTCTACCACGTAGATAACGTACATAACCTCATAAGCGCAAGAAAGAACGGCTTCACCCTTATGGGCTGCGCACTCGGATTCCTTGCGGTATATACCGTTGATCTCAGGTGGACAAGGTTTGACACGAAGGCGGTTTGGTGGGCGCAGATCATCAAGATCGCAGGCGGTCTTATTCTCGTCGTTGCGACCAAGGAGCTTCTCAAGCTTCCCCTCAACGCGATCATGCCCGCGGCTGAAAACACCTGGGCAAGGCTTATAAGATACTTTATGATAGCGATCGTAGGCGGTGTCCTCTGGCCTATGACATTCAAGTTCTTTTCAAAACTTGGCAAAAAGGAGGCAGATAAATAATGGAATTTAACGTAAATCACCCGATAATATTTATTATCGTCGGCGCGATAATAGCTTTAGTGCTCGGTCAGTCGGTGTTCTTCCTCGTGAGAGCCTGCAAAAGAGCAAAGGAGCTTGGAATATCCAAGCAAACGGTAAAAAAGACCATCAGCTCTGCGGCAGTTTTCACGATAGCTCCCGCAGTTGCGGTACTTGTCGGTGTCGTCGCTCTCTCAAAGAGCCTCGGTGTCGCTCTTCCTTGGCTTCGTCTCTCGGTCATCGGCTCGATCACATACGAGACAGTTGCAGCGGGCAACGCGCTTGAGGCGGCAGGCATGAGTGCGGGTACGACGATCACCGACCCCTCGATCTTCATCACGATCGCGTGGGTAATGACTATCGGCATCGCGGCAGGACTCGTATTCGTTCCCTTCCTTACCAAAAAGATCCAGGGCGGTCTTACAAAGGTCGGGATGAAGGACAAAAAGTGGGGCGAGGTCTTCAACAACGCAATGTTCCTCGGTATGATCTCGGCATTTCTCGGATACGTCTTCTGCGACGTTGGACTCATCGTCAAGGGCGACACCTCGGGTCTTATCCCCGTATGCGTCATGGCAACCTCAGCAGTCTTTATGGCGATCTGCGGAACTATCGCAACCAAAGCAAAGATCCGTTGGCTTACCGATTACGCGCTCCCGATGAGCCTTATCATCGGTATGGCGTCCGCTATTCCCTATACTACCTGGCTCGGAGGTGCGGTATGAAAAAGAATATGACTTATATGGAGAGCGTTCACCACTACGGACGCATCTGGGGAATAATCGTCGGGCTCGTGCTTCTATCATTCCCCCTCATTCTCTCGCTTATTTTCAGCACGATGCCGAATTTTGATGTGCTGCTCAAGGGTGTCGTCGCGACCGCGCCTATGTATTGGGCGGTCGGTATAGTTGAGATATTCACCTACGTGCCTATGCTTGGCGCGGGCGGTACTTACCTCTCCTTTATCACGGGTAACATTTCAAACCTCAAGCTTCCCTGCGCCATCGACGCGATGGAGCGCGCAGGCGTAAAGGCGACCGACGAGGAGGGCGAGGTCATCTCGACCATCTCCATCGCGGTCTCCAGCATAGTTACAACACTTATCATCATCGTCGGAGTTATCTGTATCGTTCCTCTGACGCCCGTACTTGAATCCCCCATTCTTGAGCCTGCGTTCGATATGATCCTTCCCGCGCTCTTCGGAGGTCTTGCGGTGGTGTTTATTTCAAAAAACCTCAAGCTCTCGATAGCACCGATCATTTTGATGCTCGCGCTCTTTATCTTCGTTCCCGCGCTCAACGCGTCGACCGTCGGAATCATGGTTCCCGTCGGAGTCATCTTCACGGTGATCACAGCGAGGATCCTTTACAAAAAGGGTCTGCTTTGATACAAAATAAAAAGAGCATCGCGAAAGCGATGCTCTTTTTTTGAATTCAAAAAATCAACTTTGATTCTCATATATCAAGCGGAACACAAAACTATACGAACCAATAATATGCTCGCGCAGATAATTTAATACAAACGATTCACTCAACAGAACCTACCTTTTATCATTGGCGAATTTTTTGAGATTTACAAGGCTTAACTCAGCACTTTTAAACGGATCAAGAATCCCCATATCGTCCTCTACAACATAATTTTCGATCCCCATATCCTTTGCAGTTACTAATATTTCGTTCCAACAAAGATTACCTGTGCCGACAGGTGCTGACGCGCATGTCGTTATTTCAAGTTTGGGATCCTTGGCTGCTGTGATAACGTAGTCCTTGCAATGCATATACCTTGCTCTGCCTCTGAACATATTCAGTGCTCGGCTCGGCTCAGTTCCCGCGGAGGCAAGCCAGAAAACATCCGGTTGAAACATAACATATTCGGGATCGGTCTCGTTAAGAAGAATATCTATTCCGCGAACCTCTCCGAAATCAACAAACTCAAACGAGTGAAAATGATACATAAAATCAAGTCCTTTTTTGCGTAAAAGCTTTCCACATTCATTCAAATGCTTGGCAAAGCTACGGTAGCCGTCCGCGGTCTTTCGATCCTCGGCATTTATTGAGTCGGTACGCAAAACGCAGGTTTGCAGCGCATCTGCATCACGCGCGATCTGCTCTATCCTCTCGGGAATCTTATAAACAGAGCAAATCGCCGAGTCTGCCGTTAGCCCTTTTATTGCAAGAAGCTTTGCAAGCTCCTTCGCATTCGTAAAGGCGGGGGGCGTTATCTGAATACTCTTGTAACCCATTTGCGCAACGCGTGAAAGAGTGCTGTCAAGATCGTCCGGAGTCCTCATAAACTCACGAAGGGTGTACATTTGAAGTGTATACTGTGCCATGGCGTTTTCTCCTTTTTATTTCATTTTATTTCAAAGACAATTCGGCGTTTTCGGTGTATCCTGTTTTAAAGGGCTCGGGGCGAAGCGCTCCCGTGGTCATTTGGTAGGTTATTCTCCGCTCCGAGCTTTCAATGACGCCGAGTGCCGCCTCAAGCACATGACGGCAAAGCTGTCCGTCGCACCGCGGCAATCTGCCTGCCATTCTGGCATACATAGCTTCAGCCGCGCCGTAGCCACGTCGGTCGCCGTTATCAATGCCGTAAGGAGAGTTGATTATACTTTCTTCACCGCGTTTGTTTACCACTCGTATCGTTTTTCCGTAGCAGTTGGGGTCGCCGAGGTCAATATATCCGTCGGTACAGTAAATGTAAAAATGATTCTGAGGTGCACTTTCCGACAGCATAGTCAAGCTTCCCATCGCACCGCTTTCAAACATAAGGCTTGCGGTAGAAATATTGGTGCTTTCAACAGTCATGGGCTGACCGTAAAGAGGCGAATTCGGGTTTTGGTATACTCTGTCGGGATCACGTATGGCGCT
>SVRT01000008.1 GCA_015064685.1 Oscillospiraceae bacterium
GTATATACGTAATCCTCTGCGACGTAGAAATAATAATCTTTTTCGTCCTTCATGGAAAAAATATTCGTTTTGAGAACAGGACACGCGCCGTCTTCATATCCGTAGATTTTCACGATGCCGCTTCTGCAACTGCAGATCATAAGCCCACTATCCCACTTGCAATTTTTCGGAGCCACTTCTGTTCCGCTCAACGCCTCGTGAAGAAGCGTACGGATATTTTCAAGCCTTGCCGCAGTCAAATCATCGTCGTACTCGACATCGGAACCGTATTCCTTCTCATACGCCTTGCGGTCCTTGATCTCTTTGCTGAGCCAAATGAGGTTTCCCTTGCCGTCAAACAAGCGGTTTTTCGAAAATGTGTACTTTTTCAGAATATTGCGAAGTGCCTCGCGAGCCTCTTCAAAATTATCAAATGAAGAGATGCTTGTTTTCAAGTCGAGAGGCGTATAATAAGACTTCGGAAGCGACGTCTTAACAGACAATACCCAAGTGTTTTTCATGATTTTATTCCTCCGTTTTTTATAATTAGTCAAGATCAAACCGAATACATTTGTACGTTTTCTTGGTTGACATCGTCAAAGCCAAAGCAAACAGCGACAAACACCTGTCTGCCACTATCGGCAAGAGTGTCAAGAAAATCTTGCGCTGTGGCATCGTCAATTTTATCAAGATTATAGATGAAAATAGGGCGGTCATCCTCTTTATTCAGGCTGTGTGTAGGCCCACAAAGAATATTTGAGAGATCCCTATCTCGCTCACTGCACTTTTTCATAAACTCAATCGTATCGTCCGTGGAGAAGTCAAGGCTGTTCGGCACAAAGTTTGCGGCGATTCGGTTGTCGCCCATAAAATCGGCGTTTCTGATATAACAGACCTGATAGTTTTTACCGTCCATTTCAATATCGGAGTGGATCACGAAATGTCCGTCATCGAAGCGATCGGGATCGTTTTCCGCGTCATAATCACCGATCAGCTCACGAAGAAGGTCGAGAGCAAGATCGGAATATTCACCGCAAAGAACACAGATGGGCTTTTTGATATTCAGTTCAAGATCAAGAGTGGAGGCGGATGTGATTTGAAGTTTTTTGATTTTCATAGCTTTTCTCCTTAAAATTGATATAGTTAGGGTGTTGGTACAGGCATATTATAGCAAAACTTATGAGACGTTTTGCGGACATAAGGCTTTGCATAGAAAATAATGATATTGCATTGCGAAGGTATTTATGATGTATATATTATAGCTTACGATACGTCCGCAAAAGGGGACACAGCCTGTTATATAAAGTATTTGAGAACAAATCAACAATGGAGAACTAAAAAAGCAAAAAGGAAAGACGGATAGAAGCAGAACTATCTGCAACTATCCGTCTTTCCTCGCCCATTACACTAATATCCATAAACTTCTTTATGATAACCGGCGTATAGCGTTGGGCTTTTTGTTATACTATCTTCAAAAATCACGCGATCATTTTTGTGTTCTCGCGTAAAGCTTAACAAGTGTGTGGGAGGTGTAGCGCAATATCGCTACGGGGAGAATGCTGAGAATGAAATTTACAACGTATATGGGTATCCATATCGATGGAGCGGAGCAGATCGGGATAAACATAATAACGAATCCAAGCACCGCATTTGCAATATGGATTATTACGCCGTAATTCGATTCGACAAGAAATCTTCCGAGATACTCGGGGCTTTCCGTATCACGAAGCTCGCTTTTGGAAAATCCCGTAAACATTCCAAGCTCGGGAACGTGATCCTTCCATTTTTTTATCTTGAGCTTGGTATAAAATTTTCTTTCCTTTGCCGATACGTTAAAGAACCGTCTTCCTGGCAGATACCAGGATTTTGGTGTGAGTCTGCGGATTATCAAGGCACCGATACCGTCCTGAGCGATGATCGCAATAACGCCGATAGCAACCGCCAAAAGATTTGTGAGCAAAAGCTTAAGAGAAAACGCAACTAACGTGTTGGCGATCGCAATAATTATCGCGCCACCTATGATGATAGTCAAATAGAGCATGCGTCCACCTCGCCGTCTGTCGTGTATTCAAGCTTTTTCCCGTAAAAGCTCTCGTAGGTCTTCTTCCAGAGCTTGTAATTCTCTCTGCACATTCTGTCACTGTCCTCACGTGTTGAAAGGGTTGAGTCGGGATAAATTGCGGGAAGAATGTTTACGGTGTATGCCTGGATCGGCAAGCCGTCTGCGTCATATCTGTCTGTATCCTCAAGAGTGATGAAAATAGGGAGCACCGGGACCTGATTTTTTACCGCAAAGCGAAATGCACCAAGCTTGAGCGGTCTCGGCTTGCGGTAGTTGTACCACATACCCTGCTCGGGATAGATGAGGATCTTTTCACCGCGCGCGAAAAGCTCGGTCATGGCATTATTTAACGCTTTAATGCCCTTGAGAGAGGAGGAAAGGGGGAGTGTGTTGCAATGACGGAAAAGATATCCGTAAAAGCCGCCGAAGGAGGTGTAATTGCCCTCGCGGATTATCTTGTAGAGCATTCTGCCCTCAAGACCGGGGATAAGAGACTTATAAACCGCATAATTATCAAATGCGTTGAAATGGTTGCAGGTTACAAGCGCTCCACGTCCCTTGATCGCCTCAAGGTTTTCCTTGCCGCGGATCTCCTTGAGAACAACGTCGCCGCGCTTCATCATCTTTTCGAAATGATTACGCCCGACTCTGTTTGCGATAAACGAGCCTATGCGTGTTGATAGTTTCTTTTGCGTATAATCGACGCTGTCGGGATCGAGCGGAGTTGTTTCGGGATCGTCCTCAACGTCCTTGTCGAAGAGTCCGAGACGCTCATATTCCTCTATGCGGTCGAGTATTTTCTTTCTGTTTTCTGATATCTCCATCAGTCTGCCTCCGCGGCTACAAGTCTGTTCTTACCGCAAACGAAATCCTCAACAAAGGATTCGAGTCCGATTATGGTGAAGGATTTTGATTCGTTGTTACGAAGGGAAGCGCAATGAAAGAGCTCCTCCTCGGTCTCCTTTTTGGCGAGAGCCTCGAGAGCGGTATACTGATCGTCATCTCTCTTTTTGTCGCTGTCGCTGTAATTGTTCTTTAATGCGAGAAGCTCAGCATAAAAGGGAGTGCGCTCCGCATATTTCCAGAAAAGGTCTCCGTAAAGTATGCCGTCATATTTCCAGGGCTTGAAATTGATCTTGTAGTGAGCAATATATGGGATCTGGTTAGGATCAGAATAGGGCATAGGAGTCTTATTCCAAAGAAGATTGAGCATCTTGACTCTGCCGTAGCAGATAACGTTGAGATAATCCTGATCCTGCGCTACGGAGTAGGTCTTTACGTTCAGCAGGGAAGCGAACACCTCTTCAATTTGAATTTTTCTCATCTCGCGAAGGTTCATAACAAGGATTCCCGCGTTGAAGTATTTGCTTCTCGGGACACCTAAAACCACCTCGGAATATGTTCCGAAAACGTCGATGTCTGTGACGACCTCCTCGCCCATAGCTCCCACGAGATTGTTACCAAGAGGAGTGATGAACATTTCAGCAACGTCGCGGGTGATAGCGATATCGCAATCAAGATAGAGTCCCTTGTCATACTGAGGGAACATATCGGGGATGAAGAAGCGGTAGTAGGTCGCTCTGGTGTAGTAGTCACGGAGATGGAGACGCTCACAGAGAGTGTTCACCTTCTCGGTTACGTCGCAGAAGGTTATCTTGATATTATCCTCTTGCATGGAGCTTATCACGCTTGTGTATCTTTCGCTGAGTCCCTCAATGAGGATGTTGATGTCGTAAAAATATTTGTCGCTAGCGTTATCCTTGAGAGATTCAAGGGCGACTGTAAGATAAGGAGCATAGTTGTCATCGACTGCGAAAAAGATCGGTACTGTTTTTCTGTTGTTCTGTGTGTTCTTCATAATTTGCCTCCGTAATTTGAATGTTGATGTATCGTATCGTAAGATGAAAATATCCGTATAAAAGGACACCGCCGAAAAAGATTCTGGCGTGTGTCCACGACACAATAATACCGCATGCAAAGGCAAAAGTCAATGAACGGATAGTTCAATTGGCTCTACGGATAAGGGAAGAGGAACTCTACTGATAGTAAAAAGCGATTCTACTCATAGTAGAATCGCTTTGTGTATAAGGGTTTTGAAGCTCTGATCGAATCAATCCATCTCGTTGGAGCGACGGTACTGCGAGAGCTGCTGCTCCTCCTTGGATTTGAGCTTTTCAAGGATCGCCATGTTCTCGATCATAAGCTTAACGATCTTCTCAAGCGTGGAATTTGGGGAATAATCAGCTACGCAAACGTAGTTTATGCGCTCATCGTCAACGAGGGGCTTGACCGTTTCGCTTTTGCCCGATTGGTAGAGTGCGATCGATTTTCCGCCCTTTGACTTGAGCATCTTCATGCAGGGAATATCGGTCATTCCGTCGCCGATGTAGATCATATTGCGATATGCGATTCGGCGGAGACTCTCGTCCTGGAGACGGTTGAGGTTATAGTCGTCAGTTACGTCGAGGATGCCCTTGGATATTCTGTAAATGTACTGAGTTTTGAGTGTGTAGTTGATCGCAAGAGCGGGCCAGAGTGCCTCGCCGTTTTCGTCGTACATATACTTGCAGGCATAGATCCTCTTGAAGTATTTCGCGATGGGAGTACCTTGGATGATCTCGTAGGTTCCCGAGGAGATGATGTAATGCTCGATCTTTACGCCGAGTGACTCACCGTATTCGTTGATGCGGTCAAACCAGGTCTCGACACCCTTGAAAAGCACGACGTTCTCTCCGCACTTGTTGAGATATTCCTCAGTGAGGGGAATACCCTTTTCCTTGCACTTTTTGATCATGACGAACATATACGCGAGGATCTTTTCAACCTCGTGCTTTTCTGTTATGTTGGCTGCCGCGCCCCAGAATTCGTTGGACGTCATTCCGAGATTTTTTATAAAGCTGTACTCCTGCATATCTGTCGTGCAGAGAGTTTTATCAAAGTCGTATAAAATTCCAATTGTCGTCTTAGGCATGCTGTTTCCTCCTTTGGGTATTTGCTAAAAATAATATCGTATTGCTTCATTAATAATTATAACACGCTCTGCGGAGAGATGTCAAGGGGAAAAAAGGGAAAAAATGTATATTATAGAAAGAATAAGCATTCTAAACGGTTATTTACTTGAAACGAAAAAACGGGCAGGCGCGGTTTCCCACGCCTGCCTTTGTGTTTGTTTTTTATGATTTGATATTTACCTTGGATTATACCTGACGGTTGAATAAGAGAATCATATTTCCGGCAACGTCGTCAGAATACCATCTGACTACTACGGTATACGTCTCGCCTGCTTTCAGCTCGTAATCGATTCTGAAGTTGTTTTCGTATCCGCTATCGTCATCCATGCGGATGCAATTACCGGATGAACTGTACAAGTATCCGTACGTATCACTGCCGGCGGCAGATGTAAATGTCCATACGCCGTCTTCTGTGGGAGTAATCGTATAGCTCTTGGTTTCGCCCTCGCCGATATAATCCTTGAAGGAAACATCATCAGAGATATTTCCAATATCGATCGTCTCGGTAAAGGTTATAGCGTAATCGAAGCTGCTATCCGCACCGTAGGGAACAAATGCGAATCTTACGTTGTAATTGGTGTAGCCGTGCTCGGCTGCATATGCCTCAACAGCTGCTTTGCTGAATGCTACAGCCTGGATTCCGTCGATGGTAATGAACTCAATTCCGTCAACGATTATTTCAGTACCGTCAGCAAAGTAAAGGCTTACGTACTGGCTGAATTCAACCTGATTTCTAGCATAGTAACCTATAACGTAATACTCACCGTTACCGTATGCCTCGGTAAGATCCTCCATAATGATGCTTCCGCTTGCGCCGTTTGCGTTCTCAAGACCGCAGGTGAAGCAGTAATACCAGTTATCGTGGATCTGTATCCAATTATGGTCGTTAGGCTCTACGGGATAAGATTCCGTATGCTTTCCGCAAATTACACACTCATCACACTCCTCGCCTTCCTGTGAGCAGGTTGAGGGCTTGATCGTAATGTCGCGATAGAATTTGCAGATGTTTTCGGACGATGTCCAGCTTTCACCGTTGCTGTTTTCATAGGATGTTGTTCTTACACAACCGTCGGTGAAGGTGTATGAGTAGTTATATTTGTACCAATAACCGTGAGCGTCTGTCCTATAATTGAAGATGTCGAACGAATAGTTCTTGTACCAGACGTAAGCGCGATCTTGTTCAGAGCGCTCTCCATAAGAATCGGTATAGATGGACTTTACGCGGCGACCTCCGTCACCAAACGGACCGTTGTAGGGAGCTTCCTCGCTCAGGCGCTGATACCAATATTCCTCTCCGTCAGAGTAAATAGATTTCTGATATTCACGGCAAATGTAGGAGTTGCCTTCGCTATCAATGGCATATTCATAAGTCTCCTCGCGATACTTATTTCGATTGTCGTCAAGGGTATGATTTGCCTTACGCTCATATTTGATGTGATCGCCGTTGCTGTTATAATAATTGTTTATGTAGAAGTAGCTTCCGCAATCCTCGCAATCAAGCTTTGTGCAATTATCCGTGCTGGAGTCTACATAATCGTGGTAGAGCATACTGTCGCCTGTCTTAAAGGTAACCTCGTGGGCGAACTCACCGGTCTCCTCGTTGTAGTTGAACTGCCAGGTTTCGTAGCGGTATGCGATACAGTCGTTCGGGTTTTCCTTTTTCCAATAATATGCGTATCTGATCTTGTAGACACATGCTGCATCCTCAGGATCTGTTACCGCACATTTGTAGATGCGGAATTCGTTCCACAAGCTATCTCTGTAGTTGAAATTATCAATATTGTACTGACTTTCGGTAATTGCGTCCTCGATCCAGTTTTCGCACCAATAGCCTCCAAAATCGCAAAGGCTATGGTCTATGGAAAGATGTCCGTATGCTTCGCATACGCATCCGTATACGGTTGCGTAGCCTCCGCATACGCTACCGAGACCCGCAAGATCGATAATTTCTTTCGCATACGTTTCATGAGCGTTTGTTTCTTGACTGTATGAGTGATCACAGTAGTTACAGGTGTAATTGATGATCGCGCCGTCCTCACAGGAGGAGCCCTCACCGTTTATGAGCGAGCCTGTAATAGTGTAATCGTGTTCTGTGGAAGCAATAACGTATTCGGTGTCTGCGACAAGAGTTCCGCCGATGCTTATAGTAACGGTGTAATAGTATGTGTTCAGGCAATTCTCAAGATCTCTTACCGTGTAATAAGAGCGATCGTAGCGGAGACCGCATTTTGAGCAAGAGCGAGCTTGAACGTAAATCAATTTGCCATCTTCATCATAGTATTCGTTGTCCGTTCCGTTATCAAAGCAGGAGTCCTGCAGATAGATTCTATTTTCCTTTCCGCAAGCGCATGCCTCGTAGACAAATGAGCCGCCACAAGCGCCGTATTGCTCAAGGTCTATTGTTTCCTTTTGCATCATGCGATGATCATACTCTGTTCTTACGTTACTGATGCATCCGCAACCCGAATGGATGTATCCGGTAAGGACACCTTCCACACATGTGGATGCGTCGTTAAGAAGTGTAGCGAAACGAATACTTGCGTGATGCTTACAACCGCCTACATTTGATTGCTTGGCAGTAAATGTAAATCCGATAACGCCCTCTTCGTCGTATCCGTAGAATCCGATACGGTAAACGTAGGTTGCATCCGCGTTCAAGTATGCGGAAAGAAGGAACTGAGCGTTATACGATCCGTCATCATTTCTTGCTATTTCAATAAGCTCTCCGTCCTGCATCATATAAAGGGTTACGTAGGTGTCGCGGTCTGAAAGACCCATGATAGAGTATATAGCGGATACCGACGGTGTGAAATAGTAGTCGTAATAATACTGTCCATTGTTGCTGTGGTACTCTGCGTTACCCTGAAGAATCTCTGTACTGATAAGCTCATTGCACTTATCACATGTGGAAGAAAGGTGCGTTTTACCGTCAATCTGAATTACATCTACATTGTTAAAGCTATGGTTGGAGTAGAGCTTCTCGTACTCTTGAGTGTAGAGGATCTCACTGCCGAGAGCGATCGTTACAGTGGTTGTTTCGTATTCTACACAACCCTCTTCAACCGAGGCTGCACTTTTTTCGTAGAAGAGCCCGCAGGTATCGCAGGTATAGGTGTTGCTTTCTTCGTCATAATGAGTGCCGTTACTCTCGAAATCGATGTAATAATCATGACCGCAAGGACATGAGCGAACAACAAGGTAATGCTTTTCGCAAGCACCCTCAACGTTGCTGAGCTTGAATTCCTCAAATATGTTATGATCGTTGCGGTGTTCCGTCCATGTTTCTCCACAGTCCTGACAGGTGGTGGTATGGGCGTATCCATCTTCGCAAGAATCGCCGCTCATTTCAAAGTCATGCTTGTAATTATGACTAACTGAGGTGTACGATTGCTCGACTCTGTATATTTCTTCGCCGTTCAATGAATAGATATTATTCTCAACGTGCACGTAGTTACAGTGTTCATCCTTTTCGCTATTGAACGAATAGGTGTGTCTTACAGCACCGCAATTACGACAGGTGTAAACCTCGTATCCGTTCTCATCGGTTCCGGTGTGTTGCCAACGGCAGTTGGTGTTTACGTATGCATTGAGAACCTTGTTGCAGACAGAGCAGTATTGCTCTTCAATGTGTCCGCCGCAGAGACCAAGCTCAGAAAGATCAATGGTTTTCCAGCTTGTATTGTGTCCCCAGTCGTGATATCTTTCATTCTCGCCGCAGACAGAGCAGTATCTTGTTACGAAATAACCGTCTTCACAGCCGTTGCCCTCAAACTCATACGAATACTCGTATTGATGTCCTATACGATATTCCTGGTATACGTAGGAAAGGATACATTCGTCACCCTTGTAGATATATGATCCATTATATTCGGTGTGTTCGCAGGAGGTATGGACCTCTACCCAATCCTGCTCAACGAAGGTGAGATCACATTTTGCGCAAGTGTAAACATATTTCTTACCGATGACGTTTCCGTTTTCATCGATGATATCTTGCTCTTCGGGCGTGCTGAGCTCACAGTTAATACTCATATCGTAAATGTATCCGATATTTCCGCATACTGTGCAGCGGTCTACAACTGCAGTGCCACCACAGGTGGTATACTCGGAGAGATCGATGGTTACGCGTTCCTCGTAATCACAGTTGTATTCTCTGCGTTCATCGGTGAAATCACAGTTTTCGCAGGAAATGTAAACCGTGCAGTGACCTGCATCACAGGAATCTCCCTCAACCTCATACTCATACTTTAAGACGTGATGTGATTCATATGAGTACTCGTTGAGCTCGGGGTTGTAGTAGTAATCAACGGATGAACCGAACGGGGATGTATAGCCTTCAGGATCTTCGAATACTGCAAGATAGATCTTGGCATATGCGAGAGCGATGTTATCAAATCCGACTGTGGTATTGAATTCAATTTCCTTTTCGGTTCCGTCGTTATAAATTGCAATAAATCCGTCCTCAGTCTGAACAAGTTGCACAGCCTCGTTTGAGTACTGATCGACGATGATCATGATACCTTCTCCGTCAACGGTTATCATTGCGATCATGAATTGATAATGCTTTCTTGCGTATGCCACGCTGTATTGCATCCATCCGTTACAGTCGGGAGTCGCCATTACACCGGAGACAGAGTCGTAAATAGCCTGGTAAGCATCGAACAGGATACCGTTTGTGAAATGATACTCCTCGCCCTGATACGTAAGGTGTCCGTCGAATCCGTAATGGTAGTTGGCTCTAATGCTTTCATTAAGCATATCGGGGTGGGGAAGGGTTATATTGTCGTTAATAATATCAATGATATCCGACCAAGTGACGTCAACTCTTTCGTTAACGGCGAGCTGTGCGTTGAGGCTGATGTCCGCACGGTTGTCACCCTCGGTGTAAGAGAAGTTTTCACAGTCGATATCAATGGACGCAAGCATTCCGGAGCCGTCTGTCGTGAAGGAGACTGATACGTCCTGATCAATAATATCAATGATATTTGCAATCATTTCCTGAAGCTTTTCAGGCTCAGGAGAGAACAATCCGTATACAGATTTCTCGCGGAGAACCGCTATGATTTCGTTGACCTTGTCGGCGTATGAGTCATCCTCAACCTCGAACATCAGCATACCGAGTGCTACGTTTGCGTATTCCTCGGAAGTGAAGATCGCACCGAAATCAAAGTCGTCGGGAGCGCCGGACATAGCGGCAAACTCGTTAATGGTAGTGACTATCTCATCAAAGTCAAATCCAAACTTCTCGACGTAAGCGGGAATATCGGGAATGGTGAGATCAAGTATCTCGAAAGCAAACTCAACGAGACTGTCGAACGTACCCTCGCCGAAGTAGATGTCTACGACCTCGGAGACAGGCTTGGTTGCGAGGTTGTCGTTAAGAGCATAAAGCTTGTTGTAATCAAGGTAAGCGACAAAGGAGCCGTCCTCCTGCTTTTCAAGAGTAAATACTATGTTGAAAATTGACTCGAGAACACTGTTGATATCCTCGCTGTTTGCTTCAACAAAGGCATCTATAGCAGGAACCATCTTATCCGCAAGGAACTTGAGAGCGTCCGTTGTTTCCTCTTCGAAGTCAGCCTCTTCAAGTATAGAGCGAATTGCGGCATCAAGGGATACCTTGAGATCGATATTCTTCTCTGCGCCCTCTTTTCCGTATTTAACGTTTACGTATACGTGTTCGTTACGGATGATCGCCTTGAAGCTGTATACTGCGGTAGCGTTTTCGATAGGACCGTTGAAGATCTCAATGCATCCTATAGCCGCGCCATTAAGCTCGCCGTCCTCAAGATAAAGAGCAAGCTCTGCGATGTCAACCTGTTTGATGCTTCCGATCATTTCGAAAGCACCGGAGATGGAATCGTTCTTGCGCTTAGCCTCGTAGGAGAGGTTCTGAATTCTTATTGCGAATCCGTCCATATTCTTCCACGAATTGATAAGATTCAGGTAGTAAGCATCAACGTGTTCGGTGCCGCACTCTGTGCAAACGCCGTTCTCGTAGTTATGCTCACCCGTAGCGGGAAGAACTACCGTTTTGTATGCTCCGCACTCACAGTAAACGATTTTTTCACCGTCCTCTGCGCAGGTGGGGAACTTGGTCGTAGTATCCTTTTGATAGAAGTGCTGAGCGATATCTTCCTTTGCTCCGCAAATACATTCATGCCAATGCATCTGCTCGTCCCACGTCCACTCGGAGGGGAACTTATGAGTGGGATTTCCTTGTCTGATGACAAAAACATCTGTATATGTCTTGCCGTTATACTCGACTGTTGCAGTGTGAGTTCTGATTACGTAGTTTGAGCAAGCACCCTTTCCAACCTCTTTTTGCATCGTGGAAATAACGTGCAGTGAGGTTACGTGAGTATCGTCATGCTCGCAGACAAGTGTAAGCGTAGCCTTGTTGCCGTTTGCTTCCCAAGTCCAATTTCCTGCTTCATAGCTGTGACCGAGAGCTTCGACGTACGTGTCGGTGTAGCTATATTCGCAGTTTTTACAGTCGTGAACGGTATAGCCGTCAGCTGCACATGTTGCGGGGATTACAGTGTCGGTATAATCATGACCTGTTTTCGGGAATGTTACGGTATATTCCTCGTCGCAATTGTCACAGCCGTACTTGATAAATCCGTCAACAGTACAGGAGACATCGCCGGAGCCTATTTCACTCCAGGAGTGACCTGTTGCGTTGATGTTCGTTCTGTAAGCGTGATCACAATCAACACAATCATAGAGGACATATCCGTTTTCAGTGCAAGTGGCCTCGTATGTATCGACTGAGTAATCGTGTCCGTCTGCAATTACAAGACTATCCTCATCAATGTACTTGTCATGACAGCGTACACATACGTAGAGATCGTATGAATCCTTGGTGCAGCTTCCTTCCACGTGCTGGCAGGTGTAGCTGTGACCGTAAAGCGCACATCTCTCGGCGGGGGTCAATCTCGTTACAGTGTAGTATGAGAAGTGGTTTGTCTTAAAGGTAACGAAGCCGTTGTTGTATGTTGCCTTAATAGATTCAAGCTCACCCTTATCGTTAATAAACCATACGGCGATACTGTCAACGTCTTCGCCCTCACTCAACGTGTAGGGAAGAGTGATGGTTACGTAGTTTTCGTCACCGAATTTTGCGATGTTTTCGGTTCCGTTGTTAATTGTGAAGTTATAAATCGGGTTGGTGCCTACCTGAACAAGCTGATCCTTAGTTAATCCGAGATCCTTTCGGTCATCGCCCTCGAGCTTATCTGCGGAGACGGTAACGTTCTGATCGCCAATAGTATCGATAACGCCGCTGTCAAGGCTGATGTTGGCATCATTAAGCTCGATCTCCTTGTCTGCAAGATCGCCCGCGTTAACCTCGTCGGTCTTGTTTCCGGTATAGACCGTTACGGTCTTTTCTTCTTCACATACAGAGCATCTGTCAGTTCTGACGCCGTCTACAACCTCGCCTGTGATCCAATTGTGTCCGGTTGCGTCAGCGGGAATAACCTCGGGATCCTTGCCTGTATCACCGCAAACGCTACACTTAAATGTCTTTTCGCCGTTTGTTGCACAGGTCGCAGGTGTACTGATGCTCGCAATATAGTCGTGATGATATACGGTTTCGCCGTAAACTTCTTTGTTTTTGTTGTCGCAATTTTCGTTGAGACAAATATATACCAATACGTACTCACAACCGCCGATTTCTCTTTCGATAGGAGTTACGCCGGTGATATTGTGTCCTAAAGCAGCACCGTCATCCTCGGTGTAAGTATGTCCACAGTTACACACGTAGGTCTTGGTTGCCGCAGTGTTACAGGTTGCCTCTTTTGCCTTATCCTTGTTCTCAACGTGAGCGTGAGTGGTTATATCCTTCTTGCCGCAAACGTCACAATCGTGATCGTCATCGGTTTCGGTGTCAGAGCAATTCTCAAGGATTGCCTTGCAACCGTAATCACATAGGTGGTCAGCGTCCTCGCTTGAGTCGGAGTGATCTCCCAAATCGGTTTTGTTACATCCGTTGTCACAGATATGGTCGTGATTTTCGTCCTTGTGATCGAGAGTGGAACCTGTAGTTGCGCCACATTCGGAGCAAGTAGCGGGTGCGCCGCAGCTGGCTTCGCTGTAGCTATGAGAAGAAACGTCCGCATTGCCACAGATATCGCAGTTGTGGTTTCCGTCGTTTGCTTCATCGGAACAGCTTTCAATGATCGCTTCGCAACCGTAATCGCAGAGGTGGTCACCGTCCTTGTCGGAGTCTGAATGCTCTCCAAAGGTTTTTTTACATCCGTGGTCACACTCGTGGTCCTTGTTTGTATCCTCGCAAGTACCCAAAAATCTATTGCACCCATAGTCGCACTTGTGGTCAAAGTCAGCGTCCTCGCAGGTGCCGATCTTGTCAGCGCAGCCGTAGTCGCAATTATGATCCTTATCGGGGTCAGTATGCTCGCCCATGGATTTAGAGCAGATATCGCACGCGTGATTCTTGTTTTCATCTACGCAAAGATGGTCTATGTCAACACCGCACTCGTCGCACTTACCGTCTACCACGGTATCGTAGCAGCCTTCGTCAGCGATTTTCTCACAACCGTAATCACAGAGGTGATCGTCATCGTCGCCGTCGGTATGCTCACCGAAGGTCTTGTCACAACCGTAGTCGCAGTCGTGATCCTTATTTGTATCAGCGTGTTCACCCATAGGTGTGTCGCAGATATCGCAAGCGTGGTCCTTGTTCTCGTCCTTGTGTCCGAAAGCGGGATCAGAGAGCTCGCCGCAATCCGAGCAGGTAGAGGATGTTTCACACGTAGCGTCTCCAAAGAGGTGATCGCTTACGTTTTCCTTGCCGCACAGGTCACAGGTGTGATCGCCATCGTTTGCCGCATCGGAGCACTCCTCGAGAGTAGCGCCGCATCCGTAATCACAGACGTGATCCTTGTCAGTGCTTGAATCGGAGTGAGCACCCATATCGATCTTGCCGCAATTGTTATCGCAGACGTGATCGGAGTTCTCATCCTTGTGGTCGAGAGCCGATCCGCTGACGAAGATATCAGCATCCTTGGTGCTGATCGCGCCGCAAGCGCAGGACTTGTAATAGACAGCAGGGCTGTCGCAGGTCGCTGCGGTTTTCAAGGCCTTATCCGAAACAGTCTCAACTGTGAAGGAGTGAGCTAATGCTGCACCCTCCGTAACGGAGCAGACCTTACATTTTTTGGGAGCGGAGCAAGTCGCTTCGTTCCAATCGTGTCCAAGCGCATCGATCGAGGCGGTTTCCTTTTCGTCGCAATCTTCGCACTGGCGTTCCTTGGCACCTGCCGTTGTACACGTTGCTTTCTTGGTAGTTGACCATTCACCCCACTGATGCGAGCATTCCTCTTTCTCAGGAGTAAAGTCGCAGGATGTCAGGCCGACAAAGGAAGAAGCAATCATGAGTAAGCAGAGAACGCCTGCTAACACTCTGTTCTTGGTTTTCATCGTTTTGCCTCCATAATAATTGTAGTATGATTTGGACTCAAGAGTGAACGTCTGTATAATGCCTCAGTACACGCGATTTTTCTTCTCAGACAAGAAAATTTTACGTTGCACTCAGGCTTGACCGTATATTACGTAGTAATATACGAAACAAACAGACATTATATTATAACACATATATGAAGAAATGTCAAGTTTTTGCCGCTGTTTTAGAAATTTCAGAAACGAAAGTTGTTTTTTCTTTTATATACGAAACAAACAATTGAAAAAGAAACACATAATTTAAAAAACTCCGAATAATTGGGCTTTTGCCCGAAAATTCGGAGTTAATGAATGAAAAAAGTTCACATCAATATGTCAATACAGCTTGTATTTAAGCCTCAAATTATCAGCTATCATGGCGATAAACTCACTATTAGTCGGTTTTCCTCTGTTATTTTGAATGGTATACCCAAAATAAGAATTCAGCGTATCCACGTCGCCTCTGTCCCACGCGACCTCAATAGCATGACGAATGGCACGCTCGACGCGGCTTGTGGTGGTCTGATATTTCTTCGCAACCGAAGGGTAGAGAACTTTCGTGACCGAATTAATTATGTCCGAGTCCTTGACGGTGAGGAGGATAGCGGTACGGAGATACTGGTAGCCCTTGATATGCGCGGGGACGCCGATCTGGTGGATGATGCGAGTGACCTGAGCCTCAATGTCAGGAGTGTCGTCCTTATCCTGAGCAGGGGAGACCTCTTTATCTACTTTGGAATTTCTGCTCTTGAGCATGCTTTCCGCATATTCAAGAAGGTTGGATTGATTAAGTGGCTTTACAAGGCAAAGCTCCGCGCCCGCCTGGAGAGCCTGAACGAAAATATTCTGATTTGAAATGGGAGACGTCATAATTATCACGGGCGGCTTTTCAGGAGCGTAGTTGATAGACTTTGCGCTTCTTACAACACTGAGCCCGTCAAGCTTTGACATCCAGATGTCTATGATCACAACATCGGGATGGATCCTCCCGATCTTTGAAAGGGCATCCTCGCCGTTCGTCGCCTCCTCGACGAATCTGCATCCGGCGCGGGTAAAGCACTCCTTCAGCTGCGTGCGAGCGGTCTGGTTTTCATCTGCGATAAGAATTTTTGTATTGTATTCCATTATTATGTATCCTCCTGTAAATTTTTGGAAATTTATTACATTGATATTTTACCATAAATTGGAAATTAATGCAATACTTTTTACAAAAATTTCCAATAGGCGAAATTACCAAAATTTTACAGATTCTTTTGTGGTATATATCAAAATAATCTAAAATGCGGTCGATACATGTCGATGTAGGAGATAAATGTGTTGACAAGATGGCTTGAATGTGATAAAATTACAATGTATAGATATATTTCCGCGCATCCAAATAAATAAATCAAGGTGGAAAAAATGGATATCTTTAATTTCAAATGTAAATATTGCGGAGGAGAGCTTGCCGAGGTTGACGGACTGAAATCGGTCGGGAAATGTAAGTATTGCGGGTCAAAGCAGACGCTTCCCAAGCTTGAAAACGAAAAACGCGCCAATCTTTTCGAGCGCGCAAATCATCTGCGCAGAAACAATGAGTTTGATAAGGCGGAAGCTCTTTACGAGCAGCTTTTAAACGAGGATATGAGCGATCCCGAGGCATATTGGTCGCTCGTGCTTTGCCGTTACGGAATTGAATATGTTGAGGATGCCCATACCAAGGAGCGCAAGCCTACCGTTAACCGTATGCAGATGACCTCTATATTGGGTGACGAGGACTACAAGTCCGCAATTGCCAATGCCGACGAGGAACAGAAAAAGCTCTACGAGGGAGAAGCAAAGACGATAAATGAAATTCAGAAGGGAATTCTTGAGATAGCTCGCAAAGAAGAGCCATTTGATATCTTTATTTGCTATAAAGAGACCGATGAAAGCGGAAAGAGATCGCGCGATTCGATCCTGGCGCAGGATCTTTATCATGAGCTTACCCGTGACGGATATAAGGTATTCTTTGCGCGCGTAACTCTTCAGGGCAAGCTTGGAAGCGAATACGAGCCATACATCTTCTCAGCACTCAATTCCTCAAAGGTAATGGTCGTGCTGGGAACGAAGAAGGAGCATTTTGAGGCGGTTTGGGTACGCAACGAGTGGTCAAGATTCTTAGGTCAGATCAAGAAGGGCGAGCGCAAGGTACTGATCCCCGCGTATCGTGATATGGACGCGTACGATCTGCCCGTAGAGTTTTCAAACCTTCAGGCGCTTGATATGTCGAGACTCGGCTTTTTGCAGGAGCTTGTAGAAGGTGTTGAAAACATCCTCAAGACCTACAAAAATAAGAAAGAAGCTCAAAAGAGCGAGCCGAGAGAGACCTATACACCTACTACAAAATACAAAAAGAAATCGAGCGCTTTGCCTATCATCATTATTGCTCTTCTTCTCGTAATCGGTGTTAGTGCTGCAGTAATATTTGGAGGCGGACTTTTGAAGGGTGCTACGCCTGACAGGGAAACCGAAGGGGAGGAGCAGTCTTCGCAGGGAACTGACGAAACGAAAAAAGATCCGCTCGGTGTAATTCCGGGTCAAAGTGAATTGCCCACAGAATACCCGACAGAGGATGAAACTAAGGATCTAAACGAAAATCTTCCCGGCACCGGAAGTCTTGAGTTTGTTTTAAACGAGAGTGTTAACGCGTACACGGTTACGTGCGACGGTGCGTATAGAGACGAAAGTCTGGTTATTCCTTCGACCTATAACGGCAAGCCTGTTAAATTCATAGGCAAGGGCGCGTTTGAAAAAAGCACGGCAATAAAATCCGTATATATTCCGAAAAGCATAGTGTTTATCGACGAAAATGCATTTGCCGAGGTTAACTATCTCGAGAGAATTACTTACGGCGGAAGCCGCGAGGAATGGTTGGAGGTCAATATCTCGCATGCGGGAAACGATCTGTTGCGCAGTGAAAACGTCGATGTGGATTTTGAGGCTAGCTCATCCGAGATCCTGAGCGACAATTCTGATTTGATCTTTATCTGGGCTCCCAACGGAGAATCTTATCTTGTTGGAGGAATATCAGTATTTACTGATGCCTCGCACGTGGTAATTCCCGAATTTTACAAGGGGCGCTACGTAACGGGAATCGCCGATTATGCTTTTTCAGGACACTCGGAAATAAATATGGTATACATTCCTAGGACGGTCAGCGTGATCGGTAAGGGCGCGTTTAACGGATGCGCATACATTAACAGTGTTTACTATGGCGCAACCGAAGGAGATTGGGATTTAATCGAGATCGACAGTGAGGGCAACGCGGCTCTCCTCTCGGCTTACGTTGCTTACGAATCAAATACCGACGGAGAGTGGAGCGTAATCGGAACTGTCGGAGGCACGTCATGGGATACCGATTTGCCGATGACCGAATCTCCCGATAACGTTTGGACTTCGGATACATTTTTCTTGAATTCGGGTGATGAATTCAAGGTGCGTATGGACGGCTCTTGGGCGGTCAGCTTTGGAGAAGGTGGCCTTAACGGTGGAAATATCATTGTTGAGGAAGAAGGGGAATACAAGATACAGTTTGTTTATGATCCGAAAAATATGAAGGGTGATATAACACTTATACCCGCACCGTAATAACAGAAAAAGGAGAAGCGAGAGCTTCTCCTTTTTGCTTGTATAAATTAAACTGTTTTCAAATAGTGGATCTCTTTTTCGTTAAGATACCGCCACTTGCCAACTTCAAGCTTGTCAAGTCTGATCTTGCCGATAGCGACGCGCGTTAGCTGAAGAATACGTACGTTATGCGCCTCACACATACGTCTTATCTGTCTGTTTCTGCCCTCGAAAAGCTCAAATCTTGCCACCGTGCCGTTTTCGGTCTCACCGACCTTCGTGACCTTGACAGGCATAGTCGCTCTTCCGTCAAGCTCAATAGACTCTCCGAGTATCATAAGATCGTCGGGAGTGAATTTGCCTTTGAGCGTAACGTGGTAGATCTTGGGTATTGAATGGCGCGGATGAGTCAGCTTGTTTGCAAGCGCGCCGTCGTTTGTGAGGAGAATGAGCCCGTCCGAATCCATATCAAGCCTGCCGACAGGGTAGAGTCGGACAGTCTTTCCGCCTCTGTCCTTGACGTCGCGGCAGAGGTCCGTCACGTTGTCGCGCCCCTTTTCGTCGCTTGCCGTACAAACGATTCCGCGTGGCTTGTTGAGCATAACGTAGACCTTACTGTCCGTCTGCGGCTTGACCGATTTGCCATTGTAAATGATCTCGTCAAGCTCGGGATCGATCTTTTCGCCAAGCTCAGCCGCGTGACCATTCACCGTCACGCGCCCCTTTTTTATCTCCTCCTCTGCGGCTCGTCTTGACATTATTCCGCAGTCGGTAAAGTATTTTGAAAGTCTGATCTTTTCCATTTTTCTTCCTTTATATATATTTGAGCATTATTTGCCAAACAGAGAATCGAAGAATCCGTGTTTTTTATCCGTGATCTCAACGGAATTTTTTGCGACAAGCTCGGTTATTGCTATCTCCTCGCCATCGAGATAGAATACAAGCTTGCCCATAGATCGACCCGATTCAACGGGAGCGTAAGCAAAGCGATCAAGCTCGATCCTGTATTCGATATTTGTGCAGCTTCGGGGAAGAATAACGCTGATCTTTTCTGCGTTTTCAACCCTTACGTGGTCGATTTCACCGTTAACCACAGGTAGAATATAGCCAAACTGTCCTATATCGCACAGAACTCTCGATTCATAAAGCGAAAAGCCGTAGTCGAGCATAGCTGTGTGGTCCTGCCAGTCGTCAGGAGCGTTCAAGGTGACCGCGATAAATTCAAGTCCGTCGCGCTCCGCCGCGCTTACAAGGCAGCGACCACTCTTTTTGGTAAATCCGGTCTTAATGCCGGTAGAGCCCTCGTAGCTTTTGAGTAGCTTGTTGTGGTTTATCAGTAGCCTCACACCCTCGGTCTCATTGAGAGGGATCGTTTTTTTATATGTGGAGACTATCTCTCTGAATTTTTGGTTTGAATATGCCGCGCGCGCAATGATAGCAAGCTCGTGGGCGGTGGTGTAATGTGTCTCGGAATCAAGACCGTGAGGATTGTCAAAATGAGTGTGAGTAAGACCGAGCTCGTCTGCCTTTTTATTCATCATATCGGCAAAGCCCTCTATACTCTCACCGACCTCGATGGCGATCGCAGCCGCGGCATCGTTAGCCGACTCAAGCAGCATCGCGTATAAAAGATCCTCAAGTGTCAGCCTTTCCTCGGGGTAGAGATATATAGACGAGCCCTCAACGCCTATCGCCTCGGGAGATACTGATATCTCTTTGGATACGTCGCAGCTCTCAAGCGCGACGAGAGCGGTCATGATCTTCGTGGTCGATGCCATAGGCAATATTTCATCGGCATTTTTTGAAAAAATGACGTTGCCTGAGCTTACCTCGATCAGGATCGCACTTTTGGCGCTTATCGATGGGGCAACGCCGCTTGGTTTTTCCGCTTCGATGAAGATCGATTTATTCTCGTGGTTAGGTGAACCGCCCGTGCTTTCGGTGTCAGCGCGGACAGCTTGTGATAAAACGACAAAAAATCCCCCAAGACACAACAACAACGCCGCAAAGACAGTCGCGGCTTTAAGATATCTGTTCTTCTCAGAAGATTTTTTAGGCATAGCATTCCCTCCGGACAAATAATAGTGCTATATTATATTTGTCCGGCGAGAATAATATGATAGATCATCGGATTTGCAGGGAATTACTCTGCGTCTTCCTCTTCCTGTTCGTCCTCTTTTTTATCCTTTGCGAAAAGAGCCTTGATTCTTGCGATGATCTCGGGAGAGCGATCGATGATGTCGGAGAGCTGCTCCATAGGATCGGTGGGATTCTTAACACCGATATTGATAAGCTCAACGTTACCTTCCTTGTCAACGCAGAGCATACCTATAGGCTGAACGGTGATACCGGTTCCTCCGCCTGCGCCGAAGTTCTGGGGCTTGCCCTGAGCGCCGCCGTTCTTGTCGTTGTAATCAAGACCGCCTGTCGCGAATCCAAGAGCTACCTTGGAGATCGGAATAATAGTTGTTCCGGACTTGGTCTCAACGGGAGTACCGATAACGGTGTTTGCGTCGATCATGTTTCTGATCTGCGCGAGAGTGGACTGTACTACTTCCTGAAGCTTGTTTTCGGATGCCATAATGTAAATCCTTTCGTTTATATATGGTTTTAGTTTTTATTTTTCTGCCCTTTCACTCTCCGTCTGAGAGGGAATGGGCTTGTTTTCTTCGTTTGTGCCTTGCTCAATATTAGCTGTTTCAGAGGATGATGCGGGGTACTTGTGTCCGGATGCCTGTGTTGAGGAAGGCTTGATCTTCATATATCCGAATATCGCCTTGAATCCGGTCTTTAGCAATATTCCTAAGATACCGCCTATGCTGGTTGAAAATCCAAGCTTAACGTCCGCCTTTATCTCCTCGGAGAGATAATCGGGAGCTATCTCAATTTCTGCGCGTCTCGTTCCGTGAAGGTGTGAGTGCTTGTCAATGAAATTGAGTGCGGGACCTAGCGCGTTGCTTATCGCGTAGTAGTTGCAAGCTATCTTTGCAGCGTCCGCGCCTCCGACCTTTATCTTGATCCTTGCCACGTGGAAGTGGAATTTCAAGAACAGATTGGGGAAGAAGAACTTGAGTATGGAGATAAGGAGACTAATGAGATCGGGAATAGGGGGCATAGAAGCTCTTTTTGCGGCTTTTTTTGCCTTTTTTTCAGCCTTTGTGAGCTTCGCTTCTTCTTCCTTCTTTTTCTTCTTTTCAGCGTCCTTTTTAGCCTTTTTGAGTGCCTTTGCCTCTGCTTTTTTAGCGTCCTTTATGGCTTTTTTTCGATCTCGCTTGGCAATTTTCTTCAGAGTGTAATTGCTTATCTTGTATTTCTTTGGCTTTTTGGGCAGTATATTGATCCTGATACCCAATACCGATACCCAAAGGCGCATTTCCTCTGCCATGTCGATAGTCACGCGTATGCGAACGGTGAATATCAGCACAAACAGAGCAACTATGCCAAGTATGATATACAACGCTATCACAATTATCACTCCTTTCTGTATTATTTCAAATTTTGATTTGTCGGGGACGCGAGGGGGATGCGCGTGGGGGACTTTTCCAGGGAAAAAAGTCCCCCACACCCCCAAAACCCCAAAGTATATTTTATACAAGTTAAGACGGTTTATCTATCTACACCGTGTCGCACCTGCATAGCCTCACTGCTATCGTGTTGCGAGTGTATTTAAAAGCGTTTGAAAAGCTTTCTCCAACTTAGTTTGGCTTTAAGTTTAAAGGTTTTTCATCGGCTGGGTTCTAAACCTTATCAATACGATAAGGTCAGTGAGGGATTTTTTTAGCCGCTTGCGGCGAAAAATCCTACGACACCCTAAAAGGACCCAAAATATTGAAAGTTTTTGCGGAGCTTTTTTCCAAAAAGCGACTCGCCGAAGGCACGCATCCCCCCGATAAACTGCAATTTATTGGTTATTAGCCTCTTCGTTTTCTGATGATTCTGCTACCGCGAGTGCAGAGGAGAATCCAACCTCCTCAACCGCGAGAGCCTCCTCTGCGGGAGCGGGGGTAAGCTCTGTCTCGGGAAGGTCGTCGAGAGACGAGAGTCCGAAGACACGCAAAAATTTTTCGGTCGTGGTGTAGAGCATGGGGCGACCCGGGGCGTCAAGACGGGAGAGCGACTCGATAAGTCCCTTATCTATAAGAGACGTCATTGCGTAGGATGAGTCGACACCGCGCACCGCATCGACGAACGCTCGCGTTACGGGCTGGTTATATGCGACTACCGCGAGCGCCTCGAGAGTTGAAGCGGAGAGATTACCTCCGCGCTTGATGCCAAGCGCCTCGCGTATGTAGGGGAGAAATTCTTCCTTTGTCGCAAGCTGACATGATTCGGGGTACATAAGGAGAAGGAGTCCGCGCTTGGAGTTCTCTGAGTTGTATTCCTCGCTCATTACCTCAACCATATTTTTAACGTCCTTTACCGAAAGACCTAGCACCTCGGAGAGCTTTGCATACTCGATAGGGTGTCCCGCGGCGAAGAGAATCGCCTCGATGGCGGCAGTGACCTTTTCAAGTGTTATTTCAACCTTTTCTTCCTGATTCATTCGTCCCTACCTCCTTCTACATTGTCCTTATCGGTCTCATCACTATCGGCAAGCTCCTGCTTGTCCGCGGTGATGACGTCGTTAGGGTCTTCATTTATTATAAACTGCGCTCCGTCGTCAAGGAGCGTTCCTTCAAAGTCGTGTATCAGGATCTTCCTGATCTTGATAAGCTCCAATACTCCAAGGAATATTGCGATCATATCGGGGAGGGAAACGGAATCCGAGAGAAGCTCGCGAAGCGTCGTGACCTTCTTTTTTTGCATACGGCGGATAATTCCCGTGATCTTGACCTCGACAGGAACGATTGGCGAGCTGATCATGGGTGTAAACACCTCTCGCTCTATCTTCGGTCTGTTTTCGTTGTATGTGATTATCCTTCTGACCGCCAAGCAGAGCTTTTCGATCTCCTGGTCAAGGACGAAGGTCTTGTCCACGCTTATCTCGTCGGTATCCTTTTCGAGTCGACCCGAGAAGCGCGGATAGAGAAGAGCCATCTTCTTTGCCGCCTCCTTTGCCTGCTGATATTTAAGCAGGGCATCTGCAAGAGCGGCTCGGGGGTCCTCCTCCTCTTCCTCGATCTTGGGAAGAAGGAGCTTGCTCTTGATCAGCATAAGCTCGCTTGCCATCACGATAAACTCGCTTGCCAGATCCATATCAAGCTTCTGAGCCTCCTCAATATATTCAAGGTACTGCTCGCAGATTATGTTGATCTTGATGTCGTCTATCGACATCTTGTTTTTGTGGATCAGGGAAAGCAGAAGGTCAAGAGGCCCTTCAAATATTTCAAGACGGTAGCTGAGTGCGTCCATAAAGGACCTCCTTTCATCGCGTTTAAGCGAAAATTTTAATTAAAAGCTCTAATACAGGCTCTGTGATGAGTCCGAAAAGCTGATCGGCAACCCAACCGAAGGGAGAGAAATCAAAAAGACGTGAGCAGGCGAACATTGCGATAAGAACGCCGATCATAATGTATCTTTCGTATTTCATCATTGAGAAATAGATCCTGTCGGGAAGGAAGAGCGAGAAGAATCTCGAGCCGTCGAAGGGCGGCACGGGAATGAGATTGAACACCGCCAGCATAAAATTCATATAGCTGAGATAGTAAAAGAACGTGCAAAGGATCTGCATTACGTTTGTAAGCATCTCGTTTTGGAGAATGTCCATTGCAAAGCGCAAAAACAGAAAGAGCGTAACGGCGTAAAATATCGCGCCGATGCTGCCGAGAATTATGTTGGATATCGGACCCGCGATAGCGGTGACTCCCATACCCTTTTTGGGGTTTCTGAAATTTCTTGTGTTGATCGGGACGGGCTTTGCCCAACCGTAGCCGAACACCAGCATACAAAGCGAGCCCATAGGATCAAGATGCTTTAAGGGATTGATCGTAACGCGTCCGAGATTATAAGCGGTACGGTCTCCCATTTTATAGGCGATATATCCGTGTGCCGCCTCGTGAACCGAAAGGGAGATCATAATTATCGGTATCGTAAGAAGCAGGCTTATGATAATATCACGCGGATCTCCGCCCGAGAGAATAGAGAAGAGCATTATTTTTCCTCCGCGAATAATTACAGCTTGATATCTGCGAGGTCAGCGATCGCGCGCCAAAGCTCCATCTTGCCCTCGCCCTTGAGGGACGAGAAGGGAATTATCGGAGTATTCTCGGCTATCAGTTCATCATTCGTAATTTTTTCGATGATAGCGGCGCGATCTGTTTTATTGAGCTTGTCGATCTTCGTTATTGCGATGATGTAAGGCATTTCAACGCTGTTCATATACTCTATCATCATAGCGTCGTCGCGAGTGATACCCGCGCGGCTGTCGATGAGCTGGACTACACCGCGAACAAGATCGATATTTTTATTTTTGGTAAAATAACCGTCGGTAAGGCTCTGCCAAGCTCCCTGCGAGTCCTTGCTTCTTGCGGCAAAGCCGTAGCCGGGGAGGTCAACGAGGAAGAGCTTTTTATCCACCTCGTAGAAGTTAACCGTGATAGTCTTACCCGGAGTCGCGGACACACGCGCCAGGCTCTTTCTGCCGAGGAGAGTGTTGATAAGAGAGCTTTTTCCAACGTTCGAGCGTCCCGAGAGCGCGACCTGAACGATCGGGTCGGTCGGGAACTGACTTGCAAAGCCCGCGGTCATTTTGAGATTTACGTTTTGAGTATTAAGTCCCATTCTATCTATGGGTACGCCGAGCGTACTTGACTCCTTTTGAATTTGAATGAATCGGGATCACTTATCCGAGCCCTTTGCGTCCGCGCGCGTACGTGAGGATACAACTGTGGGGATAGCGTCGGCAACGGGAAGATCCTTCTTTTCAGGCGTGGCGCAAACTATGCCGTCAAGGCTTTGCACAAGCGCGTTTGAAAGCACCTCGGATGCCTTGCGGCAAGGAATGAAGGTGACGTTCTCGCGCACTACAGGATCGATCTTGTCGAGATCCTTTAAGTTATCTGCGGGAATGAGGATAGTTCTGACACCTGCGGAATATGCCGCCATAGTCTTTTCGCGCAATCCTCCGATAGCAAGGACGTTGCCTCTTATCGTGATCTCTCCCGTCATAGCGACGTCACGGCGAACGGGAATACCTGAAAGCGCACTGATAAGCGCCGTGAGAGTAGTCACACCTGCGCTGGGACCGTCCTTCGGGACCGCACCCTCGGGGAAGTGAATATGTATATCCTTCTTCGTGTAGAAATCGGTGGGAATGCCGTACTTGTCGGCAACCTGGCGCGCGTAGGTGATAGCCGCGTGAGCGGACTCCTTCATAACGTCACCGAGCGAGCCGGTAAGCTCAAGCTTGCCCGTGCCGTCCATAATAGCGCACTCGACCTTGAGAAGATCTCCGCCCGACTGGGTGTAAGCCATTCCGTTTACTACACCGATCTCGTCGTATTCTCCGATAAGCTCGGGAAGTATTTTGCGAGGACCGAGAAGAGACTCAAGATTGGAGCTGTCAACCGTCATTCTCTTGATATTTTCCTCGATCATCCTCTTTGCCGCCTTACGGCAGAGCGCGGCGATCTCGCGTTCAAGATTACGGACACCCGACTCGCGCGTGTAGCCGTCGATTATATCTGAAAGAGCCGCGTCGCTTATCTTGAGCATGCGCTTGTTAAGACCGTGTCTCTTAAGCTGCTTGCCGATAAGGTGATCCTTCGCAATCGCCATCTTTTCTGATTTTGTGTAGGTGTAAAGCTCTATGATCTCCATTCTGTCAAGAAGCGGACGGGGGACTCTGTCAAGAGTATTTGCCGTCGCGATGAAGATACAGTCCGAGAGATCGAAGGGAAGCTCGACGAAATGATCGCGGAAGAACTTGTTCTGCTCGGGGTCGAGGACCTCAAGCATAGCCGAAGCGGGGTCTCCGCGTCCGTCGCTTGCCATTTTATCTATCTCGTCAAGCAGGATAAGGGGATTCTTGACTCCTGCCTGCGAAAGAGCTGTGATGATACGTCCGGGCATTGCTCCGACGTAGGTCTTTCTGTGACCGCGGATGTCTGCTTCGTCGCGGACTCCGCCGAGGGATACGCGAACGTACTTGCGCTTCATTGCTTTTGCAAGCGAGGAAGCGATAGAGGTCTTACCGACACCGGGAGGGCCGTAAAGACAGATGATCTGTCCCTTAAGCTCGGGATTGAGCTGCTTTACCGCGAGGTATTCAAGCAGGCGGTCCTTGACGTCGTCAAGTCCCTCGTGATCTGCGTCGAGGATCTTCTTCGCCGCGGCGATGTCAGCACGGTCCTTCGTGGATTCTGTCCACGGGATCTCTAGACACACGTCGAGGTAGTTTCCTATAACCGTCGCTTCAGCCGAGCCGAAGGGGGACTTTGCAAGCCTGTCGGTCTCCTTGTGGAGCTTTTTTCTCACCTCGTCCGGGAGATCAAGCGCATCAATTTTCTGGCGGTACTCGTCGATCTCGGAGATACCTCCGTCGCCAAGCTCGTCCTGAATGACTCGCATCTCCTCACGGAGATAGTACTCACGCTGACCGCGATTTATCTTCTCGCGTGTCTTTCTGTGAAGCTCGTTTTCAAGACGGAGGACGTCGATCTCGTCCTCTGCGATCGCGAGAACGGTCTCGATTCTCTTATAAGGCTCGAAGATCGCGAGGATCTCGAGCTTATCCTCGTGCTTGATAAAGAGACCCGAAGCAATAACGTCCGCAAGCATTGCGGGATTTTTGATGTTTTTGAAATTCGGGATTATGTTTTCCGCAGGGGGAGGGAGCAGCTTCGCCATAGCGGCGGCGGCATCGTTAAGTCTGCGGAGGTAAGCCTGATTTTTAACGCTCGGATCATCCGAGAGGGTGACCGTCTTGCAAATAACGTTTGCGGTAAAGTATCTGCCGGTTCTGCGGTAGTCCGTGACAGTCGCGCGGGAAACACCTTCCGCGATGCAACGGACCGTCTTGTCGCCTGCTCCGATGAGCTGCTTTACCTTTATAACTGTTCCGACCTCGAAGAGCTCGGAGTTTTCGTCCTCTTCATATTTATATGGGACTGCGATAGCGTACTTTGATCCCTCAAACGCCTCTCTTGCGGCATCGCACGAGCCGAATCTCGTTTCGCTGATTTCGAGATTGACTATCTCTCCGGGGAAGGCGACCGTGCCTTCAAGTGCGATGAGCGGGAGGGAAAGCTTTTCCGCTCTGGTGGTATACTCTGACATGTTTAACTCCAATTTTTGATGTTTTTGCGTGTATATGTAAGCCTTAAATCAATACAGGCGGGTACACAATTATTCCATTGTACTATTATAACATATATTTATCGGAATTTCCACAGTTTTTTTGAATTTTAACAATTTGTACAATTAATTATATATCTATTAACAGAAAAAGGGCAAAAAGAAAGCACAACTCTTGTTTTTCATTGCGCATGGATATCATAAGTTTGATATTTCGCAGAAAAATCGCAAGTTGTGCAGGAATATAATAAAGCCCGGACGCGGATCCGCGCTTTACTCGGGATTATCATTATACACCCGTCGGAGCAATTTGTAAATATCCATTTTGTACGATTTTTTGTCGTAATTTTTGGTGAAAAATATAGTATGAAAAATTTAGGGCATTTTGTCGTAGTGCTTTTTGTATATTTTGCCAACATGGTCGTGTCGTAGTGGTGTCACGAAGGGGATAAAACGGGACACTGCGCATCAATTCCGCTTTTCAAATTTTGATTTGTCGGTGAGACAAACAATCCCTCAGACGCGCACGGAGGCGCGCCAGCTCCCTTTACACAAGGGAGCTTTGTTGGTGGATGTTCGTACGCATTATAGATGTGAAAACCTTTTAAGTTTAAAGAAAATTTCACTATATCCACGTTCTCCACCTTTCAGGTAAAGCTCCCTTGTGTAAAGGGAGCTGGCGCGCCTCCGTGCGCGTCTGAGGGATTGTTCGCGTCCCCGACAAACCGCAATTTATAGGACAAAAAAGTTTTTTTGAAAAAAATTCGCAAAAGTGTTGACAAACGGTTTTTGATGTGATATAATTGTTGCCGTAATAAAGAGAAGTTCCGCTTCCACCCAGCCGCAACGCGAGCTCGGTTAATATGCAAGTCCCATTATAATAGGTGGGGAAGGTATGTTGTGCGCGGAGCTTGTCTTCCGCGTTTTTTTGTTTGACAAATATTATAAACATACATATTTTATTCAACGGAGGTGTATACCCATAGCAGCAAACAATTCAAAGGATACTCTCGTCAATGAAGCGATCGATTTCCCCGAGGTAAGAGTTATCGGCGCTGACGGAGAGCAGCTTGGACTTATGAGTTCCGACAAAGCACTTCAGATGGCATACGATAAGGGACTTGATCTTTGTCTTATGTCAGCTCAGGCAAATCCGCCCGTATGTAAGATCATGGACTTTGGCAAATACCGTTTCGACCGTGAGAAGCGCGAAAAGGAAGCCAAGAAAAAGCAGCAGACCGTAGAGCTTAAGGAAATCCAGCTCTCACCCAGAATCGACACACACGACTTTGAGACCAAGGCAAAGCAGGCAAAGAAGTTCCTCGAGTCAGGTAACAAGGTAAGAGTGGTAATGAGATTCCGCGGACGTGAGATGAGCCATATGACGATCGGCCGCGAGGTGATAGACAAGTTTGCGGATTATTGCAAGGAAGTAGGAACCGTAGACAAGAAGCCGAGCATAGACGGTCGTATCATGAGCATGGTGGTATCGCCAATCGTTCAGAAGAACTCGAAGTAATATTTGTAAATTTTTAATTTAAGGAGTATATAAAAATGGGAAAAGTCAAGACACATAAGGCTTCTGCCAAGAGATTTTCGGTAACAGGCACAGGTAAGGTCAAGATGAACCACTGTCATCACCGCCACAACCTCGGTCTCAAGACACAGAAGAGAAAAAGACATCTTCGCACAGGCGCGATCATGAGCGAGGCTATGGCCGGCAACATCAGAACACTTATCCAGAAGTAATTTAGTTGTAATCGAGAAAGGAAATTGAAAAATGGCAAGAGTTAAGGGCGCAATGATGACGCGCAAGAGAAGAAATAAGATGCTTAAGGCTGCAAAGGGTTACTGGGGTGCAAAATCCAAGCACTTCAAGATGGCTAAGCAGCAGGTAATGAAGAGCGGCAACTACGCATTCGCAGGTCGTAAGCTCAAGAAGAGAGATATGAGAAGACTCTGGATCACCAGAATCTCCGCTCAGGCTAAGGTTTGCGGCATGAACTACTCCACGTTCATGAACGGTCTTAAGAAGGCTGGCGTAACCCTCAACAGAAAGATGCTCGCAGAGCTTGCAGTAAACGACAAGGCTGCATTCGCAGCACTTGCAGAGCAGGCAAAGGCAGCTCTCTAATCTTTATTGAATAAAAACCCGGTTAGGTAATACCGGGTTTTTGTCATAGATAGGGGAAAGTTGATTTTTGTTTTTTGATACCGAAAGCGCGCTTTTTTGTGCAAAAAAGGCAATTATAATTCTCAAAACCTTCCAAAAAAGTAATTTATTTACATCTAATTATATACCGGAAAGACACGAGGCAGTAAGGACAGAAAATTAAATTTTTATGACTTTAATGCCGATAAACTATTGAAAAACAGTGTGTTTTCAATCTCAGAAAGAGGCAAAAAAACACCCGAAAAACACCCGAAAACACTGAAAAAAGGAGAGAGGAATATGTCATATCGCGGCGAGATCATAACGTCATCACAGAATAAATACGTAAGCCTTACGCGTGCGCTTTCGGACAGAAAGCAGAGACAGAAGAGCTCTCTTTACCGTTTTGACGGTGTAAAGCTTATGTGCGAGGCAATCGTAAAGGGAGTCGGGATCGATTTTCTTATGCTCAAAGAGAGCGCGTACGACGCGGTCATCTCAAGGGCGTATGAGCTTTATTCGGTCAATATAGAATCCGGAAACTTCAGAGTTGTCGTGGCTTCGGACGGTGTTTTTGATAAGATCTCCGAGGAGAATGCCCCCGAGGGTGTGATAACCGTCGCAAGGTATGATGCGGAGAGACACAGAGCCTTGTCCGGCAGTGACGTTGCGGCAGAGGATGGTGAGAATATCCTCCTCCTTGAGTCTGTGCGAGATCCCGGAAACGTGGGCGCGATACTTAGAACCGCCGCGGCATTTGCGGTCGACAGAGTAATAATCGGCAAGGATTGCGCGGACATCTACAACTCGAAAACACTCAGAGCCTCAATGGGATCGGTGTTTTCAATGAAGATCGATAGGGTAGACTCAATACCCGATGCCGTAAGCTCGCTTCAAGCATCCGGCAGACGCGTATTCGCCGCCGCGCTTGACGAAAGGGCGGTAAGACTCGGAGAAACGGAATTTCAGAGCGGCGACTGCGTCGTTATCGGAAACGAGGGACACGGATTGACCGATGAAACTCTCAAGGCGTGCGATGCCACGGTCTATATACCGATGTCAGGCAAGGTCGAGTCGCTCAACGCGGCAGTAGCCGCATCGGTTCTCATGTGGGAATTCTTTGGTAAACAGAAATAAGGAACGGCGGAGAGAAAAATGAAGAGCAGAGCAAAATGGATATGGTTTGCGAATATCTGCGGAGTTGCGAGCACCGAAATGATCAAAATATACGAGAAATTCGGCTCGATAAACGAGGTATATCTCGCAGATTACGATAAATATATCGTCGAGGGAGTCAGTGAAAGACTTGCGGAGCGGCTGAGCGATAAATCGCTTACCGATGCATATTCGACGGTGAAATTCTGTCAGGATAACGGTGTGGGAATACTCTGTTATTGTGACGAAGCGTATCCCGATAGCCTCCGCACGCTCAAGGATCCTCCCGCAGTCCTGTATTATCTCGGAAAGCTTCCCGACCTCAATTCAAATCTCTGTATCGCGATGGTCGGAACGAGAAAGATGAGTGAATACGGAATGAGAGCGGCGTATAAAATAGCGTATGAGATCGCGTCGTCGGGCGCGATAGTAATAAGCGGAATGGCGCTGGGTATCGATTCGATAGCGGCAAGTGCGGCGATCGCTGCAAAGGGCAGAACTGTTGCGGTGCTTGGATGCGGAATCGACGTCGTGTATCCCAAGGAGCATACAAAATTGCGCGATGCCATCTGTGAGAGAGGTGCGGTGATGACCGAGTATCCTCCGTCCACGGAGCCGCGCGGATTTAACTTTCCCGTAAGAAACAGAATAATCAGCGGACTGTCGCAGGGAACTGCGGTAATAGACGCTGACCTTAAGAGCGGTGCGATGATCACCGCAAAGACGGCGATCCTTCAGGGCAGGGATCTCTATGCAGTGCCGAGTAATATCGACTCGGAGAACGCGTCGGGAACGAACAGCCTTATAAGAGACGGAGCACACGCAGTGCTCTGCGGATATGACATAGTTAATAATTACGCGTATCTTTTCCGCGATACTCTGAATATACAGAAAATGAGGAACGCAGAGGAGAGATCGGAATTCGACCCCAAGGTTCCTTTGTCGCTCGGAGTAAGAGCGCGAGGGGAAAAGCCGGCATTTGAGGGCGTGTCTGCAAAGATCGAAAGCGAGCAGAAGGCACCCGTGCCGAAGCAGACGGTGACGGTAAAGAAGATCGAGAGCAGAATTGCAAAGCCGGAAGAACCGACACCCGTGACAAGGATAGAGAAAATGAGCGGAGACGACTCCAAGCAAGCGCTCGAGTCGCTTTCCGAAAAGCAGAGAAGGATATTTGAGGAGATGCCGCTTGATAAAGCGATCCCCATCGATTATCTAACAAAGACAGGATTTAAGCTCGGAGAGGTGATCTCTGCGCTTACGGTTCTGGAGATCAAGGGACTTGTTTCCTCGCTCCCCGGAGCCCTTTACGTAAGAAAGTAATTGAAAGGAATATATACGTTTACATGGCAAATTTGGTAATTATGGAGTCGCCCTCAAAGGCGAATACAGTAAAGAGCTACCTTGGCTCAAACTACAAGGTCATAGCGTCGGTAGGACACGTCCGTGACCTTCCCAAGTCCTCGCTTGGAGTTGATATTGAGAACGATTTCGAGGCTCATTATATCAACATTCGCGGCAAGGGCGATCTTATCAAGGAGATAAGAAAGGAAGCGAAGGCGGCGAATAAGATCTATCTCGCAACCGACCCTGACCGCGAGGGAGAGGCAATTTCGTGGCATCTTGCAACTATTCTCGGTATACCGATCGAGAAGACGATGAGAGTAACCTTCAATGAGGTAACAAAGAGTGTAGTTAAGGCGGCTATCAAGAATCCGAGAAATATCGATATGAACCTCGTCGATGCACAGCAGGCGAGAAGAATACTCGACAGAATCGTAGGATATAAGATCTCTCCGCTTCTTTGGAAGAACGTCAAGAACGGACTCAGCGCAGGAAGAACTCAGTCGGTAGCGGCAAGAATAATCTGCGAGCGCGAGGAGGAGATCAGAAGCTTCGTTCCCGTAGAGTATTGGAATATCGCGGTAACACTTATCAGTGACGAGGGAACACCCTTCACAGTCCGCTTCTTTGGAGATAAGAACGGCAAGATCGACATTGCAAACGAAAAAGAGGCAAATAAGATCCTCTCCGCGATAGAGGGCAAGCAGTTCAACGTAGCATCGGTCAAGAGATCAACGCGCCATAAGCTTCCCGCTCCCCCATTTACGACATCTACGCTCCAGCAGGACGGATACGGCAAGCTCGGATTCCAATCTCAGAAAGTAATGAAGGTTGCGCAGGAGCTCTACGAGGGAATCAACGTGGGAAGCGAGAACGGCGGCGTGCAGGGTCTTATCACCTATATGCGTACCGATTCGCTCCGTGTTTCGGAGGAGGCGCAGAGCGCTGCAAGAGCATATATAGCTGAAAAGTTCGGAGATAAATATAACACCGAAGAGCCCAGAGTATATAAGTCAAAGTCGGGAATACAGGACGCGCACGAGGCGATCCGTCCCTCTCGCGTCGATCTTGATCCTAAGAAGATAAAGTCATATCTTACCAACGATCAGTATAAGCTCTATAAGCTTATCTGGGATAGATTCGTAGCGAGCCAGATGGAGTCTGCGACTCTCGCAACGCTCGCTGTAGATACCGAGTGCGCGGGATATATCTTCCGCACGGGCGGATATACCGTGACCTTCCCCGGATATATGGCAGTATATGAGGAGATCGCTGACGAAAGCGCCAAAGACGACCCCGAGGCACAGAAGAACGTGAAGATCCCAGAGCTTTCAGAGGGACAGAAGCTTGACTGCGATCATATCGATCCCACAAAGCATTTCACAGAGCCTCCCGCAAGATATAACGACCGCTCGCTTATCAAGTTCCTTGAGGAGAAGGGCATCGGACGCCCCAGTACCTTTGCAACGATAGTATCGACTATCATTTCGAGAAACTACGTAAAGCGCGAGGGTAAGGCATTTGTTCCCACACCGCTCGGCGAGCTTACGACAAAGCTTATGTGTGAGCATTTCCCCGACGTTGTCAACTACAAGTTTACCGCGGAGATGGAGGATGACCTCGACGCGATCGAAAAGAACGAGAAGAGTCTCAACCACGTCCTCAACGACTTCTGGAACGATTTCTCCAAGGAGCTTGAGGTAGCTGCTGATAAGCTTGGAAATATCAATATCGAGGTACCCGTAGAGGAGACCGACATCATTTGTGACAAGTGCGGAAGCAGAATGGTGGTCAAGAACGGACGCTTCGGCAAATTTGCCGCTTGCCCGAATTACCCCAAGTGCAGAAACACAAAGCCCCTGACCGAGAAGAAGATCGAGGTCGAGGAGATCGAGGAAAAGGTAGAGGAGAAGGAAGAGAAGAAGCAGCCCGTCATCGCGGACTTCAAGTGTGAGAAGTGCGGTGGTGATATGGTCCTCCGTAACGGAAAGTTCGGTAGCTTCTATGCTTGCGCAAACTACCCGACCTGTAAGTTTACAAAGCAGAAGACAAAGAATATCGACGTACCTTGCCCCGATTGCGGTGCAAAGATAATCGTAAAATATAGCAGAAGTCGCACGGCATTCTACGGCTGTGAAAGATATCCCGAGTGTAATTTCTCATCCTGGGATATGCCCGTAGCAGAGAAGTGCCCCGATTGCGGAAAGAATCTGTATCATAAGAAGGGCAAGCCGATGCTCGTCTGCCACGACGAAAAGTGCGGATTTACAAAGCCCTATATTCAGGATGAAAAATCCGAGGATTAAGAAATGTTCAATAAAGAATACGTAAACGTATACGGCGCAGGACTTGCGGGTTGCGAGGCAGCTTGGCAGTTGGCTTGTCGCGGCATAAAGGTAAAGCTTTATGAGATGAAGCCGCACAAGTACACCCCCGCGCACCACGCCGAGGGCTTTGCGGAGCTTGTTTGCTCAAATTCCTTGAGGTCTGACCGCCTGACAAACGCGGTCGGACTGCTCAAGGAGGAGCTTATGCGACTCGACTCCCTTATTATGGAGGCAGCATACGCAACAAGAGTTCCCGCAGGCTCGGCACTCGCCGTAAACAGAGATGATTTTTCGGCATATATTACCGAGAAAATTAAAAATCACCCCAATATCGAGATCATAGAAAAAGAGGTCTCTGATATTGAGGAGGGAACTCTTACCATCATAGCCACAGGCCCGCTTACAAGCTCGCCTATGGCAGAGTACATAGAGAAGACTCTCGGATGTGAGGGACTTCATTTCTTCGACGCGGCGGCACCCATCGTCAGCGCAGACAGCCTTAATATGGACATCGTCTACGCGGCATCAAGATACGATAAGGGCGACCCCGATTATCTCAATTGCCCTATGACACGTGAGCAGTACGACGCGTTTTATACCGAGCTTATCACGGCGCGCGAGGCAGAGCTTCACGATTTTGACCGTGATATGCAGAAGGAGCTTAAGGTGTTCGAGGGCTGTATGCCCGTTGAGATAATGGCGAAAAGAGGATACGAGACACTTTGCTACGGACCCCTCAAGCCCGTAGGACTTGTCGATAAGAGAACGGGAGAGGAAGCGTTTGCAGTTGTCCAGCTGCGCAAAGAGAACGCCGAGGGAACGATGTATAACCTTGTCGGATTCCAGACGCACCTGGCTTTTCCCGAGCAGAAAAGGGTGTTTTCAATGATACCCGGGCTTGAGAACGCGGAGTTCTTGAGATACGGAATCATGCACAGAAACACATACCTCGATTCACCGAAATATCTTAATGCAGATTACTCGATGAGGGAGAATGAAAATATCTTCTTCGCAGGTCAGATGACGGGAGTTGAGGGTTATATTGAGTCGACCGGCTCCGGATTCGTTGCGGGTGTCAACGCCGCTATGAGGATGCTCGGTGAGGATAAGGTCATATTCCCGAAAACGACTATGATAGGCGCAATGGCAGAGTATATCAGCACAGGTAATATGAGCGGTAATTTCGTACCGATGAACGCAAACTTCGGAATAGTCGAGCCTCTTGGCTATAAGGTCAAGGGCGGCAAGGTCGCAAAGTACGAGGTCATCGCGGCGCGATCTCTCGACGTGCTTGATGAGTATGCCGAAAGACTTGGCGCTAAAAACAACGAAATTCGAAAAAAAGAGGTAACTCAGAATGAGGATAATTCTTGATATAATGAGCGGAGATAAAGCTCCTCTTGAAATGCTCAAGGGAGCGGTCGATGCCGCGGCGCAGGATTACTCGAATGGTGTGGACTTCACCTTGGTGGGTGACGAGAATGTCATCAAAAGGCTCGCCGAGGAAAATAAGCTCGACGTGTCGGGCTTTGAGATAAGACATACCGAGGTCGTTCTCACGATGGATGACGATCCTATGGCGGTGATGAAGGAAAAGAAGGATTCTTCACTTGCCCTGGGTCTCCGTATGCTCGCTGACGGCGAGGGAGATGCTTTCGTCAGCTGCGGAAACACGGGTGCGCTCTTCTGCGGTTCATCGCTTATAGTTAAGAGAGTAAAGGGAATACAGAGAGCCGCAATCGGCGCGATCCTTCCCCTTACAAAGCCGATGATGCTTATGGACTCAGGTGCGAGCGTAAAGGTCAACGAGGACTATCTCCACCAGTTCGCAATAATGGGAAGCGCATATATGAAGGCAATATACGGCGTTGAAAACCCCGCAGTTGGTATGGTGAATAACGGCTCAGAGGAGCATAAGGGCGGCGAGCTTCAGCAGGCGGCTTATCCTATGCTCAAGAAAAGCAAGTTTATCAACTTTATTGGAAACGTGGAGGGTAATCAGATCCCCGCGGGATATTGCGATGTTGCTGTCTGCGACGGATTCGTCGGAAATATCGTGCTAAAGACAGCAGAGGGAATGGGCAAGCTTTTGTCGGCTGAGCTGAAAACAATGTTCAAGAGCGGTCTTGGAGGAATACTCGCATATCTTCTTTTAAAGAAAAAGATGGCGAGCTTCAAAAAGAAATTTGACTCTACCGAGCACGGTGGTGCGCCTATCCTCGGACTTTCAAAGACGGTCATCAAGGCGCACGGCTCATCCAATGCAAAGGCGTTCAAGAACGCAATAAGACAAGCAATAGGCTGCGAGAGGGCAGGCGTGGTGAGCATAATCGCCGAAACCGCCGCAGAATATAGCGCAGAAAAGAAAAAGGCGAAGGCAGAGATTGCCGACGCGGAGTAAAATAATTTTTGGGAGGATCTCTTCGTATGGTACAGGGCATGACAGATACAGGTCTGCTTGAAGAGAATATCGGCTACCGTTTTAAAAACGGCGAGCTTTTGACGAGAGCGCTGACACACTCGTCCTATTCAAACGAATCGGGACTGAGAAATCACCATATGTTCTGTAACGAGAGACTTGAGTTTCTCGGCGACAGCGTTCTGTCGATAATAACGAGTAATTACCTTTACAAGAACTTCACAGATTGCCCCGAAGGGGAGCTGACGAGAATGAGAGCAGAGGTAGTCTGCGAAAGAGCACTTTCGGGCTATTCTGACGCGATAGGACTTGGTCGGTATCTTCTTTTGGGAGTCGGTGAGGAAAAGAACAACGGCAGACAGAGAAGATCGATCCTGGCAGATGCCTTTGAGGCACTTCTGGCGGCGATCTATCTTGACGCGGGAGAGAACGGAATGGCAGAGGCTGAGCGCTTTCTGATGCCTTTCATTATAAAGGAAATAGAGAGCGTGCGAAAAAAGGGAAGCTTTAACGGAGACCCAAAAACTCTGCTCCAGCAATTCGTTCAGCAGGCAGAGGGCGATTTCCTTGAATATGCTGTCGTCGGAGAGAGCGGTCCCGATCATATGAAAACATTTAAGGTCGAGGCAAGACTCAACTCCAACGTCATAGGCAGAGGTGAGGGACGCTCAAAGCGTGAGGCTGAGCAGAATGCCGCGCGCGAGGCACTTGCGCTCTTCAGCGTTGAGTGATATGAAAAACAAAAACCATAGAAATATCCCTATATTCATACCGCATCTCGGATGCCCGAATATGTGTGTTTTCTGCAATCAGCGATCAATTTCGGGAAAGCATAGCTTTCAGCGCGAGTCGGTAATTGACGAGATAGATACTGCGCTTGCCACTATCCCGGAGGACGCGGAGGTCGAGATCGCATATTTTGGCGGCTCATTTACGGGAATTGACCGCGAGCTTATGATATATCTGCTCGACGTCGCAAAGGATTACGTAGATAATCGCAGAGAAGGGCGTGCTAAGATAATCGGTATCAGAATGTCGACCCGACCCGATTACATAAACGCAGAGATAATGGAGATCTTGTCACGCTATCCGGTAAGGACGGTTGAGTTGGGACTTCAGAGCATGAGGGAACAGGTCCTCTCGCTCTCCAAAAGAGGACACAGTGCCACAGATGCCGAAAACGCCTGTAAGCTTATTAAGAGCGCGGGCTATTCGCTTATCGGTCAGATGATGATAGGGCTCCCGGGCTCGACTCTTGAGGACGAGCTGTATACTGCGAGAAAGATCTGCGAAATGGGTGCCGACGGCGCGAGAATATATCCCACGGTGGTCTTTTTTGGCACAGAGCTTGCCGATATGACAGACAGAGGGGAATATGAGATGCTTTCAATTGAGGATGCAGTCCTGCGTTCTAAGGAAGTGCTGAAGATATTCGAGCAAAGAGACGTCGAATGTATCCGCGTGGGACTCTGCGCATCTGATAATCTCGGAGATGCGAATCAGGTCAAGGGCGGAGCTAATCATCCATCTCTCGGTGAGCTTGTTATGGGAGAGAGATGCTATGACGAGATGTGCCTCCTTGCCGATAATTTATTGCGAATAAACAAGAATACAGATGCCAACACCCTGGTCTTTTTAACACCGCGAGGAGAGCTTTCAAAGGCAATAGGGCAGAGGGGCAAAAACAGATCAAGGCTTGAAGAAAGATATAAGCCTTATAAAATAGACATCAAAGAAGCGAATGTACCGAAAATTGTTTCTCAGCTTGAGAAACGTTAAAACGGAGGTATAAATTGTATCTTAAATCAATAGAAATGCAGGGCTTCAAATCCTTCCCCGATAAGACGAAGCTTGTCTTTGACGCAAGCGACGTTGACAACTCGGAGACGGGTGTTACGGTCATCGTAGGCCCTAACGGAAGCGGAAAATCGAATATAGCCGACGCTATGCGATGGGTTCTCGGTGAGATCTCCTCGAAGACCTTGCGTTCCACCAAAATGGAGGACGTTATCTTCGGCGGAGCAGACAGCCGCAAGCCCATGGGATACGCGGAGGTATCGGTTACCTTTGACAATACGAGAGGACCCTCGCATCTTGAGTGTCCCTATGACGAGGTAACCGTTACAAGACGTTATTTCCGAGCGGGTGAGAGTGAGTATTACATAAATCGCCGTCCCGTAAGACTTAAGGATATATACGAGCTATTCCTCAACACGGGTATAGGCCGTGACGGTTATTCAATAATCGGTCAGGGTCGAATTGCCGATATGGTGTCGAGAAAGAGCGAGGACAGAAGAGATATCTTTGAGGACGCGTCGGGAATTGCGAAATTCAGACATAAAAAGAGCGAGGCAGAGAGAAAGCTCAAGGCGACAGAGGAGAATATGCTCCGTATCAACGACATATTTGTTGAGATATCCTCGCAGGTCGGACCTCTTGAAAAGGAGGCAGGCAAGGCAAAGCGCGCTATCGAGCTTATGGACGTCAAGAAAAAGGCGGACGTCAGCCTCTGGCTCTTCGATACCGAAAAGCTCCGCGGCGATATAACGGCGGCGGAGGATGCCTTGCGCCATTCCGAGTTTGACCTGAAGAACGCCGAGGACTCGATGCAGTCTCTTGATGCGAGAAACGCAAAGCTCTACGAGGCATCACAGTCGGGTAAGCTCGCGCAGAATCAGATCCTCAATATGATCAAGGATCAAACGAGCGAGATATTTAAGCTCGACAGCGAATTCAGAGTAAACGATACGAATATCAAGCACACCGACGAGCTTATCGAGACCGCCAAGCAGTCGCTCGCCTCAAGCGAGAGAACTCTTGCTGAGGAGAAGATAAAGAGTGAGGCGCAGAACAAGAGGATCGATGAGTTTGAAATCGCGCTTAAGAATAACGCGGACAGGCAAGAGGAGCTCGAGGATGCGATATTCGATGAAAAGTGCAATATAGATAAGTACAATAAGGACATCGACACGATCTTTGCCGATATAAGAGAAGCAGAGGAAGAGGCAGTTGATATCAAGGTTCGTATTTCGGTGCTTGAAAATGCCCGTGAGAGCGGAAGCGACAGAAACGCTGATATCCTCGGAGACATTGAGAGCTACGAGGAGGAGTCCGCGCGCCTTGAGCGTTCGATGGGACTCAAGCAAAAGACCGTTGCGGAATATGACGAGTCAATTTCAGCAATCGATTCAGATCTTGAAAAATGCGATAAGGAGCTTACACGCCGTAATACCGAAATTGGCGAAAAATACGGCGAGCTCAACAATAAAAAGCTCCGTCTTGAGTCGGTAGAGCAGAGAATTAAGACCATCAAGGCGATGGAGGAGCAGTTTGAGGGCTATAATAATAGCGTGCGATTCGTTATGAACGCGTATGCCGACGGCAAGATAACAGACCGTCACGGCGCGCCCTGCGGAACGGTTTACGGACCGCTCTCAAAGGTCATCTCGGTTGATTCGCAGTACGTTGTAGCGATCGAGACCGCGCTTGCGCACAACCTTCAGCATATCGTCGTAGAGGACGAGGAGACCGCTAAATCAGCAATGTTCGCGCTCAAGAAGGCAGAGGCAGGTAAGGCGACCTTCTTCCCTCTGACCGCAATGAGACCGCAGACCGAGACTCAGGAGATGAAGGAGGCTCGCGGCTTTGAGGGCTATATAGCGATCGCGGACGAGCTTTGTCAGTGCGAGGAGAAATTTGACAACGTAATAAGCTCGCTTCTCGGCAGAACGCTCATTTTCGATAACATCGACAATGCAACCGTTATGGCAAAGAAGCTGCAATACCGTGTCAAGGTAGTAACACTTGACGGTCAGGTCATAAACGCAGGCGGCTCGTTTACGGGAGGATCTGTAAAGCAGAGCGGAGGAATGCTTTCACGCGCGGACGAGATCAAGAGACTCGTATCCGAGGCCGAAGAATTAAAAGTTAAGGTTTCTAAACTTTCTGATGAGACTTCTAAGCTCAAATCCAAGATTACTGAACTTACCGACGATCGCACCGATCTCGCAGACAGAAAGGACCTCATAAACGTACTCAAGAATACCGAGCTTCAGGCGCTCGAGAAGATAACGGGTCAGTTCGAGTCGAATAAGGCACTCCTTGACAAGCTCAAGGAGGACTACCGCCAAATGATCGAGGCGAGCGACCGATACGAGGAGGACATCGCCGCTCTCCGTAAGGAAGAGGAAGCGCAGAATAAGCGTATCGAGGAGTTCACCGCGGCTCGCGAGGCAAGATATGCCAAGAAGGTGGATGCAGAGGACAAGCTAAAAGCGCTTGAGGAGGAGAAGACCGCAATTATCATCAAGGCAAGCGAGATACAGAAGGACATCGAGACCGCGCATGCGCTTCTTGAGGTCGCTCTTGAGAGAATAAGAGTATGCGGCGAGGATATTAGCGCTGCAAAGACCCGAATCGAGACATACCGTAACCAGATAGATAACATCCATATAGCGCAGACAGAGAACAGAAAGAGATACTCGGAGGCACAGACCGAGCTTGAAAAGCTCAATGCCAAGAGAGCCGAGGTCGAGGAGGGCAACCTTGAATTCGACAAGAAGCTCGCCGAGATCAATACTCTGATGCGAGATAAGATGGCGGAGAAGGAGCTTATATTCAGAGTCCACACTCAGAACGAGTCAAAGCTTGAAAATCTCCGTGAGAAATACGATAAATTGGCGGGCAAGCTCTGGGATGACTACGAGCTGACGAGAGCAGACGCCGTTGCGCTGAATTATCCTCCCGTAACGCCCGAAAACCGCTCGGAGATCGCAAAAACACAGCAGGAGTGCGCCAATAAGCTTCGTTCGATCGGTCACGTTGACCTTGACGCGGTGAATAAATACAACGAAGTCAAGGCAAGATACGACTATATGTCCGAGCAGATAGGCGATCTTGAAAAATCGAAATCCGAGCTTGAGGGTATAATCTCCAAGCTTGAAAAGGAGATGAAGAGTGCGTTTATCACGGCATTCGATCAGATAAACGAAAACTTCGGAAAGACCTTCTCTGAGCTCTTCGGAGGCGGTAGCGCCGAGATATATCTCACCGATCCCGAGAACGTTCTCGAGAGCGGAATCGAGATCAAGGCGGCACCTCCCGGAAAGATCATCAAGAACCTTATGCAGCTGTCGGGAGGCGAGCAGGCATTTATCGGTGTCGCGCTCTTCTTCGCAACGCTTAAGGTCAATCCCACGCCCTTCTGTATCCTCGACGAGATCGAGGCTGCGCTTGACGAGGTCAATGTCGAGCGACTCGCGCAGTACATCAAGAGATACACGGACGGAACACAGTTTATTATGATCACACACCGCCGAGGAACAATGGCGGCGGCAACCAGGCTCTACGGCGTAACTATGCCCGAGCATGGAATCTCGAAGATACTTACCCTCGATGTCAAGGACATCGAAAAGAAGAAGGATGGTGAATGGAATGGCATTTTTGAGTAAGCTTTTCGGTAAAAAGGACGAAGATGAAAACAAGAAAGAGGAAACAGAGCTCGACGAGCTTTTAGATGAATCCGAGGAGGAAAGCGAGGGCTTGACCGACGAGGAGATCGAGGCGGCGGAGAAATTCGAATCCGAAAACAGAGAGGAGTACGAAAATGCGACCTCTCTCGACGTTGACGGAGAGTTTATCGATTATGAAAGCCTAATTCCCGACGATGAGGACGCAGAATACGACGAGGATGAGCTTGAGGAGGAAGAGAATGCCGAAGCGCTTGCCGACGTAGAAGAGATCTACGGAGACGGTGAGGAAGAAGAGGCAGAAGAAAACGAAGAGGAAGAAGAGGAGGAAGAGGAGGAAGAGGAGGAAGAGGGGGAGAAGCTCTCCTTCTGGGAGAGACTCAAGAGCGGTCTTGCAAAGACAAAAAAGGCGCTTTTCGGCTCTGTTCACGACCTTCTTTCGAACTTTGCTCGCGTTGACGAGGACCTTCTTGACGAGCTTGAGGAGCTTCTCATAATGTCGGATATCGGAGTAAATGCCACGGAGCAGATAATCGACGAGCTTCGCGAGAGGATCAAGGACGGCAGACTTAAGGAAAAGGAGCAGGTCATAGATACTCTCAAGGAGATACTCGGCGATATGATAGGCGAGCATCAGCCACTTGTTCTCGAGACATCTCCCTCTGTAATTCTCGTAATCGGAGTAAACGGCGCAGGTAAGACCACGTCTATTGGTAAAATATCAAAGAGACTCCGTCTATCCGGCAAAAAGGTAGTCGTAGCGGCGGCAGATACCTTCCGCGCGGCGGCGATAGATCAGCTCGAGGTCTGGTGCCAGAGAGCAAAGGTCGATATGGTCAAGCAGCACGAGGGAAGCGATCCCGCGGCGGTCGTCTTCGACGCGATCAATTACGCGAAGAAGAAGGAAGCCGATGTGCTTATCATCGACACCGCAGGCAGACTTCATAATAAGCAGAACCTTATGAACGAGCTTGCAAAGATAAACAGAGTCATCGATCGCGAGCTTCCCGGTGCGTCGCGCGAGAATCTTCTCGTCCTCGACGCAACAACGGGACAGAACGCAGTTATCCAGGCAAAGGAATTCAGCAAGGCAGCGGCGATCACGGGAATCACGCTCAATAAGCTCGACGGAAGTGCAAAGGGCGGTATCGTGATCTCGATCAAGCAGGAGCTTGGAATTCCCGTTAAATTCATAGGAGTCGGCGAGAAGATCGACGATATGCAGGAATTCGACGCAAAACAGTTCATCGACGCGCTTTTCGAATAAAAAGGAGAAAAAATGGGATTATTTAATAAAAATTCGGATATTTGTTTCTGCGAAAAGAATGAGACAAGTGTTGGAAAGATCGTTTTCAAAACGATCGCGATAACGGCGGCAGTAATTGCGTTCGTTCCCTCAGTGTTCGTAAAGAGGGATGAAGGCTTTGACGCATACGGTATTTTGAGCCGTGTGGGATATAGAAAAAGCAAGGATGCGGAAGGCAAGGACCGCCACGATGTTACTGTCACTCTTATTGACCTTGAGCGTTACGGCATAAAGACAAAAAAGGACGAAGAAGAGAAAGATGAAGATAGTACTGGCATCGCGTAACGCGAAAAAAATAAAGGAGCTCCGCGAGCTTTTGTGCGAGAGCATTCCCGATATTGAGATACTTTCTCTCGACGACGTAGGGATCTATGGCGAGATCGAGGAAAACGGTGAGACGTTTGAAGAAAACGCATATATCAAGGCATCTGTGGCAGCGGAGAGCGGATATATCGGAATAGGCGACGACTCCGGGCTTGTGGTAAACGCTCTTGGCGGCGCCCCCGGGGTGTATTCGGCAAGATATGCCGGCGGACACGGAGATGACGAGGCGAATAACGCGTTTTTGCTTAAGAATCTTAAAGACAAGACTGACAGAAGCGCGAAGTTCGTGTCTGTCGTAGCATGCGTTTTCCCCGAGGACAGGGAAAAGGGCAACTTCTTCCGCGGAGAGACCGAGGGAGAGATACTCAAGGAATACCGCGGAGAGGGCGGCTTTGGATACGATCCGCTCTTCTACTATGCGCCTATGAATAAGACGTACGCAGAGATGACCGCGGAAGAAAAGAACAGTATAAGTCACAGAGGAAAGGCAATGCGCCTTCTCTCAGAATTTTTATGTAAAAAGGTAAAAGGATAATTATTATATGATAACGTCAAAGCAGAGAGCTTACCTGCGCGGACTCGGACAGGCATGTCCTGCGATAATGCAGGTTGGCAAGGGTGGGATCACCGAAAATTTAATTAAGACAGTTTCCGACGCGCTTGAGGCAAGAGAGCTTGTAAAGCTCAGCGTGCTTGACAATTGCGGAGAAGAGCCGAGAGCAATACTCGATCAGCTTTGCGAGGCACTTGGAGCGGACGGAGTTTCCTGCGTGGGCAAGAAGATCGTGCTCTATCGCGAATCGGTTGAAAAAAAGACAATAATCCTTCCGAAATAATATGTTAAGAGTAGGAATATACGGCGGAGCATTCGCTCCGATACATAAAGGACACGTTGAGGCGGCAAAGGCTTTTATCGAGCAGATGTGGCTTGACGTTCTGTTTGTCATTCCGACGGGAAACAGTCCGCATAAAAAAATGGACAGAAGCGCGTCGGATGCAGACAGAACAGAGATGTGCAGGCTCGCGTTTGAGGGAGTCGACGGAGTTATCGTGTCGGACACCGAGATACGTCGTGGCGGAGAGAGCTATTCCATTGATACCCTGCGCGAGATGAGCGACGGTGACAGAAGGCTGTTTATGCTCTGCGGTACCGATATGATGCTGACCCTTGGCGAATGGAATAACGCGGATGAAATATTCAAACTCGCATATCCCGTATATATTCGCCGTGAGAATGACCGCGCGCTCGATCAGATAATAATTGAGAAAAATACCGAGTATTTTGAAAAATACGGTAAGTACGTAATTAAGCTCGATGCGCCCGTTATAGATATTTCGTCAAGCAAGCTTCGCGAGATGATCAAGAATGGCGAGGATGTGTCCGAATACATTGACCCAAAGGTATTGACGTACATTAATGAAAAGGGGCTTTACAAATGACAGAAGGACAGGGAATACATATAAGCGACAGTATGCTTTCGTCTCTCAGAGAAAGCCTGAAAGCCAAAATGTCCGGTTTTCGCTTGGCGCATACCCTGGGAGTAGAGGAGATGGCAGCGCGGATAGGAGAGATATATTGCCCCGAGAAGATCAATATACTTCGGGCTGCGGCTCTGCTGCACGATATGACAAAAGAGCTTTCTCCGAGCGCACAAAGGGAGATCTTTACAAAGCACGGAGTTGAAATGAGCGAGGATGTGGAAAATTCACCGCCAACCCAGCACGCAATAACCGCCGCGCTTGAGATCCCCGTAAGATATCCCGATTTTGCTGATACAGAGGTCATAAATGCGGTGCGCTATCACACAACAGGCAGAGTCGATATGAGCCTTTGCGAGAAGATAATATATCTCTCCGATTATATCGACTTTACGAGAACGTATAGCGACTGCAAGGCACTCAGAGATATGTTCTGGAGCGTTGATCTCAAAGCAATGAGTGAGAGAGAAAGAGACGAACACATTGACAGAGTCGTGCTCAGGTCATTTGAGCTGACCATAGCGGATCTTGAGGAAAACAACAGATACGTAAGCCGCGAGACAATTGAAGCTCGCGACAGTATGATAAAGAAACTAAAAGCAAACAGATAAGAGGAAATGATAATGGAAGAGATCAGAAATGAAGAAAAAAGATCGCTTGTAGGCTGCACACCCCGTGAGCTCGCGGAGGCGATCGCAGAAATACTTGATAATAAGAAGGGAAACGACGTAAAGGTGATCGCGGTTGGAGACAAGACGGTAATTGCCGATTATTTCGTGCTTGCAACGGGTAACACAAGCACACACGTTCGTGCCCTTGCCGATGAGGTAGAGTTTAAGATCAACGAATGCGGAGTCGAGCCCTTCCGTCACGAGGGCAGACAGGGCAACTCCTGGAGAGTACTCGACTATGCAAGCGTAATAGTTCACGTGTTTGACAGAGAAGCGCGTGACTTTTATAAGCTTGATAAGCTCTATACGGATTTTGAGTGATAAAAAAGTGCCTGACGCGACCGCGTCAGGCACTTTTTAGTTTATCTGGTAAATATCATGCCAATACTTTTTAGAATGATAGCTATAAAAAGCAAAACAAGTAAGAATAATACCGATATTGACAGAAAAGCGGATAGAATAATAGCAAAAGAAGTAATTGCACCCGTAAATGCTATGAGTGTATCAGGAATAAGTATGTAGAGAATGAGATCTACACCAAGCAAGATGAGGGCAATAAAGCTAAACCCCTTTGCTCCGCTTTTAATATCTGCAGTGCTCAATTCGGTGTGACTTGCGATCATTACTGCGAGTATCAAAAATACCCATCCTCTCCAATTCGAGAAGTTATCGGGGGAAAAGATCGCGCATATCGTTGTCCAAATGTATCCTAAAAATTCAGTAATGGATAGATCTTCAACACCGTTATTGCTAACACTTTCTATTTCTCCTACGATAGTATCAAACGTATCCGGAAGTAATAATAGAAGCAGGATAAGAATAACTGCACCGCCAATCAAAATCGGAGCCACACCAATGAAAAAATTACCTATCTGGTGAAAAATATTCTTTTTGTTGTAACTGTGTCTGACATACCCAAGAGTACCGTCAGATGAATTGGGCTGATAGAGCTTTACCTCGGTTATTCTGTGACCGAAGATCAAGCACATAAGAGCATGGCTCAGCTCGTGAACGGGAGTTCCGACAATTCCGGTAAGCAACAGTATGCGGGAACCGCATCTACCTGATACGGTGCAAAAAGCAAGTCTTAAGCCTGAAATGATCAGTCCGAACAGAACGATAACTCCCGCTCCGGATAGTATTTGCAGAATATATCCTATTAAAAGATCCATAATAATCGTCAATTCTTTTTCCAAGCAGTAATAGCTTGAATATCATTTTTAGATAATTTGTATTTCACGTTCGGCTCCTCGTAGTGATAAATGAGAAGCGAGCCGTAGGGTGTTTTTTCGTAATCTATGTCTCCGACGTAGTAGAAGTCGGCATAAACGGCGATTACGCTGTCATCAATAACTATTCCGTCAAAAACGAATTTTCTGTAATTGTAAAGTGTCTTTTTTGCAGATACCATATCGGATGGATAGAAGCGTTCGTATCTGACCGCATCCTTTGTCTTACCGTCGTTATCGGCATCGTTGTCGGGCGTGAGATCGTACATTACCGTCAGCGTAACGTCATAGACCTCCTCGTCGCGTGAAGGGATCTCTGAAAGAGAATAATCCTCGAAGGTGTGCTTTAGGGTGCTGTTGTTATATCTGAAAACGAATTGGATCTGGTCTATATCGTCAATGATCAACGACTGAGTGATAGCAAAATAGCCGTAATTGTTTTCTCCTCGGGTGTATCTCGTCTGCTCCTGGTAGTAGGTGTTAAGGGAATCCCCCTTTTCATTGTAAGCATCGACTAAAAGAGCATTTGGGATAACGGTGTCCATTTCCTTGGGGTCGTTGTTGTTGTCGATTATTCTCCAAAGCAGCAGTATGACTATCGCGGCGATTATCAGCATGCAAAGAGCCTTGAAAATAAAGCCCGCAATTCGCCACTTGTATCTATGTTTTGCCATATTGAACTCCATTCCGCCGAAAGGCGTAAGATTTATTGTGGACTATACGCTTATCTCATATTCTTGAGCTTGTCAAGCGTATTTTGAAGTATTATCTGTGCTGAGAGGGTGTCGATGACACTCTTTCTTTTCTGACCGCGCGTATCGGTCTCGTTGAGGTAGCGCGAAGCTACCATAGTCGTCATTCTTTCGTCCATCATAACGATGGGAAGGTCTGCCATATTGCATTCGGCAAGCTTTTGGCCGAGTATCGAGGCAAATTTTTGAGCATGCTCGGCTCTGGGCCCGAGCGAGCCGTTCATATTTACGGGAAGACCGACGACCACACCGCCCGTGACGTTCTGCTCCTTGATGATCTCGCAGATGCGCTCTGCGGTCTTCTGCATTCCGCCAACGCTTATCTGTCCGATGCCGGACGCGAGAAAGCGAGTCTTATCCGATACGGCAAGTCCCGTTCTCTTATCGCCAAAGTCGATACCGATGATCTTTCCCTCGGTTTCAAGTAATCTCTGCATTTATTTCTCCGTTTTGAATTAAATTTTGAATTCCGATGAGGTAAGGGAGATAAGCAGCTTTAAGCTGTCGGGCTGCACCTTAGCCTCGTGAGCCGCCTTGTTCCTGTGGATCTCTCCGCAGCCCGTGCATTTGTGAATTATGATATACCCCTTTTTGGGGTCTGTTACGACCTTCACGGGCTCCATCGGAGCGCGGCACTCGCAAGCGCGGTCACCGGGATTGATGTCAACGTGAAGTGACCAAAGGCAATACGGGCAGTGATTGCGTGATGTGTATCCGAGAGGCTCTACCTCACGGCCGCAATGAGCGCAAATAAAGCCGTTATCGTTTTTTGAAAAGCGTCTATTTTCCATTTGATCCTCCGTATTATCCCAGTAAATCGCATAAATCTACATTATAATTATAAACTCTTTTACATAAAAAGTCAATATCAAAAGCAGAAATTGAAAATCTCATTATTACTTGACAATTGTCCCTTTGGAATGTATAATGAAATATGTAATTTATTGATCGCCCAAAGGAGACGAAATGACAAAAATTGAAAAAATGATAAGCGACGTAATAAGAAAGCATATCGTCGCGATCGGTTTTTTTGCAATAGTCCTGCTTTCGCTTTTGATGAGAATAGAGATGCTCGACAAGGTCACCTCAGACTATTCCTTCTTTATGAGCAAATGGATAGAGCAGTTGAATCAGTATAAGGGACTTTCGGGACTTGGACAGAATATCGGCGAATATAACGTGCCGTATATGCTTTTTTTGAACGTAATAGGAAAGACCTCGTATAACGACCTTCACGAGATAAAGATACTGTCGATAATCTTCGATTATCTCGGCGCCTTCGCCGCGCTTAAGATAATTTCACTCGTCACGAAAACGAAATTCTTTTCAAGCACAAACCTCATAGCATGTGCAGTGATACTTTTAAATCCGGTATTCTTCCTCAATTCCGCGTATTGGGCGCAGTGCGACTTTATTTACAGTGCGCTCTGCCTCTTCAGCCTTTACTATATGCTTAAGGGTAATAATAATCTCTGCGCCGTCTTTTTTGGATTGGCACTTGCTTTGAAGCTTCAGGCAATATTCTTTTTCCCCGTGCTTGTGATCTGCTATCTGGTAAACAGAAAAATGAAGATATTCCATTTTCTGTGGATACCCGCAATATTCGTAGTGGCGGCACTTCCCGCTATCATCGCAGGCAGAGGGGTGGTAGAGACTCTTTCAATATACGTAAGCCAGACCTCGATATATACAAAGCTTACAATGGCTTGCCCGAATATCTTCGTTTTTATGTCAGGCGAGTATGAGCTTCTCAATAAGGTCGGAATAATCCTGGCGCTCTCTGTTCTCGGAGTCGGAGCTTGCGCGTTCATAAAAAGGGGAGAGGTGTCCGCAAAGGAGGCCGTACTGCTCAGCGCGTGGAGCGCGTTCGTTTGTATTTATTTCTTGCCCGCAATGCACGAAAGATACGTCTTTATGGCGTGTGTATTCAGCCTGGTATGGGCGTTTATATGCCATAAGGATTGGTGGGTCGCGCTGGGAATAAACCTCGTATGCTTCTTGAGCTATACACCGTATCTCTTTAGAAATACGGTAGTTGATATGAAATACCTCGCCATTGCAAATCTTGTATTTCTCGCGTATATGACTTACAGACTTTTTTCTCAAAAGGGCAGAGAGGTGTTTGCGGCAAATGCGCCGACAAAATAATGTTATTACATAAAAAAATATCCGTTGTGAATTCTCACAACGGATATTTTTTATATCAGTCCTTTTTAAGAGACTTTTTGCTACCGTCAGGATACTGAATGACGGTATTGTCGAGCTGTGCGCGGAAATTGGCTCTGAATGCCTCGATGTATTCCTTGCGGAGTCTGTCTCTGTCGGCAAGCTCCTCTTCTGTGAGAGTCTCGCCCGCCTTGATGCGGCGCGCATACTCGTTAAGCTTTTTCGTTCTTTCGGTTATGATCTCTTCCATCGCATCAACCTCTGATGTTAAGTCCAAGCTTGTAGGAGAGATCCTTGAGTATCTTATTTGATACCTTGTCAGCCTCTTCAACGGTAAGTGTACGGTCGGACGCGCGGAGAGTTACGCGGAATGCAACGCTCTTCTTGCCCGCGCCGATCTTTTCGCCGCGGAACACGTCAAAGAGAGCAACACCCTCGCAAAGCTTTCCGGCAGCCTTTTCCATAACCTCCTCGATAGCGCCGACCTCAAGAGATTCATCGCAGATGAAGGAGAAGTCACGGGTTACTGCGGGGAACTTGGGAAGGGGCTTGTAGTCGATAGTCATATCAGCCGCGTCGAAGATCGCGTCGAATGAAAGCTCAGCGGCATAAACGGGAACATCGATGCCGTAGTTCTTTGCGGTAAGAGGATGGATCTGACCGAAAATACCGAGCTCAAGTCCGTCAGCGGTCACTACCTTTGCGCATCTGCCGGAGTGGTAAGCCTTGTCGGCTGAGTAAGCAACGTACCTAGCCTTCTTGATTCCTGCGGACTCGAGAATATTCTCGATAACACCCTTGAGAGAGTAGAAATCCTCATCCTTGCCGTATGCCGCAAGGGAGAGAACCTTGTTCTCATTGGGAAGTACGTTTTCGCCCTCGTTGGGGATATATACGGTAGCCATCTCAAAAAGACGGACGTCCTCGTTGGAGAAGTTCACGTTTCTTGCAACGACCTCCATCATAGAGGGAAGCGCTACTGTTCTCATAACGCTTGTGTCCTCGCCGAGAGGATTGGAGATAACAACACTGCGGCGAAGCGGGCTGTCCTCGGGCATTCTGATCTTGTCGTAGTACTTGGGAGAGATGAAGGAGAATGTCTGGATCTGGTCAAAGCCCTCACCGTAGAGCAGATGCTCGCAATCAACCTCATACTGCTGCTTGGGTGTTCTGCCACCCTGAGTTGTCTCTGCATAAATGCAGGTGGACTTTATCTTGTTGTAGCCGTAGATACGGATGATCTCCTCAGCGATATCCTGCATGCAGGTGAGGTCCTGGCGGAAGGAGGGAACGATTATGCTGTCACCCTCGATCTTGCACTCAAGACGCTCAAGAACGCTGACCATATACTCACGGGAGAGGTCAACGCCGAGGAATTTGTTGATCTTTTCAACCTCGAGAGGAAGAATGACTGCCTCGGGCTTGGTGGGATAAACGTCGATAAGACCGTCAACAACGTCACCTGCGCCGAGAAGCTGAACCATCTCGCAAGCGCGGAGAAGACCAGCCATACAGTTTTCGGGGTCAAGACCCTTCTCAAAGCGAGAGGAGGACTCTGTTCTCATACCATTCTTCTTTGCGGTAACGCGTACAGAGGGACCCGAGAAGCAAGCTGACTCGAATACGACTGTGGTGGTCGTTTCCTTGATCTCGCTGTTAGCACCGCCCATAACACCTGCAAGAGCGCAGGGCTTCTTTTCGTCGCAGATAGCGAGCATGGTGGAGTCAAGTACGTGATCCTTGTCGTCAAGAGACTTGAAAAGCTCACCGTCAGTTGCGCGGCGGACGTTTATAGCGGAGCCCGAGAGCATCGCGTAGTCAAACGCGTGCATAGGCTGACCGTACTCGAGCATTACGTAGTTCGTAATGTCAACGATGTTGTTGATGGGACGAACACCTGCGGCGCGGAGTCTCATTCTGAGCCAGAGGGGGGAGGGAGCAATTTTTACGTTCTTTACGACCTTTGCTGCATAGCGGAAGCAGAGATCGGGATCGCTTATCTTAACAGAGAGGTAATTGTCGATCTTGTCGCCGTCGTTTAAGTCCTTGACAGAGGGCGCAGGGATGTTGAGGGGCTTATCAAAGCTGATAGCCGTCTCGCGAGCAAGACCGATGACAGAGAGACAGTCGGGGCGGTTGGAGGTGATCTCAAACTCAACAACGGTATCGTCGAGCATAAGAGCTTCCTTGATGTCCATTCCGACCTTATCCGCAAAGCTCTCGCCGAGGATAAGGATACCGTCCTCGATCGCCTCGGGCATATCGTGAAGCGTGAGGTTGAGCTCAGCGATAGAGCAGAGCATACCGTTAGAGGGAACTCCGCGGAGCTTGCCTGCCTTGATGGTGATATCTCCGGGAAGATGAGCCACGGGAATAGCCGCGGGCACAATGTCGCCCTCATGTACGTTCTGTGCGCCTGTAACTATCTGCGTGACCTCGCTGCCGATATCGACCTGGCAGATCCAGAGATGATCAGAGTCGGGGTGACGCTCCATTTTAACGACCTTTGCAACGACGACGTTGGAAATATCCTCGCCGAGGACCTCGTAGCCCTCGACCTTGGAACCCGTGTCGGTCATTCTGTCGCAGTATTCCTTTGTGGAGATACCGTCAGTATTAGTGAAATCGTGAAGCCATTTAAGTGAAAGATTCATTCTTCAGTACCTCCTTTTCTTAAAACTGTTCAATGAAACGAACGTCATTCTCGTAGAAATGACGGATATCGTCAACGTGATATTTGAGCATAGCTATACGCTCAACGCCCATACCGAACGCAAATCCGCTGTAAACCTCGGGATCGATTCCGCAGTTGCGGAGAACGTTGGGATGGACCATACCTGCGCCGAGGATCTCTATCCAACCTTCGCCCTTGCAAAGACGGCAGCCCTTACCGCCGCACATAAAGCAAGAGATATCAACCTCAGCCGACGGCTCGGTAAACGGGAAGTGGTGGGGACGGAATCTTACCTTCGTCTCCTCGCCGAACTCCTGTTTTGCGAAGGTCTCAAGCATACCCTTGAGGTCTCCCATCGTGATGCCCTTGTCAACTACGAGTCCCTCCATCTGATGGAAGAGGGGGGAGTGAGTTGCGTCCATAGCGTCGCTACGGTAAACGCGGCCGGGGGAGATTATGCGGATCGGAGGCTTCTGAACCTCCATAGTTCTCGCCTGAACGGGAGAGGTCTGGGAGCGGAGAAGGATCTTGTCGGTGATGTAGAAGGTGTCCTGAGTATCACGCGCGGGGTGATTCTCGGGGATATTGAGCGCCTGGAAGTTGTAGTAATCGTACTCGACCTCGGGACCCTCTGCAATGGAGAAGCCCATACCGATGAAGATGTCCTCCATATCTCTCTGAACAAGAGTGAGAGGATGACGGTGACCAACTCGGCTCTTCTTACCGGGAACGGTAACGTCAAGCTTCTCTGCGATAAGCTTTGCGTCAAGCGCGGCATCCGCGAGACTTGCCTTCTTTTCGGTAATAGCAGCCTCGATCTCGGCTCTTACCTCGTTTGCGATCTGACCTACAACAGGTCTTTCCTCGGGGGAAAGCTGACCCATTCCGCGAAGAACTGCGGTAAGCTCACCCTTTTTACCGAGATATTTGATTCTGAGCGCCTCAAGAGCGGCGTCATCAGTCTCGGGCGAGGCGATAGCTTCAAGAGCCTCCGCCTTTATGCGATTGAGTGTTTCTTTCATTTTGAAATTCCTTTCAAATTTTATATGAATATATTTTTTACATAAAAAAGTCCCGAATCCGTAAAGGATTCGGGACGGAAAAACTAAGATTTCCGCGGTACCACCCGCATTTTGGCTTCGATATACAAAGCCAACACTTTGCCCGACCTGTAACGGTGTCGATCCGTGCTCGGCTAATCGCAAACGCTTTGACCGAACAAGCTCCGAAGGGAAATGCCGCATCCTTGCATATATCCGCTCACACCGACCGCGGACTCTCTGAAAAATGACTTAAGGAGAGGCTGACTTCATCATAGCCTTTAATATTTAACTATAATATTATAACATTCTTTTGCATTTTTCGCAAGTGTGCTTTTCATAAAATAAACACTATTCGATCAATGCAAATTTGTGCAAAAGTGACAAATCAGAATACTCCGAGATGGAAAAGCAAGAAAATGATACCCGCCTGCACGATCATAATAAGCGGAATACCGAGCATAAACTTGACGTGCTTTGTTTTATGGCGAATAAGAAGCATTGTAATGAACATTGCAACCGAGCCGCCAAGCGCGGAAAGAACAAGAAGTGATTTTTCGGGTGTTCGAAGCTCGACTCGATTCAATTTTGAAATCTTTTTGTCATAGAAGCATACTACGATCGATACCAAGGATATTACGAGAATATATGCCAAAAAGATTGACAAGCCTATGTTATCGTTAATAAAATCAAGCATTTTCGTCCAACCTTTCAATTTTAATATTTGTTTCTATTTTAGCGTTACCTATATGATTAAGTGTGATCTTAGGTTCAAAATCGTTTGTGTGCTGAGTTACCTCGTTGCCGGTAAACTCGATGTCGGCAACGTTGTCGAACTGCACTGCGGTCTCCTGGAGGAGATCAAACTTATTGTCAACGATCTTGATGCTCTTGTTGAAGTATTTGCCGTCCTCAATTGCCTTTCTCGGAACACAGCTGATGACCGCGCCGCCCCACTTTGAGTATTTGCATCTGTCGAAGTTGTTGTTTCTGATAGTCACGTCCTGAACTCCGCCCGACTCAAACCAGTATTCACCGTTTGCCTCAAAGAGAATTGCGCTTCCGCTCGAATGGAAATAGCAGTCCTCGATAACCGTCTTTCCTCTTGTTGCGATGAGCATACCGCGTGCGCGGTTGTTGCGAACGATATTGTTGCGGAAGATGAGATCAGCCGCGCGGTCAAGACTCTCAACGTCGTCACCGATATTGATGTCCTCTGTGCCTTCCTTAAGAGTGAGTCGTATTATATCCTGGTTGATATACTCAACCTTTTCGATCGTCTTTTCGGTGTAGGGAACGAGTGACTGCGCGTTGACTATCTGTATGCGATCGCCGTCTCTGAGGATGCGAATACCCTTAGCCTCAAGATGCACCTCGCGGACGATGAGATCATGCTCTGTCTTGCTCTCGATTCGGGTATACATACCGTGGATGTTGAGCGCATCGTCGAGCTGACCCTCAAAGGTGGAGTTTTCAACGAGAACGAGACCCGTACAGTTTACAAAGTGGGTCGCGTCTGCGTTGGCGGTGTAATATTGATCTCCGTGACGGAGCGTGTTGAAGGAATTGAGGTGGATGTTGTGGCAGGTCTGAGCCAATATACCCATACCGTGGCAGGAATGGATGGTGATGTTTTCAAGGGTGATATCCGAGGAGTCCTCGCAGAAGAATCCGCAGCCGAGTCGGCGCGCACCCGAGAAGATAATAATATTTCCAATGGGAGGATAGCGCTTTACGCCGTGGAGACGGAGCTTGTTGTCTCCGATATCCTCAAAGCGCATATTCCAAAGGTACTGATCAAAGGAATGATCGCCTGTGCCTTTCTCGATCTCACCCGTTTCTCCATTGTACTCAATAGAATTGAAAATAGGGAAGAAGCACTGATAGTGATCGGTAACGAGCTCTCTGTCGTGTCTCATATAGAACTGAGACGCTCCGAGCATCTTTTCAAGCTCAACGTATCCGTCGCCGTGACCGATAACGCGCGCCTGCATAAACTGAGTCTTCTTATTTTCAAGAACAGCATTCTTTACGGTAATATTCTTCGAATTGAGAATACCGAATGGAGTGGCAACGCCGTCCACGTCTATCGTTGAGCCGCAGAAATCAAGCTCAATATTCTCCATACCGTCAAAGAGAGCGAAGAAACGCTTGTGACCGTTCCAACCGTGGTTGGATATGTTAACGCAACGCTCAAAGCAGAAATCGGGGTTGACATGGTAAGTGTCCTTGTCAAAAATTATCTTTACGTCCTTTTTTGTGCCGAGATCGGTGATGAGACGGTAAAGATCGTATGCGTCGTTACCTGTTTTTCGGTAATCCTTAAAGTAAAGAGTCTTCATATCTGTGTCTCCTTATCAAAGCGTTAGTTTAAAGGGAGTGAGTGGTAAGGAATGCTCATTCCAAAGATTCGTGTATGAGTAATTGAGGCGCGAGTATTCGACAGCGCTTGCAGCCTCGCCATCGGGAACAGAGAGAATTATATCGCTGCCATCCGCCTTCGCGTCGACCTTGACACGTACTCCGGCTTTGTTGACTATGTAGAATCCTGCTATCTCCTTGCCGTCAAGTGTGTACCAAGCACTTGCGCCCGCGCATCTGATCCTTATGGTGTTACCTTCAAGCGAAGCCGAGACGGCCTCGGGGCATTTCCAGACGATATTTTGTCCGTAGGTGTTGGCAAGAGCCGCCGCGGCGAGTCTCTCGCCCATGGGTTGCTTCTTTGCGGGGTGGATGTTATCGGGCTCGGAGAGATCGTAGGAGACCGTCATATAGACGTTTCTCTCTTGCTTTGAAAGCTCCTCCTGCGCGTCTCGGACTCCTCTCCAATAGTCGGCACCCTCACCGTGCCACGCGACACCCGCGATCTGCACAAGGTAGAAGGGCATATCGGGGTTTTTGAAGGCTTCTCGCCAATCCGCCATCATCGCGCGGTAGAGAGCAAGGTAATGCTCCTTTGAATCGACCTCTGCGGAGGTATTGCTCTCACCCTGATGCCAGATGACACCGCGTACGGAATAGGGAACTATGCGCTCAAGCATATTCTCGCGCAGAGCCGTAGGGAAGCGGTAGAAGGCTATCTCCATCGGGAGAGGAGGCTGACCCTCGCCCGCGTGGCGCAAGAACCACGCGACACCTCGCTCGCGAGTGAGCGCCACGGCGTCATAGCTCTTGCAAAATTCCTTGAGCTTGGACTGGTATTCGGTGTACTGTTCGATAAGCTTATCAAGTCCGCCTGCCGCTTCGATCTCGGTGCGCTTTTTGTCGGTCGCACGGCGGGCAAGGGGATCGCTCAGCAGATATTCCTCGCGTGTCCAGGACTCGACAGGAGTAGCTCCCCAGTTGCAGCTTATAATGCCGACGGGCATATCAAGATGCTGACGGAGCTTATGCGCGAAGAAGTAGCCTACAGCTGTGAAGTGCAGAGCCTCCTCGACCGTGCATTTTTTCCAAGGGGCATCAACGGAGTGCAGAGACTCAAAATGAAAGCCATATGTGTCTCCCTTATAAAATGTATGCCTCGGAACTGTGAAAAGACGAATGTCGGAATCGTTTGTAAGGTCTTTTTCGTTGTATTCGGTGCAGAAGGTCGGATGCTCCATATTGGATTGACCGCCTGCAAGCCATACCTCGCCCGTGACTACGTCGGAACAAACGATCCTTTCCCCGTCATCTTCAAATATAAGCTCACCTCGGATATTGGGCTCCATAGGGGGTAATTCACATAAGAATTTGCCGTTTTTAACGGTCGTGGTGACTGATGTTTCTCCAAAAGAAATCTTGACAGCCTCCGCATCGCTCTCGCCCCAAATATATACGGGACGGCGGCATTGCAGTATTGCGTGATCAGTAAAAATAAAAGCAGGTTTTATCATTTCACTACCTCAATTAATTGCAGTTTATCGGGGACGCGAACAATCCCTCAGACGCGCACGGAGGCGCGCCAGCTCCCTTTACACAAGGGAGCTTTACCTGAATGGTGGAGAACGCGGATATAGTGAAGTTTTCTTTAAATTTAAAAGGTTTTCACATCTATAAAGCGTACGAACATCCACCAACAAAGCTCCCTTGTGTAAAGGGAGCTGTCACGCCTTGCGCGTGACTGAGGGATTGTTCGTCTCACCGACAAATCAAAATTTGAAAGAACAAAGGGGAAGCCTATGCTTCCCCTATATATCCGTTATTTCTTCGGGAAGCTATCCTTCAGCGAAACAACTCTGTTAAAGGTATTTGCGTTTTTGGTATCCTTGCAGAAATAGCCTACGCGGACAAACTGGAATCTCTCGCCGGGAGCGGCATCCTCAAGACAGGGCTCAACGTACGCGCCCTCGATCTTTGTGAGGGAATCGGGATTGAGAAAGTCGAGGTATGTCTGACCCTCGGGAACGAAAGCGGTGTTCTCGATGTTGAAGAGACGGTCATAGAGCATAAGTGTTGCGGGCTTCGCGTATTTTGCGGAGAGCCAGTGAATAGTGCCCTTGATCTTTCTGCCGTCTGTGGGCATACCGTTACCTGTCTCAAGATCGGCGGTCGCGTGGATGCACTTGATGCTGCCGTCCTCGTTCTTTTCAATTGCGCCGCACTTGATGATGTATCCGCCCATAAGACGGACCTCGCCATCGGGCTTGAGACGGAAGAATTTCGGAGGCGGAACCTCGGCAAAGTCCTCTGCATCAATATATATCTCGCGAGTCATAGGAACCTCTCGTGTGCCAAGCTCCTCCTTCTGAGGATGATTGGAGATTGTGATCATCTCCTCCTTATCCTCGGGATAGTTGTCAATGATAACCTTTATCGGAGAAGCGATTCCGATGCGGCGGAGTGCGTTCTCGTTAAGGTCGTCGCGTACGCAAGCCTCGAGCTGACGGACGTCAACGGTGTGGTCGGTGTTGGTTACTCCTGCCTCGCGTACAAAGTTGAAGAGCGCTGCGGGAGTATATCCGCGGCGGCGGAGACCGCAAAGGGTAGGCAGACGGGGGTCATCCCAACCGTCAACGTGACCCTCCTCAACGAGCTGACGGAGATAACGCTTTGACATAACCGTGTATGTGATGTTCATGCGTCCGAACTCCCACTGATGAGGCTTCTGCTCAAAGCCGATCTTCTCAACGACCCAATCGTAGAGGGGACGGTGGTTTCTGAACTCACTCGAGCAAAGCGAGTGAGTGATGCCCTCAAGAGCGTCCTGAATGGGATGCGCGAAGTCGTACATCGGGTATACGCACCACTCGTCACCCTGGCGGTGATGGTGGATGTGCTTTATTCTGTAAATAACGGGGTCGCGGAGATAGGGATTGTCGTTCGAGGGGTCGATCTTCGCGCGAAGCGTGCGCGCACCGTCCTCAAACTCACCGTTTTTCATTCTCTCAAAGAGCTCAAGGTTTTCCTCAACGCTTCTGTTACGGTAGGGAGATTCCTTACCTGCGACCGCGCGGTCGGTACCCTTGTAATCTGCGAGATCGTCCTTAGAGAGGTCGCAAACGTAAGCATCACCCTGCTTGATGAGCTGAACTGCGAACTCGTAGCACTTGCCAAAGTAATCAGAGCCATAGAAAACACCGCCCGTGGGGGTAGCGCCGAGCCACTCGAGGTCCTCACGGATAGAGCGGACGAACTCGTCCGATTCCTTTGCGGGGTTTGTATCGTCGTAACGGAGATTGAAGAGTCCGTTATACTTGTTTGCAACGTCGGTATTTACACAAATAGCCTTTACCGAACCGATGTGGAGATATCCGTTGGGCTCGGGAGGGAAACGTGTGTGGATTTTCAGACCGGGATTTGTGGTAAGGTCCTCGTCAATTATGTCGTGTATAAAATTACCCTTGATTTCTTCCATTTTTATTTTGTCCTTTCGGGGAATATTGCATTAAGACAGTGAGACGATCATCTTGTTGATGCGCTCGAGAGTCTTGTCCTTGCCGAGTATCTGCATTACAGTGTAGAGGTCGGGAGCGTTCTGCTTGCCCGTTACCGCAACTCGGATAAACATACTTATATCGGCAACACTGCCCTTGAACGCAGTGGGATCAGCCTTGTAAGCTTTCATATCCGAAGCGAATCCAAGCTCGTCCGCGATAGCCTTTACCTTGTCAAACCAGGTGTTCATATCGTCGGCGTAATCATATCCTGCGGCAAATTTCTCAAGCGTTGCGATTATGTCAGCCTTGTCAAAGGTCTCGGGATATGTGTCGATGATTTCAAAGAATTTATCATAGAAGAAGCCCATATAGCCCTTCGCATCGACCCAGGTCGCAAGGTCCTTGCGGGGCTTCTTGCCGCCGCGACCGATCGCAAATATCTTCTGCGCAAATTCAGGGTCAGCTGCAAGCTCCGCGCCGAACTCGGGATCAAATTCAAGTGCCCAATCGGTGACCTTTTTCGTTACGTCCTCTGCAGACATACGGGAGATAACGTTCTTTGAAACGTCGTTTATCTTGCTGAAGTCAAAGAGACATCCCGATACCGACATCTTCTTGATGTTGAAGGGGAAATCGGTGTAGGGCTTGTCAGCGTTCTGCATATGCCACTCCTCGTAGTTTGAGTTGAGAAGAGTCATAATGTATTCGCAAACTGCCTCGGGGCAGTAGCCCATTCTGGTGTAATCGTCCATATTCGCGCCCATATCGCGCTTGGAGAGTTTTTTCTTGTTTCCGTTCTCGTCAAGCTTCATGATCTGCGCGATGTGCATATACTTGGGAAGTCTGAATCCAAGAGCAGAGAAGAGTTGAATGTGCTTTGCAAGGCTCGGAAGCCACTCCTCGCCGCGGATAACGTGAGTTGTACCCATAAGGTGATCGTCGACCGCGTGAGCGAAGTGATAGGTCGGGATTCCGTCGGACTTTAGAAGCACGAAATCCTCGTCGTTCTCGGGAATTTCAAGTGTACCCTTTACAAGGTCGGTGAACTTGGTCTTCTTTTCGGGATCTCCGTTTGCAAGAATTCTGACAACAAAAGGATGACCCTGAGCAAGATGCTCCTCGACCTCTTCCATCGTAAAGCTGCGGCGAGCGAGCATTTCTGCGCGTCTTGCCTCTGCCTCTGCCTGCCAGTCAGTGTTCTTGATCTCTTCCTTTTTATTTACTGCCTGTAATTCGTCAAGCTCTTCCTCTGTAGTGAAGCAGGGATAAGCCTTGCCCTCACGTACGAGCTGCTTTGCAAAGGTCTGATATATAGGACCTCTCTGGCTCTGCTTGTAGGGACCGTACGCGCCCTTGTCGCTTATGTTGCCGTTTTCGTCGAGAATAGCACCCTCGTCGAAGTTTATTCCATACTTTGCAAGGGTTTTTATAAGTCCCTCTGCCGCTCCTTCAACCTCGCGCTTCGCATCTGTATCCTCGATTCTGAGGTAGAAAACGCCGCCCGACTGGTGAGCAAGTCTCTCGCCGACGGTGGAGGGAAAAAGACCTCCAAAGTGAACGAATCCTGTGGGGCTGGGAGCAAATCTTGTTACCTTCGCGCCCTCGGGAAGATTGCGGGGAGGAAACTTTGCCTCTATATCTGCGGGTGTTTCCGTAATGTGCGGAAAAAGTAATTCTGCTAAACGGTCGTAATTCATTTTATTATCCTTTCGTGATGATAGTCAGTTTAAAAAATATGATATGTTTCGGAGGGCAGTGCCTAATTTTTCGCTATTGCCGTGTCCGGGGTATATAATTAATTGCGGATCGAATTCCTTCAATTTGTTGAGAGTGTTTTTCAGAAGATGCGCGCTACCTCCGTGGAGGTCGTAGCGACCGAATCCTTCTGAAAAAATCGTGTCACCCGTTATCAAAAAGCCTTCTCCCATAAGGGCAATCGAGCCTTTCGAGTGACCGGGCAGGTGAATGACCTCTAATTCTTCGTTTCCAAGCTTGATGATATCGTTGTCGGAAAGCAGAAATTCGGCGGGACGTTGCGAAAAATCCTGTCCGAAAAAGAAGGAATACGCGTTCTTGTCGCTGTCCTCAAGCATCTCTGCGTCTTCTGCGTGAATATATGCCGACGCACCTGTAATGTCGCGGATCGAATCGAGAGACATAATATGATCGAAGTGTCCGTGGGTCAAGATTATCTTATCCACAAAGGCATTCTTGGATTCCACAAAGCGTGCGATATGATCCGCATCTGTGCTTGGATCAATAATTGCAGCGTGATTTCGGCTGTCATCACCGCTCGAAATCAACACGTAGCAATTGGACAGCCAGGAGCCTGAATACAAATTGTATATATTCATTTTTTAACCTCGTGATCACATAATACTACATTTTGTATTATACCATTTTTTTTAGCGTTTGTCTACATTTATTAAAAAAATAATATCAAAAAAAGAGTGTATATTTATGCAAAAAACGTCCCGATCCAAAGGGATCGGGACGTTTTATTAAAAATCAGTATTTTTTACTGCTTTTATTCGATTATTTCTTGGGCTCTGCGGGGATGAAGGAGTAGTCCTTATCCTTGAACAGATACAGATAATAAGAGTTGGTTCTTACAAATTCTGCAACCGTCAGATCCTTGAACATTACTCCAAAGTAAGACTGAGGATTCTGCTTCCACTCGTCGAAATTGTCGATGATATACTTTGAACACTTCTCCTCATAGTCCTCATACTTCTTTACGCTGATCTTATCGAAGAGCACGGGGTAGTAGTATTCGGATGCCTTCTCAAAGAAGAATGTCTTGTTGTTAAGATCGATAAGGTCCTCATTGAGAAGATATGCGGACTCATTGAATACTACGGGGATTACGGGAAGGTCTTCCATAAGTATCGCCTCTGCCTTATGAAGATCGGAGGAGCGGTTTTCTGTCTTTTTGGTTTTATAGATCTTTTCGATTATTTCGTTGTATTCGGTGGAATCGTATCCTGTGGAGTGAGTTGCAAGCTCGTAGTTCTCGGGATTCGAGAGATCCATCTTCTGACCTGAGAACTGCTTTGCAAAGGGAGCAAGCACTGAGAAGGGATCTGCGGAAGGAGCAACGAGGTCGAGTATTGCTACCTCGTACACACCGTTTTCGATATCCTCTGCCCAAAGGTCGTCGCAGAGATCGGAGGGAACGCTGGCAACGTCCTTATGGTGGTCGTTGTTAGGTATAGTTCCGCGGACGTTGAGGGACACGTTAAATCCAAGTCCGTCCTCGCCCCACGCGGAGACAACGGAGTTTGCTATATAGAGATATACTTCATCATAGGAGGGAACAGTGATCGTGAATGTGTACTTTGCGGGATTGATTCCTGCATCGTTGAGAATCGATTTTGCGCGATCCATATCTGTTGAAAGATATGTAAACTTATTGGAGCTTTCATCGCGGAAGAGCTTCTTTACGCTATTGGTATCGTATACTCCCATAGGAACGATTCCGGTAGCTGCCTTTGCAAACACGAGATCCTCTGCAATGTCCTTACGGTTGATAGCCAGCGAGAGAGCCTGTCTTACTGCCTTATCGGCGAAGAGCTGATAGCCTTCTTCTGTTCCGTCGTTGATATATGCGTTCTGATTGAGGTAGAGGACGTTGGTGGAGAGGGAAGCATACGTAGTTGCCTCACTCTTGACGTCGCTTCTGATGGACATGGGAATGTCACCTACGTATGCGATGACACCGTCCTTATATGCCTTGAGGATCTCCTCGTCGGACATGCTGCAGTCAACGATGATTCTGTAAGGAACGACAGTCTTATCGAGCTTCTCTGCATCCTCTGCGTTTCTGTAGTAGTAGAGGTTTCTCTCGAGGATGTAGCTATGTACTCTCTGACCCTCGAACATATCCGGAACGGTTGCATCGATGAAAATAGGATTGCCGTTCTTGTCGACCTTTACCTTGTTGTTTTCATCTACGTCCTTTTCGGAGTAGTTGATATCCTCGTATTCCACGGAGCTATCTTTGTAGAATCCGATCTTCGAGAGCTTGAAGGGGCCACTCGCGGTCATGATACCGGGCTTCTTTGCCCAGTCGGGATTCTTGGATGCGATATCCTCACGGAGAGGAGCAAGTGCGAGAGAGGTAAGGTTGAGAACGAACTGATCGTAGTCGATCTCACCCTCAAGCTCGATGGTGAGGAGCTTACCGTCTGCGGTAAGTCCGACATCGTCCTTGGAGACCTCAGCCTCGTTATATGCACGTGCGTTCTTTATATCGAAGAGGAGAGATGCGCAATCGTATGCGTTGTTGGGATTCAAAACTCTCTTCCAAGCATAAACTACATCATCGGCGGTTACGGGCTGGTTATCTGACCAACGAGCGTCCTCCTTGATCTCTATATACATAAAGTACTCGCCGTCCTTTGTTTTCTCGGTACGGTAGTTCTTTGCGAGAGATCCCTTGACCTTTCCGTTTTCATCGACTGTGAAGAGAGTATCGAAGAGAAGGTTTACAACGCTTCTCGATATCTCGTTGGTATAAGCCTCGGCGGGGTCGAGGTTGTAGACGTTTTCGGTCATATACATAATGATCTGATGACCTTTGTACTCCGAGTCTGCATCGATAGATCCGGCACAGCCTGTGAAGACTGCTACGGTCGAGAAGACGACAAGGAGCAAAGCGATGATGCGCTTTTTCATAGCAAGTGTTTCCTCCTGTTTGTGAATCGTTGGTTGGCATTGCGTTACAATGACGTTCCAAATCCCGAAGCGGTTTTCACTCGAAAAAGAGCGACACTTCGGTATCATATCGTTTATTATATCATAGATTTAAAAAAATATCAATATGCTAAACGAACTTAAAAATATAATCGTGAATTTGCACAGTTGAAAGCACTCGGTTTTGTGCAAACTGACACGCTTTTTGCGCTTTTTTGACTGCATTTCTATTTTACATTTTCCGAGTTGGCTTTGCAATCAAATAAGTGATGAAAAATGTAAATTTTCAATTAATTTTTTATCAAATGGCGATATATGTGATTCTCAGACAATAAAATGTAACGAAAACTGATCGAGGGGGGCTTGTACGGTATGAAGAACGAGTTGGAAAAAAGAAACGGGGGAGATATATTATACGAGCCTGTCGATCCGCTTTTTTCCGATGCTCCGATAAGGAGAAGGAGAATATGGATGAGGATGGCGGCACTTGGGATATTTGTTTCGTTAATGCTTTCGGTATGGGTGCTTGTCGCTTGGAAAAAATCCACACCGCAGAATGACGGGGAGATCACACCCGGAGTCACGGAAGCCGAGCCTGAGCAGACAGAGGGGGCAGTGATTGAGGACGAGGATGAAACTCACCTTACGGAGGCGGAGACCGAGAGCCAAAGCTTTTCTACGGATGAATCGGAGCGAGCGGAGGAAAGCGAGGTGGAGACGACAGGCGAGGTATCTCGCGAGATCATTGAAGCTGACCTTTCACAGATCGATAGGGGAGAGCTTTACGTAAACAACTATTCGGGAGAAGAGCTTGACATAGTCGGTCTTTCGGACAGAGGCTTTACTGACACCGTGCAGAAGGGAAACTCGGCACCGCTTGTTCTTATTATTCACAGCCACACGTCGGAGGATTATCGGGACGGAGGCTCGGGATACAAGGGACCATTGAGTGTCGTAAGTGTTGGTGATGCTTTTTCGGCGAGGCTGAACGCGCTCGGCATATCAGCTGTGCATTGCTCTGCTATACATGATTCCGTCAGGGAAAACGCGTACGAAAACGCAAGAGAGACTATTGAGATGATGCTGGAAGTATATCCAAGCATAAAATACGTTATTGATATTCATCGCATGGAGCTTGAGAGTGCGGGGCGAGATGTGAAGACCGTATCGGGTTGCTCGGACGGCGCGGCTCAGATAAGGCTCAGCGTGGGGGCGCCAAGCGTTGATGCAAATGCAGCGGCAGACGTCTCTCTGGCTCTGGTTCTTCGAAAGAGCCTTAACAAAGGTGAGGCGCGTGTATGTATGCCGATCGCGATAACTCAAAGCTTACCGAACTGCAACCTGAGTAAGTACTACATATCCGTTGACGTTGGTGCACGTGCAAACACAGTCGAGGAGGCGATGGCGGCGGGGGAGAGGCTTGCTTTTGCTCTGTACGACGTGTTGATAAAATAATAAAACGCTCTCATTCCAAGAAAGGAGTGAGAGCGTTTTTTGTGTAAAAGTAATTATTATTTCGCGGGCTTGAAGAGACTTTTAAGGGTGGCGTATTCAAGAAGAGAGATAACGCCGCACACGAGAATACCGACAAGCATTGAGATAGCGCCGCTTTCGATTCCGCCGACTATACCGAAGAATGCGATGAAGAGGACAAGAGAGAGCGCAGCCTTTTCGAGCTTGACTGCAGCGGTGCAGGTAAAGAGACCGATGATAGCGCAGATGAAGGAAATGAATCCGTCACCGTATTTATGTGAGGGTGCGGTTCTGGATCTCGGTATATTTCTTCCGTAGGATGTATTTTCAAAATATGCGTTCATTTTATACCTCCGTTTTCAGGGCAACGCCGTATTGGCTAATGATCCGTGATTTTACGAATAATTCTTAATAAGGAAAAATTGTGAGCTTTCTTTGCTGTATTTTTCCTTTTGTGAGGTCATTATAGCACCAAAAACGGAACTTGTCAATAGCTTTTTAGAAAAAAGTTGAAAAAATTTTCGAATTTTGGAATTATTTTTAAAAAACCTATTTACAAAACGGAAAAAATATGGTATAATCATTCCACAAGAGGAAAACTGAGATTTTTATCGAATGGGGAGAGCTTTCCAAGCAGAACACCAACGGAATAATAGAATGAGAAAATAAACAAATGAAAGGTATACGAGAATGGAATACACTTACATTGACAGAATAAAGCAGATCAAAAGCGAAAAGAAGATAACTAACGACCGTCTCTCCGAGATGACCGACATTCCGCTTGGTACTCTCTCGAAAATACTTGCGGGCATCAGTGATTCCCCCAAGCTCTCGAATATCGTTGCCATCTGCGCGGCGCTCGAATGCTCGGTCGATTACATTCTGACCGGTATTCCCGAGAACACGAATAACTACACTCTTGACGACAAAGAAATAAATATGATAGAGAACTACCGCAAGCTCGACGAGCATAGCCGTGAGCTTGTATCCATGGTTATTTCCAAGGAGTCCGAGCGCGTTGGTATTGCTGCTGACAGCAGAATCATTTCGGGTCGTGCCGGAATGGGCAGGGGAGCGATAATCCGCACGAATGCAATGAAGAACGCGGCAGGTCTTTCTCGCCGCAGCATAGAGCTTTACGACCTTCCCGTGTCTGCGGGTCCCGGGGTCTATCTTTTCGAGACCGAGTCTACAAGCATAAATATTCCCGACAACGCGGAGACGTCATCTGCCGATTTCGCGCTTCGCATCAAGGGCAACAGTATGGAGCCCAAATACCGCGACGGTGACGTTTTGCTTGTTGAGGAGTGCGATGCCGTTGAGTACGGTGAGCTTGGAATATTTATTCTTGACGGAGACGGATATTTCAAAAAATACGGAGGAGACAGACTTATCTCGCTCAATCCCGAATACTCTGATATCATGCTCAAGAATTTTGACGAGGTATCCTGTTGCGGTCGCGTAGTCGGTAAGCTCAAGAGAAAGTAATTTGAATATGCGAATATAAAAGCACAGAGGGCATTGAAGCCCTCTGTGCTTTTATGTATTATGATTTGTTTGAAAGGCTATTACCATTCAGGATTCATGGGAGTATCTTCTTCTGTCGCTCCGCCGAAATCGATTTCAGATATTTTCTCCATCCATTCCTCGATATCCTCTACCTTGATATCTGCAATGCTATCAAATTTCTTTTCGGGATCGGGCATCTTGTCCTTCTCGTCGATCACGATAGTGAGATCGGAGTATATCTTGCCTTCGCCGTAAGGCATTACCATCTCTTCGAACTCAATGGTTGTTGTGTCGCCCTTCTTGGACATGCTTCCGGAGATTTCAATGTAGTCGTTTACATTGATCTCAAAGGTATCCTTCTTTCTGTCAACCTCTATTTCACAGATCTCCTGCTTGCCAACTCTGAGCTCGGATTTGTACTCGGACATATTATTCTCGCGAACCTCGTACTCGATCTTATTATCCTTGTTGCCTGCAACTGTGAGAGAGATAATGTTTGTTTTCTTGATGCCCTTAGGTCCAAAGTCAAGTTCAAAAAGATCCTCTTTATCTACAGATACGGAAAGCTTAAGAAGAGTAGAGCTGAGCTTGGGAGTAACGATTTCAATAGCTATCTTGAATTCAGATTCCTTGATTTCATCGCAGATAGAATCGATCCCGTCATCGAGGATATCGATAAAATCCTCGTATGCATCTGCAATTGATGAGTATCCTGCATCATTAAGCTCTTCTTCAAATGCGTCGTCGAGATCCTCGGTATACTTTTCAATAAATTCGAGAAGCTCTTCGTCCTCACAGATGTATTCACAGATCTGCTCTACCATCTCTGCAACATCGCCCTCATCAAATTTGATGGTGATAACACGTACGCTCTTCTTTTCGCCGTTGAGCTTTACCTTGTCGTTTTCAGCTTCAAATTCAGCATTTTCACAGAAGATCTTGTAGATATCCTTTGAATATCTCTTTACAAGCTTTTCAGCATCCTTCTCGAGCTCCTTAGTGTCGAGCTCGTCGTAGTACTCAAGAACAGCGAGGATAATATTGTATGCCTCTTCATCGGGAATTGCGAAATCGGACTCTGAATCGTATGCAAAGATAGAATCCTTAAGATCGTCAGCAAGCTCGCCCTTGATCAAACCTATCGTAGCGTCGAAAATTTCATTTTCCTGGACGTAGATCTTATCTGCAGAAATGTATGCAGATCCGGAAAGCTTGAAATCCTGACCGTATTCAAACTTGAGCTCGTCAAGCATGATCGCGTCTTTCGAGAAATAAACCTTGCCGTTTAATTCAAATTCCTCGTCGAATGCATCGTCTCTTTCGCCGTCATACTTTGCGTAAAGTTCGCTGGCGGATATAGTGAGAGAGCCCTTCTCGAGCATATTAGCTACGGGCTTGATCTCGTCGCGTTCAGCAAAGTCTCTGAAAACACCCTCGATGGCATTTGCAGCTACCACTTCAGGGGTATTATTGTAGATAGCGAATCCTATGCCAACGGCCGCACCTGCTACCACTACGGCAGCAATTACGATAATTAAAATTTTGGTTTTCAAAACAATTTCCTCCAATTGTTTAAAAATATTTCTGTGTTGGAATGCTGCGATGAGTAATAAAACGTTCGGTCACCCAACACAAGATCACATTAATTTTATCACGATTTTAGAAGATTGTCAAGTCATTTAGCGAAAAAGGGTAGTATTGGAATTAAAGTGTTTTTAGAAGTTCTTCACATCCGTATAAAATGTCGCGGTAGGTAACGTCAAAATCTCCTGTGTACCACGGGTCTGCGACGTCGCCGCCGCGCGAGGTATAGTCCATCAGCTTTTTTACCTTTCCGTCGGGATCTGAGCCGATTATCCGCATCAGATTGCGCACGTTCATTGAGTCCATCGTGATGATGAGGTCGTATTTTTCGTAATCAGCTTTGGTAAACTGTACGGCGCGTTTTCCGTCGCAGGATATGCCGTGCCGTCTAAGCTCTGCGCGTGCGGGCGGATAGACGGGATTTCCTACGTTGCCGATTATCTCCTCGCGGCTCGTTGCGCTTGAGGTAACGAGAAAGTCCTTCTCGAGTCCGCGCTCTGAGAGCTTTTTTTTGAAAATAAATTCTGCCATGGGGCTGCGGCAGATATTGCCGTGGCAGACGAACATTATTTTTTTCATTTTTTCCTCTTTATCTTACAAGATAAGCTGATTATACATTATTTGCGAGGTTATGTCAATAGAAATCGCGCTCGGTCTGCTTGACATTTTTATGCGGAAGTAGTATAATTTTATTGAATAAAAACAAGGAGTCGTTATGACGGAATTTGAGTTGAGGGAAAAGACTGAGGAGCTTATTTCGCTGTGCCGAAAAACGGTTGCAGAGGGTTATCGCATCGCGGTAACGGGACACGATTCGCCCGATGCGGACAGTATAATCTCCGCGGTGATGATGAGAGATCTTCTAAAAAAATTAAATATAGACTGTCGCATCAGATTCGGTACGGTGCCCGACAACGTAACTGTGCGCGATATGAAAAAGCTTGGGATAATGGACGGTATATCGTTTGACGGATTTGAGGAGAAGGATAGGCTTTTGCTTGTAGATCATCATAAGAGCTTTTACAAAAACCGCGTTATCGCTTCGGTCGATCACCACACGACCCTGCCCGAGCCTGAGGGGGAGGTGGCTATTGTCGTGTCGGCATCCTCTTGCGGGCGTGTGATATTCGATATGGCAAGCGCTTGCTCTCTTTGCGACGGTGAGCTTGAGAGACTTGCGATATACAGTGTTTATCTTGACACGCAATCCTGCAGAAGCCCGAAATTTAAAAGAAGCGATATAGAGTGGCTGGAGAGAGGCATCGAGAAACACGGCATTGATCGGGAAGAGCTTACGCGTATGGGATTTGTGCTTTGCGACACCGATGAGGATATAGAGGTGCTTGCGATGTACGGCTTTAAAAGGTATTCGTTTGGTGCAAGACCGTCCTTTTCGACCTGCATACAGATAGATACCGCTCTGCCGGAATGGGGAGTGATTATCGAAAAGATAATCGGTTATCTTGCAGGAGAGCTTGCACGAATGGACGGTGCGCTCTGGGCGTTCGTTGTGAATATGCCGATCGAGACGAGATCGGATATTTACTTCATCGAGCAGAGCGGTAAGACGGAAAAGGTAGAGCTTGACCGATTGGCATCGCGCTCGCGGGACGTGATCCCGATAGTAGCCATGGCACAGTAAAGAATGGAGAATTGATATGAAGAAAATATTGCTTGACAAAAATAAGAAATACTACAGGGGAAATATGCACTGCCACTCGAATCTGTCGGACGGAAAGTATACTCCCGAAGAGCTTAAAAAGCTTTATAAGGAAAAGGGTTACAGCTTTTTGGCGATCACCGATCACGAGCATTTTAATAATCATTCTTATCTTGATGACGAGGATTTTATTACCTTGACGAGCGCGGAATTCGCGATAAAGGAGTTTCCCGATCAGTCGACGCTCAAGAACTTTGATATGAAGGTCTGTCACCTCAATTTCTATGCTAAGGAGCAGGGGAACGATTATACTTTTTGTTACAGCTCTCTGGCGGATCATTTTTCAGCGGTAGAGAGAAGGCATCTGATCAACCGTCCGGATGAGGAGTATGAGCGCGTGTACGGTCACGAGGGAATAAGCAGACTGATACGCGAGGCGAATGAGCATGAATTTTTCGTTTGCTACAATCATCCGCGCTGGTCGCTTGAGAATTACGCGGATTACCGCGGCTACGAGGGACTGTGGGGAGTTGAGATATACAATCACGGATGCACGGTTGGCGGTCTTTACGATTACGATATAAACGTTTTTGACGATATGCTACGCGACGGGAAGCGTGTGTTTGCCTCCTGCGGAGACGATAATCACAATAAAAATCCCGAAACGGGAAGGTTTCAGTCTTTTGGCGCGAGCGTTTACGTGAATGCTGACGAGCTGTCATACAAGGGCATTGTCGACGGACTGCTGGCGGGAGACTTTTATTCCTCGATGGGGCCCGAGATATACTCGCTCTACGTTGAGGATGGAAAGGTCTTTGTAGAATGCTCGGATGCCAAGCAGATCACCTATTCCACGCGAGGCAGACGCGCGAAGGCGGTCAATATTGCCGAGGGATATATCAACGGCGCAGTATTCGAAATAAAGGATACCGACGGATATTTCCGCATCGACGTTGTTGACGAAAAGGGCAGAAGGGCTAACACCCAGGCATATTTTATCCAAGAACTTTGAGCTAATAATAATTTGCTTTAATAAAAAGGAAGAGCGTGCGCTCTTCCTTTTTATCTTTAAAACAGGCTTCTGTATTTCGTGGGAGTGGTGTTGTAAATGAACATAAATGCGCGGTTGAAGCTTCTTATACTGCCAAATCCTGAGTCGTATGCGATCTCGGAGATGCTCATATTGCGGTTTTTTAGGAGATATGCCGCGTGGGAGCAACGCTGATATTGCAGGTAGTAATGAAAGCCTACCCCCGTGTGCTTTGAGAAGATCTTGCTTACGGTTACGGGATGAGTGCCGACGGCACGCGCGACACTGTCAAGGTCGATGTCCTCTGTATAGTGCGCCTCGATATAGTCTATGACCTTTGAAAAGGTATCTCCGAAAAAGACTTTACGCGGTTCGAAGTTGCAGCTTAGGTAAATATCGTGGCAGAGTGGCGCTAAAACCGCCTCTGCTGTGATATAATCGGCAGAATTTGACCTATCGGGCAGAAGCCTTTCACTCAGCTCGTGTGAGGATGCAGAGAGCTTGAAAAGATGTGTTGTGGGGGTGTTTTTCTTGACGAAATCAAAAAAATACGGTACAAGCACCTCGGAGAAGGCAAGGACGTGGCAAAGATTTGGCTCTTTCGAGTGAAACGTGTGCGGTGAGAATGGAGGAATGAAAAGACCGTGTCCCTCGGGAATATCGTATTCGATCCCGTCTGCAGTCATGGTCAGAGTGCCTTTATTCACTATGACTATTTCCATCGTCGCGTGGATATGGACGACACACTCGACGTCTATATGGCGGTCGGAGGAGAAAATAAATGGCATTTTACTGCTTGAATCTGTATCGAATTTTTTCATCTTGTACCTCGCGAGGCTAAATTCTGTCTTTATATTATATCACTTGTGTCTTGTATTGTCAAGTATAGCGTGATATAATTGATGCAGTAGAGGATACTCTCTTTATTTTGAGGCTGTATTTCACGGTTGGATTTTGGCTTTGGAAATACGGCTATGTGTTAAGAGGAGGTTTATTATGCTGAAGCGTAACGTTGTTGCTTCTCTTTTTGTTTCGCAGACTCTTGGAGACGATTCGTACAGTGCGCTCACCCCGTTGCCTGACGCTATGGGAAACGGTCCTGTGCGTAGCTTGGAAAGAGCTATTGAGATAATAAAGGAAATGAGAATGGGTGGTCTTGATAATCCTCTCTCGATTTCAGTAATTGGCGATTACTGTCTCAATGCTCCCGTTGAGATAAAGGATGTTGAGAGAATTACCCTTGAGCCGTTTAGCGGCAAGGGAAGGATCATTGGCGGAATAAAGGTTGGAGGCTGGGAAAGAGCCGAGTTCAACGGTGTGCCGTGCCTTCGTGCGCGTCTGCCCGAGAGATCAGACGGGGGCGCGTGGGATTTTACCGATCTCTTTGTCAACGGGAAGAGAGCAAGCGTGACGAGATACCCAAAAGAGGGTACGCTTGAGATCTTAAACAGCGAGGAGTATTCGGGAGACCCTATGCCGCCCGAGCACGGTATGTGGGGATCTTCGAGGTGGATCACCGTAAAGCCCGAGGATCTGGCGCCTGTTGATAACATTCTTGACGCGACGGTCAATTATAACCATTGGTGGATCGACGAGCATTCGCCCATCGAGAGCTATGACAGAGAGAGCGGCAAGCTGACGATGGCTTACAGAAGCCGCTTTGCTCTGAGCGGAATGTACGGAAAATCAAGCTCGGCGGCTAAATATTATCTTACGAACGTGCCGAATATGTTTTCCTCTCCGTCCGAGTGGTATCTCGACAGAAAAGCGGGGATAGTTTACTATATTCCTCGCGATGCAGGTGAGACCTGCGATACGGTAGTGGCATTCGCGCCTGTCACCGACAAGCTTTTTATCATTGAAGGCAAGGACGTAAAGATAAGAGGCTTTGAGCTTACCTGCACACGCGGAGATTATGCCAGCACACACCTTGTCGAGCAGCAAAAAGAGATGTTTCGGGATGAGGATCCGCGCTTTGGCTCTGATGAGCAATCGGTATGCGGCGCGCCCGGAGCGATATATTTTGGCCGTGCGGACAGATGCGCGATAGAGAACTGCTCTATTCACGGAGTCGGTGTTCACGCGATTGAGATAGGGCAGGGCTGCAGGCATATAAGAATAGAAAACAATGAGATATACGACGTTTGCGCCGGAGGCATCAAGATCGAGGGCGGAGAAGCCGGGTGCGATGGGTCTATTGTGACCTCGGATTGCATCATTCGCAAAAATCACATTCATGATTGCGGCAAGAGATACGAGGCGGGCTGCGGAATACTCGTAATGCACGCGTCGAACAACGAGATAGCCGAAAACGAGATCCACGATCTTGCATACTCGGGCATATCGGTCGGTTGGGTCTGGGGATACGCGGACAGCTCGACATACGGAAACATTATTCGCGCCAATCACGTGTATAACATAGGAAACGGAAGCCTTTCGGATATGGGCGGTATATATACGCTTGGCAGGCAGAGCGGAACGGTCATATCGGAAAACCGAATACACGACGTTAAATGTCTTGAGTACGGTGCTTGGGGAATCTATCTTGACGAGGGATCGAGCAATATTACAGTCGAAAAAAACGTGGTCTGGGGTACGGGCAAGGAGTGTATTCACATTCACTGGGGAACAGACAACACGGTAAGAAATAATATTTTCCTAAGTGAGAGGAGCGCGGCTGCGACAGTTTCTATCAGAGAATGGCATCACCCGAGTGTTTTCGAGAGAAATATTATGGTGACGAGAGGGCAGGATATTGTCCATGGCAGACCGTGGGATTGCACGTATCACGACAATATAATGTTTGATATAGGCTCGGAGAATACGGTAGTCTATCGCGATGAGGAGGGCAAGTGCTTTGACGTTGAGTCCTGGCAGGAGTCATTCCCACAGAACTGCGGAAACGTTATAAAGGATCCCGGGATCATGGACGTTTCAAATGGAGATTTCAGGCTTTCGGATAGCTCTGTTGTAAAAGAGTTTGGGTTTGAGAATACAAATAAAAAGGGGTAAGAAAAAAGTATGCATTGCAGAATAGTTATGCGCGACGGAAGCAGCTATGACGTTGCGCCTTTGACAAAGAAGAACGGTAAGGCTACGTGCGTATATTTGGAAAAAGAAAAGCTCCCCGCAGAATGTGACTACGTGGATTTTCTGTACGACGGGTATCATTCAAGGGCTTGTGAGGGCGGTTTTATGTTTGCGCCAAGAGGAACAAAGGAGGGCGGTACCGTTCTCTGTAAGTTCCGAGAGAGAGACGAGGACGTAGAATATATTTCCGACAGCAACTATATGCCGATCTTTGGCTTTAGCACGGATGAAAGGTGCATTTTCTCGGTCGTTACGGGAATGAAATACGATTATCGCATCGTTATGGGTGTCAAGGGTGGAGAATATTACGTTTATCCACGCTTCTTCGTTGACGGCAACAGCTGTTTTGAGGACATTTCCATAGATCAGTATGAGCTTCCCATTGGAAGCGATTACAACGACATGGCGGCGATCTACCGCGATTTAAAGAATCCGAAGCCACTTCGCCAAAAGGTCGTAGAATATCCCGCTGTAAAATACGCTCTCGAGTCGCCCGAGCTTCGCATCCGTCTTTGCTGGAAGCCCGTGCCGTCTCCCGTTCTGACGCAGACAGAGGAAAACGAGCCGCCTGTTATCATAGGCTGTACCTTGAGTCGCGTCAAGGACATTCTTGACGGGCTCAAGTCACATGGAATAGAGAAGTGTGAGGTCTGTCTCGTCGGAATTGAGACCAGAGGTCACGACGGTCGCTGGCCTCAGCTTACTCCTATCGAGGAGGCTATCGGCGGCGAGGACGCGCTCCGTGAGGTCTGCGCGTACGGTCAGAGTCTCGGGTATCAGATGGTAGCGCACACCAACAGCACCGATATGTATGAGATATCAAGATACTGGAACCGCGATGACGTTATTATCAAGCGCGACGGTGAATATTCCTTTGATCCTATAAACTGGGGCGGCGGAAGACCCTACCATATCTGTCCCGAGCGCGCAAAAAAGCACACCGAGGAACATTACAGGATATTGCGCGAAATGGGCTTCAAGGGACTTCATTATATAGATGTCGTAACGAATTTCCCGCCCCGTCCCTGCTTTAATCCCTTGCATCCCCTGACGACGCAGGATACAGCTGATATCTATTGCGATCTCGGTGAGAAGGCGCGCGAGGATTTCGGCGGATTTCAAAGCGAGGGAGGATTTGATTTTGCCTCCGACGTTCTTGATTTCTCACTTTACACCTGTTACAACCTCTATACAACTCCTCATCCTTTGTTTGATGAGACGATTCCTTTCTGGCAGCTTGTTTTCCACGGCTCGATAATGGCAAATCCCTCGGCGGAGACTGTCAATTTCTGCGTCAAGGAGGAGAAGAGCCATCTCAAATTCATCGAGTACGGCGGCAGACCCGCGATGTATATCAATTCAAAATACGTTGACGAGGGCGGCTGCGGAAACTGGATGGGTGAGACCGATCTTCTTTGTGCGACTGACGAGATGCTTGAAGAGTCACTTTGCAAGCTCAAGGCGGTCTATGATGAGTACAAGACGCTCAACTACCTGCAATATGAAAAAATGATCCGTCACGAAAAGGTGGCGGAGGGAGTTTACCGCGCGACATACTCGGACGGTACTATGATCACCGTTGACTATAACGCGGAGAAATACGAGGTTACAAAATGAGCAGGCGAAGGACGGTATGTCTCTCGGCAATTTATCTTTTTCCTTTTGCGCTTCAATGCTTTGTGAATAATCTGATGCCGCTTTACGTTGCGTCTCTTGATTTTGCAACCGAAAAGACGGTTGGCGAGGTCGCGGGAGTCGGAGCGATAATGACGGCGATATCACTTCTTGTCTGGTCGTTTTTTACGGGCAGGGCGCGTAAAAAGGGAAGAGTGCTTATTCTGTCTATGTCTCTTGTGTTTGCGACGTCGCTTTTGTTCTTGATGAAGGGCGTTACGTATGCAAGGCTTATGGTATTCGTGGTGCTTTTTTACTCGTGCTATATGTCGCATCAGCCGATAGTTGATACGATAGTGTCGGAAAGCTATACGAACACAAGACATTCCTTTGCCTTTTACCGCGCGTTTGCCTCATTGGGCTATGCCGCGGCGGGACTTCTTATAGCGATCATTCCGACAGATAACCCAAGACTTTTCTTTGTGTATATCGCCGCTTTAGCATTGATATCGCTCATTTTTGCGATATTCCACCGCGACGAAGAGATAATCGTGGCAGAGAAAACGAAAAAAAGCGGCAAGCTGAGCCTTGATTTTTTCAAGTTTTGCTTATTTGTCTTGATAATGTTTTTCTCGTCATCTATTCTGGCAACGTTTACAGGCGTGTTTTTTACAGGCGAGTCGCATCTTGGCGGAGACGTTGGAGTGTTTGGCATCTTGGTCGCGGTCTCGTCGGTGGCAGAGTGGCTTCTGATCGTTGTCCTCGCAAAATGGACGGAAAGGTCAGATGCGAGACTGATATTTTTGCTCGTCGCGTTGAGCGGTGTGGGAAGAAGCGTTATCCTTGCGCTTGCGCCTAACAGTGTGGTTGCATCATTCTCCTTTTTGTTCAATCCTTTGTATTTCGCGCTTCTTGGAGCCTGCGCGGCGCCGTATATCAAAAGCATAGTGCCAAAGGACAGTAATGCCTTTGCGCAGGGTGTGTACGTTGTGGTGACGTTTGGGCTTGGAACCTTTCTTGGCTCATACGTGGGTGGAATTATTGCCGAGGAGTTCGGAATGAGAAATATGTTTTTCGTCGTGATGGCTCTGTACGTCGCGCTCCTTCCGCTTTCCTTCCTGCTTATCAGGAGTAAGAAGATCGCAAAGCATGCCGAATAAGTTTTTATGCCCGAGGTGTCTTGCAACTCGGGCAGTTTGCTAAATTGGGGTTTAGCGGTGGGTTATCTGTCTGTATATTTCCGCCACGGCACGCTTGGCGATAGCCTTCCCTCACAAGAGAAGGCTCACGCAAAGCGGATTATGAGCCTTGCAGAAAAGGATTTCAGAATTTCCGAAGACTCCGTTGCAAGAGAGCTTGGATTTGAGAATATCATGGAAAGGACAGCGACATGGAAGAAATGATACCTTTATTATGTGTGATATTTGGGATGTCCTGTGTCGGCACGTCTTCATTCGGAAAGATAAACAGCAATGTGCTCTCAGGTGCATCAAGAGCTAAATATTCTTTGTATCTGATTATAGTTGGAGCTTTTGCGTGCTTCTTTTTCTGGCTTTTCAGCGGATTGTCGATCAAGGTCAATCTCCCAACCCTGATATTTGCCTTTTTCTTTGCCCTTGTTGTTGCCTCCGCAACGGTTTTGCGCATGATCGCGTTCGGCCTTGCAAGCGTTTCGGGAGTCAATATTATTATGAGCGGTAGCAATATTATTTGTTCACTTTTGGTAGGTGCCTTACTCTTTTCAGAAGAGATCACTTTCTTAAAGATCGTAAGAGCTTTGATTATGATTGCAAGCATTTCTCTTACTTTTTTTGAGACAAACAAGGGTGAGAGATCGGAAACTGGCATCAAGGATCGAAAAAACGGAGTAAAACTGTTTTTTGTAATGATGTTGATTATAGTAACATGCTGTGCGGAAACAGTTGTGATGAAATTGTTTACTCTTGACAAGCGTGTTTCAGACGATAATTCGTTTTTCTTTTTGACTAATTTGCTTTTAGCGATAGGTTGCATAGCTATCGTTGCGTTTGATCTTATCAGAAAAAGGGAGAGTATCGATAATATTAGACATTTATTCAAGCCCAAAAGGCTTTCGTGTTTTTTAGGCTTTACGTTCTCGGCAAATTTAGGATCAATCGCCTCGATAGGAATGGTCGCGCTTTTGGATGTGTCGGTTTATACTCCAATGACCGCCGCTCTCGGAATAATATCAGGGCTTGTCAGCTCGATTATCTTTAAGGAGAAGCTTGGTTGGGCTTCATATCTTGCGGCCGCAATAGCAGTTGTGGCAGTAATCATTTGATGTAAAGGAGTTTAATTTATGTTCAGTATTGAAAACGTTGCAACTCTGTATGTCTCGTGGGCTGCGGGAGACGATAGTAAAAACGGATTTGCGCCCGTTGCGGATAAAAACGGAAATGCACCCCTTAAAACGATTGACAAGGCGATCGCCATCATCAAGGAGCACAGAAAAAACGGACTCTGCCGACCTATGACTATCTCTGTCGTTGGGGATTACTATACCTACGAGCCGATAGTGATAGAAAACGTAAGAGGAGTCACGGTCGAGCCTTACGGCGAGATGGGAAGGATAATAGGAGGCGTGAGGATAGACGGATGGGAAAAATCGACCTTTAACGATGTCGAGTGCCTTTGCGCGACGGTTCCGCACGGTGTGCCCGATTTCACCGATTTCTATGTCAACGGAGATCGCGCGAAAGTTACAAGATACCCGGCGACGGGTACGCTCAAGATCATCAATTCCGAGAGCTACCTTCTCGATCAGGACGTCAGCGTCAAGAAGCTGTTTAACCCATCAAAGTGGTTTTTGGTAGACAAAAAGGACCTTGAGGGGCTTGACAACATTTCCGATGCCACGATAAATTACTACCACTATTGGGTGGACGAGCATTCACCGATCGAGTGCTACGACAGAGAGAGCGGCAAGCTTACTATGAAATATCTAAGTCGCTTTCTCTCGACTCCACTTTACGGAAAATCGAGCGCGGTTGATTATTATCTTACGAATATTCCAAATGCCTTTTCAGAGACGGGGGAATGGTATCTTGACAGAAAGAGCAGGATCGTTTATTATATTCCGACTGAGGGTGAGGATGCAGAAACGCTGGAAGCCTTTGCACCGGTGACGGACAAGCTCTTTGTTATCAAGGGCGAGGATATACGGATACGCGGATTAGAGCTTACCTGCACGGCAAGTGACTATGCAAGCAACAAGTGGTACAGCGGAGAGGGAGGCATATTTAAGGACGGTGATATACTATACGGAAGTGATATACAGTCTGTCTGTTGGGCACCCGGTGCGATATGCTTTGAGGGCGCTGTGAGGTGCTCGCTTTCAAATTGCATCATCCACGGACTCGGTGTTCACGGAATTGAGATAGGCAAATCCTGCCGGCGCATAAGGGTCGAGAATAACGAGATATATGACACCTCTGCGGGCGGTATTAAGGTGGAGGGCGGTTGCGCAAAGGATGACGACATCTATGTGACTTCTGATTGTGTGATAAGGGGAAATCATATCCACAACGGAGGCACGAGATATGCCGCGGGTTGCGGAATACTTGTCAGAGACGCGTCGAATATTGAGATATCCGAAAACGAGATACACGACTTTCTTTATACGGGAATTTCTGTCGGCTGGATATGGGGATATGCCGAGAGCGCGACCTATGGAAATATTATCCGTAAAAATCATATTTACAATATCGGAAACGGAGATCTCTCCGATATGGGCGGCATATATATGCTCGGAAGACAGAGCGGTACCGTGATTTCCGAAAACCGCATACATGACATACGGTGCCACGTTTACGGCGCGTGGGGAATCTATCTTGACGAGGGCTCGAGCAATATGACGGTGGAAAACAACGTCGTTTACAACACGGGCAAGGAATCGGTTCATCTGCATTACGGGCGCGATAACGTGATACGCAATAATATGCTTTGCGGTGGGGAAAGCTCTACCTTCATCACAAGCAAAAACGAGGAGCATAACCAAGTAGTGCTTGAAAATAATATAATGCTGACGCGCGGTGCGGATATATTTAGCGTGAATTGGTTTAACGTGATGAAGCCTAATATGAGCAGAAATCTTATCTTTGACCTTGAGCGCGAGGACGCCGTTATGGTCACGGACAAGGAAGGTACGATCTTTAACTTAAAAGAGTGGGAGGCTCTCTTCGATTGGAAATGCGGAAATATTGAGGTCGATCCCCGTATCCCCGGGCTTGCCAATCACGATTTTACCCTCTCGCCCGAATCCCCCGCTATAAAGCTTGGCTTCAAGCCCCTACCCGGCAGCGTTGCGAAAAAGAAAGAAAAAAAATAGTCAATTAATAGGATCCCCCACGCCTTGTGGGGGATCCTGCTTTGTGTTTCAAATTTGAACACAAATATCATAAATTTACAAAACCACTTGACAAAATGTGAAATATACATTATAATATCAATGTTGTCTAAAAAATGCTATGATGAGGACAGAGAAAAATTCGTTTTTTTCAGAGATGCGTCGGTTGGTGCGAGGCGCAAGGCGGGCTTTTCTTACTCACCTCGGAGCAGTCTTTTCGAAGCGCGGTCGGTCTGCGGACGGAGTCGCGTGTGTAGGGAAGAACGGTCAGCCGCCGTTATCGGTATTGAGTGGCGCGTGTGCGCAATTTGAGTGGTACCGCGGAGTTTTCTTCGTCTCAAGCATGAGACGGGGATTTTTTATTTTTGGTAAATATTTGTTTGCCTTATGGCAGAAAGGAAATATAATGAAATACGATCATTTGTCAGTTGAAAAGAAGTGGCAGGAATACTGGGCGAAGAACGAGACCTTCAAGACAGACGTCTGGGATTTCTCAAAGCCTAAATTCTACGCGCTTGATATGTTCCCCTATCCGTCGGGTGTTGGACTCCACGCGGGTCACCCCGAGGGCTACACCGCTACCGATATCGTTTCGAGAATGAAGAGAATGCAGGGCTACAACGTCTTGCACCCCATGGGCTACGACTCTTTCGGTCTCCCTGCGGAGCAGTACGCGGTAAGCACCGGAAATCACCCCAACGGCTTTACACAGAAGAACATCGAGACCTTCTCAAAGCAGCTCCGTGAGCTTGGCTTTGACTACGACTGGTCCAAGATGATCGCGACCAGCGATCCCGAGTTCTACAAGTGGACTCAGTGGATATTCAAGCAGCTCTACCTTGACGGCTACGCGCAGTACATCGATATGCCCGTCAACTGGTGCGAGGAGCTTGGTACCGTTCTCTCGAACGACGAGGTCATCGACGGCAAGAGTGAGCGAGGCGGATTTCCTGTAGTCAGAAAGAATATGAAGCAGTGGGTCATCAATCAGCCCGCGTTTGCCGAGGAGCTGCTCGAGGGACTTGAAGAGATAGATTGGCCCGAATCGACAAAGCTTATGCAGAAGAACTGGATAGGCAAGTCGACCGGTGTTGAGGTCAAGTTCCAGATCGTCGGCGGCGGTGAGTTCTCTATATTCACCACCTGCATTGAGACGATCTACGGTATCACCTTTATGGTACTCGCTCCCGACGGAGAGATAGTTAAGCAGCTTATGCCGAGAATCGAGAACAAGGCTGAGGTTCAGGCTTACATTGACGAGACTCTCAAGAAGAACGACATGGACCGCACCGAACTCAACAAGACCAAGTCGGGCTGTGAGCTTAAGGGCGTTACCTGCATAAACCCCGTAAACGGCAAGGAAGTAAGAATGTTTATCGGCGATTTCGTGCTTGCAAGCTACGGCACGGGCGCGGTAATGGCAGTTCCTTCTCACGACCAGCGTGACTTTGAGTACGCGATCGCGCACAAGATCGATATGATTCAGGTAATCGACGGCGACGAGAAGCTCGGTCACGTTGACGTATCCGAGCATGCATTTGAAAAGCAGGATTATCTTGGCAGAGGTTACAGACTTGTAAACTCCGAGGAGTTCACCGGACTCACCGTTGAGGAGGCTAAGGAGGCTATCACTGCGAAGCTTGAAGCGCAGGGTGTTGCAAAGAGAACTGTAAACTATCACTTCAGAGAGTGGATATTTGCGCGCCAGAGATATTGGGGCGAGCCTGTTCCCGTTGTTCACGGTGAGGATGGAAATATTCACGTGCTTGATGACGCAGAGCTTCCGCTCATTCTACCCGAGCTTGAAAACTACAAGGGAGTTAACGGAAAGGCGCCTCTTGAAAACGCAGAGGAATGGAAAATGTATGACAAGGACGGCGTCAAGGGTAAGAGAGAGACCTCTACAATGCCCGGCTCTGCAGGCTCGTCGTGGTACTTCCTCAGATATATCGATCCCAACAACAATGACGAGTTTGCAAATCAGGAGCTTCTCAAGCACTGGATGCCCGTTGACCTTTATATCGGTGGCCCCGAGCATGCGGTAGGTCATCTTATGTACTCGAGAATCTGGAACAGATATCTTTACAACAAGGGTCTCGCTCCCACCAAGGAGCCCTTCAAGAAGCTCGTTCATCAGGGTATGATCCTCGGTGCGAACGGCATCAAGATGGGTAAGAGATTCCCCGAGTTCGTTGTAAATCCCTCTGACGTCGTCCGTGATTACGGCGCGGATACTCTCCGCCTTTACGAGATGTTCATGGGTCCGCTTGAGGTCTCCAAGCCTTGGAGCGATGCGGGTGTTGACGGTGCGAGAAGATTCTTAAACCGCGTTTGGGCTTTCTTTACCGAGGCTGAAAACGTCGTTGACGGAGAGACTCCCGCGCTTGAAAAGATATATCACAAGACCGTTAAGAAGGTTACCGAGGACTTTGAAAAGCTTGCGTTCAACACCGCTATCTCGCAGATGATGATCTTTGTAAACGCCGTTTACAAGGAAGGCAAATGCTCACGTGAGTACGCCGAGGGTCTTATCAAGCTCCTCTCTCCCATCTGTCCTCATATGTGTGAGGAGATCTGGGAGGTGCTTGGACACGGCAACACCATTGCTTACGAGCCCTGGCCCACATTTGACGAGGCTAAGACCGCAGATGACACCGTTGAAATGGTCGTTCAGGTCAACGGCAAGCTCAAGGGTAAGATCAACGTAGCGAAGGACACCGACAAGGATGCCGTTCTCGCGCTCGCGAAGGCTGACGAGAAGGTTGCCGAGGCTATCTCGGGTAAGACGGTCGTCAAGGAGATCGTTGTTCCGGGTAAGATAGTGAACATTGTTGTAAAATAATAAAAAAATTTCAAAATTATATTGACAAAAGGTTTTTGTTGGTGTATAATACTAGAGTATGTGTGAGGAAACTCACTCAAAACTTTCATGAGCGAGGGGAGGGAAAAAGAAGATGGCAGAAGTTAAAGTAAAAGAGGGCGAGTCTCTTGACAGCGCGCTCCGTAGATTTAAGCGTCAGTGTGCTCGTTCGGGAATCCTTACCGAGCTTCGTAAGAGAGAGCACTATGAAAAGCCCAGCGTAAAGCGTAAGAAGAAGTCTGAGGCTGCACGCAAGAGAAAGTACAAATAATTTTGGACTTTTTGACTGATTGAGAGCGGACGACCTTGGTTGTCCGCTTTTAATAAAACAAATTTATTGAAGGAGAATTGACATGGAGACTTTGAAGAAGATTTTTCCTCTTTCTTTTAAGAGAGTTGATACGGTTGGAAACCTTATCGTTGGAATTCTTATTTACCTTGTCGTAGGTATTCTTGCGGGTGCGATCATTTGGCTTGCAACTGCTCTTACCGGATGGCTTGGTGTAATAGGCGCGATCATCGGTTGGATTCTCGGTATCTGCGGAACTGTCGTTGATATCTACGTTCTTGCCGGAATCATTGTTCAGATCCTTGTTTTCGCAAAGGTTATTAAGGAATAATTACATAAAAAAAGCGTTGCATTGCAACGCTTTTTTTAATTTGTTATGAGATCCTTGAGCTCGTCGTTTGTCATTCCGACTATATAGTCAGAGACGTTGACGTCGCCAAAGTCAGTTCTGCTTTTTCCTGCGAGCTTTTGCTCCAGCTCCTCAATGGGAGCAAGGGTGAAGAAATCACCGCTCAGAGTTATTTTCTTGATGATATCCCGTTCAAGCGTGACCTGCGCGTACACGCTTCCGCAGGGGTATCTCTTTTTTTGTTTGAGTGTGAAATCGATGAGGTGTTTTTTGCTTGAAAGTATCCAATCGGGGTTTTTGTTTTTCTCGAAAAGCGCGATCACCTCGTCGTTTTCCTCGAAAAGCATTTCTTCTGCATTGAAGAAATTTTTTATCATGATCTCGAGGGTATCAACAAATTCATTTACGGTCATTTTGTCGGGAAGAAGCTCGCTAAGGTTTGCCACACGGCTTTTATGTGACCTTACACCGTTGTGCTCGAGCTTTTCGCGGTCGGTCTTGAGGACTCTTTCCATTTCGTACACGTTCGTGCTGAAGAGCAGGGTACCGTGATGCAGAACTCTGCCGTTTGAGGAGTGCTGGGCATTGCCTGAGATCTTTTTTTCTCCGACGAGTATGTCGTTTCTGCCTCCAAGTGAGCATTTGATTCCCATTGAGGAAAGTGCGGAAATGATCGGTCGGGAAAAATATTCGTAATCGAGAGACCTGTCTGACGATGATATGTAGGAATAATTGATATTTCCCATATCGTGGTAGACTGCACCGCCTCCCGTTATGCGACGGCAGATGTCTATTCCGTTTGCCCGCGCGTAATCGATATCGACCTCCGCGTATGCGTTCTGGTTCTTTCCGATCACCACGGTGGGTGAGTTCTGCCAGAGCATAAAGACATCCTCGCGCGTCCTTGCGAGGAGATATTCCTCAACGGCGAGGTTGTAATATGGGTCGGTGGTGGTTAGCTTTAAATACTTCATATGTTCTCTCTGTGGATTTCAAACTTTGATTTGTCGGGGACGCGGGGGATGCGCGTGGGGGGCTTTTCCAGGGAAAAAAGCCCCCCACACCCCCAAAACCCCAAAGTATATTTTATACAAGTTAAGACGGTTTATCTATCTAAACCGTGTCGCACCTGCATAGCCTCACTGCTATCGTGTTGCGAGTGTATTTGTAATCGTTTGAAAAGCTTTCTTTAACTTAGTTTTTCTTTAAACTTAAAGCTTTTTTATCGGCTGGGTTTAACACCCTATCAATGCAAAAACGTCAGTGAGGGATTTTTTTAGCCACCCTTGGTGGCGAAAAATCCTACGTCACCCTAAAAGGACCTAATATAAGGGAAGTTTTTGCGGAGCTTTTTTCAAAAAGCGACCCGCCGGAGGCACGCGTCCCCGCATCCCCCCGCGCCCCCATAAACCGCAATTTAAAAAATCAAGGGGATGCCATTGGCATCCCCTAAATGTCATTTATCAGATACCTTTCTTCGCGCGGTCGATCTTTTCGATGTCGGTGAAGTTATTCTCGGCAACATGGCCGGGAAGGGGCATGATCTTCTCATGAAGAGCATCGATGATCCAGCTTGCCTGCGGGAAGAAGGATTTTTCAAGCTCGAACGCTGGAGTGATCCAGTTGCGAGATCCGACAACAACGGGAGGTCCGTCGAGGTAATCGAAGCAGAGCTCGGTGATGTTGGACGCCATATCGCGCATTACGCTGTTTCTCTCGCAAGCGTCGCCTACGATGAGTATCTTACCCGTCTTCTTTACAGACTCGATGACCTTTTCGTAATTGAAAGGAACGATGGAACGGGAGTCGATGACCTCTGCGGAGATATTGTACTTTTCTTCAAGAATCTTTGCCGCCTCCATAGCGCGGTAGAGAACTGCGCCGATGGTGAGGATGGTAACGTCCTTACCCTCCTTTTTGACGTCGGGCTCACCGAAGGGAATTTCAAAGTGACCTGTGGGAACGCCGTCCTTTCTGAACTCCTCGCCAAAGCCGTAAACTCTTTGAGACTCAAAGAATACGACGGGGTCGGTGCCCTCGAGTGCGCTGGTCATAAGACCCTTTGCATCTGTAGGTGTGGAGGGGAATACGACCTTAAGACCGGGGATGTGAGCGCAGAGCGCGGTCCAGTCCTGAGAGTGCTGTGCGCCGTACTTTGAACCGACGGAAACGCGGAGAACGATAGGCATCTTGAGTATTCCTGCGCTCATTGCCTGCCATTTTGCCATCTGATTGAAGATCTCGTCGCCTGCACAGCCGATAAAGTCAGCGTACATAAGCTCAACGATAGCGCGACCGCCGCACATAGCGTAGCCTACTGCGCTGCCGACGATAGCCGACTCGGAGATGGGAGAGTTGAAGAAGCGGTGATAGGGAATAGCCTCGGTCATCTTCTTATAGACACCGAACGCGCCGCCCCAGTCTCTGTTATCCTCACCGTATGCGATGAGGGTGGGGTCGTCGTAGAACTTATCGATAATGGGCTCAAAGAGACCGTCGCAGACGTTATACATCTTCATCTTGGAGACGGGCTTGCCGTTCTCGTCCTTTGCGGTACGGATCTTGTTAGCGATCTCCTTGACTCTGGGACATTCCTCCTTGGGCATAAGAACGTCGGGCTCGCGGGTGGGATCCATGCTCTTGACCTGCTGGTTGGAGAACATGATAGACGCGATAGCGTCGGGCTCCTTATGAAGATCCATTCTGGGAGAGATCTCGTCATTGATAGCGAGCTTCATGATCTCGGTCATACGAGAAGTGATCTCCTCGTGCATCTGAGCGAACTCCTCTTCCTTTGCGATTCCGCCGAGGATGAGCTTCTGCTTGAATGCGAGGATCGGATCTGCTGCCTTCCAAGCCTCGATCTCCTCTGCGGTTCTGTACGTGGAGGAATCGGAGGGGGAGTGACCCGAAACACGGTATGTAACAACGTCGAGAAGCGCGGGACCCTTGCCCTCGATGAGAAGCTGCTTTTTACGACTGACCGCGTCGATAACTGCAAGCGGATCGTAGCCGTTTACTCTCTCCGCGTGCATCTGTTCGGGGTTAAAGCCTGCGCCGAGGCGAGCGACCATATCAAAGCCCATTGTCTCACCGCGGGTCTGACCGCCCATACCGTAGTGGTTATTGAATACGTTGAAGAGGATAGGCATACCGCCGTCCTCGAACTTGCCGTCCATACCCCAGAGCTTTGTGATCTGGTCCATAGAAGCGAAGTTGAGAGACTCAAGCACGGGACCGCGACCTGTTGCGCCGTCACCGCAGTTGGAAACGATGATACCCTTTTTGTGGTTGGATCTCTTATAGAGAGCCGCGCCGAGAGCGATGGGAGCGGATGCACCTACGATCGCGTTGTTGGGCATAAGTCCAAAGGGAATGAAGAATGCGTGCATTGATCCGCCGAGACCGCGGTTAAATCCTGTCTTTCTTGCGAATATCTCTGCGAGCGCGCCGTAGAGAAGGAAGTTTATTGCAAGCTCCTTGACGTTTGCGCTCTTCATGTGCTTTTCAACAACAGAGAGGACAGCGCCGCCGAGGAACTCCTTCATGATGTCGTAAACCTCTTCATCGGTAAGCTTTTCGATAGAAGAAAGACCCTTTGCGAGTATCTCGCCGTGGCTACGGTGAGAGCCGAAGGACAGGTCGTTGATGTCAAGGCAATATGCCTCACCTACGGCACTTGCCTCCTGACCGATAGAAAGGTGAGCGGGACCGGGGTTATTATACTCGACACCGTTGTAGCAGCTCTTGGTCTTTACCTCATTGAGCATCGTTTCAAACTCGCGGATTATCGCCATATCGCGATATATTCTCATCATGTCCGCCTTGGTATAGAGCTTGCACTCCTCCTCGAGTTTCTTGTTGTACTGACATACGGGAATGTCACTAAATCTTATGAAGCCCGACTCGAATGCTTTGCCGGGATCGACGTATTGACTCTTTGGCATAATATATTTCTCCTTATATTGATTACATAAACATTGCCTCGCGGATGACCTCGCATACCGTGGGGTGGGGGAAGACGAGCTTCTGTATATCCTCGACTCTCATTTCGGTCTCGACCATCATTGCCGCGCCGTAGATTATCTCGGACGCGTAGGAGCCTATCATATGAAGTCCTACGATGTTCTTGTGCTTTTTGTCGGTAATTACCTTTAGTATTCCGTAGCCGTGTTCGTTTTCGGCGATATATCTGCCCGAATACTTAAGGGTGACTGTCTGTATATTGACGTCGAGCTTCTTTTCCTTGGCGCTCTCCTCGGTCTCGCCGACAGATGCTACCTCGGGGTTGGTGTAAATGACCGAGGGGATAGAATTGTAATTTACCTTATCCTTCTTGCCGAGGATATTGTTGATGCAGACCTCGCCCTCGCGGTAAGCGGTGTGAGCGAGCATGCTCTTGCCATTTACGTCGCCTGCCGCCCAGACACCGGGCACGTTTGTCTTGCCCTGCTCGTTTGTGACGATGGCGCCGCGCTCGAGCTTAAGACCGATGTTCTCGCATCCGATACCCTGAGTTCTCGCGCGTCTTCCGATAGAAACGAGCGCGTAATCAGCGGGGATCTCAACGGTTTTGCCGTCCTTTTCGTATGTGACGGTCTTATTCTTTATCGAAGTTACGCGCGCACCGAGGATGAACTCGACTCCGCGGGAGGCGTAGTCCTTCTGAAGAAGCTTGGAAATATCTCTGTCGACCACGCCTGCGATGTGGTCGAGCATCTCAACGACGTAGACCTTTGAGCCAACCGAGTTGAAATAGGATGCCATCTCGAGACCGATGACACCGCCGCCGACAACGACGATGGTCTTGGGGATAGCGGGAAGGTCGAGAACCTCGCGGTTTGTAAGAGCAAAGCCCTCCTTAAGAGACTCTGCAAGTCCGTCGATAGGAGGAAGGGCGGGGGAGGAGCCTGTCGAGATGAGAAGCTGCTTTCCTACGTAGTCCTTTCCGTCAGCGGTGACAACAAAGCCCTCGCTGTTTTTCTCCTTGATGCAAGCGGTTGCCTTAACGACCTCAACGCCTGCCTTTTTAAGCTTTGCGCCAACGCCAGAAACGAGTTGCTTTACAACGCCGTTCTTGCGGTTTACAACGAAGGCGTGGTCGATCTCGGCAGAGCCGAACTTAACGCCGTAGTCAGAAGAGTGCTTTGCGTAATCGTATATTTTAGCGGAATAAAGAAGCGTCTTTGTGGGGATACATCCCTCGTTGAGGCAAACACCGCCGAGCGCTCTTTCCTCAATAACGAGAGTTTTGAGTCCCGCGTGTCCCGCTCTTTCTGCGGCATTGTAGCCCGCAGGGCCGCCACCTAAAATTATCAGATCGTACATAGACTATACCTCTCTTACTTGACCATAAGAAGATCAATGTTTTCAAGAGCCTGACCGACAGCCTTTAAGAATCTTGCCGCGTCAGCTCCGTCGAGGACTCTGTGGTCGACAGTGAGAGAAAGTCCCATTGCGGGATAGATAACGTCCTCGCCGTTTACCTCCTTGATGCGCTTCTGGATGCAGTCAACACCGAGAATAGCGGTCTGGGGAGGATTGATGATAGGAGTAAAGGACTCGATTCCGAGAGAGCCGAGGTTGGAGACCGTAAAGGTTCCACCGCTGAGCAGGTCGGGATTGATGCTACCGCTCTGCGCTGCGGTGATGACCGCCTTAGACTGCTTTGCGATCTCGTTGAGAGAGAGCTTTTCAGCGCCGAAGACTGTGGGAACCATAAGACCTCTTTCGGTGTCTACCGCGATTCCGAGGTTTACTGTGTTGAAGTATCGCATCGTGTCGCCGAGACAGTGAGCGTTGAAGCCCTTGAAGTCGAGGAGAACGCGAGAAACTGCGTAAAGGATCATATCGTTGAGCGTGATGTTCGTAAGCCCCATCTTGTCCGCGCCTGCCTTAAGCGACTTGCGAAGCTCGAGCATCTTTGTCGCGTCAAAGGAGGAGTTAAAGGTGAGCTGCGCCATGCTATTGAGTGAAGCACACATCTGCTTTGCGATGATCTTTCTGATATTGGGAAGCTTGACGTCTTCATACTCTGCAACGGGAGCTGTGAATGCAGCCTCTGCTGCGGGAGCTACGGGAGCTGAGAGGTCGGAGAGCATTACCTTGCCGTTGATACCGCTACCCTCGACCGCGCTTGTGTATTCTGCGCGTGCCGCACCCGAAACGGTGAGTCCGCGGTCAACAAGGCTCTGTACGTCGCGCTCGATAATTCTGCCGCTAGGTCCTGTGGGAGTTGCCTTGAGCAGATCGGCATTGGTCTTTTCCGCGAGAGCGCGGGCTCTGGGGGAAATTGCGCCGCTTATTTCCTGCACCGATGTGGCTTCTGCGGTTGCTACCGGAGCGGTCTCTGCCGTTTCTGTCTTGATTTCCTCTGCTACGGGTGCAGGTGCTTCCTCGCCTGCGGGAGCGAATTCCGCATAGCTCTCGCCTGCGTTACCTATAACGCAAACATTCTGAAGGCAGGGAACGTCGTCGCCCTCCTGCGCGAAGATAGCAAGGAGAGTACCCTCGACAGTTGCCGCCTCGTCAAAAGAGGATTTATCTGTCTCGTAGGAGAAGAGAATATCTCCGACTGCGACCGTGTCGCCTACCTTTTTATTCCAAGCCGTGATTATACAGCTTTCAACACTCTGTCCCTGTCGGGGCATTATTACTGCTGTTGCCATACCGTGTTTCCTTTCAAAATGTTTTTTGATGTGTTTCGATATCTTAATAATGTAGATGCATATCTTTCCAATTATTCATTGTATCATACCGCGGCGTCTTTTTCAATGGGGAATAAATAAAAAAATATGATAAATTGATAAAATTTTGTTAATGAACTGTTAAAAAATGCTTTTTTTAGACTTTCGATTAATAAAAAATGAAAAGGCAAAGGAAAATTTATACCAAAAAAATACAAGCTCCCACACGGGAGCTTGTGACTTAAGAAAAAATATGCTTTTAGGAGACAGAGTAGGATAAATTGGGGTTTATGGGGGCGCGGGGGGGATGCGGGGACGCGTGCCTCCGTAAGCACAGACTCCGCCTTCGGCTCCGCTAGTGCGGCGAGCCTGCGAAGCAGGCTTTCGCCATAAGCGAGTCGCTTTTTGGAAAAAAGCTCCGCAAAAACTTTCAATATTTTGGGTCCTTTTAGGGTGAAGCAGGATTTTTCGCCGCAAGCGGCTAAAAAAATCCCTCACTGACGTTTTTGTATTGATAGGGTGTTAAACCCAACCGATGAAAACCCTTTAAGCTTAAAGAAAAACTAAGTTGAGAAAAGCTTTTCAAACGATAATAAATACACTCGCAACACGATAGCAGTGGGACTATGCAGGTGCGACACGGTGTAGATAGATAAGCCGTCTTGACTTGTATAAAATATGCTTTGGGGTTTTGGGGGTGTGGGGGACTTTTTTCCCTGGAAAAGTCCCCCACGCGCATCCCCCGCGTCCCCGACAAATCAAAATTTGAAGGTGTTGATGTTATTTTACGCCGTCCTGGAGGGTTTGCATTTTATAGTATTCGCCGCGTTTTTCCATAAGAGCGTCGTAGGTGCCGATTTCAACGCATCTGCCTTGCTTTATGACCGCTATTCGGTCTGCATCGCGTATTGTGGAAAGTCTATGCGCGACGATGAATGTGGTTCGTCCCTCTGTCAGGTTATTTAGTGCGCTCTGTATCTCTTTTTCCGACACCGTATCAAGCGCGCTTGTTGCCTCGTCGAAGATGATGACCTTGGGGTCGCGTATGATCGCGCGTGCTATCGCGATGCGTTGTCTTTGTCCGCCCGAGAGATTTGCACCGTGTTCATCAAGCATAGTATCAAGTCCTTGGGGAAGAGAATTTATAAACTCGGTGAGATTTGCCGCCTTTACTGCTTCATCTATCCTTTTTTTAGATATTCGACTGAAGCCGTAGGTTATGTTATCCTTGATCGTCCCTGTAAACAGAACGCTTGTCTGCGGTACTATTGCGATATGCTTGCGATAGCTTTGGAGATCTATTTCATCCATATCCTTTCCGTCGATAAATATCTTGCCCATTTTCGGCTTATTGAAGCCGAGGACCAGATTCAGGATCGTGGATTTTCCCGAACCCGATTCGCCTACGATAGCGATGGTCTCTCCCGCGTTCACCTTAAGATCAAGGTCTTGAAGGACGGGCTGATCGGGAGTGTAGAAGAAGTCAACGTCACGAAAATCGTATTCGCCCTTGAGAGTCGTCATTTTCTTTTTGCCCTTATTATCCTCGATATCTCTTGCGCCGAGGATCTCGCCGATCGACGACACCGAGTCCATACCCTTGGTGATGACGGGGAAGAGTCCGATGAGCGTTGAGACCTGACCCGTCAGTGTATTGAAATAGGATTGATAAAGCGAGATATCACCTATCTCTATCTTTCCGTTAAATGCGAGAAAAGCCGAAAATACTAAACAGAGAAGCTGAAAAAGACTGAATACTACCCAGGATACAGATCCGAATTTTGCGTGTGTCATATCAAGCTTGAAGCCCGTATTAGCGACGGAGTTGAGCCTTCCCGTGAGCTTTTTTACCTGCACGTTCTCAAGTGCGTGAGCACGGGTTATCTGGTTCATTTCTATCATATCCATAATATCTGCGGACGTGTTCTCCATATCCTTGCGGAATTGTGCGTTATATTTGCGGATATTGCCGTTAAATATACGCATTATTATTACCGACGTTGGTATGGTGAGCAGAAAGAAGGAGAAAACTGTCAGATTTTTGGTAACTACTACGACAAGTGCGGTCACCATATTAATAACTATCCCGGGGATAGTGAGGAATATCTGTGAGGAAAGCGCGTGAACCGTTTCAACGTCTCGCATAAGCTTTGACTGTATTCTGCCCGATTGCATTTCCTTGTGGAAGGTGATCGAGAGCTGCTGAAGCTTACGCACCATAGCGCCTCTAAGTCCCGCCTCCACTCCGCGCAGAGCGCGGCTATAATATCTGACGTGTAATATATGCGTTGGAATATTCAAAAGCATCAGAAATACTATCACGGCGATATTTATTGCCGCTTGCTCAAGTGCGTTTTCGGGACGTGCGGTCGCAATATTGATAATATTCGCAGTAACTATGGGTAGAGCAAGCACGGGAGAGGTCTTAATAAAATAAAAGATCAATGAAAGCAACAGCTCCTTCCAGTATCGCATATACAGGCGAAGGAGCGTACGATAAGGGTGAGCTTCGTTTTTGAGGTATGCCTCAACGAACTCATCCTCGAGCTTCATGATCTCTTCATCGGTAAAATATTTGTTTCGGGGTGCGGGCTTGTGACGGTGCAAAAGTGGCTTTCGGGTCTTGTTTTTTTCCTTTTTAGGCATAATAAGTACCTCCTTTGAGACGACAGGGCAGCGGGGTGTGAGTATCTTGCGCTTCACCCTGCCAAAATTATCCTTATCGGGCGTGACGGTGCCCGAGCGTCCTTTATTAAGAGACTTATTTGCTTTTCAAGCGCATTATAGCACCGAAAAAAATGAAAGTCAAGCCTTTTTGGGAAAAAAGAAAAAAGTTTTTTAGTTCATGCGATTCAGATGTAAATATCAGATAGTTAAATAAACTTAACTGCCTTGGGGGAGGGCAATATTCCGCTCATATTTCAACAAATTACTTACAAATATGGGATTTTAAATTGAAGATTGATGAAAAAAACCTGCTTTGGTGTTTGCCAAAGCAGGATTGCGTTTTAGATTCTTTTTGCTATTTTGAGGCCTGTTCTGAAGAGCTCGCGCTCGAGGCTGTCTCTTTCTTCGCCGTTCGGGATGTCTTTGCTGACGTGCGTCTCGAAGGAGAGGACTTTATCAAATCCGACCTCCTGGAGTGCGTTTGAAAAGTCGTCCCAATCGATATTTCCGTTGCCGGGGGTCGCGTGCGCATCACGGGTCGAGTCATTATCGTGGACGTGGAGAGTGCCGAGGAGGTCACCTACGAGGCGCACCGATTCGGCGGGGCTGTATTTACAGTAGTTGCAGTGTCCGGTGTCGATGCAGACGCGGAAGAGGTCGCCCGAGACCTCTTTGTTCATTCTCTTTACGTGCGCAACGATCTGGTCGGGGTGATTTAATGGGAGCGTTGGGAAGGGAAGGTTTTCGATATTAATGCGGATATTACCGTACTTTTTGGATTCATCCGCCAAAGCAGCCATAAACTCTGCGTTCATATCTCTCATAAGCTCGGGATGCTCAGCGCTATTCGTACCGAAGGGCATTATGCAATGCATAACAAAGTCGGTGACTCCGAGATAAGCGCATCCGCGGATGGACTTTTTGAAGGCTTCAAGGCGTTCTGCTCTCTGCTCGGGAGTGAAATCCTGCGCGGGGTGACGCCAGGGAGAGTGTGCCTGGTTTGCGATCAGTCCTGCCTCGTTTAGTACCTTTCTGTATCTTACAAGCTCTTTTTCGAATTCTGCCTCGGGAAGCTTGAAAAAATCGGTCTCTGTATTACTAAAGTTTGAAAAGTCGAGGCACTCGTAGCCGTGAGCTACCATCTTCTCAGCGCCCTTTTCGAGTCCGTATCTGTGCATATATGCGCCTGATGCTATTCCTATTTTCATAATGATTATACCTCCGTACGGTTTATTCAAGAGAATTGTAGCACACGTAATTCGATTTGTCAATAAAAACAAGCGAAAAATCCCCTTGAATTTTTTCTCGGGGCTTTGAGCTTTCAGATATCGAGCCTCCACTTTTGCTGCATTATCTTTGCGCCGACACTTGTGTCCTCGGTGGCATAAAAAACCGTTGCTATACTGCCGTCCGAAAGCTCCACGGAGGTGGGGTAGCCGAGGTCGTATGAGACGGTATTGGAATAGAGATATTCGCCCTCGCTCCAGCTTTGTCCCTTGTCGCGCGAGAGCATTACCTTTATTCCGTAGGGCGATTCACGGTAGCTATACGTTGCTATCATTACGCCCGAGGAATGCTCTATGATATGCGAGGGCGCACCGCCGTGAGGGGGCAGGATACGGTGCGGTGCGGTCCAGGTGTATCCGCCATCGTGAGACTCGGTCTGAAAGAGAGAGAACTCCGGTTCGACTCTTATATGACAGATAAGTGTTCCGTCCGATAGCTCCGCGGTATACGGCTCGCAGCATTTTTTGCGCTCGCCGTCAACGTATATCGGGTCTATCTCTCCAATTTTCTCCATTTTGCCGCTTGTGGGGTCGAGGATGTATGAGTCGACCCGCCATTCGTGACTATCGCTTTTTCCGTCGAAATACCTCATTCCGACCCATAGTATTTTGCCGTTTTTGAGCTGTATCGGGCCATGGGGGGAGGTTATCGGACTTTTTTTGAATTCACCGAAGGTCGTACCTCCGTCGAGGCTGATTTTGAAATTTGCGCAGAGATATTTTTCCTCATCCTCTCGCGTGAGAGTGTCGAGGTAGGCGTAAAAGTACTTTCTTATCGGTCCCTCGTCGCCGTCCGTGAATATGTGGCGGTTTGTGAACGAGGTGAATATCAGTCCTTTTTCGTCGAATGGGCAGAGTCCCCCGTCGCGGTCGTCGAGCGGAGTATCGGTTACCACCGCGGGGAGCGAATAGGTTTCACCCTCGTCACGGCTGAAGCAGATTACTGCCTTGCCGAAAGGGCAGACGTGGACTATTCTGAAGCCCGATGCCGCGACCGCTATCCTTCCGTCCTGCAGCCTTTTTGCCGTAGGCCAGGCGAAATATCCGAACGTGCCAAATCGCGCTTCGGGGTTGTGCATTACCGTTGATGGAGAGCCTAAAAGTTTGATGTTCATATAAATAGTCTCCTTTGAAGCTTCAAATTTTGATTTATCGGTGAGGTGGGGGAGCGGGGGACGCGGGTCGCTTTTTGAAAAAAGCTCCGCAAAAACTTCCCTTATATTAGGTCCTTTTAGGGTGGCGTAGGATTTTTCGCCGCAAGCGGCTAAAAAAATCCCTCACTGACATTTTTGTATTGATAGGGTATAGAACCCAACCAATGAAAAAACTTTAGACTTAAAGAAAAACCAAGTTAAGGAAAGCTCTTCAAACGATTTCAAATACACTCGCAACACGATAGCAGTGTGGCTATGCAAGTGCGACACGGTGTAGATAGATAAACCGTTTTAACTTGTATAAAATATGCTTTGGGGTTTTGAGGGGTTTGGGGAACTTTTTTCCCTGGAAAAGTTCCCCAAGCGCATCCCCCGCCTCCCCGATAAACCGCAATTTGTTGTTTTTATTATAGCAAAGATCGAGTTTGTTTGCAATATAGTATTGGGACACTTTTATAAAAAAGATGTCCGAGAAAAGATGACTTTTGTCTTGACCGAGGACAAGAAGAGTAGTATAATAGAGTTACAAAGACTCAAACGGAGGCTGATAATATGTGTAATACACCCGAGATCGTTAAGAGAAACAAGGACATTGAGCATATAATGCACGCGAGCTCGAACTGGGGCTTATGGGCTCAGGCGAAGCGCAAGAATAAGCTTTTTTCAATGCTCGTCACGACCGATGTTCACGAGTGTCCCGTGCAGATCGGAGCGGCGGTCGATTACCTGAATTATTACGATTCGCTTGACTGTGGAATCTGTCTTGGTGATATTCAGCAGAGCGACTTTTTAAAGACAGACGGAAGCTGGTACTATAACGCGATCAAGCACGCGAAAAAGCCCTTTATGAGCATTATCGGTAACCACGACGTCGGTAACAGCAGAAATCCTGCGATATCGGGAAGCTCTCAGCAGGCTTACGAGAAATTCATTCGTCCGACCGACTCGCTTTCGGGTATCGAAGGCCGTGACAAGCCTTATTTTATAAAGCTTTTTGATGAGTACAAGATCGCGATAGTCGGTCTTGACATTTACGGAGATCCGAGTCCTGTTCTGGATGACGGAAGCTATGCGATACTGCGCGGAATGATAACTCCGAATCAGGAGCAGGTCGATTGGCTTTGCAAGACGCTTGCCACCATTCCCGAGGGCTATCATCTTATCGTTGCTATGCACACCTTCCCGTACGATGCGACTGTCACGGAAGGGGCGTGGAGCCAGAAGGGAGCTAAGATATATTATCCCACTGAAAATCCGTATGGCGACGACAATATGATCTCCGACATCGTTGATGCGTGGGTAAGGGGCGACAAGCTCTGCGCAGATTACGTGCCGCAGGACACCAGATATCTGCCGATTCTTCACGCCGAGTGCGATTTCACGTCTCGCGGAGAGGGAATATTCGCGCTTTACGCGGTCGGACATCACCATAAGGATATTCAGGGAAAATGCAAGAAATATCCGTATCAGAACGTTGTCGTTTTCCCCTCGACCGCAAACGACGGCTGGCAGAATTACTGCAGCGACCTCCCGAGAGAAAAGGGAACGCGCGCCGAGGATGCTATCACCGTGATGAGTGTTGCGACCGATAAAAGACAGATAAGACTCGTTCGTATCGGCAGCAATATTACCATGGATATGGTCGAAAGAAGATTTTGCGTGATCGAGTATTAAGATTTCAAATTTTGATTTATCGGTGAGACGAACAATCCCTCAGTCACGCACAAGGCGTGACAGCTCCCTTTACACAAGGGAGCTTTGTTGGTGGATGTTCGTACGCGTTATAGATGTGAAAACCTTTTAAGTTTAAAGAAAATTTCACTATATCCACGTTCTCCACCTTTCAGGTAAAGCTCCCTTGTGTAAAGGGTAGCGAAGCGGCATCGCGGAAGTGAATGACAACACGGTGTGTTGTCAGAGCCGCGATGTGACCGAGCCGCAGCGAGACCTGGCGCGCCTCCGTGCGCGTCTGAGGGATTGTTCGCGTCCCCGATAAACCGCAATTTAACAAACAAAAGGCTCACGATTTGTGATCCTTTTGAGTTTTATGATAGCGGTTACGCCTGCTCGTACATATCCGCGAGCTTGTGCGCGGCGTCTGCCATATTTTTCATACCTTCGAAGATGTTTTCCTCGTTATACGCTTTGAGGTACTGATCTGCCTCGAGTGTGAGGTAGCCTTTATAGTCTATTTGTTTTAGTGAGCGGATGACCTCGTCAAAATCAACGTTGAGTGAGAAGGGTATCTGGTGGCTATCGTGGTGCTTATCGACGTCGTGGATATGGAGTGCCTGAAGGTGGTCTCCGAGAGTGAGGATCATCTCCTTGGCTGACGTATCAAGTCCGCGCATCTCGGAGTGACCGATATCGAGGCAAGCGACGAAATAGGGGTCGTTTACCGCTTTGATGTGCGCTAAAAAGTCGTCGTGGTGCGAGCATGCGGCGCGGCAGGCGTGGTCATTTTTGCCGTCCCAATTCCACATATTTTCTGTCGCGATCTTAACGCCACACTCCTTTGCGAAAGGGAGAAGCTCGAAATACATCTCGGCGTTCTGCTCTGCGGTATAGTTGTTGCAGGGGTGGATTATGCATATCTTACCGCCTGCGATAGCAGTACATTCGATAGCTCTTTTGAGCATATCGCGTATGGGGAGACAGTATGACGGGAAGGGAGCGTGCGACTGATTGCAGTGTATGCCCATGTCCTCGCCGATCTTGCGGAGCTTTTTTGCAAACTCAACGTAGTTGCCCGATTGCAGGGGATGTCCCGTTTTGATCATTTCGTTTTTTGACCAATCGTATCTTCCCATTTCAAACATAGAAAAATCCCACGCGTCAAAGCCTGCCTTCGCGTAGAGCTCGACTGCCTTTTCCTCGCCGATGATCCTTGCGGCTGATGCTATTTCGGTTGAAATCATTTTTCTCATAAGTTTTACCTCCGTTAATATCCTACGGCAAGCCCGAAGAGGAGAATGCCCGAGGTGAGTAATATATTGAGAACCTGGAACTTCCAGCTCCATTTAAACCATTTTCCATAGCTTACGTCGGCAAGTCCGAGGCTTATCAGCAGTGCGGGGTTAGTCGGGTAGAGAACGTTTGAAAATCCGTCGCCGAATGCAAACGCGACCACGCAAAGCTGAGTTGAGATGCCGAAGATCTGTGCCATGGGGATGATGAGCGGCATAAGCATAAACGCCTTTGCAGAGCCAGAGGGGATGAAGAAGTTCATTACCAGCACGATAAGGTAGATAAAGAGGATTATCGACCACTTCGGAAGCGTTTCGGCTACTCCGACCGCGCCGTAAAGAATTGTATCAAGTATTCTTGCCTCCTCGAGGGTATATTTTATCGAGGATGCCATAAGTATCATAATCACCGCGGGCAGGATGCTCACGATGCCTGCGAGGGACGATCTTCCAAGCTCCTTGCCGCTCATTCCCGAGACGAGCGTTGAAACGATTCCCGCGACGAGGAACATTACGGCGACAATTATCATCGTAAGATCCTGAAGCGCTGGGATAAAGCCTGAGAGAAGTACGAGGAGAATTCCCGTGCCTAAGATCGATACGAACGCGACGGTGCCGCGGTCCATTTTTTTGTCGGGGGTGAAGCCGTCCTCGATGCCTCCCGCGTTTATCGGCTTTTCGATCTTTTTTGCATAGATAAGCAAAAACGCAGTTAAAAGTGTATAAATAAGCGCGAATGCGACAATTCTGAGCCAAGCGCCCGAGAACATAGGTAATCCCGCAAGCTCCTGCGCGACACCGACAGTGAAGGGATTACAGATTCCCGAAGCGAATCCGCAGCCTACTGCGAGCAGACTCATTCCCATACCCAAAAGCGCGTCCCATCCGAGATTAATCGCAAGAGCGACCACTATGGGTACGAGGGGAACACATTCCTCAAACGAGCCGACCATAGCTCCGAGAGCCATAAAGAAAAACGTGATAAGGGGGAGAAGGCGGTATCTCACTTTGCCGTATTTATGCGCGATGCGGTCGAGCATATATTTCGTAAGTCCGCATTTATCGAGGCTGTTGAATATACCGCCGATGACCAGCAAAAACGCGATGACCGCGATAAGCGTTCCGCTTCCCGACGCGCCAAGCACGAGAAAGGGGGAGAGTATCCATTTCCAGAACGGGATGCCGCCATCCTTATAGGTAAATCCGCTTTCGGTATCGATGACTGTATTTCCGTTTGCATCCTCGACTCTCGCGTATTCGCCGCCGGGGATGATGAATGTAAGTGAATAGCACACCACCATTAGTATGAATATAACGACTATGGCGGTGATGAAGGACTTGACGCTTATATTAAGCCCTTTTTTGGGGGAATCAGACATTGTGCGCCTCCGTGATAACATAACGGTAGAAGTCTACCGCGGGAACGAGGGTATCAACGTCAACACATTCGTCGATGCCGTGGACACTTGCAAGCTGCTTTGCGCTTATAGAGAAGGGAGCAAAGCGCAGGCAATTGTCACACACGCGGCTCATAAACCTCGAGTCGCTTGCGGCGTTCATAACGTAGGGAGAGGTCAAAACGTCCGTGTAGGACGCACCGACCGCTTTTTCGACGAGCTTGAACGCGGTGCTGTTATGGTCGGAGAGGGGAGAGTCGAATCCGGGATGGATGACCTCGACCTCAATGTCAAACTTCTTTGCGAGAGCGGTTATAGCCTCGATGCTGCCCTTGCCGCCCTGATGGTGCGAATAGCGCATATTTCCGATCACGTACGCCTCTTGAGGAAGCACGTTACATCCGTCCGAGCCCTTTGCCATAGTAAATGCGAGAGTGGTTCTGAGCATAGCGCCTGCCGCTCCCGAGATGGAGGGCATTACCTTACAGAGAAGCGGTGAGAAGAATTTCGGGTGACCGAGGATAAACTTGAGCGGTCCCGACATTGATTTTGAGAGGGAAGAGAGAGTTGCGCTTACCGTGGGTGACATCCAGGTCTTGAAAACGCACTTTTTCTCTGCCGCCGCCATAAATTTACCGAGACGGACAAGAGGTGTGTTCTTACCCGGTGTTGATGCGTGGCCTCCGTTTGAGCGAGCGGTGAATTTCAGGTCTGCGTAGCCCTTTTCTCCCACACCGATCATTGCATATTTGCCCTTTGCGCCGCCGATCGGCTCCTCGACAATCATTCCGCCCTCGTCAAGCACCATAGCGAATTTTATTCCGCGCTCGAGGAGTGCCTTCGATATTGTGTCCGCGCCCGCGCCCGTTGTTTCCTCACAGCAGGTTGACATAAAGTAGACGTCGCGCGCGGGAACAAATCCCTCGCGAGCGAGCTCGTCAGCCGCCTGGAGCATACCCCAGAGACCGCCCTTGGTATCCAGCGTACCGCGTCCCCAGACCTTGCCGTCGGCTATCTCGCCCGAGAATGCGGGATAGGTCCATTCTCCCGATGCCTCGACCACGTCGTGATGGTTCATAAAGAGGATGGGGAGCATTTTTTCATCCTTGCCCTTCCAGCAAAGCAGGATGCTTCCCGAAAAGTCCTCAAGCTCGCACGCGGCAAAAATTGAGGGGAATTCGACCTTCAAAAGGTCGTGAAATTTATAAAATTTTGAGAGATCGGTATCTCCGTGAGCGGAGATGGTCTCTGCCTGTATGAGACGCGACAGGCGCGCGGCATATTCGTTCTTTCTTAAGTCTGACATTGCATTCTCCTTTGAATCAACGAAGCGATAAATTATGATATAAGATTATACAACAAATGCCTGATATAGTCAATAGATATTCAGATAAAAACTGCTACAAGATACTAATAAAAGATATATAGTTAAGCGAACTTAACTCCACGCGATAAAAAAGACCGATTCATGCTTGAATCGGTCAAGGTGGATATGTCTATGTGATCTTGATATACATTCTTGACGGCTCGTCTTCCCCGTAGCAGTTGACCTGACAGAAGTATTCCCAGCCGTACCTTTCATAGAAGGAGGTATGATCGGTTACAAGGTAGAGAGTGTTTATGCCTTTTTGCTTCATATCTTCACAAATAAAGGAAAGAAGCGCCCCCGCGATGCCCTCGCATCGTCTGTCTGCTTCTACGTAGAGCGCGCAGAGATTGGGGGTGAGGTCGGGTCTGTCGTGGAAATCGTTTTCGATGACACCCGCACCGCCAATCATCCTATCGCCGTCAAATACAGCGTACCAGCAGGGAACTGACGCTTTTTGCTCAAGAGTGACGTTCATGCTTTCAAGGTAAGCATCAAGTGGAATGCCCCACTTTTCGTGAAACCAGGTCGCCATCTTTTCCTTTAGCTTGGGGCGGTCTGTAAGGCGAATAATCTTATATTTTGTCATTTCTGTCATTTTTTACCTCGCTGTGTTTTTATCAATAACATTATGGCACTTTTGCGTGGAAAAGTCAAGAGTGAAAGCAGAATGTCAGTTGAAAAAATGAAGTGTAATTTTCAAAAGGCGGTGCAGAATTATTGAACAGTTCACAAAAATATGATAAAATAGCATTATCAAAATTCCGTAATAAGGAGCGGTATATGGAATACAGAAGATTACCTCACGGAAACGAAAATGAAAGGTTCAGCGTGCTCGGACTCGGAATGGGCGGTATCGGAAAGACGCCTGCAGATGAGATCGAGGCTATAATTCGCAAGGCGATAGACAATGGCATAAATTTCTTTGATCTTTGTACTGCGGGTGCGTCCTACGCACCTATTGGCAGAGCGATCCGCGATTGCAGAGAAAAGGTATTTTTACAGGTGCATTTCGGAGCTGTTTACGACGAGGACGGAGAGTATGGCTGGTGCCGTGATTTTGACACAATAAAAAAGACATTTCTCTGGGAGCTTTCAGAGCTTGGAACAGACTACGTGGATTTCGGTTTTCTTCATTGCGTGGACGATGACGAGGATTTCGACAAGCTTTGCGAAATCGGTGTTTTTGATTATATCAAGGAGCTTAAAAAGCAGGGAATCGTCCGTCACATCGGATTTTCCTCACACACTCCGAGCGTGGCAAACCGCATACTTGACACGGGGCTTGTTGATATGATGATGTTCTCGCTCAACCCTGCTTACGATTTTGAAAAGGGAGACGAATACGGTGTGGGCTCGGTAAACGAGCGATTTGAGCTTTTCAAGCGTTGCGAGCGAGAGGGCGTGGGCATCAGCGTAATGAAGCCTTTCTTTGCCGGTCAGCTTCTTTCAGCCGAGCAATCGCCGTTTGGAGTTGCATTGACGCATAATCAGTGCTTGCAATACGCTATCGATCGCCCCGGTGTTCTCACCGCCGTTCCAGGTGTTCAGACGATGGAGCATCTTGATACTCTTCTGAAATATCTGACGTCGACCGATGAGGAAAAGGATTATTCCGTCATAGGCACCTTTACCGCCGATACGATCACGGGCACGTGTGTTTATTGTAACCACTGCCAGCCCTGTGCGGCAGGGATCGATATAGGACTTGTAAACAAGTATTACGATCTCGCGCTGGCGGGGGACGTTATTGCCGCAAATCATTATACAAAGCTATCTGTAAACGCAGAGGCTTGCATGCATTGCGGTCATTGCGAGAGTCGTTGCCCATTCTCCGTAAAACAGGAGAGCAGGATGGATGAGATAGCGGAATACTTTAAAAATCGCTGATATGCGGACATACGGGAGATAATTATGAGTGAGGTCAGACTTTTAAAGCCCGAGGAGATGGGCTTGAGCGAAAAAATACAAAAATTTGAGGACGGTCTGCGCACCGAGCAGAGGTCGGGGAGCTACGAGTGGTGGTATTTCGACTCGAAATATCCCGACGGCTCGAGTCTTGTTATTGTGTTTTTTACCAAGCACGTAACGTCATTTGCGAGCAAATTCAAGCCGTACGTATCTCTCAACTATATTAACCCGAACGGACGGGAGCTGAGGACCGAGCTGTGGAGCGACGATTATTCATTTTCAAAGGACTGTTGTGACGTGAGGATCGGGAATTGCTACGTCAAGGGCGATCTTTCGCATTATGAGATCTATTTCAAAAATGAGGATGCGGAATGCAAGCTTGATTTGGATGCGAGCGTTCCGTCCTGGAGACCTGAGTCGGGGCATATATTTTTTGGCAAAAAGGACTATTTTGCTTGGCTGCCGTCGGTTCCCGAGGGCAGGATGAACGGCACTCTGAAAATGGGGGATGAGACGGTCGAGCTTTGCGGCACGGGCTATCACGATCACAATTTTGGCAACAAGCTGATGATACTGCTTATGAACGATTGGTATTGGGGCAGGGCAAAGATCGGTGATTACGTGGTTGTTTCATCATACATATATGCAAACAAAAAGGACGGATACAAGGCGACGCCTATCTTTATGCTTGCCCGTGATGGTGAGATACTGACGGGGGACGCCGCGAAGCATCTGACGTACGAGGAAAAGGATTTCGTCAAAGACTCTTATACAAAGCGTCACGTTGCGAAAACGCTCGTGTATGACTATAACGACAAGGAAAACAAGGTCCATTACCGTATCACGTATAAAAAGGGCGACGAGGATGTGGAAAGGCAGGTTATGACCGATATAGTTGGCAGACCCTTGGCAATAATGTTTTATATGCTCGGCTTCCGCGGCTCGTATCACCGTATGGGCGGAATCGCGATGCTTGAAAAATACGACGGAGACGAGGTGGTTGAGCGCATTGAAGCTCCCGCGATGTGGGAGCAGATGTGCTTTAAGCCCGACAGGATAAAAGGATAAAAAGTTAATTGAGCAATAAAAGAAGAAAAGAAGGAGCAAAATGAACAAGGTATCATTCGTTATCAGAAAAATTACGGTGCCGCCCGTATTTGCGGCATCATTGTTGATCATAGCGTATATTATGTATCCGAGCTTTTTCGGATCGCTATGGCATCTTTTCGGTGGGCTTATGTTTTTGTGCGTTTTGCCGCTTTTGGCGTATCCCCTGCAAAAATTTATTCCGCATTTCAAGGATAAGGGCAGAGACGGACAGAGAACTCTTGCTATGATCTTCTCCGCGGTGGGTTATTTGCTTGGAACACTCGTGGCATTCCTCACCGATGCCCCAAAGGAGCTTAAGATAATTTATCTTGAATATCTGCTTTGCGGAATAATTATGATAGTGTTTAATAAGGTGTTTAAGCTCAAAGCGAGCGGACATGCCTGCGGTATCGTCGGTCCCGTCCTGCTTATGCTGTTTTTTAAAATGTATATTCCTGCTATCATTGGAACGCTTCTGATCATTCCCGTATACGTATCAAGCTTGAAAACCAAACGGCATACTGCCTCTCAGCTTATCGGCGGAAGCTTCATTCCACTGGCTTCACTCGTTATTATCAATTTGCTGTTTTTTCTTTTGGCATAATCGGTACGGATAGAGTCGGCATGGCTCGATCGGGCAAAGTAGAGATTCCTGCTTTTTGACGGTAAAAATATTAATTCAGATTTTTGTAAAAAAACATTGAAATAACGCTCGAAATGTGTTATACTTATCCTGTAAAACAAAAAAACGGAGGTAACTCATGCCAATGCAAATGACTTTCCGCTGGTACGGCGAGGGTAACGATAAGATCAGCCTCTCCGATATCAAGCAGATTCCCGGCGTTACGGGAATAGTTTGGGCTCTCCATCACAAGATGCCCGGCGAGATCTGGGAAGAAGATGAGATCGCCGAGGTAAAGAGACAGCTTGACGAGTACGGCTTCAATATGGACGTGGTCGAGTCTGTCAACGTGCATGACGACATCAAGATCGGTCTGCCCACAAGAGACAAGTATATCGAAAATTATAAGCAGTGTATCCGCAATCTCTCCAAGTTCGGAGTAAAGGTCATCTGCTACAACTTTATGCCCATATTCGACTGGACGAGAAGTAATCTCTTCCATCCCGTAGGCGACGGCTCTACCGCCCTCTTCTACGAGAAGAATATGATCCAGGACGACTACAACGCTATGGCGAAGTACATCCTTGACTTTACCGAGAAGTACAATATGTCCTTCCCGGGCTGGGAGCCTGAGAGAATGGCAAAGCTTGACGAGCTCTTCAAGGCTTACGAGGGCGTTGACCACGAAAAGCTTTGGGCAAATCTCAAGTACTTCCTTGAGGCTATTATGCCTACCTGTCACGAGTGCGACATCAAAATGGCTATACACATGGACGATCCGCCATGGGATATCTTCGGTCTGCCCCGTCTGCTTATCGACGAAGCAAGCATCGACCGTTTCCTTAAGATGGTAGACGATCCCTATAACTGCCTCACTCTCTGCTCTGGAAGCCTTGGCGCAAATCCCGAAAACAACGTTGCGGATATCGTAAGAAAGCATTGCGACAGAATTGCTTTCGCTCATATCAGAAACGTAAAGCACTTTGAGAACGGAGACTTCTCCGAGGCAAGCCATCGCGATTGCGACGGTGATACGGGTATTCTTGAGATCCTCAAGGCATACCACGACTGCGGATTCGAGGGTTATATCCGTCCCGACCACGGCAGACACCTCTGGAACGAGGGCCCCGGCAACGTACGTCCCGGATACGGACTCTATGACCGCGCGCTCGGCATTATGTATATGCTCGGCGTATGGGATATGCTGGATAGACTTGATAAATAAGATCAAGTTATCGGTAATTTCAAAAAGGGAATGGTTGCTACCGGCTGTTCTGAATTGTGCTACGGCACAAAAACAAGCTGATAGCTGAAAGCATTATAATTAATCAAAAAGCTGACACCGCACTTTTGTGTGGCGTCAGCTTTTGTTTTCATATGTGTCGTCAAAATGACCGATTAACTATCAAAAAATACCGATTAGGTTTTTGGCGTTGTCTTTTTGAAGAATTATGCTATAATTATATCCGTGAATTTATGCATGCGGAGGTCAGTATGATAGCTATAAATGCAATTAATCTAACCAAGAAGTACAAGGATCTGGTCGCGGTTGACAAGTTGAATTTGCAGATTGAGCAGGGTGAATTATTCTCATTGCTCGGTGTTAACGGAGCGGGTAAAACAACAACGATCAAAATGCTTTCCTGCCTCACAAAGCCAACAAGCGGAGAAGCCTTTGTTGGTGGCGCAGATACAGTTCGTGATGAATTGAACGTAAAGCGCGTTATAGGTGTTTCACCGCAGGAAACCGCGATAGCTCCTAATTTGTCTGTGAAAGAGAATTTAGAGCTTATGTGCGGAATCCACGGGCTTTCAAGGGAAAAGCGTCAAGTGAAAATCAAGGAGCTTTCGGAGCAATTTAGGCTGAATGACATTCTTTCAAAAAAAGCAGGCAAGCTTTCCGGCGGATGGCAACGGAGAGTCAGTATTGCTATGGCGCTGATAAGTGAGCCATCAATTTTATTTCTTGATGAGCCTACGTTGGGTCTGGACGTTATAGCACGTAGCGAGCTGTGGGAAATAATTCGCGCAATGAAAGGCAAGGTGACGATTATACTTACAACTCACTATATGGAAGAGGCCGAAGCGCTTTCTGACCGCATTGGAATTATGAAGAGCGGAAGGATGTTGATTACAGGAACGGCAAATGAGCTTATGGAAATGACTGCTACTGATAAATTTGAAAACGCGTTTATTGCGATTGTTAAGGGGGAAGGGATATGAGAATGCTCACATTCGCCAAAAGATGTGCAAAGGAAATATTACGCGACCCCCTGAATTTGATATTTGGAATCGGGTTTCCTATTGTTTTGTTGCTACTGCTTAGCGCAATACAAGCGAATGTTCCCGTTAAATTATTTGAGATCGAAAGCCTTGCCCCGGGAATTACGGTATTCGGGCTATCCTTTTTGACACTTTTCTCAGCTACGTTGATTGCAAAAGACAGAGAAAGCTCTCTGTTGCAAAGATTGTATACAACACCCCTGAAATCGTTCGACTATATCTTGGGATATATGTTGCCTATTATTCCAATAGCAATAGCCCAATGTGTAATGTGTTATCTTGTTGCTATCGCTCTGGGATTGCCGATGACAGTAAATATCATATATGCAGTATTGATGATAGTGCCTATTGCGTTTTTTTACGTTGCACTTGGGCTGTTATGCGGCAGCGTGTTCAACGTCAAGCAGGTAGGCGGTATTTGCGGCGCACTTCTTACAAATCTGTCCGCGTGGCTTTCGGGGGTGTGGTTTGATCTTGAGCTTGTAGGCGGTATGTTTGGGAAAATAGCGAATGTATTACCGTTTGTTCACGCCGTTGAGCTTGAGCGATCTATGATAAATGGGAATCTTCTTGAATCATTACCGCACGCTTACCCTGTTCTTGGATATACGGCAATTGTAATGTTAGCCGCGATTTTACTCTTTTTGCGGCAATTGAGGAGGCAATAGAAAATGATAAACAGACTATAGATCATACTTCTATTGTATAGTGAATAGTAATTATTTTTCTTTTTTCGCTTAAACTCTTTTCAATATGACCAATTTCAATTTTCTTAAACAAGTGCAGAAACATATTTGAATAAAAAACAAGTCCACAACACGTGTGTTGTGGACTTGAATGACGGAGAAAGAGAGATTCTCTAGTAACGCAAGCGTTCCGTTGCACCGTTGCAACTAAGGCTTTCGCCTTCGCTCGCCCTACGGAGTTTGCTCGGCAAAAGCCAAGTTGCTGCCACTCGAAAAATCTCCCTTCATCTCGCACTGCGAGCAGTCGATTTTTCTCCCTCTCTTGCCGGGTCCCCAGTCGCTCGCGTTCAAATCTCTCCCACCAACGAAAAAAGCACCGCGGTTGCGGTGCTTTTTCGTTTGGCTAATGGCAATAATTTTGAAAAAACTACTCCTCGTCGTGATTCTGCTGCTTTTCAGCCACATAATGTGCTATAATACTGTTAAGTTCAGCGGCGGGTCTGCCGGCAGCAATTGCCATGTGCGAATATTTCTCGGCATTCGCCTTGTCACCCTCCAACGTATATATGATTGCGAGCAGGGTAGAAGCCTGATACATTTTGTGATTGATCTGCAAAGCCTTTTCTGCGTAGATCTTCGCATTTTCAAAATCGTAGGTTTCAAAATAAAGACTGGCGAGATTATTGTAGGGAGCGGGATTGTTCTCATCGTTCTGTATCGAGAGGTGGATGTATGAGATCGCATCCCGGTGATTACCCAGAGTCAGATGAATATTTCCAAGATTTCCGTATACCGTTGACGAGGTAATATCCATTTTGATCAGTGAATTATATACATGAATCGCTTCGTTATAGCATTCCGCCTCGGTCAGGGCAAGTCCCGTAATCAGTCCGACAGCATAAATGTCGTCGCGTGTTTGAGAAACGCTTTTCAGTTCCAAAAGATACTTGATCGCCTTGTCGCATTTTCCCTCGTCATAAAGTCGTATTGCACACAAAAGCTTTTTCCTATAAAGAGGACGGTCTGCAAAGGCATCTTTGATATGTTTTTGGTATGCTCTTTCATAAGATACAAGCTTTCTTCTTCCTTTATTATACAAAAGACGAATTATTGATGCAAGACAAACAAAAACAATA
>SVRT01000032.1 GCA_015064685.1 Oscillospiraceae bacterium
AGCAAACGCGGCAAATTTTAATGCAATATATTTTCACAAGCTTTTCAAAGCTTCCACAGGAAAAACGCTACACGAATACGTGGAAGATCAACGAATCAAAAAATCGATAAATCTGCTCATATCTACCGATATGACACTTACAGAGATCGCCTACGAGTGCGGATTTTCATCACAATCCTATTTCAGCTATGCTTTCAAGAAAAAAATCGGTTCAGCTCCGCGGGAATATGCGAAAAAAATCCAATTAAAATACGAAAATGTAAAATAATATTTTTCAAATTTGTTGTCCTTTATTGACCACACTCGTGAGCGGCTCCCCCCATCATTCAGGACGGCAAGCTCGTGGGAGCGCGACGTTTGCGGAGCAAACTTGCGATGAAGCGAAGTGGAATATGGTGACGCACGTTATGATAAATGACCCGACGGTGGGGGAGGGAATATTTATTGAGAATATGCTGAATCAGATGGGAGATTGGGCATCGTAAAATCAAAGGCAATATCACGAATTGGTGATATTGCCTTCGTTTTATTTTGATGAATGCTTGATCTTATACTGTCCCGGGGAGATGTTACAGAGCTTTTTGAATGTCGCGGTGAAGTTTGAAAAGGAGCGGAAGCCCGACATAAAGCACGCGTCGGTCGCGGAGATCCCGTTTGCGAGGAGCATTTTCGCGTAGCTTATGCGGAGTCTTATAAGGCTTTCGGTGAAGCTCTCTCCCGTGACCTTTTTGAACAGCTCGGAAAAGTAGGTCGGATGGTATCCCGCTTCCTTTGCGGCGTCTGCGAGTGTGACGTCGTCCTTGAAATGAAGCTCGAGGAAGACTATTGCTTTTTTTATGCCGCGGTAATGCTCGTTTTTGACGGGTGCGGCATCATATGCTACGGTGTTTTTTCTTATGATGCATTGCAAAAGATATTTGAGAAGCTGGAGAGTACACTCTCCGCCTCCTTCACATTCGTGTGAGAGAAGGCGCGCCGCCATCACTATCCTTTCGTGCTCGTCAGAGTCAAAGGAATACGCCTTCCGCGTTCCCGAGAAGAGGAGGGAGGCTATATCCCTCTCGTCGACGCATTCCTCGTCGAAGGAGATATTTATAAGCTTGGTCTCCTCGCTAAGCTCAAGGCTGTGAAAATCGGTGGGGGTCAAGAAAAAGACGTTGCTTTTTTCGATGTCGTACTCGACGTCGTTTATTACGTATTTTCCCGCGCCCGAGAGGATGATCTCTATTTCAAAGTAGCTGTGCCAATGCAAAGGATGCTCGATAGAGGCGGTGTGATCTTCGACGGAAATGTGCTTGCCGTTATCTATCTTGAGTCTTTCGTGCTTTAAGTATCGATCCATAGCGCCTCCCCGACATTTTTCTTAATTATACACTTAAAATTTGGTTTTGTAAATAGAAATCCGAAAAAACTGTATGTTTTTTTGTGATTTCGGGCGGTATGGGGGAGAGGATGGATTTATAATTATTTTAGATGATTGTGTTGATAAATTGCGGTTTATCGGGGACGCGAACAATCCCTCAGTCTCGCATTCGCTCGACAGCTCCCTTTACACAAGGGAGCTTTACCTGAAAGGTGGAGAACGTGGATATAGTGAAATTTTCTTTAAATTTAAAAGGGTTTCACATCTATAATGTGTACGAACATCCACCAACAAAGCTCCCTTGTGTAAAGGGAGCTGTCACGCCTTGCGCGTGACTGAGGGATTGTTCGTCTCCCCTACAAATCAAAATTTGAAATTGTAGAAAGGGGTTTCTTTATGAAAACGATATCATTAAATGGGCAATGGAGTTTAAGAGGTCAGAGGCAGGAGAGAGGCGGCGAGGGTGCGGTTTCTCTTCGGGCAGAGGTTCCCGGATGCGTTCAGCTTGATCTTTCGCGCGAGGGCTATCTTCCTGCGGACTTGTATATGGGGGAGAACATAAAGGAGACCGAGAAATACGAGGACTATGAGTGGTGGTATGAGACGAGCTTTGCCTGTCCCGAGGTGCGCGAGAGGGTGTATATTGTTTTTGAGGGCGTTGACTGTATAGCAGAGTATTATCTCAACGGCGAGAGAATAGGCGAGAGTGACAATATGCTCGTATCTCACGAGTTTGAGATCGGAAAGTATCTTGTTGAGGGAGAGAATACGCTTACGGTACATATTTTGTCGACTGTCATTGCGGCGAGCCGCGCAAAATACGACGTAAAGCAGACTATGTCGTGGAGCAACGGTGCGGTCGAGACGGCTTTGCGACGCGCTCCGCACACTTACGGGTGGGATATTATGCCGAGAGCGGTCACTGCGGGACTTTGGCGCGACGTAAAGCTTGAGATCAGAGACAGAATAAGCTTTTCTCAGCTATTTTTATATGGAGACGTGAAAAATGGAATTTGCAAGATGCTCTACGAGCTTGATTGCGATTATTTTGATCTTGACGGCGTTGAGATCGAGCTTGTTGGTGAGTGTGGCGAGAGCAGATTTGAATGTCGCTCGGAGATAAAGGGAAGAAAGGCGGGAAGATTGGACGCTTGGGCTAATTATCCCGTGCTTTGGATGCCATACGGTTACGGAGAGGCCAACGTTTACGACGTGAAAGCTCGGATATACAAGGATGGGGAGCTTATCCACGAGGAGGAGACGAGCTTTGGCTTCCGCACCGTTGTGCTTGAAAGAACCGACGTCACGGATGGAGTAAACGGGCAATTCCGCTTTTTAATAAACGGTGTTGAGATCATGTGTCGAGGCTCGAACTGGGTGCCGCTCGACGCCTTCCATTCGCGTGACAGGGAGAGATACGGCGAGGCCTTGGCGCTCGTCAAGGATATCGGATGCAACATTTTGCGCTGTTGGGGCGGTAACGTATACGAGGATCATGAATTTTTTGATTTCTGCGACCGAAACGGCATTATGGTATGGCAGGATTTCTCTATGGCTTGTCGTCTCTGGCCCGAGAACGAGGATTTCAAGAAAAAGCTTTACGCTGAGGCTGAGAAGATAATTCGCAAGCTTCGTAATCACCCCTCCATAATTCTTTGGTCGGGTGACAACGAGGTCGATGAGATGACAGTGAGCTTTGCCGATCCCGACGGAAACACGCTTACCCGTGAGGTGCTGAAAAAGGCGGTCGATCTCAACGACATAGGCAGACCGTATCTGCCGTCCTCACCGTATTTTTCGGGTGAGGCATACCGTCTCAGAGGTGAGGGCTTGCTTCCGCCCGAGAGACATCTATGGGGGCCGCGTGACTACTACAAGAGCGATTATTACAAGAATAACACGGCGCATTTCGTCAGCGAGACGGGATATCACGGATGCCCCTCGCTCGAGTCGATAAAGAGGTTTATCACGCCCGAGAGAGTATGGCACTACAAGGATAATCCCGAGTGGATACTGCATTCGAGCGATCAGAACGGCAACGACGCTCGCGTAATGCTTATGGAAAATCAGGTGAGGGTACTGTTTGGAGAGGTGCCGAGCGATCCCGAGGAGTACATTCTTGCCTCTCAGGTCTCGCAAGCCGAGGCGAAGAAGTATTTTATCGAGCGCATAAGAGTGGGCAGACCGATAAAAACGGGAATTATCTGGTGGAATCTGCTTGACGGTTGGCCGCAGATGTCGGACGCTGTCGTTGATTATTATTTTACGAAGAAGCTCGCGTACGGGTACATCAAGCGCTCGCAGGCGCTGTTCACTATAGCTGCGGACGAGGAAAGGGAGGGAATACTCCCGATATACGCCTGCAATGACACTTTAAGTGAAAAGAGCGGACATTTGACCGTTCGGGACGGTGAGAGCGACGGAATTATATTTGAATGTGATTTTACTGCTTTGATGAATGCGAGTACGAAAATTGCCGAGCTTTCATTGAGTGTAGTCGACGGAAAAATGTTGATTTTTGAGTGGAGCTGCGACGGTGAGCGCGGATATAATCACTATCTCTGCGCAAAGCCCCCGATCTCGCTTGAAAATTATAAGAAATTGATGAAAAAATACAACTTGTGAGGGGAATATGTACTTACTTGGATTTGATATTGGCGGAACTAAATGTGCGTACGTTTTAGCTGAGTGGGACGGAAATGAAATAAAGCTTTTAAAAAAGGAGAAATGTCCGACCTTTCTCGAGCTTGCTCCCGAAAAAATGATTGAAAAGCTGATGAAAATGGCAGATGCATCGCTCGAACGCACGCCTGACGCGATAGGTATCTCCTGCGGCGGTCCTCTCGACTCGAAAAAGGGGATAATTATGAGTCCTCCCAATCTGCCCGGGTGGGATAACGTGGAGATAGTGAAAATTGTCGAGTCGCACTACGGCGTGAAAGCGAGTTTGCAGAACGACGCGAACGCTTGCGCACTTGCCGAGTGGAGATTCGGCGCAGGCAGAGGATGTGAGAATGTGATCTTTCTGACCTTTGGTACGGGTCTTGGAGCGGGGCTTATCCTTTACGGAAAGCTTTACGAGGGTACCAATGGAAACGCGGGCGAGGTCGGTCACATCAGGCTTGAGGAGAGCGGTCCTGTTGGCTTTGGCAAGGCGGGCTCATTTGAGGGCTTTTGCAGTGGAGGCGGTATCGCTCAGCTTGGATACGATATGGCGATTGAGAGTCTTGAAAGAGGAGAGAGTGTCGCCTATTTCAGCGAGGGAATGACGAAAAAAGAGGTCACTGCGGCATCTGTTGCCGAAGCGGCGAGAAATGGCGACAGGACGGCACTTGAAGTCTACCGCGTATCGGGAGAAAAGCTTGGCAGAGGTCTTTCGATTCTTATCGATACGCTCAATCCTCAAAGGATAGTAATTGGAAGCATTTTTGCGCGGAGCGGTGAATTACTCCTCGATGCTATGAAGAAGGAAATTGAGAATGAGGCTCTTGGAATATCCTCGGTATGCTGTGAGATAGTACCTGCCGCGCTCGGTGAAAGCATCGGTGACTACGCTGCTGTTGCAACGGCGCTTGAGTGCCAAGACGAGATATGCACAGGAAGGCTCGGCGAGCTGCTCGCAAGATATCCGTCGCTGAACAATTGCAAAAAAGAGATAAATGCGGCGACAGATATGCTGGTCGATACATTTAAGAATGGAGGCAAGCTTTTGCTTTGCGGAAACGGAGGAAGCTGTGCGGACTGCGAGCATATCTCGGGTGAGCTTATGAAGGGCTTTTTGTCAAAGAGAGCCTTGAGTGAAGAAAAAAGAGCGGAAATGAAGGCTAATTGTCCCGAGATGTCCGACTCGGTGCTTGATTCTCTGCAGGCGGCTCTGCCCGCGATCCCCTTGACCTCGTTTGCGGCGCTTACGTCTGCATTTTCAAACGACGTTGACCCGAGTCTCGTATATGCGCAGGGCGTTATGGCGCTTGGAAAAAAGGGAGATGTGCTTGTGGCGATAAGTACGTCGGGTAACTCCAAAAACGTAGTCGAGGCGGCGCGTGTCGCAAGGGCGCTCGGACTCAACGTTATCTCGCTTACGGGAGAGAGCGGCGGCAAGCTACGCGAGATATCCGACGTTTGCATTTGTGCGCCCGAGAAAGAGACGTATAAGGTTCAGGAGCTTCATCTGCCGATATATCACTATATCTGCGCGGAGATAGAGGATAGGTTGTTTTCCTGATCATCAGAGAAAACAAAATGTGTTTGGAACGAAATAATAAATAAAACTCGCCGTTTTGGTGATTTTTTTCGGAAAGTTTCCGAAAAAGTTGTTGAAACGGCGAGTTTTTTGTGGTATGATAAGGGGGAAGAAATATAAATTGCAGTTTATCTTTACGTTACTTTCCTGCCAACAGCAGCAGGAAAGTAACCAAAGGAGTGCCGCTCAAGGGGGAAAGGTGCTTAAAAACTCGGCATTGTGATTGTAAATTCAAACTGCTTATATGTGCCGAGTTTTACGCAATCCTCTCCCCCTTAAGGATCCCTCTCTCCTCGCTCGCCTGCGGCGAGCGGTGGTGGAGAAATGCTTGTAAATATTGAGAAACTAACGGTTGATATTGAACTGAACGATGGCGCAAGGGGATGCGTACAAACAGGCTTCGCTCTGAATTTTTAATTTATCTTCCTTGGTGAGATATGTCTTGATCTTAGTGCGAAGCGTATTGAAAGTTTTTTGCGGAGCTTTTTTTCCAAAAAAGCGACTCGCTTATGGCGAAAGCCTGCTTTGCAGGCTCGCCGCACTAGCGGAGCCGAAGGCGGAGTCTGTGCTTGCGAAGGCACCGACAAATCAAAATTTGAATTGATAATTGAGGAAATAATGAAGAACGACGTTTTATCGAAAAATATTCGTATTTACAGAAAAAAGAACGATTTGACTCAGGCGGGGCTGGCAGCGCGCCTCTATATCACGCCGCAGACCGTATCAAAGTGGGAGAGTGGCATCAGCGAGCCTGATACGGAGAAGCTTTGCGCACTTGCGGACGCTTTTGGAATCTCTCTGGATCTTCTCGTGCGCTCGCAGGTCAATGATGCGAAAAAGGCTCTTATTGCCATTGACGGAGGTGGAACCAAGACCGACTTTCTTCTCTTTTCAGAGGACGGCGAGGTGCTTGACCGCTTGATACTCGGTGGCTCGAATCCCAACGCGTACGGGCTTGAGCAGACCAAGAGCGTGCTTAGCGAGGGTATCGACCGTTTTAGCCGTTCTTCGGAGATAATCGGTATTTTTGCAGGCATTTCGGGCGCGAGCGCGGGAAACAACCGTCACGAGCTATGCGAGTTTCTGAAAAAAAGATACCCGTACGCCAAAAGCCGCGTTGAGGGAGATATCCACAACGTAATTTTCGGTGTCAAGGGCGCGCCCGAGCGATGCATTGCGGCTATATGCGGCACAGGCTCGGTCGTGTACGGATATGACGGCAAGGATCTTTTAAGATATGGCGGCTGGGGATATCTTTTTGACAATGCCGGAAGCGGATTTGACATTGGCAGAGACGCTCTGCGTCATGCGCTCATGGCAGAGGAGGGAGAATGTCCCGAAAGCCATCTTTCCCGTGCGGTCAGCGAAAAGGCAGGCGGCAAAATATTTGATAATATAGGTGATATATACGCAAAGGGAAAGGATTATATCGCATCGTTTGCGCCGACAGTCATAGATCTTGCGGCAAGCGGTGATGGTGATGCTTTGGCGATAGTCAAAAGAACGACGGACAGACTCGCGTCTCTTATCAACCGCGCCGCAGACACACACCGTTTTGGCAATCTTGTTGTAATCGCGGGAGGGCTCTCTGTTCGCCGTGACGTAATAGAGCCTCTGTTGCGCGAGAAGATCAATGAAAAATTGAAGATAGTATTTGCCGGTCGCGCACCGATAGTCGGTGCGGCGGTCAAATGTGTAAAGCTGTATTGCGATGAAGCTGATCTCGATGCTGTAAGGGAGAAAGTTGAAAAGGAGATTTTCGAAAAATGGACAGTGTCTTGAAAAAGAAAATCGGGCAGATGATAATGACCGGGATCCCGGGTGAGAATGTAAGTGAAGAATTTGCTTTTATTTGCAGGGAATACAGCATCGGAAACTTCTGCATAAGCGCGGAGAACGCATCCTCACTTGAAAATTTATGCGATCTTAATTCAAAGCTCAGAAAGATCACACATGAAAATACCGGGATCTATCCCTTTATCTCCATAGATCAGGAGGGTGGCTGGGTTACTCGCTTTTACGAGGGCGCAGCAATGCTCCCGGGCGAGATGTCTTATGCCGCAAGCGGAGCGGACGGAGATAAAATGGAGAGGTTGTGGGCAATTCTCGGAAGTAGCCTTCGCGCGCTCGGTTGCAATATGAATAACGCGCCCGTGCTTGACGTCAACAGCGACCCTGAGAATCCGATAATCGGGACACGCTCATTCGGTGATGACCCCCATAGAGTAGCCGAGCTTGGATGCGGGGAGGTTCGCGGACTTGCAAGAGGCGGTGTTATAGGAGTTGTCAAGCATTTCCCGGGACACGGAAACGTAAGGGGCGATACACATCTTTCTGTATCAAAAAACATCTCGGACGAGGAGACCTTCAGAAAAAACGACCTTTTGCCGTTTAAAAGGGCATTTGATTTGGGAGCAGGTGCGCTGATGACCGCCCACGTTACATACGAAACGTTTGGAGATGAGCCGGCGACGGTTTCAAAGGAAATCATGACTGACCTCTTGCGAGGCGAGCTTAAATTCGAGGGTGTTGCGATCACTGACAGTATGAATATGAATGCAATGCTTGACCCATACCCCGATGGCGAGGGAGCTATCAGGGCGATCGAGGCGGGGTGTGATATATTGCTGTATTACCCGATGAATCATAAAATATTTATGAGTGCGATAAATGCCATATACGCGGCGGTCGAGTCGGGGAGACTAAGCGAGGGGCGCATAGAGGAATCATACCGCAGGATAATTGCGGTTAAGGAGCGCTTCGCAATCGCCAAAGCTGATCCCGATCCCACGCTTGCACGCGCATATATCCATGACGAAAAACTTATCGGAGAGATACTTTCCGATAAGCTGGCATCGGTTACCTGTTTGAAGGGTGCGCAGACGCTCAGTTGCCTTGCAGACGAAAGGATTCTTTGTGTCTCTCCCGTGTGTGACGCATTGCGGGGGGTAGAGGAATCGAGGCGGAAGATATTGAGCTTTGCGGACGAATTTGCAAAAAGCTTTGAAGATTCCCGCGCCTGTGTTTCCTCGACCTTGGGAATGACGGATAACGTCAGAGATGCGATAAACGGAGAATACAGTATGGCCGTTGTGGGCGTATTTGATGCAAGAGGTGCACAAGGACAGCTTGAAATAATCAAAGCGATCAGAGAAAAGGGAAAAAAGGTTATCGCGGTGCTCTTACGTTCTCCATACGATTTTGAGTTTGTCAGAGAATGTGATGCGGTAATATGCTGCTATGAATACACTCCATTGGCGGTGGAGGCAACCGTTAGTGCGATGAAAAATAATGAATATAATGGCAAGCTGCCAATAAATATTTGAGGTGAACAAAAGTGAGAAAAACTGAACAGAGAAACGAAAAAACGATGAATTTCAGCGAGAAAAGCTCGCTTGAGATGGTGAAGATCATCAACGAGGAAAACATGAACTCGGTACGCGCGGTCGAGGCGGCGCTCCCCGACGTAGCGCGTGCGGTCGATGCCGTAAGTGAGGCATTCTTGAACGGTGGCAGACTTATTTACGTCGGCGCGGGTACGTCGGCGAGGATCGCGGTAATGGATGCCGCGGAGTGTCCCCCTACCTTTGGTGTAGATTACAATACGGTTATTACTGTCATGGCGGGCGGACGAGACGCTATGTTCCGCGCGGCTGAGAACGAGGAAGATTCCGCAGAAAAGGGCAGAGACGATCTGCTTGAGAAGGATCCCCGCTCGGTCGACATTGTTATGGGAATTTCCGCGTCGGGCGGTGCTGAGTACGTTGCGAGTGCGATGAGGACTGCGAAGGAGATCGGCTGCAAGACTATCTCTCTTGCGAGCAACGAAAACACCAAGATCGGCGCTATTGCAGACATTGAGATAGTTTGCGACACGGGGGCTGAGGTCATCACGGGCTCGACGAGAATGAAGGCGGGAAATTCGCAGAAGTTCGTTCTCAATATGATCACGACCTGCGCTATGGCGAAAACGGGAAAGGTTTACGAGAATCTTATGATAAACCTTCGTCCGACCAACATAAAGCTCAGACAGAGAATGATAGGCATCGTTTCGGACGTATGTGAGGTCGACGAGGCGAGTGCAGAGGCGCTCCTTGAGGAGAACGGCTTCAGCATAAGAAAAGTGTTTGAAAAATTCGGAAAGGTTTAAGTGGATCTTATGAAAGCGGAAATAAGAGAGCATCAGGGTGCGCTTCGCTTGTTTGTTAACGGTGAGATAATGGCTCCCGATGCGTATTTTACCTATTTTATGGAGCATAGCCGCTACTCTGATTTTGCCGAGGCGGGATATAAGCTTTATTCACTTCCTATGTTCTTCTCGTCAAAGACGATGAACGAAAACTCGCAGGCTCCTTGCTTCGGAAAGCCTCTGTTTGACACCGACGAGCCCGATTGGGAGGAGTTTGACCGACTTTTCCACGAGGTGCTTGAGGCTTGTCCCGACGCGGTGATATTCCCCCGAATGAACCTCTCGCCGAGCGAGGCTTGGGAGAGGGCAAACCCCGACGAGCTTTGTGATTGGGGAGCTGTCGAGCTTCACCGACCCTGCTTTTCGTCGGACAAGTGGCTTGGCGAAATGATGAAAAATTACGCGCTGGCTATTGAACACGTTGAGGCGTCCGATTACGCCGATCACGTTGTCGGATATATGTTTGCCGCGGGTAACACCGAGGAGTGGTTCTCGCACGACAACAAGGGATCGATCGGTAAGAGGTCGCGAGAAAAATTCGCGGAGCGTTGCCAAAAGCAGGGAATTGCGGCGACGGAGGAGAACTATTACGCATTCTTGTCCGATATAGTTGCAGAGAGGATCTGCGCGCTCGCTCGCTTTACAAAGGAGAAGGCGGGGGCGGAGAAGCTCGTTGGAACCTTCTACGGATATACCTTTGAGACTCCCTGGCGTGAGTCCTGCCATCATTCGCTCGACAAGGTGATTGAGTGCGAGGAGATCGATTTCCTTTGCTCGCCCGTGTCCTACGCCTCGGACAGAGCGCTTGGTCGCGATCACGCGTGTATGCTTCCTTGCGACAGCCTGCGCGCACACGGAAAGCTTTATTTCTCGGAAAACGATACGAGGACTCATCTGACACGTATTCCGTTTCCCGAGCTTCCTTATTTCCAAAATCCCGTATTCAAGCCCAAAAGATACGACGACGCTATTGAGATGCTGAAGCTTCACTACTGCCGCTCGCTCATCCACGGCTACGCGCACTGGTGGTTTGATATGTGGGGTGGCTGCTACAACGATCCCGTATATATGGGAGAGATGCGCGAGTTCCTTGAAATATCGAAGGCTGCTGTGAACAAGCCTATGGGAAGTGTATCCGAGATTGCGGTGTTTATCGATGAAAAGGCTTACAAGTATCGCAAGGATAATCACGCCGGAATGTCTCTCGCCTATCATTTCCGTGACGTTCTCGGGAAAATCGGCACGCCATACGACGTTTACCTTGCGAGTGATTACGAGCTTGTAAAGGAAAAATACAAGGCGGTCATTCTTATCGAGATCTATCCCACCGAATTGCTTGATTCGATAGAAAAGGATGCGCAGAGGTGCGGTGTTGGGTGCTACAAGGTGAATATGGAGAATTTATCGGAAACGACGACCGAGGTGTTCCGTAAGCTGTGTAGGGAATATGGCGTTCATCTGTACGTTGAAAGTGATGCGGTGGTGTTTGCAAACGAAAGCTATATTTTCGTGCATTGTGAGGGAACAAGGCTTCCAAAAGTCAATATTCCCGGCGGCAGGGACGTAAAATCGCTCTTTGAGAGCGACGCCACAAAGCCGATGCATACAAAGTATATCAGCGGATTGTTTGAATTGGTTTGATAAATTGGGGTTTAGCGGTGTGTTAAGCCTTCCCCAGCGGGGAAGGGGGACATACGCCACAAGGCGAGTAGTGGGCTATCCTCCTACGCTGTGCGTTTTGGGTGGATGAGGAGGTCGCCCTTTCAAGGGCTTTGCGTCTGTAAAAAAGCTTTGTTTCGTTGCAAAAGAATCATTATGCCACAAGACCAAATCCACGATACACCCGTGGCGCGCGTCCTAATGGCGACCTCCTCATCCACCACCTTCGGTGGTCCCCCTTCTCCGCTGGAGAAGGCTATTCGCAACAGTTCGACAAATCAAAATTTGAAGCATGAAAAAATCGGTCGCGCAGCGACCGATTTTTCTTTTAAATGTTGACAAATGCTTTAGAGATGATATAATGAAGGTATTAAATCCATTTTAGGAGGAAGATATGAGATACAGCGGCGAGCATTTGAGAGAGATATCATTTCCGATAGGCGGGATAGGTACGGGGTGTATCGGTCTTGCGGGTAACGGAAGATTTGTTGATTTTGAAATATTTAACCGTCCGAACAAGCAGAGCGTGGCGGCATACACGTTTTTTGCCATTCGGGCGGAATATCCCTCGGGCAAGGTTATATCAAAAATCTTACAGGGAGACATCACCAAGGACCTTTCGGGCTCACATGCGTCCGGTCTGCACACAGGATTTGGCTTTGGGCCTCTCATCAGTACGATGTGCGGCTTTCCTCACTTTAAAAGCATTGAATTTGAGGGACGGTATCCTATGGCGAGCATTCGCTTTTTTGACGAGGATTTTCCCGCAGAGGTTATTCTTGAGGCGTACAATCCCTTTATTCCGCACGATGCGAAAAATACGAGCATTCCTTGTGCCATATTCAACTTGAAGATCAAGGGCAAGGTTGACGGTGTGCGCTATACGGTGGTATTCTGCACCTCAAATCCTTTCGAGAATTCCTTGAACGAGGATATGAGCGATGGCGGTGTGAGTGCAATAAGGCTTTCCTATGCGGGGCTTGGAAGGGACGAGATCGGTTACGGTGACGTTACGATCTCGACCGATGCCGCCTCCGCTTTCGTCGCGCCGTATTGGTATCGCGGCGGCTGGAGAGATGCGCCGACTACCTTCTGGTTTGAACTTGAAAACGATAGCTTTGCGGTGCGTGATTACGAAAGTTCGGGACGCTTTGACCCTGCGACCCTCGGCGTCCGCGCATCTGTGGGAGCTATGGAGGAGAAGAGCTTTAATTTCGTTTTCTCTTGGAATTGTCCGAACTGCTACAACTACTGGTCTCCCTGCAAGGATAGCGAGGGTAGGGACGTTATTTGGAAAAATTACTACGCGACTGTTTTTGAGGATTCGCTTGCAAGTGCGAGATACGTATTCGAAAATCTTGGAGATCTTTACGACAAGACGGTCAGATTTACTGATACGTTACATTCCTCAACGCTTGACAGTGCGGTCATCGACGCCGTATCGTCTACCTTATCGGTGCTTCGCTCTCCCACGGTCTTGAGGCTTGAAAACGGTGCCTTTTACGGTTGGGAGGGAGTTGCTCCGCGCGAGGGCTCCTGCGAGGGTACATGCACGCACGTATGGAGCTATGCATACGCGCTCTGCTTCCTGTTTCCCGAGCTTGAGAGGTCGATACGAGACACGGAATTTCGTGAGGACGTAGCTCCCGACGGACGAATGAGCTTCAGGACTCAATTGCCTCTCGGTCGCGGTGTCGGAGGCTTCAGGGCTTGTCTTGACGGTCAGATGGCTACGGTCATAAAGACCTATCGAGAGTGGAAGATAAGCGGCGACGGAGAGTGGCTTGCGTCTCACTGGGAGACGGTTAAGAGCGTGCTTGAATATGCCTGGAGCTATGAGAATTACGACGCTTGGGATAAGGATAAGGACGGAATACTTGAGGGCAGACAGCATCATACTCTTGATATGGAGTTGTTCGGTCCTTCTGCCTGGCTTGAGGGAATGTACCTCGCGGCGCTTCGCGCAGGAGCGGAGATGGCGGAGCATTTCGGCGAGCTTGACAGGGCGGAGGAGTATATGCGCCTGTTTAAAAACGGTTACGCTTACACGAAGGAAAAGCTCTTCAACGGCAGATATTTCATACAAAATATCGATCTTTCAAGCCGTGCGCCAATTGACAGATTTAACTGCGAGAATTATTGGAATGCCGAACAGAATGAGCTTAAATATCAGATAGGTGAGGGCTGTGAGATAGATCAGCTTCTCGGTCAATGGCACGCGAGCCTTTGCGGCCTCGGTGACGTGTTCGACAAGGAGCAGAGAAGAGTCGCGCTCCGAAATATGTATAAGGAGATATACAAGCCCACATTGCGCGAGTATCCGAACGCCTGGCGAGTTTTTGCTCTCGGTGACGAGGGCGGCGCTATTATGTGCGCGTATCCCGAGGGGGCTTACCGTCCCGTGATACCGATACCCTACGTTGACGAGTGTATGACCGGCTTTGAGTACGCGTTCGCAGGCATGCTCATCAGCGAAGGCTTTATTGAGGAGGGACTGAGCGTCGTTCGCTCGATAAGAGACAGATACGACGGCAAAAAACGCAATCCCTACAACGAAATTGAATGCGGAAGCAATTATGCGCGCCCGATGGCATCCTTTGCGCTTTTGCCTATCTTTTCAGGCTTTGAGTATGATATGACGAGGGGATATATTGGATTTTCTCCGATAGTTGACGGAGATTTCAAATGTCTTTGGAGTGTCGGAAATGCTTGGGGAAGCTATGAGCGAGTCGGCGGTGATATAAGCATCAAGGTTGAGGGAGGTTCACTTCATCTGAGAGCGGTGAAGCTTGGGGCTTCTGAGATTGTCTCGGCGCAGGCTGACGGAAAAAATATAGATACGGTGAAAAACGGGGAAGAGACGGAGCTTGGTGAGATCAGCGTTAGCGATAATTTGTTTTTTCGCGTTAAGTGATAGGCTGACGTATTAACAAGAAATAAAAGTGTATAAAAATCGGACGCGAAGGCGTCCGATTTTTTATATTACGTGATTTCTGTTGAGGATCATATATTCGGTGGGTGTCATTGTTGTGTGAGCTTTGAAGCATCTTGAAAAATGGTATTGGCTTGAAAATCCGCATGCCTCGGCGATCGCGGAGATCTTTAGTGGCCCTGTGGCAAGGAGCTGCTTTGCCTGATTGATCCTCAAGTCGATTATAAACTGTCGAGGAGTAATGCCGAATTTTGCGAGAAAAAGCTTGCGGAAATGCGTTTTGCTGAGGTTGCATTTTTGTGCCAAAAGGGAATTGTTTATTGAGGTATCTATTTACAAACAATCAATTGTCTTATTTAGCTCTGCACACAGTGAAAAAGATCGAAAAGATTGCACGAGCGAATAGTAAACTTGATGGACGTTAATGAAAAATTCACAAAAAGTTGACTAAAAAAATCTTGATGCGGGCAGGGTGGGAGGTATAATTATAAATAATACTTTTTTATTAAATGTACGCCAAGGATATTCCGAGGGCGTGCATACATCTTTTTTATTAAGGGGGATGCACTATGAAGGTATTCTTTAAAAAGCCTGCCGCTATCATCGGCATGCTCGCGTTACTTATCGTTGCGACCCTCGCGCTCTCGCTGCCTGCTATGGCGGCTGAGCCCGAGTCGTTTTACGGCGTTAACGTAAGCACCAGCGGCACAGTAAGTCTTAACTTCTTTTACACAAGTCTCGGTGAAGCGGATTCGGTCTGTGTAATCGAGAGAGACGCCTCGGGAGCTGAGGTCTCAAAGGAGACTGTATCAGCATCCGCTCTTCCCACCGACTCTGAGGGAAGGGTAGTCGTCAGCGTGAAGCTTGCGGCTGCCGAGATGACGAACTTCGTCACCGTTTATACTCAAAAGAACGGAGAAAAGCTTGGTTCGTCTCATACATACTCGGTACAGTCGTATGCTGAGCAGGTCCTCGAGCGCGAGAGCTTGTCAAGCTATCACGCTACTATCCGCGCAATGCTCAACTACGGCGCTATGGCTCAGGCACATTTCGGAACGAATGCGTCAAGCCTCGCTAACGCTAATCTTTACAGAGGTAACACTAACCCTGTAAACGCGGTTACCGATATCAATTGTGCGGCGTCCTCGTGGGCCGATGGCACAACTCTGACCTTTAAGGGCTATGAGGCTGTTCTTGAAAGCTCGACTGCATTCAAGATCTATTTCGCGTATACCGGAAGCGGATCTCTCAGCGCAACCGTTGAAAGAGAGGGGATCTCTGCACAGAAGAGCAGTGTTTACCTTGACAGCGCGAAGGGTCTTTACTACGTCAAGATCAACAATATCGCGGCTATGCTTTACAATAAGCAGTATACGGTAAAGGTTTCCGACGGCTCGGATAACCTCTCGGTTATCGCGAGCGTGCTTAATTACGCCGATACCGTTCTTGCAAGCGAAACGGCAAGCGCAACACAAAAGAACGCAGTTCGCGCTCTCTACAATTATTACGTTTGGACGGCAAAGGCTGCCCCTGCGTTCACCGACTGTGAGCACGCGTACACTCACCAGGAGTCCGCGGACAAGAACAGTGCGACCGCTTACGTTTGCTCGACATGCGGACTTGAGATAAAGAACGTATCTGATAAAGTCGAGCTCTTTATGTCTCCTATGACGGTAGCTACGAATTATGCAAACGCGAATTCGCTACAAACGAGCGAGCTTATGACTGATTCTGACGGAACGGTCTTTGCACGCGTTCACGGCGGAAGCTCTATTGCTGACGGATATAACACATTTTCCGTTTACGGAAACGGTAAAGAGACGGGTAAATATCTTGTGTTAAAGTACAGATTGCCCTCCGATAACCCAACCGCTCAGCCAACCGTTCATTGGTATTCAAAGTCAAATGCGACCGGCTCAAGCTGGGCTAGGACTACTATCAGCGCACCTCAGGACGACAAGTGGCATACGGTCGTAGTCGATCTTGATCAGGTGACAAGTGATACGACAGGCTTTATGCCCGGAACTGACGGAAAATATTATGCACACACGATCTGGTTCCGTTTCCTCTCGCACTCAAAACAGGGAACAGTTGATGACAGCATGGATATTGCTTATATCGCAATGTGTAACGATCTCAGCGATATTTCTGCGCTTGTTGACGAGACTAAATATGAAAGACACAACGGTGATATTTCTTCTCTCGTTGATACTGCGACGAACGAATGTGAAAAGCACTACGCGACCGAGACCCTCACAAGCGAGTATTGCGAGCACGAGTGCATACTCTGCGAGCAGACCTTGGGTAAGGTAACGCTTAAGGGCGTGAACTACTACTGCTCGGCAAAGCAGCTTGCCGATTTTGGTGTGACAACATCCCGTCCGATAGGTGATCATTTCTCATATAGCACGACTCTTTGTGAGGAGGACGGCGAGGTATTCGCGAGAATGACCTATAACGATGAGCATTATACGCAATTTGGCGGCACTGCGGGACAGATATATGCTCACGGAGATTATAACAATGCTCCCGGTAAATGTGACGGATCTACCGGCAGATTCCTTGTTATGAAGATAAGGACTACCGGAAAAACGACGTACACGCTCAACATTTCCTCTAACGGTAGCGCTCTGACCAATTCAAGCACAAGAAACCCCACGTCGCTTGGAACGAGCGGAAAGTGGGAGACTGTAATAGTCGATCTCTCTGCTTACGCGAATTACTCGGTATACGATACCTCTGCGGATGCAGGTGTGGTTTGCCGTATTACCACGGGCGGCTCTGTGATCGGTGAGGACTACGTCGATCTCGCTTACTTTGCTATTGTTGATACGGTTGACGAGGCTCAGCAGCTCATCGGAGAGGACACCTATACGTATCACGGCTCAAAGGAGGCGTGGGCAACTCTCGGCACCGCTTGCAATACATCTACTATGTCATGTCAGGGTGAGTGTACTCTCGCTGTAAAGAGAGTTTCGTGCGCGGGCGGCAACATTTACACGTACTCCTGCTCGAGCTGCGGACACGATTACAGTGACAGTCAGTTTGTTTCAAGCGACGTAAACTGGTTCCGCTCGGCTCAGGATCTTTATTCGAACTATTACAGTGCAAGTGACAGAAAAATAATGGCTGATGATGACGGAACTCTCTTCGTTCGTCTTAACGGCGGACAGGGAAGCGGAAACTACAACTCCTTTGACCTCGGAACTCCCGGAACCTCGATTTCTATCGGACAGTACTACGTTGTAAAGTACAGGCTCAGAAGCGACAACCCGACAGATCAGTCAACTCAGCACCTTTATATGCAGTCCTACAGTGTGACAAACAAAACAGCAGGATCATATGCGGGACCTATCACATATCAGACACACCAGGACGGCGAGTGGCACGTTGCGGTCATTGATCTGTCCAAGCATCCTACCGCCGCTAATTTCAAGGTGGACGAGACCGATGGGCTTTATCATTTATCAAAGCTTTGGATGCGTCCTCTTACGACTAACGGTGCATCTGTGCCCAAGAGTACTACCGAGGACTACATAGATTACGCTTACGTTGCTATGTGTGACAGCATTGAGGATATCAGATCGCTCGTCGGTGACGGCACGTTTGAAATGCATACGTCGAATAAGTCCTACTATGTGATTGATGCTGCAACGGGTGAATGTGTGGTTCACGATTACGTTGAGTCGGGAAGCGACAACGCTTACGTTTACACCTGCTCCTCATGCGGACACGTGGCTGACTTTGACGTTGACAGATATTTCCCCGTAAGCACGACGCAAAAGGTTGAGGCTTATCAGTTGAGCGCCACAACGGGCGTTGATGAGATAAATAAGCTTTCATACATCAGATACACAGGTAAGGACATGGCTGGTCAGGTCAATCCCTTCAGATATCCCATCTCCTATTCGAATAAGTCTGATGGAACACAGAGCGTTACCACGACCTACGGAAAGGGAACTCCCTTCAACATCGGAAAGGGCGACAAGTACCTCGTGGTCAAGATCAGAACCAACGCTAACGACTGGAAGCTTGGTATGTATCTCGGAACAAAGGATGCAAACACCGTGAAGCTCGGCGAGGACGGCAAATATACCGGAAGTGCAAATGTGCTTTACATCGGATATCCGATGAGTCAGCTCAAGGTCGGTGAGTGGCAGACTGTCATTTTTGATATGGCAAGCGTGCTTGGTCAGAAATGGGTAGCGAACGCGAACGGAGAATACGTAATAGAGACATTGCAGTTCCATTCCGATATGGTTGCTTCGACCAATTACTTCGACTTGGCTTACTACGCGTTCTGTGACAGCTGGGAGGATATAGCGGCTCTCACAGGTGATAAGAAGGCAATTTTAGTTGAGTCATCCTACTCGGGCAGAATCGTTAATGCCGACGGAAGCTGCTCGGACGGAAACTGCGCGATAGACACCTCTTACGCGGACGGTATCTACAAGCAGTACTGTACCGTTTGCGGCAAGGTATATACCGAAAGAGACGTAAGTGACGCAAATCTCTTCCTCAACGCACACGGACTTGACGCTTATTCAGGCTTGTATTTCGGTACTACCTACAAGACCGAATACGATGAGACTACCGGAAAATATGAGACTTACGTTACGGGTGCCCACAGCCGCGCGGATAATACGGAGGGCTGGATCTATCTCTTCTGTAGCCATGCTACAGGCAGCAGCCAGGAGGTCAATATCGCCAATACGGGCAGATATCTCATCTTCAAAATGAGAAGCGATAATCTTACAAAACTCACTATTGAAGCTTATACCGGAACAAATGCAAAAGGCAGCGCAACGAGGACCGTCGGATTTAACAACGGATGGGAAACTGTGGTGGTTGATATGTCTCAGTTCTCGTCCTGGACGGTCGGCGCGGAGGATACGGTGTTCTATCTCAGACTCAGGGCATTTAAGCCTGCGGTTGGTGACGAGCTTAATATGCAATTTGCGTACGCAGGCATTGTTGATTCTCTTGAGGAGGTCGCGGCTGTTACGGGTGATGACGAGGTAAGCCTTTACACAGATTGGGCAGGCTCATCCGTAATCTACACAAAGACAGACATTGAGTGTACAGGAAGTGTTCTCGGTCACAGTATGACGGCTGCTACGTGCACGAGTGTGAGAGTTTGCGATGCTTGCGGAATCGAGTATGCAGGCGCGCTGGGTCATACGTACGTTAATACAGTTGCTCGTGAGTATCTTGCAAGCCGTGCGACAGATGACACGAAGGCGGTATTCTACAAATCCTGCTCCTGCGGAGCGGTTTCGAGCGATACCTTTGAATACGGAAAGACGATAAACGAAATGGTTGATTATACAAAGACGGAAAGGTTTGACGCGGTTTCGAGCGAGATAGTAAACGGCGAGAAATTCCTGTTCTTCACCGACCCTCACTACGTTCAATCTGCTGCTGACGGTGTCATCAATTACTCCTACGAGTATGCTATTGACGTGATGGGTAAATATTTCGATAAGTCGGGTGTCTCCTTCACGCTTTGCGGCGGAGACTGGCTCAACAATTCGAATACACGCGAGAATGCGATCGCAAACCTCAAGGATATCGACGAGAGAATGCAGGCTGCATTTGGCAAGGATTTCTATCTTGTAGTCGGCAACCACGATTACAACTATCAGCTTTGGGACGCTGATAAGAGCGCGACTGTTTCGAGTCCTCATTGGCTGACCCGCGAGGAGATGGACGAAGCGTGGTACTCCGATGAGAGATACGGCGGTAAGAGCTATTATTCGTTTAATGGCGAAAATACGAAATTCTACGTGTTCGACAGCGGTATCGACTGGGGACACACTTCTGCTATGGACGATTTTGATATCGCACAGGTTGAGTGGTTCCTCTCCGAGCTTGCAAAGAATGACGACGCGCACATCGCACTTGCTCCTCACATTCTTTACACCGGTGGAACGACCGTACATCCCGCGACCGATAAGATCCTTGAATTTTCCAACACATATAACGAGCGCGGCACCGTATCCTTTAACGGCAAGCTCTATGATTTCTCGGATAAGACGGGTAAGGTCGAGTTCCTTATCGGCGGTCACAGTCACATAGACGAGGTCGCAGTTCATCACGATATTCCTTGCATCCTTACAATAAACAATGGAGCAAACTGCCCTTCCTTTGACCTTGTTGCAGTGGATTACGATGCGAATGTAGTTCATCTGACGAGAGTCAACGCCGGAGCTGCAACAAGCGCGCAGACGCTTGACAGAACCGTATCTCTTGAAGCTGCGGCAGAATGATAGGAGGCGAGAAAATGAAAGCATTCAAGAAAGAATATACCGCTCCCGAGGTCATCGCGCTTTTGTGTGAGCGTGACATAATCACGTACAGCGAGACCGAGGAATGGGAAGGACCCATTATTGTGGCGGCTGAAGAAGATAATTGATGATCAAATCCGACCCGCGGACGTTTGTCCGCGGGTCGGTGAAAACGGAGAGAAAAATGAAAAGAATTTCAAAGGTTTTTGCTTTGATAATTGCGCTCATGCTTCTTTGTGCTTTCGTATCGTGTACCGATACCGATGAAAAGGGGAGCGAGACAGAGAAGGGCTTGCAGAGTCAGAATGAATCTGAGGAGAGCGAAAATTGGGGACTCGGCGTATTTATGCCCGAGAATTAACCCGGAAAAGAGGAAAAGATGAGAAATATGCTAAAGCACATAGCTTTTCTGCTTGTTTTCGTTATCTTAATAGCTTCGTTTGCAGCTTGTGATTCCAAGGAGCAAAGCACCGAAAGCCGGGCGGAGAGTCAAACCGATCCATCAACCGGGATAAAGGAAACCGAGAAAAATACGGAAAAGGAGACTTTTACATCTGTCGAGAGCGGATCCGATAGCGAGGTGAAGACCGAGAACGAGTCAAAAGTTGAGACTGAGACGGACGAGATCGAAGGAAACACGGAAACAGAAACTTTAAATCAAACCGAAACGGAAACAGAAACAAAAAGCGAGACCGTTTCGGAGACTTTATCCGAAACCAAAACGGAAACCGAGAGCAAGACCGAGCCTGAGGACGGGATCGAGACCGAAACGGGTGACGATTGGGGTCTTGGAATCGAGATGCCCTCCTGAATAGAAAATATCGGACGCGACTGCGTCCGATATTTTTTTGTAAACCGAAAACCACGCGATAGTCGCGTGGTTCAATAGAGGTTAACCGGTGAGTGAAAAATCCTCCAAATATGATATAATAGCTTTGACCTGCCAGTCGAAACTAAAAAACATATTTGGAGGAT
>SVRT01000009.1 GCA_015064685.1 Oscillospiraceae bacterium
CAACGATGGAGACTATGAATTTCCCACTCCACCCGACGGAAATAGCGGAAATAACGGCAATTCCGACAAAAATCCCGATGAAATTTTAGAGGATTTTTACGAGCCGTTAGGTGAGGATAGCGAATGAGATACTTATGAGCTTCAGGGCAGAGAAAAAGCATTCTGCTGACGTCTCGATAAACGAGACTATCGACGTCGACCGTGACGGAAATCCTCTCGCCTACATAGACGTCATAAGCTCGGATGAGAATATTAGTGAAGAGACCGAGCGCAAGATCATGAGTGAGCGCGCGCTAAAATGCATAAAGACCGTCCTCACTCTGCGGGAAAGACAGATAATCATTATGAGGTACGGGCTCTGCGGCACAGAGGAGCTGACACAGCGCGAGATTGCGGATAAGCTCGGTATATCCCGCTCTTACGTTTCAAGAATAGAAAAGAGCGCTCTTGAAAAGCTCAAAAACGCTCTTGAAGCATGAATTATCCACGCCTTTTTCCCTTGAAAAGCACGGCAGCAAGATAGCCGAATATCAGTGCTGCCGCGATTCCTCCCGCCGCGGCGGTAAGTCCGCCTGTTAGTGCACCTAGGAGCCCTTGCTTATCCACTGCCTCGCGCACGCCCTCGCTGATAAGGTATCCAAATCCTGTCAACGGAACGGTCGCGCCCGCGCCCGCAAGCTCGACTATCGGCTTATAGATGCCCAGCGCTCCGAGTATCACTCCCACGACAACGTAACAGACGAGTATTCTCGCGGGTGTGAGCTTGGTTTTATCTATCAGTATCTGGGCAACGACACAAAGCAAGCCGCCTATGACAAATGCCCATATAAATTGCGTTAAAGTGTCCATATTCCCTCCTTACGTCTCGAAAACAAGAAGATGACCGATTGCGGGTATGCTTTCTCCCTGCTTTATCATATCCGGGCTCATCATAGCGCCAGATGCTACGAAAATGACCTTTTTATAGCGTCCTCTCTCCATCTCGGGCAAAACAAAGGCGGAGAGAACGCTCGCCGAGCATCCGCAGCCCGAGCCTCCTGCGTGAGTGTCCTGAGCTTCTTTATTGAAGATCAATATTCCGCAATCGGTGTAATTATCGCCGAGAGGATAGCCCTCAATATCCATAAATTTGCGCAGAATAGATGCGCCCTCGTGACCGAGGTCTCCTGTTATGATAAGGTCGTACTCGTCAGGATGCGTCCTACTTGCCTTGAAAAATCTGACAAGCGTATCACAAACCGCAGGAGTCATTGCCGCACCCATATTGTTGGCATCGTTTATTCCCTTATCTATAACGCATCCGGGCATTGCCGCGCGTATCTTGACCTTCCCTGCGTTCTCGTTACCAATAATAAACGCGCCTGAGCCCGTGACCGTCCACTGCGACGTGGGGGTCCTCTGCGAGCCGTATTCGATGGGATTGCGGTACTGCCGCTCCGCCGAGCAGTTATGCGACGAGGTCACCGCGGCTACTCTTTCATATACTCCGTGCGTCGCGAGTATCGATGCGAGCATTATCCCCTCTCCGCAGGTCGAGCAGGCTCCGTAAAGCCCGAAATACGGTATATTGCATCCGCAAAGCCCGTACGCCGAGCCAACACACTGATTTAACAGATCCCCCGCGAAAAGCGCACCTATATCCTCAAATCTCAGATCCTTTTTGGCAAGTGCCGAGTTGAATGCCAGCCTTTGCATCTCACTCTCCGCGCTCTCCCATGTCTCCTTGCCGTATCTGTCGTCGGTACAGTGCATGTCAAATCTCTCGCCGAGAGGGCCCTCGTATTCTTTTTTGCCGACCGCATTTCCAAAAGATATAAAGGAAGCGTCAAGCTTTATATAGTTTTCCGACATAATAACTCCCATTTTTCGTATTTTGTGATTATTATTTGCGCTACGCGCCATTCTATACAAAAAAACTATTGAAATATTGAAAAAACTGTGCTATAATGTATCTGTAAATGTAAATAATAACCATTCAGGGAGATAATTATGTTAGCTTCTCACGAAAAACAGTATCATATAAACGTTGCAGAGGGCGAGGTCGGTAAATATTGCATTCTTCCCGGTGATCCCGGAAGATGCGAAAAGATTGCGGCATTCTTTGACGAGCCTTATCACGTATCGACAAACCGCGAATACAATATCTGGAACGGAAAGATCGCAGGCGAGACGGTCTCTGTCTGCTCCACGGGTATCGGAGGTCCTTCAACAGCAATTGCCGTAGAGGAGCTTGCCGCGTGCGGCGTTCACACATTCATCCGTATAGGCACCTGCGGAGGTATATCCCTTGACGTAAGATCCGGGGACGTCGTTATTGCGAGCGGAGCGGTTCGTCAGGACGGAACCTCGCGCGAGTACGCGCCTATTGAATTCCCCGCAGTTCCCGACGCAGACGTCCTCTTTGCGCTTCGCGCGGCGGCAGAAGAGCTCGGATTTGCAAATCACACGGGAGTAGTCCAGGCAAAGGACTCCTTTTACGGTCAGCACTCACCCGCACGTATGCCCACCTCGAGCGATCTGCTTGAAAAATGGGAAGCTTGGAAGAGGCTCGGAGTCCTCGCGAGCGAGATGGAATCGGGAACGCTCTTCACTGTGGGCTCATTCCTTCGCGTCCGTAGCGGAGCGGTATTCTCCTGCGTTTGGAACCAGGAAAGATTCAATGCCGGACTCGACACAAACGACGACGAGACTCACGACACAGAGAGAGGTATAAAGGTCGCCGTTCGAGCAATTGAGATGCTTATTGAAAAGGATAAAAGATAATCGGAGGCTAAGATGAGAAAGAAAAATAAAACTACAAAGATAGTAATTTCCGTTTCCGATGAAAGTCAGGCTGACGTTGTAGTTGAGTCTCAAAAGGAAGAAAAGAAAAAGCCCGACGTTGAACAGCGCATATACAATGCGCTCAACACCGCGGAAAGAATAGCCGTCAAGGCAGCTCAGATACACCAAATACTTAAAAAGAGCGCGAAAAAGAAGAAAAAGAAAAACAAAAAGCTTGGCAAGGTCGACAAAAAGACGGGTACACTCATCCTCAAAAAGGAAAAGAAGCAAAAGGCGCAGAAGGCAATGAAACGCTACAAGCCGCCGAAAAAGAAATAATAAACAGAAAAAAGAGGCTTTATAGCCTCTTTTTTTCGTTATACTTGCGCCTTTTTAATGCGTTTTTTCATTTTTATGATGTCACGAACCATCTTAAAAGAATCCCGAAGGACGCTGACCTTACTCTCTCTGTGATTGATGATCTTGACCGGCATCTCAACTATCTTCATTCCGAACTTTGCCGCCCAGAGAATACACTCAAAGTCGAACGCGAAGCGGTTGACCTCGCAACGCGCAAAAATCTTCTTTGCGGCATCTCCTCTGAATGCCTTACAGCCGCACTGTGAGTCTGAGAGCTTAAAGCCGCCAACTATTGCAAGAACCTTGATATACACCTTGCTTGCAAGCTTACGGATAGCCGTATATCCCTCGTACCCGTCCTTGTGAAGATTGCGAGAGCCTATTACCATCTCGGCATCGGGATTTGCCTCGAAAGTCTCATAAACCTGCTTTATTACATCAGTTCCGTATGCCAGATCAGCATCGGTAAACATAACTATATCGCCCTCTGCGGCAAGCATCGCGGTGCGGACTGCGTATCCCTTACCCATATTCTGCTCGTAGCCGACAAGTCTTACGTTTGGAAGCCCCAACTCCTCGACCATCTTGCCGCAGCCGTCCTTTGAACCGTCATCGGCAAAAATTATCTCATAATCCTCAAAGTTAGCCGCCATATACCCGTGAAGAGTTTTAGCGGTCTCTTTGATGATCGATGATTCGTTATACATGGGAATGCAAAGTGAAAATTTCATTTTTACGTCCTTTATTTTCTGTAAATGTTTATTTCAAATTCTATTGTAGTTTCAAGGGAAGAAAGTGCCTTGAGCTTTTCTCTGTCCGACTCGCTTGTGCGCCAATAATATGGCGTCATTGAAAACAGTGCGGCAATATCGTCCTGTCCGTCAACAGCTATTTCGTGGCGCGATACGATCTTATCTATATGCTCCAGATTTTTCGGGAGATCCGCTCTCTCACCGTTTTCGTATACGTCATCGTATATCGCGCGCTTGAGGCCCATAAGATGCTCCTTACCTGCGCCGACAACGAAAAGGTATCCGCCGCCCTTCAGCACTCGCGCGTATTCTTCCTCTGCACACGGTGCAAATATATTTACTACGGCATCGGTTGAGTTATCCTTTACAGGAAGCTCAAAGACGCTCGCGGTGGAGTACAGAAGATTCTCTTCTCCCTCTCGCTTTGCCCTTTTCGCTCCGACCGCACACGCGAATTTTGACAGGTCAAATCCAATCGCTCCGCTCACGTGCTTCGCCAGCATTGAGGTGTAATATCCTTCTCCGCAGCCCGCATCAATTACCGTGGCGTCGCTTGAAACGTACTTTGACATAGCATCTACTATCGCTCTCGCGCAGGGCTCGTAATATCCCTTTTCGAGAAAGCTTTTACGCGCGTCTACCGCGCTTTTGGAGTCTCCTCCGCTACTCATCGGAAGACTCAGATATCCGTCCTTTGAAAAATCAAAGCAATGGCGGCGAGGTCCGCAGCACAGAGCGCTTTTCCCGTCTTCTGACATAACGAGTGACTCGGAGCAAACGGCGCACCGCATTATTCTTTCCACAAGTTCTTTTCTAGTTGTCAATTCTCTCTCCAGCTAAAGCTCTTGGCATTATTTTGCCTACCGATATATTGTAATACTTTTCTAATAAAAATTCAACAGTTTTCAAAAATTATTTTTCGTTTTCTTCCGTTTCGGTCTCATACTCGTCTATTGCACGGAAGGTCTCAAGCTCAAACCAGAAATTTGAGCCCTCCCCAACCTTGCTTTCGACACCGTATGTCGCTCCGTGAGATTCGAGTATTCCCTTGACTATCGACAAACCAAGTCCCGTGCCTATCTTTGCTCTCTTATGCACCTTATCTACTTTATAATATCTATCCCAAATATAAGGAATATCCGCCTCATCGATACCGTTTCCCGTATCTATTACCGAAATACGTACACGGTTATCCCAAACCGATTGATCGATGCTTACCTTCTTATCATCTCCTGTGTAATTGAGCGCATTATTGACAAGGTTGTAGATAACCTGCAATATCATCGTCCTGTCCGCATTTACGTAAACGCTTTCGTCGGCGCTGAAGGTTATGACGTAGTTATCTCTTTCCGTCAGCTTCTCGTATCTTGTCAGCACTGCGCGGACCGTTTCGGTAAGGTCAAAGGTCTCGGGCTCGGGCTTTCTTGTTCCCGAGCGGATCTTTGACAGGTCAAGCACATCGTTTACAAGCTCGGTAAGTCTTTCGGTCTCGTCGATAATTACCTGGACGTTCTCAGGGTTATTCTCGCCCGGAATATCTCTCATTACCTCGCTATATCCCTTTATCATTGTTAGCGGTGTGCGAAGATCGTGAGAAATATTTGCGACAAGCTCCTTTTGAAGATTATCAGTCTTTGCAAGCTCCTCGGACGCGTAATTAAGCGCTTCAGCAAGCTCCTCTGCTTCTCGGTATCCTCCACCGATAAACTCCTCGTTATAGTCTCCCTTTGCAAGCTTTCTGGCGGATCGGCTCATTTTTTCAAGCGGAATACAAATGACTCTTGAGATCGCCAACGCGATAATCAACGCTCCCATAATAAGCAGAGACATTATCCAACCGAACTGTTTTTGAAGTGTTTTTACGGTTGCATCAAGGGGGACAAGCTCGGAATCCATCATCAAAATATATTCCTCGCCCTTTTCACTTATCTCGATGGAAACGTACAGCGCGTTTATGGACGAGTTTTTGTCCGATGGATTTGCAATTTTTTTTGAGTACACCCCTCCGTTCTTTGCCGCTCGGGTGTAAAGGCTTGAAAGCGCATCGGCGGGAATTGAGTGCAGCATGCATCCCATATTCACCTCTGAATCGGCTATTTCGGTCGCAACACCGTCAACGACCTTATACAGACGTATGCAGGTATCGGTCTCGCCTGACCGTGTATAGACTGCTTCCTTCATTCCCTTTTCATTGTTTATCAAGCCAAAAATGAAATCGTCGGTGTCTGTAAACTCTTCAAGCTTTGAGGTTTCGTAAAACTTATTTAAAAGAACGATCTGAAAAACCCAAATTACAACAAGAACGAGAACAACAAAAAGAGTAAGCGTGCCAAATAACCGCCACGATATACCTGAGCTGCGGCGGCTACTTCTGTTTTTTGATGGCATACGTCTTACTCTTTTCATAATATCAATTCCCCTTTAACGGTCAATTCTTCTCTCAGATATCTCCCTCAAAACGATATCCGACCCCTCTTAACGTCACGATATATTTACTGTATTCGCCAAGGCTCTTTCGGAGAAGCTTGATGTGAGTATCAAGCGTTCTTGCGTCTCCGTAAAAATCGTATCCCCAGACCTCGCTTATCAGCTTCTCTCTGGAAAGTGCGATATTTCTGTTATCAAGCATATAGAAGAAAAGGTCGTATTCCTTGGGGGACATATCAACTCTTTCTCCGTTGATATATACGATCCTTGCGGTGAGGTCTGCCTTGAGCCCTCCGTTGTCAAGCTCGACGATAACGTTCTGCTTTTTCGGTTCGCTCGAGGCGGCATGTCCGCTTCTGCTTCTCTTCATTATCGCTTCAATCCTCAGCATAAGCTCCTTTGCGGAAAATGGCTTGACCACGTAATCGTCTATACCCGTCTCAAAGCCGTTTATCTTATCGTACTCCTCGCCTCTTGCGGAGAGCATAATGATCGGTGTGCTTGAGACCTTTCTGATCTCACGGCACGCGGAAAAACCGTCGAGCTCGGGCATCATTATGTCCATAATGATTATGTCAAAGCTCTCTTGGCGGCAAAGCCTTACCGCCTCCATTCCGTCCCCTGCCTCGGTAACGGTATGTCCTTCAAATTCTGCGTATTTTTTTATTATCGAGCGAATTCTCGCTTCATCGTCAACAACGAGTATATGATACATATTTTTGTCTCCTATTCCACAAAAACTACTTTTTCGGGCACCTTTTCCGTGAGTGTAAGATTCACTGAAAGCTTTACTCCCCCACGCTGAATTATCAGCTTTAAAGTGTCGCCGACTTTATGGCTTTTCAAAATCACTTCTACATCTGCAGATGATTCTATATCCACTCCGTCAATTTTCAATATCTTATCTCCGAATTCAAGATCTGATGTATTCTTAGATTCAAAAATAATAACTCCCGTAGTTCTTATTCCGTAATCGTAAAAATAGTAATAATTCTGAGCAGTTACATCCATTACTGTAAGTCCGCTATCTACCACACCACGAACGTAACCGTAATTTATGAGATCGTCAATTATGCAATAAGCAACGTCGATCGGGATCGCAAATCCAAGCCCCTCTATTCCCTCTTCGGAAATTTTTGCATTAACTATTCCTACAAGCTGTCCTGCCATATTGAAAAGACCGCCGCCCGAGTTTCCCGGATTAATTGCCGCGTTGGTCTGAAGCAGCACCATTTCCTCACCGTCAACGTTAAGCACTCTGTCCTTTGCGCTGATGATTCCTGTTGTAAGCGTTCCTCCGAGAGAGCCAAGTGGGTTGCCGAGTGCTACGACGTCCTCTCCTACTTCAAGATCCGAGCTGCACCCCAGCGAAGCCACGGTAAGCTCCTTTTCCCCGGCGTCAATTTTTATGATCGCGAGATCTCCCGCCTCATCATATCCAATGAGTGACGCGGAATACTCCGAACCGTCGGTCAGTCGCACGGTTACGGTATTCGCTCCTTCTATAACGTGATAGTTCGTAACGATAATTCCGCTCTTCTCTATGATCACACCGCTTCCCGCACCCGAGGACACGTACTGCCCCCAAAAGCTCGTCTGCACCGATTCTGTGGTTATCTCAACAACCGAGTCCGCAATAGCGTGGTAAACCTCGGTGATAGTGTTGTATGCCTCGCCTGCGCTTGTTACCTTATCTCCCGGGTTTTTGTTCGATTCCGGTTTTTCTATTTCTATATCACTGCCTATACTGTCATCGAAAACTGCGCCTGAAAAAGTAACGTTTTCATCGCTCGTTTCCTCTGTTTCCTGATCAAAAATAACGCTTGGAAGATCACTGAGAGCACATCCGCTAAGCAGCGCGGAAAAAGCGAATGCACATGTGATCAAGCAAATCCGAAGCCTCATAGCTATATACCTCCAATGTATGTAAAAATTGACAAAAATCTCATCCTATATCTCAATTATAGTCAAATATTGTGACAACTTAATGAAGAACAATTAAAAATACATTGAATAATCAGTTTTTTCTTGCTTTATTTTTAATTATCTGTTATAATAAAGTTATACTTACGAAGGGGATGATCTTTTGCCTGATTTTTTTAAAAACGAGCTTCTCGATATGGGCATAGACCTGTTTGGCGCCATACCGATGTCAAAATGCAAGGTCACGCGCGAATACAAGCTCAAGAACAAGGGGTTTTGTGATCTTGATGTTCTGTCGGTCATTGTCATTGCGGTTCCGTATCTCGCAAAATACGGCGAAAAGAATATCTCCGCATATAGCGTTCCGCGCGATTATCACGCTTATTTCAAAGCTCTCTTTAAAGAGCTTCTGCCAAAGTTGAAAACGAAATATCCCGGGTATAAATTCGTCGGATTCGCCGACGATTCCCCTATCGACGAAAGAGATGCGGCGGCAATGGCAGGTCTCGGAATTATCGGGGACAACGGTATGCTTATCACAGAAAAGTATTCGTCGTACGTTTTTTTAGCCGAGATCGTTACCGACTATCCGATGCCGCATCTGAAGGAAAAGGAATACAAAATCGGACGGTGCGAGGGTTGCGGAAAATGCCGACTCGCCTGCCCTATGGATGACATAAGCGAATGTCTGTCAGCGCTCACACAGAAAAAGGGAGAGCTTTCTCCATCCGAGATCGCCTCTATACAAAAATACGGCTCTGCATGGGGATGCGACAAGTGCCAGGAATGCTGTCCGCATACCATTAAAGCAATTAAAAATGAAACAATATATACGAATATCGAGTTTTTCAAAAGAGATCTGACTCCCGTCATCTCCCGCAAGATCATTGAGAATATGAGCGATGCGGAATTCTCCGAGCGCGCTTATTCATGGAGAAAAAAGGATACAGTTCTCCGAAATCTTGAAATACTCGAAGGAACAAAAAAGGATGTTAAGGGGTAAATATGCTGACTCTTTTACTTGGCCGCTCAGGAAGCGGAAAAACGTCATACATACTAAAAGAAATAGAAAAGCGCGTGAAGAACGGTGAGAAGACATATCTCCTCGTTCCCGAGCAGCAGGTATATATCAGTGAGTGTATGCTTGCGGATCTCCCTGCGTCCTCTGCCCTCTGCTTTGAGGTCATAAGCTTTTCGCGCCTTTGCGAGCTTGTATTTACGAAACACGGCGGTCTTACCGATAAGTCAGCCGGAACTGCGTCGCGCTCGCTCGTTATGTGGCAGACCTTGCGCGAGCTGTCTTTTTCCCTCAAGCAATACAAGGGAATAAAAACAGACGCTTCGCTTACGTCGATGATGCTCTCTGCTATCGATGAGCTACACGCGAGCTCGATATCTCCCGAGACCTGCGATGAGCTTGCGGCAAAATGCGCCGACCCCCCCCTCGCCAACAAGCTTTCCGATATTGCGGCTATATATGCTGATTTTCAGCGAAACGTGGAAGAGCGTCTCGGTGAATCTGAGGCTTTGGCGGAAAACAAGCTTTCACGCCTGGCAGAGATACTTCGTAAAAACGACTTTTTCTCGGATTGCAACGTCTATATCGATTCCTTTACAAGCTTTACGGGAGAGGAGCACACTATTCTTGAGCATATTCTCACCCAGGCGAAAAATACCTGCATTTCCCTGACATATGACAAGGAATCGGATGCGCCTCATTTTGATTCTATAAAGGCGACCTATACAAGACTTAAGCGCTTTGCCGGAAATAATGGCATCGAAAAGCAGGAGATTATTCCGAGCAAGGACTCCAAAATACAAAAGGCTGAGCTTAATCTCCTCGAAAAGCATCTTTGGGACTTCTCTCTTACAAAGGATACAAGACCCGAGGTTGACGAGGCACAGAGAGGAAGCATTGAGACATACAAGTGTCTCAACGAATACGAAGAAATATGGCTTGCCGCTCTCAACATCAAAAAAGAGATAGCGCGTGGTGTCAAATACTCCGAGATCGCGCTGATTTCACGCGATCCCGAGGCAAAGAGAGGAATTATCGATGCTGTATTTGAGCAGATGGGTATTCCCTATTTCTTCTCTGAGAGAACCGATATCTCTACCACCGCGCCTGCACGTCTTATTCTTTCTGCGCTGCGCTGCATAGCTCACAACTTCAACACAGTTGACGTTCTCACCCTTTTAAAGACCGGTCTTCTCGGCATTGACGAGAAGGATGTTGACCTTTTTGAAGATTATTGCTACACATGGAACATAAGCGGAAAGCTGTTTACGGCTGACGCGTGGAGTATGAACCCCGACGGCTACACCACAAGAGTCGAAGATCGCGGAAAAATGATACTTGATTCTGCTAACCGTGTTCGCGCGGAAATCATTCCCCCTCTCGTTGAGCTTCGTAATAGATTCTCCCTGAATAAGGGAGACACGACCGAAAACTGTCGCGCGCTTTACTCATATCTTACAAGCATCTCACTCTCCGATAATCTTTCATCCCAGGCAGAATATGCACTCAGCACGGGAGACGTAAAGGGTGCGGGGGAGCTTTTAAGGCTATACGATTACATTATTTCAACGCTGACAGACATTTCCACGGTCTTGGCAGGCACCCAAACCGGCGCGGAGGAGCTATGCTCCGCGATCGAGATAATGCTCCGCAATACCGACATCGGATCCGTTCCTGCGATGAGCGATTACGTTACCGTCGGATCTGCGGCAACTCTCAGAATTGAAAATATCAAGACCGCCATACTTGTCGGTCTTTGCGAGGGTGAATTCCCCGCGAGCTATTCCGACGGCGGAATTCTTACCGAGAGCGACAAATCCATTATGGAGAAGCTTGGGGTCACGCTTGATTCGCGTGAGGATACGGCAACCTCCGACGAGCTCTTTTACGTATACAGAGCTATGGCAAAGCCGCAGGAAAAGCTAATTCTTTCCACCTGTCGCTCAAGCGTAAGCGGAAGGGCGCTCAATCCCTCCTCTGCTTGGAGCAGAGTTGAATTTCTCTTCCCCTATATAAAGGCTAAAAGCTTTGATCTTGCATATATAAGAGGTATTGCAGACAAGACCGCTGACGAGGTCGGAGAGACTGATACCGAGGATATCTCGCCCGAGGAGCTGACTGAAGTCGCCCACGGAGACTCGGTTGAGATAGATCCGCTTTACGTAAGAATGATCTTTGGAGACAAGCTCCATCTCTCAAAATCACAGATATCATCATTTGCGGAATGTCCATACAAGTATTGGTGCGAATATATTCTCAAGCTGAGAGAAAAGAAGGTCAGCGCGATAAGCTATGCCGACTCGGGTACGACCATACACTATATACTTGAAAACGTTCTGCAGCTCCTGCGCGACGAAAACGGAAAGCTTCGCAATATTGACGATGCCGAGCTTATCGAGCTTGTCGACCGCGTTTTGAAGGAATACGTGAGTGGGATCAACTGTCCTCTTCCCCCGTCTATGATGTATAGCTTCTCAAGACTTCGCGACCTTTCTCTGATAATGGTCAAGAGCGTGATAGACGAGTTTAATGCGTCACTTTTCCGAATCGTGGCATTTGAGCAAAGCATCTCAAGCAGCAAGCCCGATGCGCTCAAGCCGATGGAGATCAAGGTAGACGACAGCAATGAATCCCCCGTTGTAAGTCTCGGCGGAGTTATTGACCGTATCGATTGCTACGACGGTGAGGATAAGAAATATATCAGAATAGTCGACTACAAGACAGGAACTCATAAATACAACGTTGAAAAAATTTCAACGGGAGAGGACCTTCAGCTCCCTGCGTATCTTTTCACGGCTACTCTTGAGCAAAACAAAGGCTTCTTTGGCGATGGCGCGGACGTATTCCCTGCATCGGCTCAGTTTTTATCCGCTGAGGAATCCGACGGAAAGGTACAGCCTGTCAGGAGTGGATTTTTGCTTTTTGAGGATCAATTTCTTCGCGCGATGAGTGCAGATCTTGACCCAAAGGTGCTTGGAATGACTATCAGAAAAGACGGAACCACCGGAAGCAACGGTGCGTTGAGCGAGGAGGCTATTCTCAACGTTGATAACGTTATGAGGAGCACAATAAAAGAAACCGCAAAGAATATGTATTCGGGCAAGGCTCCGCGTACTCCCTCAAAGGAAGCGTGCGGATTCTGCTCAATGAAGTCCACATGTCCCGTGGCAAACAAAGACTGATGAAAGGAGCAGAGATATGGGATTAACAATAGACCAGCAAAACGCCGTTGACGTTCGAAACAGGACTCTGCTCGTCAGTGCCGCGGCAGGCTCGGGCAAAACCTACACCCTGACACAAAGAATTATCAAGGCTATCATAGAAGAAAAGCAGGACCTTTCGAGACTTCTGATAGTCACATTTACCCGTGCCGCCGCGGGAGAGCTTAAAGCAAAGATCGCCAAGGCTCTCGGCGAGGCGATCGCGGAGCATCCCGGGGATATACATCTGCAAAGCCAGATGATCAAGCTAGGCAACGCTCACATAAGCACGATCGACTCATTTTTCTCGGATCCTGTAAGATCAAACTTTGAAAAGCTCGGTCTTCCGGCGTCTATGAGATTATCCGACGATGCGGAGCTTTCACCTATAAGAGACAGGATAATGCAGGAAACGCTTGACGTCTTTTTTGCCAAGTGCGAGCCTTATCTCAACGAGTCCCTTTCCTCTGTCGGATACTCCAACAGATACACCGAGCTTATCGGTATTATTACAGGGGCAAGAGATACGTCAAAGCTTATCCCGACCTTCTGGGATATCTATAAAAAGCTTATCACCTCTCCGCGCTCCCTTGAGCAGCTCAAGGATCACGCCAAGAGGCTCGAGAAAAATTCCCATATGGATTTTCTCACAACACTTGAGGGTCAAGCACTGAAAAACGAGCTTGCTTCTACGGTAAAATACGTTTGGAAGACCTTTATTAAATGCTCCGATGACATGCAGGAGGATGCGTTCGTTGCATCGAAATACTCCTCTGATTTTGTCGAAAACGCAGAGCTTTGCCACACCCTGCTGCAGAATATTGAAAACGGAGATTACAGCCGGGTACGCGAAGCATTTGACGCCTTCAAGCCTGCAAGAATAACGTCAGTATCCAAAAACGAAAAGACCGAAAAGAGCGAATACTACAAGGAGCTTCGCGGTTCTCTCAACGAGAAGGTAAAAAAGCTTAAAACAGATTATCTTTATAAAAGTGCGGAAGAGATATCCCAGCTTTTCGTCACTTATTCGGATATGTGTGTTCTACTTTACGAGATACTGTCGGAATTTGAGAGAAAATACTCCGAAGAAAAGCGCCGTAGAGGTGTATGCGAGTTTTCGGATATGCCTAAATTCATGCTTTCCCTTCTCGTTGACGAAAACGGCAAGCCTACCGATTACGCGAAAACTCTCTCCGAGAGCTTTGACGAGGTATACATAGATGAGTACCAGGACGTCAACGAGATACAGGACACCATTTTCGCGCTGATCGGACGAGGTCACCGCTTTATGGTTGGCGACATAAAGCAGAGCATTTACGGCTTTCGTGAGGCTGAGCCATCGATATTTGCCGAATACAGGCGCAAATTCAAGCTTTACGACAAAGAAAACGATACACCGCCCTCAACCGAAGACGGCGGAAGCACTATATTTATGTCCGAGAACTTCCGATGCGACGAGAATATCATTAACTTTACCAACAAGGTATGCGCAGGGGTATTCTCTGCCTTCTCCGAGAGCATTGGATACACCAAATCCGACGATCTCAGATTTGGTAAGGGCAAGAATGATGGGTACGTCTCCCCCAATGTCACACTCAACATAGTACAAACACCCATACCCGAGGAGGATGAAGACGAGGAGAGTGAGTATGACGACGACAACTCGTCAAGCTCCGACAACGCAAGAAATCTCGGTGATGAGGCTATCGTTGTTGCAAATCAGATAGCTGACCTTTTGAGGAACGGACATAACGCAGACGGCTCACCCATCACTCCCGGAAACATTGCCATCCTCGTTCGTTCACATTCGCACAACAAGCCGATTATCAATGCGCTCAGCGCCTTGAATATCAAGTATTCTCTTTCATCCAAGGGCGAGTTATTCGAAACCGAGGATATGAGGTTGCTTGTAAATCTGCTCTCGGTAATTGACAATCCGAGATCGGATATGCCGCTCTGTCACCTTCTTACCACCTCGAGCGACGTACACACCCCCGATCTTACACTTGAAGAGGTAGTTAAGATCCGCCGCGATGCAGATAAATCGAGCTCTCTTTACGATGCGCTGATCAGCTATGCGGCTTCGGGAGAGGATCGCGACATTGCAACACGATGCGCCTCATTTGTTGAGTACATTGAAAAAATGAGAGCCGCTGCCGGAAGAATAAGTGCCGACAAGCTTATCAAGAGTCTTATTTCATCCGAAAAATACTACTCTCTGACAACTACCGATGCCTACACCTATCTCTATGACTCTGCTTGCAAATTCGTCAAGAACACCTGGAGCAGTCTTTACAGCTTTATCAGATACTTCAAGGACGTTATGGACAAGGGTGAATCGGGCGCAGAGCCTGACAGCAAAAACAGTGATGCTATCACAATAATGAGTATACATCAATCCAAGGGCCTTGAATTTAACGTTTGCTTCCTTTTTGGATTTGGAAAACAATTCAATATGCAAAACCGTTATTCAATAATATTCAACAAGGAATTCGGCCCGTCGATGAAGCTCCCTTTACACAGTCCGGACGAGGATGCGTTAGATAGCATACGCACGAGATACACCGATAATCCCATATACAAGACAGTCAACAAGTACAACCAAGCTAAGCAGCTCGAGGAAGAGGCGCGTATCTTCTACGTTGCGCTCACAAGAGCGAGAGAGCGTCTTTATATCAGCGCTACCCTTTCAAAGACTTACGACGAATACGTCAATAAGCTCAAGGAATGTGCCGATTGCGAATACGAGATCAAAAAAAGTCTCACATATATCAATTGGATTTTACTTATGCTGCGCGACGGAGACGATAACATCTGCACCGTCAATGTCTTTGACAAGCAGGCAGAGCACCTGACTCGCCCTTTCAAGAGAAGCATTGCGGCTTCATCTGAAAGAGAGATCACTGTCGAGGATCAGACCTTTGCTGATCTTTTCTCCTCCGCAAACGAGGATGACGATAACGCGAGACTTCTCTCTACCGTGCCGTCGAAGGTAGCAGCCTCAAAGGTTTCGGCGCATATGCTTGATGACAGTATATTCAGCCCCATACCTACCGGAAAGCTCTTTTCGGAGAGCGATGAGGACGCGCTCGACGTCAGCCGCGACAATGAAATGATCATTCGCTCACGAATAGAGCTTATGAGACGCGCCCCGGGTGACTTTGACAGTCTCCTTGAGATCAACAAAAAGCCCACCGCCGCCGAGATAGGCACTTCAACTCACGCTTTTCTTCAGTTCTGCGACTATGAAAGCATTGAGAAAAACGGTCTTGAATATGAGATACAAAGGCTAAGGAACGAGCGATTCATTACCGAACGTACTGCCACCATTATCAATAAAAAGCAGCTTGAGGGATTCTTTAAAAGCGAGCTTTACAGACTTATCTCAAGAGCTAAAAGTATTCGCCGCGAGTTCCATTTCGGAATGTTCAGGAATGCGACCGATTTTACTGAGCGTGAGGAGATCAAGAGTCTTGTCAGCGGTAAGAAAATATTCGTTCAGGGCTCGATAGACCTCATTATTGAGACAGAGGACGGAGAGATCGTCCTTTGTGACTACAAAACCGACAGAATATCAAGCGAGGAACGCGCCGACCGCGAGCTTCTTATTCGCAATATGAAGGAAAAGCACGGCGAACAGATGACACAGTACAGATACGCGACAAGGCAGATCTTCGGTCGTGAGCCAAAGCTGACATATATCTATTCCCTTATGCTCGGTGAAGCAATCGAGATATAAAAAAATCGGAGTCCTTACGGACTCCGATTTTTTTTGTTATTAGTCAATATCATTAAGGAATTTCTTAAATCCTGTGTTGATCTGGGTTTCCTTTGACTTGATATAGGAAGCAAGATTCTGTGTAGCGGATGGCCACATAAGCTCGGGCACGGTATAGCATACACCTGTGTTGGTAGTAGTACCAGCGGTGATGAAGGTCTGACCTACGTCAGTCGTTACGCTATCCCAAACTATTTCAAGCATTGCGGCGTCATCAGGCATATCTGCAACCTGCTTACCGAGAAGCTTTTCGTAGAACGTGATCTTAACGTTCTCAGAGTAGAACGCAAGAAGCTCAAGAGCCTCACCAACCATTATAGGCTTTCTGAGGTACGAAAGAACTCCTATGTATCCGCCCCACTGGAGAGACTTATATCCAACGGATGCCTGGTCAAGATCGTACATCGGGAAAGGAGCAACTCCGAACTCGATATTGTAATCAAGGTAGGATGTCAAGGATCCTGTCGAAGCAATGTGCATCAGCGCTCTGCCGCTTGTGATCGGCACGGAGTTTACGTGATACTGATAGTCAAACCACGCACAGTTGGACGCACCGAGCTCCTTGAGAGTTGTGATAAGGTTATCTGCCTTCTCAAAATACTGGGGCTTGTTGATAGCAACGGTATAAGCACCGCTCGTATCCTGCTCCATCATCGGTATATCGCTCGAGGTCAAAAATCCGCAGAATGATACCCAGCATGTTCCCGTAATACCGTAAGTGTCGTCGGTTGTCTTACCGTCACCGGTCTTATCCATGCTTACGAGGTTTGCAAGGCTGATCATCTCGTCAAGAGTCCACTCGTAATCTCTAACGAGGTCATATATGGATTTTTCCATGGAGGAAGCGTAAAGAGCAAGCATATCCTTGTTGAACGCAACTACGTACGTACTCATAAGGTTATAGTCGCTGAGTCCCAAGAAGTAATTACCGTTAAGCTCGAGGGTATCCATGAACTCCATATTCCAATACTCTGCCTCAAGATCGATTCCGTCGAAATCACTGAGGTCTGTTAGCAGGTTATCGGAAATCAAAGCTCCAACCGCACCGTGAACGTGGGTCATTACCATATCCATTGTTCCGTCCATGTTATTAACGGCGGTCTGAACGTACGTATTGTAGCTATCAAACTTCGCATCGGGAAACTCAACTGAAATTATATCAATTCCGAGATATCTCTGAACTCTTTCCTGACGGTTGAATACTGATTCGTCCATAGGGCTTCCGTCATTCTTTTCGTCATCCATATAGTAGAGGTCTACGGTTGTGGACGGTGCGAAAAAGATGTTGAAATCCATATCATAGTCGGTTCTTTCAACGTCCGGGAAGAAGTCCTCTCCGGCACCGAACTGCGAATCGTCCCAATCGTCCTCGTCCCCTTCCTTCTCGTCACACGCAATGAAGACGGAAAGAGAAAGGATAGCAACTAAAAGGAGCAGCAGAATCCTTATAAAGCGCTTCATTATTTTTCCTCCTGAAAATTAGCGATCGGCAACATACATTTTGCCAATATATACTCATTATAACAAACTAAAAGTGATATGTCAAGCGATAACAAGGCCTTTTTGCTATTTTTTACATTTTCTTAAACTTTTTTATTAAAAATCAGCTCCGACAGAATTGTCGGAGCTGATTTTTACGTTTTTTTAGGACAAGCTCTGGTCTCCGCAATGAGTGCAGGAGCTTGGGTCGATCCGGTCGTTATTGAGCCCGTAGCGAGCGCTGTTTCCAAGAGACGCCTCGATCCTGAGCAGACGGTTGTATTTCGCCACTCTGTCACTTCTGCACGGTGCGCCGGATTTGATGAATGCCGCTCCCGTGCCGACGGCAATATCGGCAATCGTGGTATCCTCCGTCTCACCCGATCGGTGTGAGAGAATAAAGGTATACCCTGCTGTATTTGCCAGATCTGTGACCTCGATAACCTCACTGAGAGTTCCTATCTGGTTGGGCTTAACAAGGATCGCGTTTGCTGCGCCTACCTCGATGCCGTGAGAGAGTCTTTTGGGATTCGTTACGAAAAGATCGTCTCCAACCAGCATTACCCGATCTCCGAGCCTTTCGGTTATCTCCGTCCATCCCTCAAAATCACGCTGATCAAGAGGATCCTCGATCGAGATAATGGGATATTTGTTAACTAAATCGGTGTAATAGGAAATCAGATCCTCACGGCTTTGCTTTACTCTTCTTTTCGGCATTTCATAGACACCGCTTTCCTCATCATACCATTCGCTTGACGCTACGTCAAGCGCGATCTTCACATCATCGGTGGAATATCCCGCATCACCGATCGCTTCACAGATAAGCTCTATCGCCATAGCATCGGATTCAAGATCGGGAGCGAAGCCGCCTTCATCTCCAACGCTTACCGAAAGAGAGCGGCTTTTGAGTATCTTACCTAAGGAATGGTACACCTCACTTCCCGTTCTCAATGCATCCGCAAATGACGAAGCGCCTACCGGTACAATCATAAATTCCTGTATTTCAACGTTATTTGACGCGTGTGCGCCTCCGTTGAGGATATTCATCATCGGGATCGGAAGTCTTACAGCGCGTGAGCCTCCTATCCACCTAAAGAGAGGTATCTGATACGAGGACGCGCACGCTCTGGCATTGGCAAGAGACACCGCAAGAATGGCATTAGCTCCTAGCTTTGACTTGTTCTCGGTTCCATCAAGCTCGCGCATAAGCTTATCGACCACTGACTGATCCGATGCATAGCATCCCACTATCTCGGGCGAAATATGCCTGCAGATACCGCTTACAGCCTCGAGAACTCCCTTTCCGCCGTAACGTCTTTTATCTCCGTCTCGCTTCTCCACCGCCTCGAATATACCCGTGGAAGCACCCGACGGAACACTTGCGACGCCGATCGATCCGTCCGAGAGAACAACGGTTGCCTCTACCGTGGGATTTCCGCGCGAGTCGAGTATTTCGCGCCCCGTGCATTTGATGATTTGTGGCTTTATCATAAAATAAATCAACCTCCAAGCAATAAATTCTTATAGACTTATTATTTACTCAATCAGGCAGAAATATGCCGATATGGTGAAATACTGTCACCGTCAGTCTCAAGAAAGATCAGTATCCCATCTGCTTGAGGATCTGCTGCTTTAATTCAAGCGCGAATTCCACCGATCCAAAGCATACGGCATCTCCGCCGCCTGACATCAATGAAACTATCTCCTTTGCGGCATCGCCCATGCTATTACACGAAATAATATCATCCCGTTTTGTATTCTCTGCTTCTCCTACGGCGATAACGTTGCGTATCTCTCTGCCTTCAAGGGCGGACAAAAGCGCCAAAGCATCCGCAGGAATACAGACCGATAATGATTCTGGCGTTCCCTGTCCGAACACCTCGTTCATAGTAGAGATGAGTGCGGCAGTCTCACTTATATTGCCTGCTGAATCTATTATCACAACAGGTGATGCAGACACTACCTCGAAGCAAGCGCATCCGCTTGCGGTCGAGAGCCCCGATGAGATGCTCGCCCACGGAAGCTTTATTCCGTCACGACGGATCGCTAGCGCGCTCTCTATAACGAGCATTGCGCAATCTCTCTGCAATACCGAAGGGCTTTTTACAGTGTATCCGCTTCTGCCACCGTATGAAAAGCTAAGCTTGATGCTCGACATGTGTTCCACCTCAAAGCCTATCTTTGAAGTGAAATTCAATCTGATCCCACCTGTAACACAAGCATTTGAGATCATATCGTATACGCCTTTTTTCTGATTTCCGCTTATGACCTCACGGGAGCCGCGCTTTATAGCATCACACGCGATCCTTGTAGATCTTTTATCCCCGTCAAGGACGGTAGGTATCACGACAAGGTCGTAAGGAGCGCATACAGCATCCAGACTGTAATCCTCTCCTGACGTGCCTTCGAATATTATGTACTCACATCCGTGCATTTTGCAAAGCAGGAGCGCGAGAGCGAAGGATATTTCTTCCTTAAGATACTTCTCGTCGGAATTCTTGATAACCGTCGCTTTAAGCTCGGCAACCGCTCTGTTATACTCTTCGATCTCGGGAATTGAACCGTCAAGGTAAACCACCTCTCTCGAGTCATAATCTCCTACACCTGTTATTCTTCCGACCTTATACCCTACACTTTTTATCACTGACTCAAGCATTACTGCCGTCGCGTGACCCGATGCGCCTGCAGGCAAAAAAACACTGCTCGTCCCAATATTGATGCGTCCGAGAGACAAGCATAACTCACGTATGCGCTTTTGAGAGACGTCGGATATTGCTCCCGCCGCCTCAAAAGAGTTCATATATTTAAGTGAATTTACATATTTCATATATTTGACTCCACTCCTCAGATCCTTTTGAGTATGCGAACAGTGTCACTGCCTATATATACCGAGGTATTGACCGTCTCACCGCTCTCCAGATCTCTGTACGTATGCTCACCGTCAAGCTCAAGCTCAAAGCTGTCGCCTCGGTTTGCGATTATCAACAAGTTGTTGCCGTTTTTCTCACGCGTATATGCAATTGCGCTTTCTGTGTGACTCAGAATGTGGAAATCACCGCCGTCGAGAGCCTCCTCGTCACGTCTCATCCTACCAAGCATCTTATAGTATTCAAGTATCTCGGTGCGGTAGGTTCCCTCTATCTCGTGCCATGGGAAAGGCATACGGCAGAAGGGATCTCCGTAGCCTTCAAGCCCGACCTCATCTCCGTAGTATACGGACGGTATTCCGTATGCAGTGAACTGCAAAGCTGCGGCGATCTTAAGCATCTTAATTCCATATTCGCGCTCACGCTCGGAAAGCCGTACCCGTGCCAGAACACTCGGCGGTTCTCCCGCGTTGTCATCCTCGCGTCCGAGGACCGTCAGTATTCTTTCGGTATCGTGAGTTCCGAGTAAGTTCATAAGCTTGTCGGATACGCATCTCGGATAGGATGCGTAGATCTCCGTGAGCGTGTTATAAAGCATCTCGGCATCTCCCCACTGACAGAACGCGACTATCGCGTTTTTCAACGGGTAATTCATTACGCTGTCGAGCTGATCGCCGAGAAAATATCTTCTTCTCTGTCCGTACGCAACCTTTTCCGCGGCATTTTCCCAGACCTCGCCGATTATGACCGCCTCTCCGTCGCTCTCCTTCTTCGCTCTTTCGCGAAGCTCACAAAGGAATTCGTCCGAAAGCTCGTCCGCAACGTCAAGGCGCCATCCCGCTATTCCGCGACGTATGTATTTTTCAATGATACCGCCCTCGCCGGTAAAATATTTACGGCAGGACTCGTTTTTGTGGTTCAGCTTTGGCAATATCTCGATTCCCCACCAGGATTCGTAATCATTTGGGTAGGAACGGAATTTATACCAATCGGCATATGGCGACGACGGGTCGTTATACGCTCCTCCGTCTCCGTATTTTCTGCATCTGTTAAAATACACGCTGTCATCACCCGTGTGGTTGAATACACCGTCAAGGATGATGCCAATGCCCTTTTCTTTTGCCTTTTTTATTAAATTATCAAATGCTTTCTCACCTCCGAACATCTCGTCGATGCGAGTATAGTCGGCAGTGTCGTATTTATGGTTAGAATACGCCTCGAATATTGGACAAAGATAGATAACGCTTACTCCAAGCTCACTAAGATAATCGAGCTTTTCGGCAACTCCCCAGAGATTTCCTCCGAAAAACGTGTTGTTTTTCAAGGGCGCGCCGGGATAGGCGGGATACTCGGGAATTCCTCTCTCCCAGTCATTCTCTTTTCTTGCATCCTCACGTAGCTTTATATTTTTTGCCTCTTCACACTCTCCGCGATAGAAACGGTCGGTGAATATCTGATACATAACACCTCGCCCAAAGCTTTTCGGTGTATCGTATTCTTTTTTGCTGACGAGCAGATGAAATCTTTTTCCGCTTTTTTCCTCGAGCGTGAAATCCTTATTATTGTACGTTGACGTAAAGAGGGTCTCATATCCGCGCAGGAAAAGGAGCTCGTAATAAAAGAGCCCACACATATCTTCTCCGCAAAGCGCGCCCGTATCCAAAACAAGCGAATACATATCGTAGATCTCGTCAAGATTTGTGCGAAGAAAAGGCATATCGGCATCCTTGCCGCCGTCCTTTGCAATTCTGCACACCACTCCCGTAGCACCGAGTCTGCGCGAGACCTTGAGCCTGAGCTCGAGCATATCTCCGCACGCAACTGCACCAAGATCACTTATATCCTTACCGTTTGCGTATTTATTAAGTTTTACCTCACATACCTCGTCAATGAGCTTGTATAATTTGGGAAGCATCGTTTTTTCCTTTTTCAAAAAAGGGACGGACTCACATCCGTCCCTCAAATGTTTTTGTTATCAGTGTACGGGCTTGAGATTCCAGAACTTATCGGCGTACTCCTTGATAGAGCGGTCAGCCGCAAAGAATCCTGCCGCGCTTGTGTTGAGAAGCGACATACGTGTCCACTTTTCTCTGTCGGAATAAGCTGCTATCATATCCTCGCGCGCAAGTCTGTACGACTCGAAGTCCGCAAGGCACATATAGGGATCCGCAATTCCGTGACCTGTAAGCAGATATGTTGCGATATCAGCAAAGGACTCGCCCGCAAATCCGATCGCGAGGAAGTTTACTATTCTCTTAAGTCTCTCGTTGTTGGAATAGAACTCTGCTGAACGGTAGCCGCGGAGCCACATCTGCTCAACCTCGTTTGCTGTGAGACCAAATATATACATATTGTCTCTTCCAACTGCATCGAGCATCTCGACGTTAGCACCGTCAAGAGTACCTATCGTGATCGCACCGTTGATCATAAGCTTCATGCATCCCGTTCCGCTCGCTTCCTTACCTGCAAGAGATATCTGCTCGGAGATATCAGCAGACGGGATAAGTATCTCAGCCGTGCTTACGTCATAGTTCTCAAGGAACACGACGTTGAGCTTTTCCTTGATCTTGGGGTTCTGCTCGATATCCTTAGAGATCATACAGATGAGCTGGATGATTCTCTTAGCCATCTGATATCCGGGGGCAGCCTTTGCACCGAAGATAAATGTCTGGGGACGGATATCAAGATTGGGATTATCCTTAAGGTCAAGATAGAGGCCTATGATATTGAGAACGTTAAGAAGCTGTCTCTTATACTCGTGAAGTCTCTTGATCTGCACGTCAAATACCGCGTGAGTATCAAGCATCTTGCCTGTCTTTTTATAAAGGTGATTAGCAAAAGCAATCTTATTGTCGTGCTTTATAGCGCGAACTCTTTCAAGAACTGCCTTGTCATCCGCAAATTTCGCAAATTCAGCAAGCTCAACGGGATTATGTCTGTATCCCGTACCGATGCAATCGTCAAGAAGTGATGCAAGCTCGGGGTTAGAATAGCAGAGCCAACGGCGGTGAGCTATACCGTTTGTTACGTTCTCAAATCTCTCGGGATACATCTTGTAGAAGTCCTTAAAGATGGTTTCTGTCAGAATATCAGAGTGGAGCTTTGATACACCGTTTACCGAGTGAGATCCTACTACCGAAAGGTTAGCCATTCTGACAGCGCCGTAGCCTACGATGCTCATCTTGCTTATTCTCTGCCAGTTGCCGGGGAATGCGTTCCAAGCATCACGGCAGAATCTCTCGTTGATCTCCTTAACGATCGTGTATATTCTCGGGAGCTTGAGCTTGAAGAGATCCTCGTTCCAGGTCTCAAGTGCCTCGGGCATTACGGTGTGGTTGGTATATGAGCAGATCTTAATGACCTTATCCCAAGCCACCTCCCAAGGATAGAAATAGTCGTCTACGAGTATTCTCATAAGCTCAGGGATACAGAGCGCGGGGTGCGTATCGTTGATGTGTATTGCGACCTTATCCTGCAGGTTATCAAGAGTTCCGTAAACTGCCATATGGTCGCGGATTATGCTCTGGATAGATGCGGATACAAGGAAGTACTGCTGGGAGAGGCGGAGGAGCTTACCCTCTGTGTGATTATCCGAAGGATAAAGCACCTTTGAGATAGTCTCCGCGTTTGTGCTCTCTTCAAGAGCCTTTTGATACTGACCCTGCGTAAAGAGTCTCATATTGAAATTCTGAATATTTCTTGCCTTCCAGAGACGGAGCTGGCTTACTGCCTTACTGTCAGCACCCGAGATCATCATATCGTAAGGAACTGCCTCGATCTCCTCGCAATTCTCGTAGATCGTGACCATATGGTTATTTTCCCACTTCTCCTTAACATGACCGCCGAAGCGAACGATAAAGGTACGGTCTGTTCTAGGAACGAGCCATACCTCGCCCCCGGGAAGCCATACGTCGGGAAGCTCGACCTGCATTCCGTCAACGATCATCTGCTTGAAGAGTCCGTACTCGTAGCAGATGGAAAATCCCGTTGCGGGATAGTCGAGAGAGGAAAGCGAGTCCATAAAGCATGCTGCAAGTCGTCCAAGACCGCCATTTCCAAGTCCTGCATCGGGCTCACACTCATAGAGCGAGTTCAGGTCAAATCCGAGCTTGGAGAGTGCCTCTCCGTACTCCTTCTGAAGTCCGAGATTGCACACGTTTGTCTTAAGGGAGCGTCCGAGAAGAAACTCCATACACATATAATAAACGCGCTTTGCGCCTGCTTTATTTACGTCCTTTTTAAATTCTCCGCGCTTCTCCGTCAGAATATCTCTGATAGTCATAGATACCGCCTTATACATCTGCTCTGCAGACGCCTCCTGTGCGGTGCAACCGAAATATCTTGAAAGCTTTGTTTCAATGTTTTCTTTTATTTCAATCGGTTTGAGGTTCTGATTGTTCATTTGCTTAGGTTACCTTTCTTTTTTGTGTTCTGATTGTACTGCTTTTATGCATAGGACAGCTAAAGATGTCTTTATCTCTCCTACACATAAAAACCCTTTGGGGGCTGCCGCGACAAATTTCGCGCGGCAGCCTCCGATTCATGGATTATTATTATCTCTTTTTTAAATGGATTCGTACATCTCCATATACTTCTCCGCAGACGTTGCCCAGGAGAAATCGGTTCCCGTGATCTTGGCGACAAGCTTTTTGTACTGCGGTGCGTCGTAGTAAACTCCGAGAGCCGCGAGAATGCGGTCGCGAAGCTCCCACGAGCAGTAGTTCGCAAAGGTAAAGCCGTTGCCCTTGATCTCGCCGTTATCGACCCAATAGCCCTTGATCGAATCGTAAAGACCGCCCGTCTCTCTTACAACGGGGATCGCACCGTATCTTGAAGCGATCATCTGTGAGAGCCCGCAGGGCTCGCTCTTCGAGGGCATCACGAAGATATCGCAAGCTGCATAGATCTTCTTGGAAAGATCTCTGTCGTAGGTCAAAAGCGCTCTGACCTTGTCGGGATACGCTCTTTCAAGCTCAGCGAAAAATCCCTCGTATCTTGCTTCTCCCTTACCGAGAACAACAAGCTGAACGTCGTTATTCTGCACGATATCGTATGCTACCTCCTGAACGAGGTCGAGTCCCTTATGCGTTGCAAGTCTTGAAATTATCGCAAGCATAGGCACGTCAGCTCTTTCGGGAAGTCCGTACTCGCGCTGAAGCGCGAGCTTATTCTCTCTCTTGCCGCTGATCGTATTACGTCTGTCGTAATTCTTTGCAAGAGGCTCGTCCTTTGAAGGATTATAGTAAACGTAGTCGATTCCGTTCAGTATTCCGCGAAGCTTGTGCGAATTTCTGTAAAGCACGTGATGAAGTCCGTGGGAATATTCCGCGGTCTTGATCTCCTCCGCGTATTTCGGGCTCACTGTCGAGACTGCATCCGCGCACTCGATAGCTGCCTTCATAAGGTTGATACAGTCATCGTATCTCATAAGCGCGTAATTTTCGGGGCCAAGATCGAACACGTCTCCGAGTATCGAAAAGCTGTATTTACCCTGATACTCGATATTATGTATCGTGAAAACTGTCTTGGTCTTCTCAAAGCTCTCAACGTTACGGTACTTTGTGTTGAGGTAGATCACCGCAAGCGCAGACTGCCAGTCGTTTGCGTGAATAACGTCGGGATAGAATCCAAGTCTTATCAAGGACTCCATTACCGCCTTACAGAAGTACGCGTATCTCTCTCCGTCGTCAAAGAATCCGTAAAGTGCGCCGCGCTTGAAGTAGTATTCATTGTCTATGAAGTAATAGGTCACGCCATCCTTTTGCAGACTCTTTACTCCGCAGTAGGAATCTCTCCACGCAAGGTGGAAATTGAAAATAACCTCATCCTTCATCTGTGAGCGCCAATAGTCGTTTACAGCGGCATAGAGCGGGAGAATGACTCTTACGTCAACGTTTCCCTTCTCCTTTGCCTTGATAGCCGCGGGAAGAGATCCCATTACGTCACCAAGACCGCCCGTAGCAGCAAACGGCATTACCTCCGCGCCTACAAATAATATTTTTTTCATATGTTAGTTACCTTTCCGTATATTGATGTTGAACCTACGATAATTATACCGATACGTTCTTACCGATGTAAAAAGGCATTGTCTCATGTCCCGAAAGCTTGCGCTTATCCTTGATCATTACGTTCTTATCCGCAATAACACAGTTGATGTCGGCACCCGAGCAAACGTAAGTGTCCTGGAAAAGTATGCAATTCTTAACGACCGCTCCCTTTCCGACGTGAACTCCTCTGAATATGATAGAGTTCTCTACCGTTCCCTCGATAACGCATCCCTCCGCAACGACGGAGTTAGATACCTTTGCGCCCTCGCAATAGCGGGTGGGAGCAGAGTTACGGATCTTTGTGAGTATCGGGCGATTCTTCTCTCCAAAGAGCTGCTCTCTCGTATCAGCTTCAAGAAGCCTCATCGAGCAATCAAAATAGCCCTCCATCGAGCCTATATGAGCATAAACACCCTTGTAATCGTAGATCTTGTATTTTTCCTTGCCTATGTTTTTGCGAACAACGTCCTGCAAAAAGCTCGTGTATCCTCTGCCGATGGCAACGTCAAGAACGTTAAGGAGATAGGTGCGCTTTACTACCATCATATTGATGTAAACACGCGTCTTTTTGTTCACGTTCTTCGTATCGATGATATCGGTGAGGTTACCATCGTCATCACACTCGACGACTCTGACAAACTCGTGAGGAGCAGGTGTTGTCATCTTTGTAACAAAGGTGATATCCGCCTCGCTTTTGATGTGCTGCTCGATCACATCATTGAGGTCGATATTGCAGATAACATCGCAATCCGACATTACAACGTAATCCTCTTTGCATCTGTTAAAGAAATTTACAGTTCCAAGGAGAGCCTCAAGTCTGGAGGAATAATACTTATTCGATGCCGCGTTCTCAAAAGAGGATATGTACGGAGGAAGGATCTTGATGCCGCCCGAACGTCGAGCAAGATCCCAGTCCTTACCGTTTCCAAGATGGTCGAGAAGCGACTGATAGTTATTGTGCGTAACGATACCGATCTTTGAAATACCCGAGTTTACCATGCTTGAGATGGGAAAGTCAATAAGACGGTATCTGCCTGCAAAGGGTACGCTTCCCAGAGTTCTCATTTTAGTGAGCTCGGGGATGTTGTTATCGTGGATGTTTGAAAATATAAGTCCTACTGCCGTCATGCCTTTTCCCTCCCTTAAAATTCAGAAATGATAGCGCCGTCTTCAACGCTCTCGCCACTCGGTACCTCAACGTCCTCGCCAAGCACCGTAATGCCCTTAGCCTTCTCACGTGCGGCACCCACCGTTGCACCCGCGCCGATAGTTACGTTAACGTCGATGATCGAGTAGTTTACCGTCGCGCCTGCGCCGATCTCGGTGTCGCCCATAAGCACGCTGTCCTTAACGTACGCGCCGTGACCGACCTTAACACCCGATCCAAGCACGCTGTTGATAACGGTTCCGTACACCTCGCAACCGTCGGTGATATAAGAATTCTCTATTCTCGCGCTCTTTGCGATAAACTGAGGACCGTTAGGCTGATTCTTTGAGTAGATCTTCCAATCGGGGTCGCCGAGATCAAGCACGGGCTCCTCACCGATAAGATCCATATTTGCCTCCCAGAGAGAGGAGATAGTTCCAACGTCCTTCCAATATCCCTCGAACGCGTAAGCGTACATCTTCTCGCCGGCTGCGAGCATATTGGGGATTATATTCTTACCGAAGTCGTTAGACGAATTCTCATCCGCTTCATCCTCGATAAGATACTTCTGGAGCTTATCCTTGTTGAAGATGTAGATACCCATCGAAGCACTCGTGCTGTCGGGATTCTTGGGCTTCTCGGAGAACTTGTATATAGAGCCGTCGGGATTCGTGCTCATTATTCCAAATCGGCTTGCCTCCTCGATCGGAACGTCGATGACTGCGATAGTGCAGTCCGCTCCTTTGTCCTTATGATATTTGAGCATCTTGTCATAGTCCATCTTGTAGATGTGGTCACCCGATAGTATGAGCACGTAATCGGTGTCATATCTGTTGATGAACTCAAGATTCTGATAAATTGCATTTGCCGTACCCTTATACCAATCCGCGGACTTCTGTCCCTGGTAAGGGGGCAAGATCTTAACACCACCGAAAACGCGGTCAAGATCCCAGGGCTGACCGTTTCCGATGTACTCGTTAAGAACAAGGGGCTGATACTGTGTAAGTACACCGACAGTATCGATACCGGAATTGATACAGTTAGACAAGGTAAAATCGATGATCCTGTATTTTCCTCCGAATGATACTGCGGGCTTGGCGGTCTTGACCGTCAGAGCGTAAAGTCTTGAGCCCTGTCCGCCTGCCAGAAGCATTGCTACACATTCTTTTTTCTTAAACATGGAAACATCTCCTCTTCAAAAGTATTTTATATTCGCATTGTTTTTTTCCACTTGACATTCGGCCTATCCGAGCACTATTGCTCCGTAAGCCTGTAGAGTCGCGACTCCTCCGCGCAAGCCTTGATCGGTCATTCTCCCATCTTGTCCGTATCTTTGCGACGAGGTATCAAGGATGATCCCTTCGCCATCGGCAATCGGAAGCGGAATCTCACCGCCCCTTCCCGAAAGATCGACCGCAAGCAAGACACGATCGGAATCAGACGCGCACTCTATGACTGCGATACCGCCGTCATTTTTTGACAGAAGCCTGACTCTTCTGTCGCGTTGCCATAAGCTCTCGTGTGAGAGATACAGCGAATTGAGATCAGAGACAAAAAGCTGAAATCTCGCGTTTCCGCCTGTCTCCGCCGTACGAGGTCCGATATCCTTCTCTTCGATGTCGTTCCTGCACAGACCGATCTCGCATCCCATATATGTGATCATCCTGCCTTCAAGAAAGGCAAGATAAGCTCTCGCAGCCATCTGCATCCGCATCCGATCCGACCCGTTTTCGGGAGTCGAAAAGCGCGAGCAGTACGCATCGCAAGCCTTCACAGTAGTATCAGCACCCATCATCTTGGCGGTACTGTCAGCATCCCTTGCAATAAAGTAAGCATCGGTCTTCTCTTTTTTAATCTCACATATAAGCCTTGAGAGAGCTTCGCCGCACACGGCATCATCTCCGCCTATTACAAATCCGTCCATACCGTAGAGCTCCAGCCAATAGAGCGCGTTATCAACAAGGAACCGCTCACCTGTCACATCCTCGGGTATGTGAGATACATGCCAATCAAGCAACACACCGATCCCCGAAGCATGCATAACGTGGATCATCTCACGAAGCTCTTCAACACCACCCTGCTCTCTGTGTGGAGCAAAGTATGCCTGCTCTCCGTGAGCGTGCGCGTGGTCGTAATAGCTCTCGAACACTCCCGAAAGACAGATGTGCGTAAATCCCATCTGCAACAGATACGGCACAGTCTCCCTGGCAATATCACGGTAATGCGCTGATCCCCGTGTTCCTGTCATAAGGTCCGCGCGAACCTCATAAATATTAACGGGCATTCCAAGGCAGCCTACGTGGTCTTCATTTTCATAAGTATGCGACAGCTCGTCCGGAATATATCTGTAAACCGAATTAAAATGCGGCGGACCGTCATTTTCGACTGCATACGGGTCTGTGACGTATATCTCACGTCCCTCCTCGCATATCTTGAACTTGTACGTATCTCCGTCTCTTATTTCAGAGAGCGGAAGACAAGTCTCCCACATCCCGGCACCTACGTGACTCAAGGGATGCGCATCCGACCAGAGATTGAATGAGCCGACGAGAAAAACCCTTTCGGCTTTTGGCGCATATACCGCGAAAAAGACGAGGGCGCCCTTTTTATGAGCGCCCGGAACGACGCACCCACAAAGACTGTCAGAATGGGCATTACTGCCCGATTCTTTTTTTAAGTCCTGCGTGAACATTCGTCATCTCCCTTTCTCTTTCAGAGCGACAAATACTGTGTTTTTCCTCGGAACTTTACAAATAATTCCAAAAAACAAAATTCGCCGACCGATCTTACTTTATATATTATAACATTTCTCACACACTTTGTCAACTAACATTTTCTCCAAATCCTTTACTGAATATATGGTAATTTTAACAAATAATCCCTGTTTTGGAATGCTTTTTTCAACATTTTTCATCAAAATTCCATTTTTTCAATATTTTTCACAAGATAAATTCAACTCTTGACAACCCTTCTTTTTTTTGATATAATGAAAAGTGCAAATTTTTATGCGGAGGACTTGGAGATGAGCGTTGATTTTAAAAGCATCGTCGGAAACGCCGAGCTGAAAAAACGAATGTCACGCGACATAAGTGACGGTACGCTCTCTCACGCGTATATCATTGAAGGTCCCAAAGGAAGCGGACGTCACACGTTTGCCTATAACGTCGCCGCCGCCCTTGCCTGCACCTCAAACGATTCGGTCCCCTGCGGAAAATGCAGAAACTGTCAGAGGATCTTCTCGGGCAAGTCTCCCGACGTGATAACTGTTGGTCTTGAGGAAGACAAGGTCACAATGGGCGTTGAAACCGTCAGAGAGGTCAGGGACAGTATGGTGATGGCTCCGAGTGACTTTGATTACAAGGTGTACGTCATAGAAAACACGGACGTTATGACACCTCAAGCGCAAAACGCGTTTCTTCTCTCCCTCGAGGAGCCACCGCAGTACGTACTGTTCTTGCTTTTATGCGAGAATTCCACATCGTTGCTTGAAACGGTCAGAAGTCGCGCTCCGTCTTTGAGGCTTGAGCATCTTGACGATGCGGAGGTCGAGGATTACGTTATCGACCACGATGCGCGAGCAACGCTTCTCGAAACAGAGGACGAGGAAGTATTCAAAACGATCATACACGCCGCGGACGGCAGGATCGGAAGAGCCCTTGAGCTTCTTGACGAAAGACCCCGTCGCGCGTTGCTTGAGGAAAGGCAGATCGCACAGAAGATACTTTCCCTTTTCTTGAGCCCCAACAGAGCCGAGGTGCTTGGCATTGCTTCGACTCTCGGAAACAAACGCGTGGATGTCATAAGGTATCTCACGGTGGTCGAATACGCGATCAGGGACCTTATAGTATTAAAAAAAGCCGAGAATGCGCATCTGTGCTTTTACCTTGACAAAGAGGAAGCACAAGAGCTGTCAACTCGCTTTACGTCGGTGTCTCTTATGTCGATCTACGATGCTATAAGCGACGCGATTCTTGACCTTGAGGCAAACGCAAACGTTAAGCTCACCGTCCTCAATATGATGCAAAAAGCAGGACTTATATAAAATTTTGATAAGGTTGGTAAAATATGGATCAGCAGAAAAATCCGACAGGCGCGCCCTCCCAGAACAATGGAAATTGGCGCAAAAAAAGAAACAGAAGAAGAAATCATCACAATAAGAATAAATCACAGCAAAATCCTGCCGTCAACGCAGAAAACGAGGCTCTTGAAGTAATGGAGGACGGCGATGATAGCGAGCTTGATACTCCGTGCGAGGGCAAGCGCGACATTTCGCTGATGGAATCGCTTGAAAAGGAATCCGAAAGCACGCTTTTCGGTACCGATCCCGATGCTGCAGAGGTTACTGTGTCTATCGAAAACGAGGAGGACGTAAAGCTGATACACGTTGCGGGTGTTCGCTTTAAGCCTAACGGAAAGATATATTTCTTTGACAACTCGGGCGTAACACTCAAGAGCGGCGGACACGCGATTGTTGATACCGCTCGCGGACTTGAATACGGCGAGGTCGCATTTGCCGATAAGGAGGTCAAGGAGTCTTCCCTCGTTCTTCCCCTTCGCAACGTTGTTAGAGCTGCTACCGACGAGGATGCCGAGCGCAACGCACAGAACAAGGTCAAGGAGGAGGAGGCATTCAAGATCTGTCTTGAGAAGATCGCGAAGCACGACCTTAAGATGAAGCTTATTGAAGCTCAGTATTCCTTTGATAACTCCAAGCTTCTCTTCTACTTTACAAGTGAGACGAGAGTCGACTTTAGAGAGCTTGTAAAGGACCTTGCAAGCGTTTTCAAGACGAGGATCGAGCTGCGCCAGATCGGTATTCGTGACGAGGCAAAGCTTATGGGAGGTCTCGGAGCATGCGGACGCGCGCTTTGCTGCACTACATTCCTGTCCGACTTCGCCCAAGTTTCCATCAAGATGGCGAAGGAGCAGAATCTCTCTCTTAACTCAGGTAAGATCTCGGGCTGCTGCGGCAGACTTATGTGTTGCTTGCAGTATGAGTATTCTACCTACGTCGAGGAAGGAAAGAAGACTCCTCCCGTAGACTCGACCGTCAAGACAAAGGAAGGTGTCGGAGTCGTTACAGAGTCTAATCCCTTAGCCGCTACGGTCAAGGTAAAGCTCAATGATAAGCCTGATACCGCTCCCGTTCTTTTCAAGAGAGACGAGGTCACTCTTATCTCGAGACCCAATAAGAAGGACAACGATTAATCCTTATATTTCAAGGGAAAATAATGCATTTTTTTGCATATTTATTTATATTGTCCAAAAACTCAAAGTCAAATTTGTTCACTTTTTTTCTCAAAACCTGTTGAAATATGGGGGAAATTGTGATACAATGAATACACCAATTTAAAAATGGAGGAACTAACCATGGCATTTAAGATTACTGAAGATTGCATCGGTTGCGGTGCTTGCGCAGCTGAGTGTCCCGTAGAGGCTATCTCTGAGGGTGACGGCGTATACGTAATTGACGCTGATACCTGCATCGACTGCGGCTCTTGCGCAGATACATGCCCCGTAGGTGCTCCCCAGCAGGCATAATTCAGCCTTGATTCGGAGTACATAATACTCAAAAATTCGCCGGGAAATCGTTTTATAGCGGAGTCCCGGCGTTTTTATAGGCTATTTTCAGATAAGGATAAAAAAATGAGCAACGGTGAAAAGATAACGAAAATCAACGAAGATCTGAATCTCATTCAAAAAGTGAACGGGCTGACCTTCGGCACGGATGCATATCTCCTCTCCGCATTCACAAAGGGTGGCACAAAGCAGATATGCGCCGATCTTGGAAGCGGGACGGGAGTTATTCCCCTTCTCTGCGCGCAGAGGTCAAAATTCAATAAAATATTCGCCGTTGAGATACAAAAGGATTTTGTTTCACTCATTGAGCGAAACGCAGAGATCAACTCACTCTCCGAAAAAGTGATCCCCCTCTCTGCCGACGTTCGAAATCTCAAAGCGGCAGACATCGGTTGTGAATTGGACGCGGTGACCGCAAATCCACCCTATATGAAGGTGGATAGCGGCAAGCGCAACGAGCACGATGAAAAATTTATCGCCCGTCACGAGGTCTGCGGAGACATCAACGATTTCTGCGCCTGCGCATCCCGTCTTTTAAAGCACGGCGGCAAATTCTATACAGTCTGGCGCCCCGACCGTCTTTGTGACCTTCTCTTCTCGCTCAGAGCAAACAGACTCGAGCCGAAGCTGATGACCTTCGTATGCGCAACGGCAGAGAGTGAGCCCTCTATCGTACTCGTACAATCAACCAAGGGAGCCTCTTCGGGAGCAAGGATAACCAGACCGCTTATTCTGCATAACGACCGAGAGGATGCCGCGAAGGGCAAGCTTTCGCCCGATGCCGAAGCGATATACGCTACCTGCTCGTTTGATAGCTTTAAATAATCCAAAGCTAAATAACCCAACGCAAAGGAACAAATATGGAAAACATGAAAAGAGTCCTCAGCTATACACGCCGCGCCATTGACGACTACGGCATGATAGAAGAGGGCGACAAGATCGCAGTCGGAGTATCCGCGGGCAAGGACTCGTTGACTCTGCTCTGCGCCATGGCGGCGCTCCGCCGCTTTTATCCGAAGAAATTCGAGCTTATAGCGATCACCGTCGATATGGGCTTTGAGGGTATGGATTTCACCCCCATCAAAGCGCTCTGTGACGAGCTTGACGTACCCTATCATATAGTGCCGACTGAGATCTCCAAGATCATCTTTGACGTAAGAAAGGAAGCAAATCCCTGCTCTCTCTGTGCAAAAATGCGCCGCGGCGCGCTACATACCGCCGCAAAGGAGCTCGGATGTACCTCGGTAGCACTCGGACATCACTACGACGACGTAGTCGAGACCTTTATGCTCAACCTCTTTTTCGAGGGCAGACTCGGATGCTTCAGCCCCGTGACCTATCTTTCGAGAGTCGACATCAAGCTCATCCGCCCGATGATATATATGCCCGAAAAGGACGTAAAGGAATTCGTAAAGAAGAACCCTATGCCCGTCATCACATCCCCCTGCCCTGCAGACAAAAACACACAGCGCGAGGAGATGAAGCAGCTTCTCCACACGCTTGAAAAGGACAACCGCGGGCTGAAATACCGCATCTTCGGCGCAATAACGAGAGGCGAGATAGACGGCTTCCGCGATACGGGCAGAATGGAAGGAATAAAGCAGTATTCCGAAGCACAGGAAGAAAATAACCCAACGGAGGGAAAAAATAATGAAACTGAATAATTACACATTCAAAAAAGCAATTCCCGTATGGGAATGCGGCACGCAAAAAGCTATCAACCGCTCTCTTGTATTCACTGCAGGCGCAAAGAAAACCGATACTCCCTGCACTCTGTCCATCGCAGGCTCGTCCGCGTTTTTAGTGCTTGTAAACGGTGACTTTGTTGCATACGGCCCCGCACGAGCAGGACACGGATACTACAGAGTAGACGAGTATGTCCTTAATTCATATCTCACAAATGACGAAAACACAGTCGAGATCAGAATTTTCGGTTACAACGTCCCCTCCTTCCAGTACGTCGATGAGCCTTCCTTCCTCTGCGCGGAGATAAGCGAGGGAGACAAGGTCTCAGCTTACACATCGACGGGTAGCACGGGCTTTACCGCCTATTCCTTCGACGAGAGAATGACGAAGGTGCATAGATACTCCTATCAGCGTATGTTCGTCGAGAACTATAAGCTCGGCGATAACGCGTACGACTATACTTCACGACCTGCCCTCGCGCTCGAGAAGACCGAGGATAAGAATTTTATCTGCCGTGATATTCCCTACGGCGAGTACGCGCCTCTCACACCAATTGCAATTACGGGACAGGGCTCTATTGCTTATTCCGAAAAGGAAAAGTATTGGTATGACCGCGCAGTAACGCTCGTCGGAACGCAAGATTACAAGGGCTACAAGCTCGACGAGCTTGAGTATTTCTCAAACAAAGAGATCGGTATGATGGACTTCTCAGAGCCCGAAGCATATTCCGGAACTGCCGATAATATCTCCCTTGCCCCCGACACATACGTTGACGTCGATATGGGTAAAAACCATGTCGGTCTCTTCGAGTTTGAACTCGACGTCGAGGAGGACGGCGAATTTTTCGTAATATTCGACGAGATACTCGTCGACGGTAAGCTTGAGTGCTTCCGCTTCTCCACCTCAAGCGTATTTACCTGCATCGCAAAGAAGGGCTGCTACAAGCTGATCAGCGCAGAGCCCTACGTTATGCGCTATCTAAAACTCATCTCAAAGGGCGGAAAAGCTACCGTTAAGAGCTTCAAGCTTCGCGAGGTAGCCTTCCCTGAGTCCGAGATCAAGACAAAATTTATTTCCGACGACAAGGTAATGAAGAAAATCTACGATGCCGCAGTCCTCACATTCAGAAACAACACCACGGATATCTATATGGACTGCCCCTCGCGTGAGAGAGCAGGATGGCTCTGCGACAGTTTTTTTACCTCGCGCGTTGAGAAGGTTTTGACAGGTAGATCCGAGGTCGAAAAGCAGTTCCTTTCAAACTTCATAATGGCAAAGCCCTTTACTGACGTTCCCGAAGGTATGCTCCCGATGTGCTACCCCTCCAACCAGCACGACGGACTCTTCATCCCCAACTGGGCTATGTGGTACGTAATAGAGCTTCGCGAATACCTCGACAGAACGGGTGACGGTGAGCTTATCGCAAATGCCAAGGAAAGAATGTACGCGCTCTATAATTATTTCAAGAGGTTTGAAAACGAGATAGGACTTCTTGAGAACCTCAAATCCTGGGTGTTCGTCGAGTGGTCAATGGCAAATAAGCTCGTGCAGGACGTCTCCTTCGCATCGAATATGGTGTACGCAAAGATGCTCGATTGTATCGCAGATCTCTACGGTGACGAAGAGCTTAAGACCAAGGCACAGAAGATCCGCGATACGGTAAACTCAATGGCAATGACAGAGAGCGGATTCTATTGCGATAACGCGGTGCGCCGCGACGGAAAGCTCGTCCTCTCGGGCGAACGCACCGAAACTTGCCAGTACTACGCATTCTTCTTTGATTGCGCGACTCCTGAAAGTCACCCCTGGCTCTGGGAGACTATGGTAAAGGATTTCGGCTACGACCGAAAGGAAACGGGCAAATATCCCGAGATACACTTTGCAAACGCGTTCATCGGAAACTACCTCCGTCTCGATCTTCTCGACAGATACGGTCTCCACGACGAGCTTTATGATAACATAAAGGGCTATTTTGAGTATATGGCAGACAGGACCGGAACTCTCTGGGAGCACGACAGCACAACAGCAAGCTGTAATCACGGCTTTGCATCCCACGTCGCTCATTGGATGAAGTCGATCGGAATAATCGAATAAACAACGCAAAAAGGCGCCTTACGGCGCCTTTTTTATTATTTACTTCTCTTTTCGCTTCTTACTATCTTGTAAAGCTCCTCTGCGGCAAGGCGCGTCTTGGCAACGATGTCGCCCTCTCCCTTCGGGAAGCAGTAGTAAAGAATATCGTTGTTTCCGATACAGATTATATCTCCGAGCTTGTACCAGAAATAATCGGCGTAAAGGCTGTATGATGCGAGCGGCTTCTGAATATAATCAAGCTCTCCGTCACATCCCGTGAGATGAAATCCCTCGCGGCTGTGCGTCAGATGTCCGTCGCCGACGTCGTAGATGCAATCGGTGTCGACCATCGCGCAGATCTTCACATCTATATCGAGCTTGTACGTGCCGTCCTCGATCTCCTTCTTGACACATTCTCTCTCCCACTTATACCAGTCGGGAATATGAGAAAACTCTGTCTCCCCCTCTTTAGCCTTCATTGAGCCGTCGGTGAGCATCTCGTATACCTTGCCGCAGGCGTTACAGGTAAGCGTAGTACCCTTTCCAACCGTCTCGCCCTCGCATAGACAATTAGGACACTTGTAAAGTACGCGGTTGAGCGAATCGGCTCTGAAGCTCTCGTCGATCTCAATGCCGCTCTCCTTCTGCCAGAGGAAATTGTCGAAGGTAAATCTGTCCTTGAGCAAGGAATTTATCTCGCTCGTCTTCATTCCCTTTATGTCCTCGGGAGAGAGCAGATACTCCATCGTCGCGCTGACATCAACTCGGCGCAGCTGAAGATTGTTATAAAGAGGATCGCGGGTGAACGCGCCCTCGGTCTTGATCATTATCACGGGCAGCTCCATCATCTTGATGCACCTGCCAAGGCTCTCGGGCAGGGGCGTCGCAGTCCCGTCAAAGGAGTAGCTCGCCTCGGGATACATAAGTATCGAGGAGTTGTACCTCTTGACCGCATACATCATATCCTTGAGAAGCGAAATGTCGGAGACGAATTTTTTTGTCGGAATACAGCCAATGTTTCTCATCAGCCAATTCTTTCCGATAAATCCGTCCGAGGTGGTAACGATGTTATACTTTCTCGGATATAGCAAACGGTTCGCTATCTTCAGATCGATAAAGCTTGAATGATTCATCAATATGAAGCAAGGCTCTTTTTTGTCGAGCTTTTCCATGCCGATTTTTTTATATTTGAATTTCGTTGCCAAAAGATCGGGGAGCGATACCACACGGATAAGAGTTCCGAGCAGGAAGCTGGGGCGGGTCGGCTTCTTTGCCTTTTTGAGGGGCTTTGATAAAACCTCACTGTAGCTGACACCGGTCTTTACCTTCATAAAAAATCCTCACTTGATTAAATTAATAATGTTAACTCAATATTAACTTTATTCATTTTACCACTAAAATCTCGCTTTGTCAATAGTTTTATATCAATATGGAAAAAAGTACCCGCAGCCGAGAATGGCTACGGGTATTTTACAAGTTTTTATAAACAAATGGTTGTTTTCTCTATGAACTGTTTTCTTTTTTCCGTTATTTGTTCAGATCTTCGAGGTAATATGCGTTTGTGCAAGCTCTTCTTCCCCTCTTGTCGGACACGGTTATTCTAAACCACTTGCATCTTTCATCAACAAAAAGATCGGCAGAATTCAAATGTTCATCCTCCTCGGCAAATACCGGATAAGTATGTCTGATATCCGTTGTCAAAGTTATATAATCCGCATCCGAGCACTCCACGTGAACCCATCCGTTCTCGTACCACAACGCAGTGATCTCGGGGCCCTCGGACGCATAGAAATTGCCATCCTCGAGTGCCTTCGTGACCGCCCTGTAATCGAGGCTGTCTGCCTTTATCATTGTCCATGCCCAGCCACTGTCAAAGCGGCGCGAGGCAGGATTTGCGTGGTTATGGTTGTCATCCGCGCCGATGCAATATATCCTCTCACCACCGCGCAGGATATCGTCGTAGGCGTGATCGTTTCGGTCGTTAAAGCCGGTCTGGTTACTTGAGCCGTTGAACACCTCCATCGCGTGCATACCGTGATAGCCTATGTAATCTCTGTAATTCTCCAACGACCATGTCGGGTGATTGTAAGTCACAAAGAACCCTTTTTCTCTTGCGATCCTCATAATTTTGCTGATACCCTCGTGAGAGTACTCGCGTACGAAATCCGGTTCATTTTCGTCAAATTTAACCTCACCTCTGTGACTCGGTGCATTGCCGAATAGATACCACGCCCTATGCCACATAGGCTGAGTAATATTTTCGGGCTCAATGCCGATAAAGCACATATGGCAGGTCTTGATACATAAAAAATCAGCCCGCTTTGGCTCATTGACCTCCATCTCAAAGCCGTGGAGCGCCAAAAATCCCTCGTCGTTCAGCTCGTCGTGAGGAACAAGAATGTCGTGATCGGTATAAGCAACTATCGAATAGCCGAGCTTCTTGTATACCTCCTTGACCTCTGCAGGCGTGAGCTTGCCGTCCGAGAAAGTGGTGTGACAGTGCAGATTAGCCTTGTAAAAGCTGCCGCTTTCACTCAAAAGATATTTTCTCATTGCATTTCCCCCTTGTGCGCAAATGATGAATTCACACCCACATTATACACCCAAAAGAAAGCATTTTCAATCCCTTTTTCCATAAAATACTAAAAATCTTCAACCGTTTTGCAACCCAAGGTCTTCTTAATTCCCGCCTTGCGGCGAGAGGCGGGTTCAAACCCTGGTCGGTAGCTGCAAAAAATAAGAGCCTGCCGATTGATCGGGCCGGATTTGAACTAAATTCTCGGCTTCGCCGAGAGGCGGGTTTAAATCCTGGTCGGTAGCTGCAAAAAATAAGAGCCTGCCGATTGATCGGGCCGGATTTGAACTAAATTCTCGGCTTCGCCGAGAGGCGGGTTCAAATTGTTGACCGGCGGCTCCAAAAAATAACACCCAGCCGACTTGGCTGGGTGTTATTTTTTGGAGGTGACGGCCGGATTTGAACCGGCGGATAACGGTGTTGCAGACCGGGGCCTTACCACTTGGCTACGTCACCATATTGGAGCGGATTACGGGGCTCGAACCCGCCACCTCGACCTTGGCAAGGTCGCGCTCTACCAAATGAGCTAAATCCGCAAATTTCACTAATCAAACCCAATCTCACCGTCGTGAAATACAAATGCGATCTCAAAAACCGTGCAACCGATGTTTGAAAGTTCTTTTGCTTAGCTTTTCTTTCAAGAAAAGTAAGTGGCGACCCGAAGGGGACTCGAACCCCTGACCTCTAGCGTGACAGGCTAGCGTTCTAACCAACTGAACTACCGGGCCATATAGAAGTAATGGGTAAGAATGAAAAGTGAATAGGTCATTCTACGGATTACTTCTCTTAAATGGTGGAAACAATAGGGCTCGAACCTATGACCCTCTGCTTGTAAGGCAGATGCTCTCCCAACTGAGCTATGCTTCCGATTAAAAAAGAAGAAATTTGCATCTCTTCTTTTCAATATGGAGCGGATTACGGGGCTCGAACCCGCCACCTCGACCTTGGCAAGGTCGCGCTCTACCAAATGAGCTAAATCCGCAAGTGGTGCCTCCGGTCGGAATCGAACCAACGACACGAGGATTTTCAGTCCTCTGCTCTACCAACTGAGCTACAGAGGCAAATTAATGCCAAATATTTAAGAAAGTGGCGACCCGAAGGGGACTCGAACCCCTGACCTCTAGCGTGACAGGCTAGCGTTCTAACCAACTGAACTACCGGGCCATAATTTGGGCTATTGCCCAAATTGATCTGCGCTTGCGCGCTGGTGGAAACAATAGGGCTCGAACCTATGACCCTCTGCTTGTAAGGCAGATGCTCTCCCAACTGAGCTATGCTTCCATTTTGTCGCCTCGCTCGCTGCGACCTGTATATTATAGCACGCGTTTGTAGTTTTGTCAATACCTTTTTTGAAATTTTTTCAAAAATTTTTTCAGCGTTTTTTTGTTGAATTTTCGCATGCTTTTTTCATCGAAAATCGCCCTGCCAAAATGGTGACAGGGCGATCAATTCAACTGATCAATGCTTTATTCTGACAAGTGTATCAATGCCGTGTGCAAGTTCCTTTGCAAACGTTTCCACGTCTGCTTCGGTATTTAAGCTCGAAAAACTGATACGGATCGTGCAATCCGCTTCTCTCTCGCTAAGTCCAAACCCGAGCAGAGTCGGAGACATATTTCTGGAGTGTGCCGAGCAAGCAGAGCCCGCAGAAACACAAACACCTGCTCCGGAGAGATAATTGAGCATCGTCTCACTCTTGATATCAGGCAGAGTAACCGACAACACGTGCGGTGCGCGCATGCCGCTTGGCACATTGGGTCTTGCACCTGCATCAAGTGCGAGCTTTTCACATCTGTCTCGCAATGCGATCATTTTCGCCGTGTTCTGCGCAAAGTTAGCTCTTGCCTCCTCTGCCGCCGCTCCAAAGCCTGCGATACCGACAATATTCTCGGTTCCAGAGCGATATCCGCCCTCCTGTCCGCCTCCGATGATATATGGGATTATCTTCTTCGCCTTTATGATCTCGGGGCTTATATACAGAGCACCGACACCCTTAGGTCCGTGTATCTTATGCGCGCTGATGCTGACAAGATCGGCGGAAACGGTCTTGGGCGTAAACGGCACCTTTAAAAAGCCCTGTACGGCATCGCAATGAGTAACTATATCGGGATTTTTTCTTTTCGCCATCGAAAACAGCTTTTTGATATCATAAGCCGCGCCCGTCTCGTTATTTACGAGCATCATTGAAACAAGGAGCGTTTTATCGTCTACGGCAGAAAGAAATTCCTGCTCATTGACGACACCTCCGCGAGTAGAGATACGAATAACCTCAAAGCCATCCTTCTCGAGCTTTTTCATAACGTTTTCAACCGAGGGATGCTCGGAATCGGTCGTGATGATCTTATTAGCCCTTCTCTTTTCCTTCGCGTACGCAACGCCAAGTATCGCGGTATTGTTTGACTCGCTTCCACACGCGGTGAAAATTAGATTTTCCGTGTTAACACGTCCTACACCAAGTGCCGCGGCGACCTTTTCTCTTGCCTCTTCAATTATGCGGCGAGCCTCAATACCCGAGGCATGTGTGGATGACGGATTCCCATAGATCTCCATCGCCTCGATCATTTTTTTCTTCGCGGCAGCGGATATCTCCGTTGTCGCACTGTTGTCTAAATATATCATTACGTCTTCTCTTTTTCTTCAGTTATGAAAGCATTTTTCAACGTATTTCAAATTCTTCAATCATTTTATTGACGTCGGGCAGGTGCTTATCAAAGTTTTCGGGAGTTGCCGTGAAGGTTATACAGTAGAACATTTCGCCCTTTCTGACTATCGCCTGCACCATTTTATATTCCTGTCCTCCGCTCACTGCGCGATAAGTATATTTATGCGCGGATATTCCGTTCATCTTTATTGATTCATCGGATATCAGCTCGTACTCGGAGAACATTGTCTTATAGCTCTCCTCGAGTCTTGCCCAATGCTTTTCAACCGTCTCTGTATTGTTGCTTGACATATACATCTGCACGCTCACGTTTGATCTGTCATTATCGGAGACATACGCGGCGGTCGCATCTGTGCGATTGTTTATCTTCCAGGAGGAAGGCACAAAGAAACGGTAGGCGCGCTCATCTGTGGAAGCGAGCTTCATTCCCTCGGGAGCAGTTACCTTATCGGATATCTTTTTCTCTCCGTCTTCGGATGAATAAGGCTCCGCGAATCTGAAGTAAGGGATCACTCCCTCGTCGGATGCGTTCCCTTCAAAGGTCTCAAGATGTGTTTCATACATATCGGCAGGTGCAGAAAAGGTAAGGACGTACATATTGTCCTTGTATCTCGCCATTACCTGCATAAATTTATACGTGCTTGTGACGTTCTTCTTTTCGGTTTCGCTGTATATCGTTACGCTTGCGCTGAAAACGTGCTTCTCTGCAGCCTGTCCGCCAAGAACGATCTTTTCAAACTTTTCCTCGGGCTTGTAGTCTGAAAGCTCGGCAGCGTATCTTTCATTGCACACGCTCCAATATTCCGCAACGCTCATCTCTCCCGCATCGTCTGCGACAATAACGGTTATCGACGCATTATCGACCGCGGAATAGTACGCGCTCGTAACACCCGAAGAGGTGTTGTCAACCCACTGTGTAGGAACGTAGAGCCTGAAGCAATCTCCCTCGCAAGCTATAAGCTGATATCCGTCGGGGACGTCACTTTTTGAGCAAGATGCAAGAGTGGGCATAAGTATGAGGCACAAAAGAAGTGCTGATATTAGTTTTACGTTTTTCTTCATCTTTTTCTTCTCCATTTAGAAGATTTTTTCAAATGTTGATTCGTTGTTTGTTGCTTTTCAAGCCGTGGCGCTATCCGGTGAGGAATAATTGAGGCGTAGTTACCTACGTCAAGCAATTTTCTAGGACTAACGCAGTATTGCGGAATTTATACGGTCAGCATAGATTCCGCGGCGGAGAGGATGCCTATCTTACCGCTTTCATAGGTCAATCCACCTTGGAAAAATACGGTGTATGGCGGGCGCATAGGTCCGTCTGCCGAAAGCTCGATGGATGCTCCCTGCACGAACGCGCCTGCCGCCATTATGACCTCGTCGGTATATCCCGGCATTGCCCAGGGCATCGGGGTCACGAAGGAATCTACGGGCGAGCCCTTCTGTATTCCCTCGCAGAATTTACAGAGCAGCTCGGGCTTGCCTGTGATTACGGTCTGGATGATATCCGAGCGCATCTCGTTCCACTTGGGGCTTACGTTATAGCCAAGCGCCTCAAAGACGTATGCCGCGAGGTGTGCGGTCTTGAGCGCCTGTGCTGTCGTATGAGGAGCGTAGAAGAGTCCTTTATACATATTCTTTGTCTGTCCGACGGTCGCTCCTACCTCAAGTCCACATCCGACACTTGTAAGACGGTAGGACGCGAGCTCTACTGCACGTGCGCTACCTGCTATGTAGCCTCCCGTCTCTGCCATTCCGCCGCCCGGGTTCTTGATAAGCGAGCCGATGATCATATCCGCGCCGACCGCGCACGGCTCGCGCGTTTCGGTAAACTCGCCGTAACAGTTATCTACCACAACGTAGGTTTCCGGGGATATGGATTTAACAAATTTCACCACCTCGCCTATTTCATCTACGGTCAGGGTTTTTCTGTTAAGATAGCCCTTTGATCGCTGGATGAAAATGACCTTTACGGGCCTGCCTCCGTCAAGCTCCGTGCGGAGAGTCTCGCCTATTGCATCGAAGTCGAATCCATCGTTTACAAGGTCTATCTGCTTATATCTTACACCAAAGTCGGCAAGCGAGCCGTTGCCTGCTTCACCCGCGATACCTATGACCTCCTCAAGCGTATCGTAGGGCTTGCCTGCAATCGAGCACATAAGGTCGTCGGGGCGCAAAAGACCGAAGAGTCCGATTGTGAGCGCTTGGGTTCCGTTTACGATCTGGTGGCGGACAAAGGCTTTTTCAGCTCCCATTACGTCTGCCCATATCTCGTCGAGGACGTCACGTCCTCTGTCATCGTAGCCGTAACCCGAGGTTGTGTCAAAGTTTGTTGCAGCGACGCGATGCTCACGAAAAGCATCCATTACCTTGTTTGTGTTTTCGTATGATATTTCGTCGATTTTTGCAAAGATGGGCGCGAGGTCGCGCTCTGCCTTTGCGGCTATTTCATTGATTTTTTGTGAAAATTGCATTTTGGGTTTTCCTTTGTGATAAGATTTATTTTAAACTGTTTACAAGCTCCTTGAAATGGTTGCCGCGGTGGGCAAAATCACGGAAGTGATCAAAGCTTGCACAAGCGGGTGACAGGAGGACTGTGTCGTCGTCGTGAGCGAGTGAGGCGGCTTTCTTTACTGCCTCGTCAAAGTCGGGGATATGGTATACGGGAAGCTTTTCCGTATCGTATGCGGAGCATTTTTTTATCTCCGCAAGAATGCTCGGTGCTGCGTCGCCCGTAAGCACCGCCGCCTTTGTTTTTTCGCAAATATCAAGCGCGAGCGTGTCAAAGGCAACTCCCTTTTCCGAGCCTCCGCAGATGATTATCGGCTTGTCTTTAAGCGCCGAAAGGGCGGCGGCGGTACGCGTGGGGGATGAATCAATCGAGCTGTTATAATATTTTACTCCGTTCAGTATGCGGACGAGCTCGAGACGATGCTCCACACCGCCAAATGTCTTCGCAACGCTGCGTACCGTTTCTGCGGACACGTAGTCCTCGGTCAGCGCGATTGCCGACATATAGTTTTCTACGTTATGTCTGCCGGGCAGGAGGATATCCTCAGTTTTGAGTATCTCTCGGCGGTTTTTGCCGTTATCGAGGTAAATGACTCCATCTTCCTCATAGATGGCTTTTGCATTTTTCTTGAAGAAAGGAACTATGTCGGAATATGCGGTCTTTTTTGAAGAAAAATATGTCAGATCAAGGTCACTGTTCTTGGCAATCTCGCGTGTGACGTCATTTTCTGCGTTTGCAACGAGCATTTGCGCCCCTGCGTGCCAGAATATGTTGCACTTTGCCGCGATATATTCGTCCATATCGGTATGCCAATTGAGGTGGTTTGGCGTAACGTTAGTAATGAGAGCGCGAGAGGGCGAGCGTTTCATCGTCATAAGCTGAAAGCTCGAAAGCTCAACTACCGCGACGTCCTTCTCTGTCATCTCAAATACAAGGGGGAGAAGAGGTGCTCCAATATTTCCTCCGATGTAGGCGCGTCTTCCCTTTCCCTCCTTCTCAAATTCGGTTTTGAGGAAGAGATGGGTGAGCGTTGTCGTGGTGGTTTTTCCGTCAGAGCCTGTAATACCGATGATTTTGCAAGGGCATACGTCAAAAAACAGCTCCATTTCACCTGAAAGGATAGCTCCGTTTTCTATTGCGCTTTTTATTTCGGGCAGGTCGGGACGAAATCCCGGGGAGCGAAAGATAAAGTCGGCCTCAAGACCGCTATCAAGGTAGCTCTCGCCAAGCTCAAACTCTACGCCCCTATTTTTATAGTCGATATATTTTTCATCGTTTATTACGTTTTCGTTTTTATCGTGGACGGTTACTCGTGCCCCTGCTTCAATAAGAATCTCTACAAGCGGTTTGTTCGATCTCGCAAAGCCGAGGACACGGCAATTCTTACCATCAAATCTTTTCTTGAGCGTTTCTCTTATATTCAAAACTGCCTCCGTTAAACTGCATACTTTTACTTATACATTATATAATATTTATTGCAAAGTTGCAAGCGAATAATGAAATATTTACGAAATATCAAAATTTTTTCGTAAAAAATTCAAAAAAGGGCGAAAATCCCCTTTTCAAAACCGAAAAAATATGATAAAATAAGATGATATGATGTGTAATTTTTGAAAGGAGGGCTATCATGCCCCAGAACGATACGACAAAAAAGACTCAACAGTACGATGACCGAAGCATACGCGCCCTCAAAGGTGCCGACCGTGTTCGCAAGCGCCCTGCGGTTATTTTCGGCTCGGACGGTCTTGAGGGTTGCGAGCACTCTTACTTTGAGATCCTCTCAAACTCGGTCGACGAGGCGAGAGAGGGTCACGGCAACGAGATACTTACTGTGCTTTACAAGGATCACTCGATCAAGGTCGACGACCACGGACGAGGTGTTCCGCTTGGATATAACAAAAAGGAAGACAGATGGAACTGGGATCTGATTTACTGTGAGCTTTATGCAGGCGGTAAGTACGATAACAACAACGGCTCTTCCGCTTACGAATATTCACTCGGTCTCAACGGTCTCGGTGCGTGTGCTACCCAGTACTCCTCCGAGTTTATGAACGTTTACTCATACGACGGAAAAATGGAGCGTCACATCGCCTTCAAAAAGGGTGAGCCCGTTACGGGTATCCTTGAGGAGCGAGAGCTTGAGAGGCGCGAAAAGCGCACGGGTACCGTTATTCACTGGAGACCCGATAAGGACGTTTTCACCGATATCAATATCACTCCCGAGCGGATCCGAGAGATACTTCACCGACAGGCGGTAGTCAACGCGGGTATCTCCTTCGTTTTCAAGTTTGAAAACGACGATAAGACCTTTACAGAGGAAAAATTCCTTTACGAGAACGGTATTTCCGACTACATCAAGGAAAGAGTGGGCGACAGTGCAAAGACTGAGCCTGTGCTCTGGCACCTTGAGACCCAAGGACGCGACCGCGACGACAAGGATGAATACAAGCTCAAGGCTGATATCTCCTTCTGCACCTCCAACAACGCAAATATGCTTGAGTATTACCATAACTCGAGCTTTCTCGAGCATGGAGGATCGCCCGACAGAGCGGTCAAGAGCGCGTTTACATTCGCTATTGACAAGTACCTCAAGTCGAGCGGAAAATACAACAAGAACGAGGCGAAAATAACCTTTAACGACGTTGCCGATTCCCTTGTGCTTGTTTCTAACAGCTTCTCGACTATGACTTCCTATGAGAACCAGACCAAGAAGGCTATTACCAACACCTTTATTTACGAGGCGATGAACGATTTCCTTCGCTACAATCTCGATATCTATTTCATTGAGCATCCCATTGAGGCTGAGGTCATTGCAAATCAGGTTCTCGTCAACAAGCGCAGCCGTGAGACTGCGGAGAGCGCGAGGATAAACCTCAAAAAGAAGCTGACGGGTACTATCGATATCGCTAACAGAGTTGAAAAATTCGTAAACTGCCGATCAAAGGACCCCAACGTGCGTGAGCTTTACATCGTTGAGGGTGATTCTGCCTTGACGTCCTGTAAGCTCGGCAGAAGCGCGGAGATGCAGGCTATTATCCCTGTTCGAGGTAAGACGCTTAACTGTCTTAAGGCCGACTATGCGAGAATATTTAAGAGCGAGATCATCACCGACCTGCTTAAGGTCATCGGCTGCGGTGTTGAGATAGAAGGAAAGGTAAAGAGCGATATTCCGCCCTTTGATCTTGACAGCCTACGCTGGTCGAAGATAATTATCTGTACCGATGCGGACGAGGACGGATTCCAGATCAGAACGCTTTTACTCACGATGTTTTATAGACTTCTTCCCACACTTATCAAGGAACAGAGGGTATTTATTGCGGAGACTCCCCTTTTCGAGATCACGGTCAAGGACAAGGGTAAGGAGCAGACCTACTTTGCATACGACGAGTTTGAAAAGGCTGATATCCTAAAGGAGATCGGCAACAAGAAATACTCCATTCAGCGCTCCAAGGGTCTAGGTGAGAACGAGCCCGAAATGATGTGGCAGACTACCATGAACCCCGAAACTCGCCGTCTTATTGCGGTCACCGCAACCGACGAGGCAAAGACATACGAGATATTCGATACTCTGCTTGGTGATAACCTCCCTGCGCGTAAGGCGTTTATAGCGGCGCACGGTAAGGAGTATATGAAGGATATTGACGTTTGATTTAATAAAAAATTCCCGACCTTGAAAGTCGGGAATTTTTTATTTATTGTATTCGGGATAGAAGAGATAGGGGTCCTCCTTGAGCTTCCGAAGGATATAGTCTGCCTCGCTCCTCGCGTCCACTATATGCGACGCTGCAGAGCCGAAGGTCACGCGCTTGGCGATCCCTCTCTCGCAGAGCTCGGGCTCGACCTTTATATAGTAGTGATTATGGTGCGGCACGTGACGCTTGAAGGATACGGGAAAGACACGTCCGCCGTAATCGGTCACGGTGAAATTCCACACGTAGTCGTCAAGGAGCCCCGGGAGAGAGGCGTGATCCTCCACGACGTGCAAAAAGGTATTGCACGCCATGGTCGTTCCGAGAAAGAGTATCTTTGCTCCCCTTTCGTAAAGCCTGCCCCACGGCGAGTCCCAATTAAGCGGTGTCTCCGCCCTCTCGTGTCCCTCGCAGAACGCTCTTGCATCCTTACCGTACGCGGCGACCGACGACGTCGGGCAGAGAGAGCGCACCACTCCCTCTCTTTTTCTGAAAAGCTCGGGAATAATTCCGAGATAATCGCACGGTGTCTCTCTTACGTCAAAATTGCTTCCGTACTCGTAAAAGCCGTCTGCGGCTCCGAGGGCGGGAGATCTGGTCTCTCCATTATCGTTTACGAGATATCCGAGCTTCCAGCTCATTGCGGGGAAAACGACGAGTCCCTGCTCTCCGAAATATTCGATAAAGGCGTCTATGAGCGTTTCTGCCCCTCCCTCTATCCCCTCGTTTCCCGCTATCTGCTTATAGGACGAATGGACGAATACGGTATCGGTCTGCTTTAAGCCGAGACGCTTGAATTCATCTATGAAAAATTGCTTATTATACATTTCTCTCTCCGATCTCTTCACTCTTCGGCAAATATCGCTACGAAATGCTCGAACATCGGCAAGGCTTCTCCGCTTTTGAATTCGAACGCGTTTCCGTCCACTATTGCGCGGGTCACCCTCATATTTTCGGGGATATTCCACGAAACAGAGGATCTGTTTTGCTCTACGCCGAAATTGCGGAGGAGCAGGAGCTTTTTCCCTTCTTCCTCATACACGTCACAGCTTGTGAATTGGTGACGGTCCTGCATTCCGACGTATACGTTATGAAATTCGACAGAGGTGTTCAGCTTCTCTTCCGTAAAGAATGTCTTTACCCAGCTTGCAAGCGCGAAGTCTCGGTAAAGGCTGAATCTGCCTATCTCGTCCGAAAGCCCGAGATATATGACGTTGCCCTGCCTTGTGACCGCATTCTTCCCATCGTTATAGCAAAGTATGCTCTCGCCTCTTTCCTCATAATAGTGCTTTCCGTCAAGGGGGAGGTGGAATAGCGTGCCGTTATAATTGTCCGAGGTCTCGCTCACGACGCATTTTGCGCCTGAGGGCTTTGTGCTGACTCCCGCTACTCTTTCTATCTCGTCCGAGCATTTTCCGATAAGTATGAGCCTGCCTCCTCGGGAGAGGTATTTCTCAAGTCTTTTGAGTTCTTTATCGGAGATGCGGCGGACGTTGTTTATTATGATAGCCTTTTGCTCCTCGGGACTTTCGGGGATATTTGCGGTTATGCTGACAGGAATCGCCGCCGCGTTGAATAGCTCGTAAAGTCCGAACATATGCTCGGTTGCATAGCTTGAATACATATAGTCGCTATTGAGCTTTTCGGGATAATATATAGCGAGGTCTGCTTTATGTTTTGCGCCCGCAAGCATTCCGCGCAACTGATCTATGAATCCCATACCGCGAAGCACCGCCTCACGGCGCGCCGCCAAGGTATGCTCCTCACTGTAAGCAAGATATACGGGTGCTCCGCGGTTAAGCTCCTTCTTCCAGAGCGGAAGCTGTTCTGCCATAAATCCGTAGCAGAAAAATGAAATTCCGTTTGTGGTGACCGTGGAGAGTATACTGTCTATGATCCTTTTCGGAGTAGTGTCGGGAAGTCTGCCTGCCGCCATTTCGTGATAGAAATGCGTGTCTGCCATGCACGGAATTCCGTTGGCATTTGCCATAAGATATTCTGTCTCAAGCTTGAAGAAATACGGATTGGGATAAAGCGGCGGGTGCAACTGCATATTGAGCATATCGAGCTCCTCTACCCTATTCATTACCTCTATATTGCGGTTGGGATGAACGTAGGAGGGCTGGAAGAAGCTATCCTCGCTTATCTTATCTACGGGATAATGCATAAGTGGTAAGCCGTATTTTTTCTTTATATGTCTTGCAAGCGCGCGGTACATACGGAGAAATTCTTCTTCAAGGAATCGAAACACCTTATTTTCAAGCTCGCCGTCCGCCGCGATCACGCTGACGGGTGGGAGCGGCTCTCCAAATTCCTTTTCGTATGCCGCCTTGGTATACTTGTCATAGGATATGACCACTCCGTTTTCACACGGCATACACACCGCGCGACAGCTTTCGTGGTGCGAAAAACGGCCTAAAAGCGCATCGTATTTCGCTTTGAAATATTCAAGCGTTGCGGGGCAGGAAGGGCTGAGTCCTATTCTGCCGTATCTGCGGACGTTGCCGTTCTCGTCGGTCAGCATTCCGTCCTTGTGAGCTTGCATATATTTCTCGTCCATTACTCCCGCCTCCGCTATAAAGGTCATTCCGACCTCATCTGCGGCGGCGAAGCATTCCTCGATCGGGTCTCTCTCCTCACCCTCCCAATAGCTGCTTCTCGGAAATTTATCGCTTTTCCAGAGGACTCCGTCAAAGCAGTTCCAGGTCTCGAGCCACGCGGCAAAATCGAAATGAAGATTGTACTTCATATCCTCGAAGCTTTTTTTGGCAAAGCCCTCGGGGAAATACTCGGGAGTTCTTACGAGAAAAAGTGCGCCTGTATTGAAGCCTTTAAAATCAAATTGCTTTTCTCTGCTCATATTCCTGCCTCCTTTATAAAGAGATTGGTATTGAACGTAATATTCGTAATAGCTTTACCAACTACGACCGCGTGCGCTCCCGCCTTTATCGCTTCTCTGAAAAGTGCGGGGCTGTTATATCTTCCCTCTGCGATTATTGGCGTATCGATGCTTGCTTTGAGTCTCTTTACAAGCTCAAGGTCGGGCTCGTCCTTAAAGGGAGAATAATCGGTATATCCGCTAAGTGTCGTGGATATTATATCCGCGCCCATATTTGCGGCGGCTATTCCCTCCTCGTACGTGGCGATGTCAGCCATAACGATGACGCCAAGCTCATCTTTCACGCGACGGATAAGCTCGCCTAAATCCGTTCCGTCGGGACGGTGGCGCAAGGTCGCGTCAAGCGCGATTATCTCGACACCGAGATCCGCTATCTCCTTTGCGTGCGCGAAGTCGGGCGTTATGTACGGAATAGTCGGCGAAGGCTCGGTCTTATTGATACCGATGATCGGCACGCTTACCTTTTCCTTGATCGCGCTGATGTCCCTGACTCCGTCGGCGCGTATTGCTACCGCTCCACCAAGCTGTGCGGCATGCGCCAATGCCGCCATTATCTCCGGAGAGCGGAGGGGATTACCCGGTCGCGCCTGACATGAAACTATAAGTCCGTTTTTTAAGCTTTCGATTATTTCCTTGTTATTCATTGTTTTATTTCCTTTCATTCTTTAAAATTCTTTTAAATATTTCCTTGTCTACAATCTCGCCGTTGCTTTCAAGTACGGCTGTTTTTGCCGCGACAGAGGGCGAAAAGCAGGGGTCGTACACGACATTTGCACGGCTGAGCTTTTCCAGCTCTTCCCTGCATCTGCAAAGCAAAAGCGGTTTGTTCGCAAAAAAGCCGCCGCAGAGGAGGACTCGACTGCCGCTTTTATCGTCGCTTGTTAAGTATGCCATTTTTGCTATCTCTCGCGCGGCATCCGAATAAAGCTTTTCTGCCGCGACGTCGCCTTTTTCCCAAAGGTCGTATATTTTGGGTGCGAAGGAGGCAAGAGTTCTCCTATCAAGGTTGACAGCACGGTTTTTCAGCTCCATTCGGTCTTTAAATTCTGACAGTTCCAAGCCGTCCGACAAAAAGGCAAACATATTACGAAGCCCGTGTGAAGATCCAAATCCGTCGACATCACGAAGATAGAGCTTCAGGGCATCCTGCCCGAGTCCGCCGCCCGAGCCGCCGTCACCGTATACAGGTCCCCAGCCTCCGCAAAATTTTCGCCCGTTTGCGGTATCGCCTACCGCTACGCTTCCCGTTCCGCACATCACGACCGAGGAGCAATTCATATATGCCGCTGCTCGCAGTATCGCGTCTCCGCAAGCCTCGCGCTCGACCTTTACATGTTTATTGGGAAAATGCTTTTTCAAAGCCGTTTCGACCTCGCGCGTATTCGGTCCGCCGAGGGAGAGGAATATTGCGATCGGGGAGGCTACTCCCTCAAGCTCATTTGCCGCAAGACGGACGGTTTCATCTATCGGCAATATTCCCTCCCTGATCGCACCGAGTCCCGCGGTCTTTGTCTCGTATACTGTGACGCCGCGCCCGTCGATAAGTGACCAGAGCGTTTTACTGCCTCCGGAGTCTATGGCGAGATATATCTTATTTTCCAAGATGATCTGACCTCCTTTTCATTATGTTACGATTTTTTATTGTTACTGTTGATGAACTATTCGACAGGAATGTTAAATTGTAATTTAACGAGGAGACAATCCCTCAGTCGCCTATGGCGACAGCTCCCTTTACACAAGGGAGCTTTGTTGGTGGATGTTTGTGCGCTTTGTAGCCGTGAAATCCTTTACGGATAAAGTGAAACTCACTACAGCCTCGTTCTCAACCTTTGAGGTGAAGCTCCCTTGTGTAAAGGGAGCTGTCGAGCGAATGCGAGACTGAGGGATTGTTCGAACGCACCGATAAATCAAAATTTGATGTGACGGCTGAATAGCTACTTTTTATTTTATTGCATATCGGGTATTTTTTCAAGCAAGAGAATACACGTAAAATATAAAAATATACACTTTTTGTTATAAATCATTGACAATATTGAGTTAATCGATTATAATAAATCCATCAAATACTGTTTGGAGGATATTATGGAGACTTTTCCCGTACCGCGTGTTCTTCAATGCGCAAGATATATCAATTCCCCGTCACGCCGCGACGAGAGGAGGGTCAAGGACTACGAATTTGATCTGTATCTCGGTGGTGAGCGTGAGGTCTGGGTGGACGGCAAGCACTACTGCCTCTCCGAGGGATATATGTATTTCAAGCGCCCCGGCGAGGTCGTTGCGGGAGTCGGCGACTATAATATGTATATGATCACGCTTGATTTTGCCAACACGCCCGATCTCTCACCTTCCTCATATTACCGCAACCGTGACGGCGATCCGCAACGGACCTCTGAATTTGACAAGCTGTGCGAGCTTCCGTCTCTCTTTTTTGCTTATCACTTCAAGGATATTATCGAGCTTTATGAAAAGATCATCTCCTGCACCTTTCTCGCGGCGGAAAACCGAGAGCTTGAACGCGCATATATTGAAGAGCTTCTCTTTCTCGTTTTTGCGGATGCCGCGAGGTACAAGCGTGAAGCCATCGATATCTCGTCTGCAAAAGGCTCTGAGCATATCAAACGCGCCTGCGCCTTCATCAATCATCACTACGCGGAGGATATCACCGTTGATATGATCTCAGATCAAGTAGGGCTCAATAAAAACTATCTTATCAGAATTTTTAAGAAAGAGCTGGGAATCACTCCGATGAAGTATCTGCTTGATACACGTTTGTATTTCGCCCGCGCTCTTCTTCTACAGACCGATGAGACAGTATCGGGTATTGCCGAAAGGTGCGGTTTTAATACCTCGTCGTATTTTATTAAATGCTTCAGAGAGCGTTATTCTGAAAGCCCTTTGTCATACAGACGCGCGATGCTTGAAAAAAGAGTTCAACAAATGTAAAAATATTAAAGTTTTTTCGGTTTTTTATTTATTTTCAGGGTTGACTTTGAGATTTAATTATTTTATAATTTAGAAAAAGCTTTTGCCGTTTGACTTTATGACACGTAAAGGAGGAATTCAAAATGAGTGTTTATAAGATAAGATACGGTACACCCGAGGAGATAGTTCCGTCAAAATTCGCTCCCGCGCCTAAATGCGAGATCATTGAAGGTATGCCCGAGGGTGCTGAGGGCATGATCTTTTCAACGTCAAAAAGAGGCGTTGAGGTTCTTATTCCCGTCGATGCTGATGCCGGTATTTACGGCTTTGGTCTTCAGCTCAAGCGCGTTCAGCACCGCGGCAGAAAAAAGATGATCCGCCCAAATGCCGACCCCTCGGGAGACACAGGTGACACGCACGCTCCCGTTCCCTTCTTTGTTACAAATAAGGGCTTTGGCGTTTACGTTGATACAGCGAGATACGCAAGCTTCTACTGCGGACGCGAGCTTCGCCCCGAGAATGCAGGCGCTATTGACAATGAAAACGACACATCCCCCGACGTTGAGGGAAAGGATGCATCCAACATTTTCGATACTCTTTACGAGGTAAGAAAAGGCGGCAAGAATAGCTTTGTAACAGTCGAGGTACCGATTGCCGAGGGTATTGATATTTATTACATAACCGGTGACTCTATCCGCGACATTGTTGCTCAGTACAATATGCTCTCGGGCGGCGGATGCATGCCTCCTATGTGGGGTCTTGGATGCTTCTATCGCTGTGATATGAAATTCCGTGACGATCAGGTGCTTGATATTGCGCATCAGTTCAGAGAGAAGGATATTCCCTGCGACATTATCGGTCTTGAGCCCGGTTGGCAGACTCGCGCGTACTCGTCGTCATTTGTTTGGAATCCTACCAATTTTCCGAATCCCCAAGAGACCGTCAATGCGCTCAGAGACGATCATTTCCACGTCAGCCTCTGGCAGCAGTCATTTATTCATCCCACCTCCCCGCTATACGAGCCTATGATCGAGTACAGCGGCGATTATCTCGTATGGAAGGGTCTTGTTCCCGACTTTGCGCTTGAAGGCACGAAAAAGGTTTTCGGCGGATATATGAAGGACAATCTCGTTTCGATGGGTGTTGACGGCTTCAAGCTCGACGAGTGCGACGGAAGTGATTTCACGGGCTCCTGGACCTTCCCAAACTGCGCAAAGTTCCCTTGCGGCGCTGACGGTGAGCAGTATCACTCCCTTTTCGGCACTCTGTATCAGCAGACTCTTACCGAGGCTCTTGGAAATCAAAGAACGCTCGGTGAGATAAGAAATCTCGGCTCGCTTGCCGCTTCTTATCCTTACGTGCTTTACTCCGACCTTTACGGACACAAGGACTTTATTACAGGCGTTGTAAACTCCGGCTTCTCGGGTCTTCTCTGGACTCCCGAGGTAAGACATGCCGAAAACCGCGATGATCTTATAAGACGTATCCAGGCTACCGTTTTCAGCGTTCAGGCTCTTGTCAACGCATTCTACCTTCCTGAAATGCCCTGGGAAAAGCACGGATGTACCGACGAGGTACGCGAGCTGTTCCGCGTTCGTACGTCGCTCGTTCCCTATCTGTTCAACGCTTTCTACGACTATCACACAACTGGCAAGGCTCCTGTTCGCGCGCTTGTTTGCGACTACCAAAACGAGCCTGCTTCACTTGATATCGACGATCAGTATCTCTTTGGAGACTCTATGATAGTTGCTCCCATAATTTCGGGCAACACAGAGCGTGACGTTTGGCTCCCTGCGGGTGAATGGTACGACTTCTTTACGGGCGAAAAATTCGAAGGCGGTGTTCATCACAGAGCCGTATCTCACATTCCCGTTTACGTTAAGGGCGGCACTGTCTTACCTGTTGCCGAGCCTGTAAATTACATTGAGAGAGAAACGGTGTTTGACATTACTCTCCGCGCGTATGGTGAGGTTTCGGACGATGCTTTCTGCACTCTCGTTGAGGACAGCGATGACTCATACAATGCGGAATATACCGTTCACAAGATAACCAAGGGTACGGGCGGCAAGCTTGGTAACAGATACAATATCGTTGGTGTTGAGGAAATAAAATAAAGGAATATCAAAAAAATGAGGTTTTTTGATGAAAAAACCTCATTTTTCTTTATTTTTATGTCAATTTTGATTGGAAATATTGACAAAATTGTGCATGGGTGTTACAATTTATTATGTTGGGAGTTCTACTCCGATAAAACTTGAAAAGGTGGTATTTTATTATGAAAATGGGTGTTTGCGCGACAAATCCGAAGCAATGGAAATCCGTTGCCGAAAACGGTTACGATTATATTGAAATGGCATTCTTTCTCATCGCCAATGCTACTGACGAGGAGTTTGAGGAGATGAAAAAGGCTCAGGCCGAGGCGGGTATTCCCGTTGAAGCTTGTATGGGCTACTTCCCCGGCGGCTTGTCTCTCTACGCTTTTGATCCCGAGACCGGTAAGGGTACCGATTTTAGCGAGGTCGAGGCGAGAGTCAGGGAGCATTCCGAAAAAGGCTTCTCGAGAGCTTCTCAGCTCGGCGTTAAGGTCGTTGTCGTCGGATCGGGCTCTGCTCGCAGAGTCCCCGAGGGTATGGATCGCGCAGAGGCTGAAAAGCAGTTTGCCCGCGTGCTTGAGATATGCGGCGAGGTTGCCGCTAAGTACGGCGCTTCTATCGTTATCGAGCCCTTGAATAAGAAGGAGACAGACATCGTCAACACCCTTGAGGAGGCGCTTTATATCCACTCGCTCGTAAAGAACGACAACGTTTTCGTGCTTAACGATTTCTATCATTCTCATATTGAGGGTGAGTCTCTTGATTGGATAGCAAAAGCGGGAGATCTTCTCCGCCACGTTCATATTTGTGACTTCGAGAGAAATTGCCCGACGCTCGAGAAGGACGCAGATGATCTTATCCCCTGCGTTAAGGCTCTCAAGGATGCAGGCTATAACGCACGCATCAGCTACGAATGTAACTTTAAGCCCGATTTTGAGACTGCAATCGCTAACGCAAAATCCATGACGGATGCATTCAGAGCAGTTTGGGCTGAATAAATTTCTCATCAACAGCTTCTCCTCAGGAAGAAGCCTATAAAAAATCGCACGGCGACGCCGTGCGATTTTTTTATTCGATTTCGAAGTCAAGCAAAGATGCGCTTCCGTCTCCTCGATATGTGAAGTAGAGGGCGTGTGTACCGTTGGTACATCTGAAATCCGCCGTTGTGCTTGTCCACTCGGTCGATGGTGAAAGCTTGACCGTGGCGCACATATCGCCGCATTCACTATCTCTTCGAATCTCGATGATTGCGTTTGAATCACATTTAAAGGTAAGCGTGATCTTATTTTCTCTCCCGTCAAGCTCAAAATATTTATATCCGACTGTTGAGCCGTCCTGCATGCCGTGAACGTACTGCGCGCACTCTTCTCCGTCGGTCCCATCTTGCTTATAGCAAAGCTCGGAATCCTTATCTTCAATTGCTGTTTCAAAAATATTACACGCGATATACGCGCAGTGTTTACCGCGGGCAACGAGCGGTTTTCCGTTGAGTCCCTGCGAGGTGACCTCAACTTGATCAATAGAACCGTCGGGATTTATTTTTATCTTCTCCGCACACGCCTGTCTTGCTCCGCCCTTTCCAGTTTGGCGATGATAAAAAACATACCATTCATCCCCAATTTTGACAATGTTTCCATGGTTGTTGCCTACAAAAGCGCGAGGTGTGTCGGATAGCCCGATATCTGCGTTGCTGATAATTATTCCACCGTATTTAAAATCGCGGTCGGGATAGTCGGATATCGCGTAGCACAGATCGTGCAAACGGTGTGAAGAATAGACAAAATAATATTTTTCACCTATTTTTCTGATTCCCGATGCCTCGAAAAACTCATTTTGCTCAAAGCTTGTTCCCTCTGCGTAATTTGCACCCGGAACGATGAGCTTTGCCTCTCCCTTTACGGTGATCATATCACTCTCAAGCTCGGTGCAATATGCCCCGACGTACCTACGTCCGAGCTCGTCAAGTCTTTCCGTATTTTGCGGACGGCGGGTGGCGTATCCCGTATAAAGATATACATGTCCGTTATCACAGAGAACGGCGGGATCGTCTATCATCGGGTCTCCCCAAAGGCTTCCGTACTCACGTCCGTCCTTATACTGTACTCTGCCAAGAAAGCGGAATGGGCCTGACGGTGTATCAGAGACGGCGACGCCGAGTCCTCCCATCGGATAATACAGATAATATTTTCCGTCCTCTCCCCTCGTTGCATCGGGAGCGTGCATAAATGATTCTCCGGGCTTATACGTAGGGTCTTCCTCACGCTGAAACATCACACCCTCGTATCTCCAATCGGACAGATCGGTCACGGGAGCAGACCAGCTTGCGTAGTTATTATAGCACCAGCGCTTCACACGGTATGCATCGTGAGATCCGTATATATACACTCGTCCGTCAAACACATACGGCTCGGAATCGGGGATATATTCATATGACGGTAAAAAGGGGTTAACTGCTTGCTTTCCCATACTTCTCTCCTTTTTTGAAAAAACGGTTGTTTTGCGGCTGTATTCTGTTATTTAAGATCCAGCATTCCGTATATTTTAAAGATGTCCCCCGCACCCATCACGATGACGAGGTCTCCGTCGCGGGCGGTTTCCTTTAAGACGGCGGCGGTACTGTCGAGATCGCCGCCATAGGCTGCTTTTTCACCAATCATTTTTGCAAGCTTCTCCGAGGTCATTCCGCTCTCGTTTGTCTCACGCGCGGCATAGATATCGGTGAGGATCACGCTGTCGGCACACTCGAATGCCTCGACGAATTTATCGGCAAGTGCAGCGGTGCGGCTGAATGTATGGGGTTGGAATACGCAAATAAGCCTTTGATTACAAGCGGTTTTTGCTCCCTCAAGCGTTGCTCCGATCTCGGTCGGGTGGTGACCGTAATCATCGTAGATCTGCGCTCCCGAAAGAGTACCCTTATACTCCATTCTTCTCTTTGCGCCCTTAAAGCTCTTAAGTCCGAGAGCAATCTCCTCCGCGCTTATGCCACACGAATATGCAGCGGTAAATGCTGCGAGAGCATTATATACGTTGTGTCTGCCGAAGGACGGAAGCGTTATATGCGCGAGAGTCTCTCCGTTCATAACGACATCAAATTCCATAGGATATTTACAGCACTTGATATTCATCGCGGTCACGTCCGCGGGATTATCAAGTCCGAAGCTTATTTTTTTTGCGTTAACCTTGGATGCCGAGATCACAATATTTTCATCGTCCGCATTGTAAATGACAGTTCCCTCTTCGCCGACGAGAGATGCGTATTTTGTAAAGGATTCGCGAATATGCTCTATGCTCTTGAAATAGTCCACGTGCTCCATTTCTGCATTGAGCAAGACGGCTACGGTCGGGTTAAAATCGAGAAAGCTATCCATATATTCGCATGCCTCAAACACGAAATTGTCGTGTTCTCCGAGGTGATACGCGCCCTCCATAGAGACGTACTCCGCACCCGAAATTATTGTGGGATCCGTAATACACGCATCATGCGCGGCGTCAAGGAAGATCTCCGCGCACATTGAGGTACACGTGCTCTTTCCATGCATTCCGGCGATTCCGACTCTGTTTTTGTACTCGGTCATTATGTATCCAAGGTAGTCCGCGCGTGATATGGTGGGTATTCCCCTTTTTATCGCGCTTGAATACTCCGGGTTATCGGGCGAAACTGCGACGGTATATACTACCGCTCCACAATCAGGAGCTAGGTTGTTCTCGGCATGACCGTAGAACATCTCTATTCCCGCCCTCTCGAGCTTCTCTGTAAGTGCCGAGCGTCCTCTGTCCGAGCCTCTCGTTTTATATCCCGCTCTGTGTGTCAGCAGAGCAAGTGATGACATCATTATTCCTCCCGCACCGAGAAAAAATATCTCTTTATTACGGCATGCAGTCATTATTTCCTTTATTCTATCTGCTCCATGGTGTGTGTTAGGTGTAGACAAGGCTATATACTCCTTTTTACAAATTACGACTTTACTATATGTATATTCACTTATATCGCGTTTTTTGACATAAAAAATGTTATTTTTTGCTGCCTCTTCACAAAAAAATCCAAATTCTTTTGATTAGTCATCACAAATGGAATGTATAATAAAAAAAGTAAAAAGCGAAGAAGCGGCTCGCTTTAGTTAATTCGGAAAGAAATACCCAAAATTCTACGGAGGAAAATCATGCAGATCACGGATATCAAAGTAAGAAAGCTCTTTGAAGAGGGACCTATGAAGGCTATCGTTTCGGTAACCTTTGACGGTCAGCTCGCAGTCCATGACATCAAGGTTATTAACGCTAGAGACAAGTTTTTCATTGTTATGCCCAGCAGAAAAAACCCCGACGACACCTATCGTGACATCGTTCATCCCATCAATGCTTCCTTCAGAAGCATGCTTGAGGAGGCGGTCGTTGCCGCTTACGAGGAGGCTCTCGCTAATGCAGAGGCCTTTGAGGAGGCTCCCGTCGAGCTTTAATGCTTAATCAATCAGGGAATGAGCTTCGCTCGTTCCCTTTTTGTTTTATGCGAGCGAGCCGTGCGACAGAAGCACTCTGCCCTCACGGTCGAGAGTGATGACTCCGAAATCGTACGGATACGAGCCTATACTTCCGGGATTCATAATATAGAGGGGCTTTTTTATCTTGAGTCCAAGCTCGTTATCATCTGTGAGCATTCCCTCGCACTTTTCGTGGGTATGTCCGAAGAGGACGATGTCCGCATCACGGCTTACAGCTTCGGATAAAAGCGGAGTAAGCGTGATCTTGACCCCAAATCGGTGTCCGTGAGTAATAAATATTCTCTTGCCGCCTATCTCGACCGTTTGCGTCTCCATAGCGTTATCCGATCCGAACATTCCGCCAAAATCGCAGTTACCGCTGATACGGTACAGAGGAATATCCCCGATATCCGCATATTCAATATCTCTTTGTCCGTCGCCGAGAAAAATTACGGCGTCGGGCTTTTTTATCTGTACCCTTACCGCTTCTTCAATTTTGTTCTGTCTTCCGTGTGAATCGGAAAGCACGAGTATCTCCATTCTAAGCTCCTTTTCGCCTGTGTAAGGCTCTTTTTTTATTATAACATTTCCTCGGGCTTTTGTCTACATTTTATCACACTTTTTTTTGTTTTTTCATAGGATAGTACTGAAGTCTCTTGCTGCAACCAGACAGCGGAAAGGAATGTTTTATGACACTCGACAAAAATTCGATCAATATGCTTCTCTCTCTTGATGACACGCGACTCGCTATGGTGATAAGGCAGCTTGCACAAAGCTCGGGAATCCCCGCGGATTCGCTCAAGCTGGGACAGAGCGAGCTTGCGGGGATCCGTTCTGCACTCTCGATGGCAACAGACGGAGACATCTCCCGTGCGGCAGAGCTGATCAAGAGCTACAAATCGGGTAAAAAGGGGTAATCTCATGTCTCAAAACGAGCTGAACACGGGCGAAAGGAACGAGAAAGCCCAGGATGAGATGCTTGCGGCAATTCTCCAAAAGCTTGGTGCTGTAAATTCAAGTACCTCCCCGCCACCGCAAAATCCGACAGAAACAGTTCAAACATCAAGCAGCGCAGGCGGATCGACCGATATATTGTCCTCTCTTTTGTCAAACCCTGAGCTTATTGCAAAGCTACCGACCATTATTGCGAGTATAAAGCCGATCCTCGAATTGTTCGGAAAATCCGGCTTTTCCGCCGCCGAGAGCGCGCCCGTTGCCGCATTACCTGCAAAAAATGAGCCTTCTATCGCACAAACGGCAAAAGTTGAGCGAGGCGGATCCGATTCACGTACCGCCCTGCTTTGCGCTATGAAGCCGTATCTTGGTGCGGACAGGCAGAATGCCATCGATTACATCGTTAAGCTGGGGCGACTCGGCGAAATACTTAAAACGCTTTAAAAGGGGGATTATATGTACGTCAGACCTCCAAATAACGTTAAATCAGGAATGAAAATTCCCGAAAACTATTCCGGAAATGCCTTTTCTCGCGGAGCGGGAATTGCTGATATGCCGCCTCCTGCAAGGATGCAGACTCCAAGACAAGACATACCTCATTCGGATATTTCCCCCGAGGAATTACGTGAAAAAGCACACGCATATACAAGCGAGGAAATATCCGAACCCTCATCCTACGAAAAACAAAAAGAGATTGCCGATCCGGATGCCACAGTCGGGGCATCTATCTTCTCCTCCCTCTTGCCGAGAGAAAATATTTCTTCGCATTTTCCCTTTGGGCACGGAATAGGAAGCGAGGAGATACTTATCCTTGCAGTTATGCTTATGGTCTTTCTATCCGGTGGAGAAAAGGGCGAGGTGGATAGCGAATTCTTGCTTTTACTTGGCCTTCTGCTCTTCGCAGGGTGAAAAAAAGAACGTCTCTTACTGAGACGTTCTTTTTTTCAAATTTTGATTTGTCGGTGATGCGGGGGAGCGGGGACGCGGGTCGCTTTTTGAAAAAAGCTCCGCAAAAACTTCCCTTATATTAGGTCCTTTTAGGGTGTCGTAGGATTTTTCGCCACCAAAGGTGGCTAAAAAAATCCCTCACTGACCTTTTCGTATTGATAAGGTTTAGAACCCAACCGATGAAAAGCCTTTAAACTTAAAGAAAAACTAAGTTAAAGAAAGCTTTGAAAACGATTATAAATTTACTCGCAACACGATAGCAGTGAGGCTATGCAGGTGCGACACGGTGTAGATAGATAAACCGTCTTAACTTGTATAAAATATACTTTGGGGTTTTGGGGGTGTGGGGGGCTTTTTTCCCTGGAAAAGTCCCCCACGCGCTTCCCCCGCGTCCCCGCTAAACCGCAATTTGTATTAAACGATGAGGTAGTGGACTCCCGAGAGGGTGTCGATTGAATCGGGGGCATTTGTTACGGTCAATTTATTTGTTGCAACAAGGGCGGCGGTTGTTGTGCCATATCTCTTCGCCACACTCCAAAGATTATCGGTCTTTGTGGGATAACACACGACGTATTCGCCGCATCGTTTGTCGCTTTCCTCTCCAAAGCTTACGTTATCAAGCATCTTGGCGCTCTGCTTCTGAGAGATAATGCATCTCATCATCACCTCTGCATCGACTCCTATTCTCTCCCCGTCAAGTCTTGCACGCGCGCTGATTATCTCCGCAGTTGCATTTGCGTAAGAATTATCGCTCTCACAGTGTTTTGAGTCTATCGCATATCTATAAGGCATTTCAATTTCTGAACTTGAATACTCGCCGTCCTTTTCCGTGAGGAGTGCAAATTTCGTTTTACCCGTAAATATCCACTTATCACCGTCAAGAGTGGCAACACAGGGATATGCGTAGCCCGATATATCGATAATTTTGTGCTCAGGGGAAAGTCCCGCCTCCTCAAGTGTCATCGAATCGCTTTGCGTGAAATTGGAGTTGAATGCTCTACCACCGTCGAGATACGGAACCGTTCGGTAGTTACATTCGGTTTCGCGTGTTGTAGAATATGCATCCTTAACGTATGTCACGGTCTCGTTCTTGCAAACAGACATTTCAAGCATAACGCCAACGTCGATGCCGATTCGTCCATCCTCAACGCTTACGTTCATTTCACATACGCTTCCCTTTGCGTTTGACTCGCAATCTGCTTCAACTCCGTCAATCATCGTAGTTTGGTTGAAGGGTATTCTCCTTGTGGTACTGTACGGTACTCCGTCGGGCTCTCGGCAAAGCAATAGCTTGAGGTAAAGCTCACCCTTGCAATTAATAGCCCCGTTAGCCGCGGTGGTCTCACCGACGAGGACATGCCCGTCTGCGCTGATTACTCTTACCTCTCCATCAGTTGCACTCTGTATCATCTCGTCGCTCAGACGCACCATCTCGCTCTGCGCGAAGAGGCGGCGTGTTGTATCACTTCTTCCGAGCAATATCTGATTATCCCCGTCAAGAGATTCATAGCTTTTATCGATCGGTGTGTCTCCGTACATTCTTGCAATGCTTTTGAGACGGCACTTGATATTGAGCTTTCTAGGCGATGTAACCCTCCCGTTTATCATTTCGGGCATAATATCGGCATCTGCGGTAACATTAACGAGAGAAAGCTCGTTTTTGTCCATAGGCACGCTTACCTTATACTCGCTTGACAGCGGCGCACAGTATACCTGGTTATCGCTTCCCGTATAGTGAACGTAATAGTCGATCCCACCCGCAAGCTCCGCCTCACTGTCACCTACATATTTCGAAGGCGGCAATATGCTCGCGCTCACACGGAGCAGTCTCTTTATCTCGGGCTGGTAATCGGGGAGCGTGAAATCTCCCGACAGCTCTGTCGTGACGCTCTTTTCACCTATCGGCACCTGCATATATGCGCTTGTATCATATCCCATATTTTCCATTTTTTCTCCTCCGACACTTAAAGTTTGATTTTTCAGTAAAGGATATGTGAGAAATTATTTTTTTATTACAACCTGTTTCATCTTGATTTTTTTCTTTTTATATGCTACAATTATTCATCTGCTTATTTGGAGGTGGGTTTATGGATAGATATACAGTTACGACTCTTTCATTGCAGGTCGGTGAAAATGAGCATGAAAGACGTTTTGTGTGGTATCAGCCAAAGCGCTTTAATGGAGCGCGGGTCCAGATCGCGCGACTCCACGATTATGAGCGGGACTGCGGGTTTACCGCTTCCAACTCAACTGTTAGTATCGGAGCTGTTTGCGAGATATACAACAACAGTACGTCTGCTTCATGCAAGGTACGCGTAGGCGGTCTTACCCCGGGAGAAGCTTATATTTACAGAGTCGGATGCGATACCGAATACGATACCGAAAATTACACCTTCAGCATCTTGGCAGATGCGGCGAATGAGCAATCATTTTTTCTCGTCGCAGACATGCATATCAACGTTTACCGCCGCTGTCCAGAGCGCGACACGACGTATATAAACCGCAATTGGGAATATCTTCTGTCCCGCGCTATGCAGTTTGATAATGGATGCAAACCGACCTTTTTGCTAAGCGTCGGCGACAATATATCGGTTTGTAATTTAAATGATTATGCATATCCCGAAAAGAATACGCCTGCGGGAGCTATGGAATACTCAGAAGCGGAAACGGTGGAATTTTTAGCTCCGAAAATAATGAAGGAGATCGCATTTGCCACGGTTCTCGGCAACCATGACAGCGCGCTGATATCAAATGAGGATAATTACGGATACGGAAGCATTACAGGGTATCATTACGATCTGCCTAATGATGACGGCTATTCGGGACATTTTCTTAATAACTCATCGGGCAACTTCTATTTTTCCAGCGGAGAGCTTTTGGTCGTCGGTATTACCGCGCCTTGCGATATAGCTCCAAACAACGAAAGATCCTGCTCGTTTGAAGTCAATCGCGCCTTTATTGAAAAAGCGGTTGCGGCACATCTCGATGCAAAATGGAGAATACTTCTCAATCACGTGCCCGAATACTCTTATATATCGTATTACGGCGCTGAGAGCGAAAGATTCAGAAATGCTTTCTCGGGACTTATCGATTCTTTAGGTTTTGACGTGTTTTTCTCGGGTCATCAGCACGCGTTTTCTCGCACGCACGCGCTGAATGGGGCAACATCTATCAGCACAGAAAATACCGTTTGCGAATCAGACGAAAACGGATACAAGATTGAAACGTTGACAAGACCCTCGGGGGTCATTCACTATAATATCCCCTCCGCTCACGATCACGCTTTTTATGCAAGACCCTATCCGGATGCGCCCGAAAAGTTTTTCGGCGCTTACGGAATCACTACTAATGCATTTGAGAGTATGAAGGTCAAGTATCCCGATGAGGCGGAAAAATTCAAGGGTGTTCTCTATTCTTCTCCGATGTACACCTATATCTCGATGAAAAAAGGCGAGATGAGGATAATGACCGTGAGGTCGGATAAAAACGAAGCGATAGATACGCTCATCATCAAAAAGTAAAAAAATCGCACACGCTGCAGCGTGTGCGATTTCGTTATCATTCAATATCCTCGTCGATCGCGTTCATAAAGACGAATGGGACGTATATTCTTGAGGGGAATGTGCCCAGGCGGATCTCAAGCGTGATCTCGTATTTGCCCTGTGTGAGATTATGGGGGATAATTCCCGTTTTGAGATATTTCTCGTGGAAGGCTCTTTCCATTGTGAACATTGCTCTCTTGCCGCCCTTGACCTCCCAATCCTCCGGCACGTGCCAGATAAGCTCGTTCCAGTCTGTTCTCTGGATGAGTCCCATCTTACCCATTACGCGAAGGTCGATGTCAAGAGGAGTATCCTCCTTGATATCAGCGGTGTCGAACAATGCCCAAACCTTGAAGAAGGGGCTCTCGCGACGGATACACATACGGTCTGCGTAGATGAGATCCTTGAAGGTCTTACGTACTATTCCGTTTTTATCCGTTCTTACCTCAAGCGCGGGGGCTTTGAGCTTTTCTCCGTCCTCTGTATAGATAAGCACAGAGCCGTTTTCGTCATAGCCTATGAACTTGCGGACGAACGTGGGCATAAGCTGAGAGACGCTCTTTGTAAGCTGAGTTATCGTCGTGGGTCTCCAGAGCATCTTGGTCACGTCAACCGAGCATGTCTTGATCTCGTCACCGATAGGATCGATCCACTTTTGGTCGATTCCCTTTGTTCCGTATGCTATTCCATAGAGCGCAGCAAGTGTTCCTGCGGTACAGTCAGCATCCTCTCCGCAGCCCGCGGTGATACAGATAGCCTTTGAGAAATCTCCACCACCGTAGTAATGACCGAGGAGCATAAGTCCGATATTTGCGGGCGCATCATAGCCGTAGTTTGTCATGGGGATCTCGGGGTCGTATTCCTGCCCTGCCATAGGAACCATTCCGAATGCCATACTCGGAAATGCCTGCATGAGCAGCTTTCTTGCCGCCTTCCAATCACTTGTTTTTGCCGGAAGCGACTGAACGAATCTTACCGCCTTTGCTATATCGCAATCCTCGGGGATATAGGAAAGTCCGATATCTATCACCTTATCAATATCGCTTTCTACGAACGCCGCGCTTTGCATTGCCGCGCAGAATATCTCGGCATATACTCCCTCGCCTGCGTGGTCGACTATTGCATCCTCGTACGCGTACTTTGCCGCGATCTTGGGATGTCCGGGAGCAAGGCAAGCCCATATCTCACTTCTGATCCACGCGCCGTTCGAGCAAGAAAATGTATTTCTGTATGCGCCGGAAACTCCGGGAAGCATACCGCCGCGAAGGTTTCTCTTTCCCATTCCGTACTCTGACCAGTCGGGGGTAATATAAGATACCCAATAGTTTCCAAGAACCTCGGCATCTACTTTAATTCCGTACTCCTCTGCGGCGATGAGCCAGACAAGCTGAAGATCAAGGTCGTCGTTCGGAAGTGCGCCCTTTGAAAAATCGTGTACATAAAAATCAAGGTCGATAACTCCGCGCTTGCCCTCAAGAGGACCGCCGAGCGTTCCGCCTATGTTCTTTCCGAGCCAGCAGGCTCTTACCTTATCGAGATATGCGTTCATTGTTAATTTCATATTTTTATTCCTCCGTTATTTAAGGATTTTTTCTTATTACTTTCATTATACAGTATTTTGAGTAACATTTCAATAGCAAAAATGTATTGAGAGTACTATTTTTGTACTTTTATTTCAAGGTTACAGGATTGCAATTTTCTATTTTGACGTTAAAGAGGTCGAGGTTGGTCTGTTTCTCTCCGTTGACGTAGAGTCCGTCGATGACTATATTTTCAAACGGTCTGTTCGCATCACAGGAAACAAATTTTATCATCGGCTTTTGCTCGATACCGTCATCCAAATAGACGTTGATATTCTTATAAAGGATATCGCTGACACGTCCAAATTCATCGCACTCTACTCTGGTGACAACGTCAAGAGTTTTCTGACGGATAGGATATTTACGGTTGACTATTGAGATAAGATTCGGGGGTGCTGTCTTTACGGGCGGATCGTATTTCTGATCTGCACTTTTTTGAAGCATCGGACACATACAGTCGTTTTGTATCTCGACGTTTATATCCTCAAAGGTTATACCGTGCATGAGGCAATCGCGTCCATTCTGTATATCTATAGCATTTCCTGAGCTACGGATAAGATCGCACTTTTTAAATGTGATATTTCTGTATTCGGGCGCATCGCTCTCGACTCCTATCTCACAGTTCATTCCCCAGCCGCACCACATTACACAATTTTCAACGTGGATATTTTCTATTGGATGGGGATAATTGTATATCGCTTTTATCGTAATGGTATCATCGAAGGAACGGATAAAGCAGTTTTTGATATTTACGTTGCTTGTATTCGTGATGTCGATTCCGTCGGTATTGTATCTCCAATGTCCGACCAATTTTACATTATCGATATTCACACTGTCGCAATCAAAAAGTGCGAGTATCCACGTACATGAATTTGTAAGAATGATATCTTCAATAGAAACGTTTTTGCAGTTATAAAGTCGGAGAGTGCCCTTTGCATAAGGCTCGTAGCAATTCTCTACTACCCTCTCCTCTGTTGTGTTATCGATAGTTCCGCCACCGTAAATTCTTATATTCTCCGCCCCCTCGGAATAAAGTGAGCCGAAAACAACTGCGTTTTTATCTATATAAACGCTGTCATTGTCACGGAGAGTTACCGTTCCGGGAAAATGTATTCCTTCACCGAAATAATAGGTCGCGTTTTCGGCATCGTAAGTCTTAGGCGCTTCATAGAAGATATGGAGCGCGTGGTGCGCTCCTGCGCTTTCAAGGACATATCCCTTATGCTCGGTGAGCGTGAATTCTGCAACATCTCCGTCCATTTTAACCTTTACGCCCTTTGATGCGGGACGGATAACGGGATTATTAAATCCCCTTTTATACTTGACGCGGAGAGTGACCGCCTCGTTTGAGTATATCGAGATAAAAGCTGCGCTCTCACTCTGCGCAAAATCTCTCTGATGTCCCGGCCAAGGCGTATTGAAAGGCATAGCCGAAACTCGACAATCGCGAGTCCTGTACTCCTTACCATTGATCTCGACGGTATAATCATCGTTATAGAGCTTGAAATTTATAAGCTCGTTGTCGGTGCGAAACTCCTCGCCCGCGAATGCGACGAGAAGCTCATCGCGATACGTGTTTTTCACCTGTGATACATTCATTGTTTTTCTCCTTTTATAATAAACAGATCAATATCAGCGAGCAAAATCCGCCAACCAGGCCCACAAGCTGTGTTTTGGTCAGTTTTTCCTTAAAAAAGAATACCGAGACGATCGACGATATCACTATCGCACCGCCGTTCACCAACGGGAAGAAGATCTGGCTTGGCAATATTCCCGAAAGCTTGAGATTCAAAAAATTCATTAAAAAGGTGCAAAGTCCGCAAACAACCGCAAAAATATACTGCCTTTTGCCAAATATACGCTCTTTTTTTATTCCACCCGAAAGTATGGCGGAAAATGCGAACGAAAATACAAACGCAGATGCCAAAAACAAAAATATTTCGTCCTTATATTGCGAGGTCTGGTGCACCTTTTGCAAAATGCCTATAATGCCCTGCAAAAGGAACGTAACGATGCATATAATTCCCCAGCCCTTCTTTATTTCGGTATTGCCCGACCGACCGAGGGATATGTAAATAAAACCAAGGAGCATTACCGTGGCTATTGCTTTTCCCACGCTGAAGGATTCATTGAAAAAGAGCGCTCCCGATAAAGCAGATATTATCATAGAGGACGAGGTTATAAACACCGTTATATGCATAGGTCCCTTTGACAATGCTGTAAGCTTTGAATAATTAGAAAGCGAGGTTACAAGTCCAAATACAAGTCCGATGACGAGGGTAAACCAAGAAAATTTGCCAACGATAATCGCAAGTGCTGCAAAGAGTAAAATGCAAACCGTATACATCGCCGCGTTAAAGAAAAATCTATCCTCTCGGGTCTTTAGTGTCCGCTTTCCTTCCGTATTGAAAAGCGAATTTTGCAACACCATTGAAAGCATTGATATTGCCACCAACAAATACTCCATTTTTATCTCCCTTGAAATTACACTCTCTTTTAAGTTGATTTTAGCACACCTTACGCCGTGTGTCAATTCTCAAATTGTACTCGATGTATCTTTTTTATACATTTTTCGTTTTTTGCTTGTATTACGATGCTTTATCTGTTATAATCAAAATATCATTGGGAAAGGGGGCTATTCAAATGAGAAAATTTGACATTTACGACGGAAAAAGCGTTGCTGTCGAGCGTCAGGAGCGATATCGAGGCAAGGACGAGCGCGAGCACACCCACGAGTTCGTTGAGCTCGTTTATACGACGAAGGGCAATTTTACACATTACATAAACGGTAAATCTTACGCCGTTTCGCGTGGAGATCTCCTCTTTATCAACTACGGCGAGGTTCACAGCTTCACCGTTGAGAGCGAAGAGGCTGAATTCTATAATTTCTCTGTAAAGCCCGAATTCGTAAGCGAGAATATCATTGACAGCGAATCGATAAACGATATTTTCCTTATTTTCCTGCCCGAGGGTACGGAGGAGCTCAATTCCCGTCACACCTCCTGCGCACATTTCATTGGGGAAGAGAGAGTTGAGATAGAGCGACTTGCCGAGAAGATGTGCCGCGAGCTTGAAAGTGAGGCTCGTACCTGCCGCTCGTTTATTCTCAATGCATATATGAGGCTTATTTTCGCAAAGCTCATTCGCGCGCTTCTCGAAGACGTCGGAGACGAGCGTCCCAATCTTCTGACCGACGAGGTATTGCGCTATATCGATGCGAATTTCACCTCTCCCGTGACCGCTACCTCTCTTGCCGAGCATTGCTTTTACAATCCCGCGTATCTCGGCAGAGTATTCAAGACGGTTTACGGCAAGGGACTAAAGGAATATTTGCGCGAAAAGAGACTCTCGCTCGCTATGGAGCTTTTAGATTCCACTTCCCTTTCGATTGACGAAATATGTTCGCGAGTAGGATATACAAGCAAGGCACTTTTTTATAAAAATTTCAAGGAGCTTTACGGTAAGGCTCCCGGAGAATTCAGAAAAGATAACAGCTAACACAGGAGGATACACCAATGAAAGATTTTTCAGCTATAAACACGGTTCCAAGAGAAAACCAGACGGCAAGTCCGGTTTACTTTCTTGAAGAAAGCAATGGACGTCCCAGAGTCGCGTTTATAGGAAATTCAACAACTCTGCACAATCCCAAGCCCGATATCGGTTGGTACGGAAGCTGGGGCATGGCGGCTTCCTGCAAGGAAAACGATTATCTCCACATAATCATGTCGAAGATCCGTGAAAAATATCCTAAGGCTTCCTACTGCATCATAAGCGGTGCGCGTTGGGAAAGAAATTACAGGAATATTGACCTTGAGGAGAACTTTCACGAGGCAAAGGAATTTGAGCCTGATATAATCATAACCGCTATATCCGGAAACATCAAAAATGATGAGTTTGAGCACGATGCCTTCAAGACCGAAATGAAAAAGCTCCACGACTACCTTGTAAACGGCAGAGATGGCGTAAAGATTTATCAGTGTACTACATTCTACCGCAATGAATTAAAGATAAAAGGCATCAAGGAATATTGCGAGGAGAACGGCGTAAGATTCGTTGACATCAGCGACATTCAGGATGACAAGTCAAACTGCGCCTTCGATAAATTCGAGCACAGCGGTGTCGGCGGTCATCCGGGTGATAAGGGCATGAGAATTATGGCAGAAAGATTCCTTGCCGAGATCGAAAAGGATATTTAAAAGTTAAGTTTACTTAATTTAGTGCGCGATTTAAATTATAAAATTTGAAGCTACGGCTTCTCTTTCCGAATTCAGAAAAGATAACGGTTGATATTTTTAAGGAGGCTACACAAATGACAGATCACGAGGCTCAAAATACGGTTCCAAGTAAAAACCAAAACGCAAAGACCGTTTATTTTGATGAAAAGCATAGCGGCAGACCAAGAATTGCGTTTATAGGAAATTCAATAACTCTGCACAATCCAAAGGCTGAAATAGGCTGGTACGGTAGCTGGGGCATGGCGGCTTCGTGTGAGGAAAACGATTATCTGCACATCGTTATGAGCAAAATAAGAGAAAAATATCCCGAGGCATCATACTGCATTTTAAGCGGCGCTCTTTGGGAAAGAAATTATAAGACCATTGACCTTGAAAAAAGCTACCGCGAAGCAAAGGATTTCCAGCCCGATATTATCATCACGGCTATTGCTGAGAATATTCCGAAGGATCAATTCGAAATCCCCGCATTCAAGGCAGCAATGAAAAAACTTCACGACTATATTGTGGACGGTCGCGAGAACGTAAAGATTTATCAGCGCTCCTCATTCTTCCGCAATGAATTAAAGATACAGGGTATCAAGGAATATTGCGAGGAAAACGGTGTAAAATACATTTACATCAGTGACATACCCGAGGACAAGTCAAATTGCGCCTACGATAAATTCGAGCATAGTGGCGTTGGCAGTCATCCCGGTGACAAGGGTATGAGAATTATGGCAGAAAGATTTCTCTCGGAGATCGAAAAGGACCTTTAATGTCCGTAATACTACACAAACGAAACATGATCGCGCGTGGGATATGCGAGCAAGGCACTTTTTTACAAAAACTTCAAGGAGCTTTACGGTAAGGCTCCGGGAGAATTCAGAAAATAAAAAAAGCACAGATCGCAAATCTGTGCTTTTTTATATACGTATTACAGCTGCTCGGTATGCGTTGACTCCTCATACGACTCGGAATGTTCCGCTGTTTTGTTGTCTGAAGCCTGCGTCTCCGCTCCGTGCTTGAAGATAAGCGACATAAACAGGAAGAACAGTCCCGTAGAAAGCGAGATCGAGGTCTCTGCCTCAAAGCCCGTTGTATTCGGATATATCAGCAAACCGATCCCCAAAATTATACCCGAAGCAACGGAAACAGCGAGAGAGGTTATGATAGATATCAAGCCCAAATTAAAGCATTTCTTTGATCCGTCAAACGTGAACGGTGTTTTTGCTTCAAGAACAAGTCCAAAATACTTTTCGGCGAAAAACGCGCAGATAGCCTCTCCTGTGCATGCAATAACTCCGACTAAGGAAGCAAAAAGTGTTGACGGAAGGTCCAGTCCTTCCTCAGTAAGCATCTCTGCGGGGATTATGCCCCCAAGGAAAGGCAGGGTCGCCAATGAGATAAGGCATCCAACTCCACCAACAATACAAAGAATAAAAACAACCTTGGCAACGATCTTCGCTACCTTGAATACAGTTAAAATGATTGATAACGTTTTGCTCATAATAATTGTCCTTCCTTTCGAGCGTCCTATTACCTCAATTATATACCTCAAAAAAGAAGTTGTCAAGTTTTTTATTGTTTTTGTTTATTAAGTTTGCTTAACTTTAACGTCTGTGAGTGCCTCGGAATATACTATTAGGGTAATAATTATCGAATAATCAAGGAGGTATTTTATGTTAGTCTACAAGGAATACAACCGCGCGAGGGCTGTCGAATATGCAAGGCGGTGGGCTCTCTCGCGCAATCCCCTTTTTACAAATTTTGCGGGACGCGGAGGAGACTGCACAAGCTTTGTCTCACAATGCATTTATGCAGGTAGCTGTCAGATGAATTTCACTCCGGATTTCGGTTGGTACTACATAAACGAAAACGACCGAGCACCCGCGTGGAGCTCCGTAGAGTATTTTTACGACTTTATGACGGGCAGACGCGACTTTATGCAAATGAACGGCGGCATCGGTCCTTATGGAATTGAGGTAGACTCAACGGGAGCGATCGAAGGTGACGTGGTACAGCTTGCAGACGAAACCGGAGACTTTTACCATACCCTGATCATCTCGGGTTTTTCCGAGGGGCAGACCCTCGTTTGCGCTCACACGAACGATGCACTTGATAAACCGCTCTCAACTTACAATTTCTCTTCTCTGCGCTACATCCACATTGAAGGAGTGAGACTTGAGGTAATGGACGACAATTGCTTCTCCGATCTCCTTGAGGGAATTTCTCTGTCCATTCGTGATGAGATAAATCAATGACTTAATTATTATTAATTGCTCAGCAATTATTGACAAAAAAACATTACCGTGATATAATGTAGAATGATATAGAGTTTTTACTTATTCGGTAGTATCACATTTTGAACCGAATGCGGAGGATAAAAAATGGATCAGGAAAAATTCACGTTTAATAAAGAAAGATTTAAAAAGGGATTGTATATTTCCCTGATCATAGGAGGCGGACTCGCACTGGCAGTATTGTTCTTCTTTATGATCTTCAACGGAAACACTATCGCTGTAACGATCGATAAATTGGTAGTTATTCTCCGTCCCTTTATTGTCGGAGCTATCATTGCTTATATTCTGAAGCCGACCTGCAATGCTTACGAAAAGCTTGTTGCCAAGTGGCTGGCAAAAAGCAAGCGTTTGAATGAAAAAAAGCAAGCAAAACGAGCAAACCTTATCGCCGTTGTATTTACATACATCACGTGGATCGCAATAATCACCGCTCTATTATGGGTTGCCATTCCCCAGGTCTACCAGAGCGTATATAATTTTGTTACCGACCTTACACGCGATATGCCTATGTATATCGATACCGTAACAAAGTTTATTGCGGATTTCAAAAATAGTCATCCCGATCTTGCACCTTACGTTGATCAGGCAGGAAGCTCGCTTGAAAAATGGTTCTCTACTGAGCTTGCGCCTAAGATTCCTGAGATTGGCAAAAGCATAGTGCTTGGTGTCGTTGACTTTGTAAACGTTATGAAGGATATCGTTATCGGTATGGTCGTTTCGGTATTTTTCCTTGCGGGACGCAAGACCTTCGCAAAAAAGACCAAGCTCATTGTCAACTGTCTGTTCAAAGAAAAGCACGCGAACGCAATTTTCAAGGAAGCAAAGTTTGCTGACAGAATGTTCGGCGGATTCCTTGAGGGTAAGATAATCGACTCCACCATCATCGGAATTATTTACTTTATTGCAATCACGCTTATGGACATTCCCTACGCCGCTCTGTTGGCTCTTATCTGCGGTGTTACGAATATCATCCCCTTCTTCGGTCCCTTCCTCGGAGCAATCCCGTCCAGCTTTATTATCATTATGTCCGTGGATAACCCTTGGAAGCTGCTTTACTTCCTCATCTTCGTTTGTGTTATCCAGTTTATTGACGGTAACATCATTGACCCCCACATCGTTGGCGGAAACATTCAGATATCTCCCTTCTGCGTTATTTTCGCAGTGCTTGTGTTCGGAGGCCTTTGGGGCTTCTGGGGACTGCTTATCGGCGTTCCTACGTTTGCCGTTATTTATGACATAATCAAACAGCTCGTTTACGCAAGATTGTTAAAAACAGGAAAGAAAGATATTCTCAAAGCTCATCTTGAAGAGTTTGGTAAAAAGAAGAAAAAGACCGCAAGTGCAAATGAAGCACCTATCCTTGATGACACAGATTCTCCTGAAGCAAAGACAGATTCAACTCCCGATAATAAGGAATCCCAAGAAGCCTCCAAGGAAGAATCACAAAAATAATTTCAAAAAAAGAATTGCTTCACCGATCGGTGAAGCAATTCTTTTTTATTCATCTGTGAGAGGAAGAAGATCAACCTCTCTTGTAAGTCCGTTTCCTACACGAACAAGGTAAAGCTTTCTTGCATCGTAATCAGCATAAACGAAATCCGCCGTTGGGGGATCGCCACTCTGGTTAGTTGCGGTAAGTATATAAGGAATGCCCGCAATAGTACCGACGTGATCGCCGTGATTGTGACCCGCGATAATATATTCTACCATTCCCGTCTTTCCGCTGAAATCATACTCAACACCGTTATAGGTATACTTTTCGCGGTTATTGTACGCTGTGCTGATCTTTGCATATTCAAGTGTTCCGCCGTTAAAATTATCGGTAGATCCTGAAACTTGAACCATGTGAGGCATAAGAACTATATGCTCGTCGTCATTTGCCATCAGTTGCTCGATAAACCAAGCTGCCTGCTCTTTATCGTAATCATTCATAACACCCGCTGAGCGATACCAATCGATTCCACTATCAAAGACATAGTAGCGTGTATTTTTACCGGTGAAGCTATAGTAGGTCTTGCCATTGTTATCCGGATACCAAGCGCTTGCTATTTCTTCCGGAGTGAGCCAATGCTCACTCTTACCGTTTGTACCGTTAGTCACAAATTGGTAGTTATAATCGTGGTTTCCAACTACAAGGTGACATGTTCCAAAGAGTTTTGTTGTTGTCTCTCTTATATATGTGAGTATCGCAATTGCGCTCTCTCGGGAATTCGAGTTGTTAAGCCAGTCTCCTCCGCACACCGCAAATTGAGCATTTGTGCTTTTATAAAGCTGTGCAAGCTTTTCAAGGCGGGCTTCACGTCCATCCCAAAACGCAGCGTTAAAGTTACAGTTGACATAATGAGGGTCGGTAAAATAAAGATATCCTTCTCCGTCCGCTTCTTCCTTAAATTTCTCATTATAAGGTCCGGTAAGCTCTTCCACAATATTTCCTCCATGTGCAAATCTCTTTGTGCTCTTTGCCCCGCAATATATGCACGAATAAAAGTAGGTAGCGGGACGAACCATCGTTGCCTGAGTTGCCAGATAATCAACTGTTGTTATCTGTCCCTCGAAAACATGCTTACCTGCTTCTCCGTACACCTTGTTGCATACTTCACATTTTGCTCTTCCAAGGCAGGTGGCTTGCCCACCCTTATGACCGGGTGCTTCGCCTTCCGTGGCGGAACAGACACCGCAGGTTTTCGGCACCGTGCAGGTTGCTTCTATCCAGTTGTGACCAAGCGCATCTCCCTCGGTAGCTGAACACACTTCGCAGGTTTTGGGCGCGGTGCAGGTCGCATCCACCCAATCGTGTTCAAGTGCGTCGCCCTCGGTAGCCGAACACGCCTTACAGGTTTTGGGCACAGTGCAGGTCGCCTCTACCCAATCATGTCCAAGTGCGTCTCCCTCTGTCTCGCCACAGCCTGAGCAGGTTTTCGGCGCGGTACAGGTAGGATCACTGAACTCGTGAGTATGAGTTTGCTCAGTAGGAGCTTCCATCTCGGAAGCTTTGCTATCTACATCTGCATCGGAAGTGTCACAGCCAACAACAACAAGAACTAAAAGCATAAGCATTATCACAAGGATAACTCGAATCTTTTTCATTTTTCGCCTCCAATGGTATTTTACACACTTATATATTACTACAAAATCTATTTTTTGTCAATTATTTTTTTAATTTTTGAAATTTAATGTTGACAAATACCTCTCGTTGTGATATAATATTCGGGTAGCAAAAAATGACCCGCTAGCTCAGACGGTAGAGCACTTGACTTTTAATCAAGGGGTCCGGAGTTCGAGTCTCCGGCGGGTCACCAAAAAAGCGGTATGAATGCATCGCATTCATACCGCTTTTTTGATTATTTCGTCACTACGCTGAACTCCCTCTCATTCGCTTGCGAATGAGATTAACGTGCGGTGATTTAGCTCAGCTCCAAATTGCTCCTTGCCGCACGTATGAGTTCAGAGTCTCCGGCGGAACTGCATCGCATCCATACCGCTTTTTTGATTATTTCGTTATGACTCGAACTCCCTCTCATTCGCTTGCGAATGAGATTAACGTGCGGTGATTTAGCTCAGCTCCAAATTGTTCCTTGCCGCACGTATGAGTTCAGAGTCTCCGGCGGGTCACCAAAAATGTGGTATGAATGCATCGCATCCATACCACTTTTTTGATTATTTCGTCACTACGCTGAACTCCCTCGCGTTCGCTTGCGAATGCGATTAACGTGCGGTGATTTAGCTCAGCTCCCAATTGTTCCTTGCCGCACGTATGAGTTCAGAGTCTCCGGCGGAACTGCATCGCATTCATACCGCTTTTTTGATTATTTCATCACAACGCTGAACTCCCTCTCATTCGCTTGCGAATGAGATTAACGTGCGGTGATTTAGCTCAGCTCCAAATTGTTCCTTGCCGCACGTATGAGTTCAGAGTCTCCGGCGTTTCTTTTTTGCCCAACTACAAATTTGATGACTTCAGCAGATCCGCCAGCTGCGCGATGTTTTCATCAAGTATAGTCGGCAGGGTCATATCGTCCCTCTGCTCCCCGTTCTCCCCTCCTCCGAGGATCTCGGCTCTGACAGCCTTTACGATCATTTTGTCAAAGCCCTTGAAGCGCGCGGGGTCAAGACTTCCGCCAAGACAGGTGACTGTCAGGGCACTCTCCGAGAGCGCTTTGGGCAGGACCTTTTCCGCATACTCCTCCGCGCAATCAATAAATCCGCAGCACATATAGTATGCAACTCGCTTTGTCTGCAGTGCAGCGGCGTTTTCCTTCATATATCTTCTTGCTGCCTTTGCAGCCTTTGCTCCTCTTATCGGAAAACCTATGACTACGTTGTCAAACTCATTAAGATCGGGAACTGTATTCATATCCGCAACGGTAACATTGTGACCGTTGAGTTCCCTTGCAAGCAACTCTGCGCACTCGCGCGTCGTGCCGCCCTTCGTCGTATATATTATTGCAATTTTCAAAATATTCTCTCCATTTTGATTCTTTTTCTTAATTATACAGTTTATTTGTTAATAAATCAAGATTATTTTTGTCTCTTTCGTTGAAAATGATCGCCAATTATGATATAATATATGTGTATTTAAGTTTTTTGAAGGGACGGTCAGATTATGTCCGAGAAAACAGAGATTTTTGAAAGAATAAAAAAGCTTCGCCGTGAGCTTACTCATCATGCAAAGCTTTATTACGTTTACGATGCGCCCGAAATCTCCGACTACGATTACGATATGATGTTTGAGGAGTTAAAGCGACTCGAAAATGAGCATCCCGAGTTTTTCGATCCTGAATCCCCAACTCAGCGAGTTGGCGGCAAGGCACTCGACAAATTCGGCAAGGTCACTCACACCGCGAGAATGGATTCGCTTTCCGACGTTTTCTCCTATGAGGAGCTTGAGGACTTCATTGACGGAGTAAAGAAGACCGTATCCGATGTTTCCTGGTCGGTCGAGCCTAAGATAGACGGCTTGTCCGTATCTCTACGCTACGAAAGCGGTGTTTTCGTTCAAGGCGCGACGCGCGGCGACGGTGTGGTTGGCGAGGACGTGACTCAGAATATCAAGACCATCTTCTCTATTCCTATGACTCTCCCCGAGCCGCTCGATCTCGTTGTCCGCGGCGAGGTATATATGCCCCGAAGCGTTTTCTATCGAATTAACGCGAAGCGCGAGAGTGAAGGCAAGGCTTTGATGGCTAATCCGCGTAATGCTGCTGCAGGCTCACTCCGTCAGCTTGATCCCTCTATCACCGCTTCTCGCGGACTTGATATTTTCGTATTTAATTTTCAGGAGGGCTCGCTCTACTCTGACGGTCACGCTCCCTTAAGTCACACTGAAACGCTGGATCGCCTCGGCGAGCTTGGATTCCCCGTCATCAAAATGAGAATAACAACGTCCGAATCAGGTGCCGTTATTGAGCATATCAAGCACATTGGATCCGAGCGTGAGGGACTTCCCTACGACATTGACGGTGTGGTTATCAAGGCTGATCTGCTCTCCGACCGCGCGCGTATCGGCGAGGGTACAAGCACCCCGAAATGGGCGGCGGCTTATAAGTTCCCGCCCGAAGAAAAGCAGACCGTGCTTGAGGATATTACAATCAACGTCGGGCGTACGGGTGTTTTGACTCCCACCGCAGTCCTCTCCCCCGTTCGTCTGGCAGGAACTACTGTCAGCCGCGCAAGTCTCCACAATCTTGATTTTATCCGTGAGCGAGGCATTATGCTTGGCGACGTGGTGACGGTCAGAAAAGCGGGAGATATTATTCCCGAGGTCATTTGCGCTCACGCAGACAAGCGTGACGGAACACAAAGGGTATTCAATATGCCCGAGCGTTGTCCGTCCTGCGGAGAGCCCGTATTCTACGATCCCGACGAGGCGGCGGCAGTTCGCTGTACCAATCTCTCCTGCCCTGCACAGCTTTCGCGCGGCATCGAGCATTTTGCCTCCAAGGGGGCTATGAATATTGACGGACTCGGTCCGCAGATAATTGATCTTCTTATCGAGAACGATCTTATTAAGAACGCGGCGGATCTATACACGCTTCGCGCTGATGATGTTCAGAATCTTGAGAGAATGGGCGAAAAATCAGCTCAGAATCTCATAAATGCTATTGAAAGCTCGAAATCTGCAGGACTTGAGCGCCTGCTTTGCGCTCTCGGTATCCCCAACGTAGGTGAGGTCGCGGCTGAGGCTTTGGCGGCTCGTTTCCGCACGCTTGACGCTTGCATGTCCGCGACACGCGACGAGCTTATTGCTATCAACGACTTCGGTGAGATCACGGCTGACTGCGTTGTAAATTTCTTTGCACGTCCTAAGAACATTGAGCTTTGCGAGTCTTTAAAGGCCGCAGGCGTCTATATTGAAGCAGTAAAAGAGGCTGCAAGCGATAAGTTTGCTGGACTTACCTTCGTCCTAACCGGTACTCTCCCCACTCTCTCACGCGATGAGGCAAGCGAGATGATCAAGGCGCAGGGCGGTAAGGTCTCCGGCTCAGTCTCAAAGAAGACAAGCTACGTTGTCGCGGGTGATGCCGCAGGCAGTAAGCTTACAAAGGCACGTGATCTCGGTGTTACCGTTATTGACGAGGACGAGCTTAGAAGAATGATCGAGGGATAAAATGTGCCTATGGCGCATCACTGGATTCCCGTATATTCCACTATTCCATTGTAGATCCCGCGGGCGAAGAGTCCCGGGTTATCTCGCATAACGGCGGCTTCTCCCGGGTTTGAGATAAACCCTATCTCAACGAGAACTGCGGGCATACTTGTTCTTTTAAGGACGTAAAGTCCCGGGCGGACAAACATTCCGCGCTTCGGAAATCCCGTTGCTTCAACGAGGCTATTGACGATGTCCTCACCGAGGTTGAACGCGCGTGAGGGTCGTGAATAGGCATAAGCCTCGACTCCGCGTGCGCTCGGGTCCGTCGAACCGTTGGTATGTACGCTGATAAAGTAATCCGCGCCCCATGAGTTTGCCTCGTTTACCCGAGTGCGCAGACTTGATGCGTTTGAGTTACCAAGCACCTCGTCGGGAGTGTTGCGCGAAAGTCTTACGTCCCAATTTCCGCTTTGTCGCAAAAGTGTGGCAAGGCGACGTCCCACTTCATACGTGACGTCCTGCTCGCGGAGTCCGTTTCCTTCCGCTCCCGTATTTGCTCCCGACGGATTATGTCCCTGATCAATATATATTTTTGGCATAAATAATCCTCCCGTCTTTTTCTACTCCTCATTATATGATGAAACTGCGGAAAGAGTCAAAGGATGAAAGGTATAAAAATGAGTGAAATGATAAATGAGCTTGATCTCGGTGTTGAGATCTCTCCCGAAAAAAACAAGGTGGTTGGCGGCACGCTTTACCTCGTCGCGACTCCTGTCGGAAATCTTGCAGATATATCCGCACGCGCGGTAAAGGTGCTTCGTGAGGTGGATTTTATCGCCGCCGAGGACACCAGAAACACAATGCGCCTACTCTCATATCTCGGTATTCAGAAGCCTATGGTCTCCTATTTCGAGCACAACAAGCGCACGCACGGCGAGATGATCTGTGAGCGCCTGTGCGCAGGTGAATCCTGCGCGCTCGTCACCGATGCGGGTACTCCCGCTATCAGTGACCCCGGCGAGGATATAGTGGCGCTATGTGCCGAAAAAGGCATAAGAGTGACGAGCATTCCCGGCGCTTGCGCCGCGATCCTGGCGCTCACCCTCTCGGGATTACCGACAGGACGCTTCTGCTTTGAGGGCTTCCTTTCCGCTGACAAAAAGGAGAGACGCGAGAGGCTCGAGAAATTAAAGTGCGACACGCGAACCACGATTTTTCACGAGGCTCCGCATAAATTAAAGGCTACTCTTGCGGATATGTGCGAAATATTCGGTGAAAACCGCAGAATATCACTCTGCCGCGAGCTTACCAAGCTCAACGAGGATATTATGAGGACGACACTTGACGGTGCGGTCGCTTATTACGAGGAAAACTCACCTAGAGGAGAGTACGTGCTTGTTGTCGAGGGCTCAGCTGAGGGTACTGAAGTATCAAAAAAGGATGATCTCTGTTCCCTTTCCGTCGAGGATCATGTAGAACACTACATAAGCTCCGGGTTAAGCAAAAAGGATGCCATCAAGGCGGTCGCAAAGGATCGCGGTGTGGCAAAGAACGATATTTATATGATGTTTGCTAACGACTGAATTTCGGGGAGGATCTTCCTCCCCTTTTTCATCAATTTCAACTAAAAAAAGAGGATTATTTTTGTTGTTTGGGGCAATATAAAAAAAATTAAATTTTTTTCAAAAAAGTGTTGACAAAACAGATCGACTGTGATATAATATCATAGTCGGCGCAAGAGCCGAGTAAAAATGCTGGTGTGGCTCAATGGCAGAGCAGCTGATTTGTAATCAGCAGGTTGTTGGTTCGACTCCGATCACCAGCTCCATATGGGGGATTTCCCGAGCGGCCAAAGGGGGCAGACTGTAAATCTGTTGTCACTGACTTCGGTGGTCCGAATCCACCATCCCCCACCAACAAAAAGAGAACTTTTGTCTACCAAAAGTTCTCTTTTTGTTTATCCAAGCCGCAGGCTTGGTATATCATCGCCGCGCGAAGTGCGGTGTATATCATCAGCCCCTGCGGGGCTGTATCTCATCACGCGCCAGCGTGTATCTGCCTGCGGTTTGATGATATACCGCAACAAGTTGCGGATGATATACAATGCTTCGCATTGATGATATACACGCCTTACGGCGTGATTGGGACGCGATATTGCGAAAAGCTCTTGAATTGTTTTGTAACATATGATATACTAAAACAAGAAACAAATCTTCTAAAAGGAGAAAAAATATGGCATTCTTTCAATTTCATTTTTTCAGCGAGGCACTCGGGATGCAATCCGAGGCTTACGTTATAATTCCGCAGAGGCAGGTGTCGGGGCAGATAGGCATTGAGTCCGAGAGCCGCGGCGAAAAATACAAGTGTCTTTACCTTCTTCACGGTCTGAGCGACGATCACACTATTTGGATGCGCCGCACCTCTATCGAGCGTTACGCGTCAAAATACGGCGTCTGCGTTGTTATGCCCTGCGCTCACCGCAGCTTCTACTGTAACACCTCTTACGGCGCAAAATACTACGATTTCGTGGCGCGTGAGCTTCCCGGTCTTATCTGCGAGTTCTTCAACGTTTCAAATAAGCGCGAGGACAACTTTATTGCGGGGCTTTCGATGGGCGGCTACGGTGCGCTCAAGATCGCTCTTCGCGAGTGCGACCGTTTCTGTGCCGGTGTTGGTCTTTCGTCCGTGACTGATCTCAAGGACTCTTGGAAAACCGAGATCATGGAGACTGTTTTTGGCAAGTGTACCCCTGTTCCCGACGAGGACGACCTTTTCTGGCTTGCAGATGCTAAAGCAAGTGATCAAAACCGTCCGAGGCTCTTTATGGCAGTTGGAACCGAGGACGGGCTATATCCCGAAAACGTACGGTTCAGAGACAAGCTTGAATCTCTTGGATATGATCTTAAATACGCTGAGGCACCCGGTAATCACAACTGGGAATTCTGGGATGAGCATATTCAGGGCGCGCTTGATTGGATGTTCAACAATTAAGTTTACTTAATTAATTATTATTTGCTTAATTATTATTCGTCAAAATAATCATTCTGTTAATTTTACTTAACTTATTTGTGTTTATATGTTATTAAAACAGAAAGAGGAGAGCTTGGTGTTCTCCTCTTTGTTTTTTCTTACTTTGTCATTTTTTCCTGCTTGACCTTATGGTCTATGACGTGGCGGGAGGCAAGCTCGCGCTTGATATCGTCCAGTGAGATGCCCATCTGCACCATAAGGACGAGAACGTGATAGGTGAGGTCGGATATTTCATATATAGTTTCGGCTTTATCGTCCGCCTTACCTGCGATTATTACCTCGGTCGATTCCTCGCCGACCTTTTTGAGTATCTTGTCTATTCCCTTTTCAAAGAGGTAGGTGGTGTAGGAGCCCTCCTTCTTCTCGGTCTTTCTGCCCTCTATGAGCTTCATCAAGGCTTCGAGTGAGAATTGGCTCTCGGTAAGCTCGGGGCTTTCCCAGACGGTATCGTTGAAGCAGGAGAAAGTACCCTTATGGCAGGCGGGGCCGTCGGGCTCGACCATTACCTCGAGGGCATCCCCGTCGCAATCGGCGGTTATGCTGACTATATGCTGGTAGTTTCCGCTCGTCTCGCCCTTGAGCCATAGCTCTTGACGGGAACGGCTATAAAAGCAGGTCAGTCCCTTTTCCATTGAAATCTCAAGGCTCTCACGGCTCATATACGCAAGTGTGAGGAGTTTTTTCGTTTTATTATCTATTACGACGGCGGGGATAAGTCCCTTTTCGTCGAATTTGAGGCTGTTTATATCTAACATTTTAATCTCCATTCCGCCGCTTGAGGCGGCACAAATAATAATCGATGAATTTTGCCGCGGCAAAATTCGTGCGTGAACAAAATCTCTTTTCTACAAGTTGAAAATAGCGTTCACGCTATTCTCCTTTATAATCTGACAGGTATTCCGTTATTGGCAAGCTCTCGCTTGAGGTCGCCTATCTCAACCTCTCCAAAGTGGAATATAGATGCTGCAAGCCCCGCAGAAACCTTAGGTATCTTGTTAAAGAGCGTTGTGAAATCCTCGATACATCCTGCGCCGCCCGATGCGATAACAGGAACATTTACCGCGTCGCATACTGCCTGTAGCATTTCGAGATCAAAGCCAGCCTTGACTCCGTCCGTGTCGATAGAATTCAAGACAACCTCGCCCGCTCCGCGCTCGACACACTCCTTTATCCAGGAGATCGCTTCCTTGCCCGTATTCTCTCTGCCTCCCTTAGCAAATACACGGAAGGTCTTATCTACCCTTTTTACGTCTGCGGAGATAACTACGCATTGGTTGCCGTATCTCTTTGCCGCTTCGTCGATAAGGCTCGGATTTCTTATCGCGCCCGAGTTCACGCTTACCTTATCTGCTCCGCATTTGAGTACTCTGTCGAAATCATCGACAGTGTTTATGCCGCCTCCCACCGTGAGAGGGATGAATATATTGCTCGCGACCTCGGTCAATATTTCGGTAAAAAGCTGTCTCTGCTCTGCGGAAGCGGTTATGTCGTAAAAGACAAGCTCGTCTGCACCATTATCGCTATAATATTTTGCTAAACTAACGGGCGATGAAACATCAGAAAGTCCCCTGAAGTTCACGCCCTTGACCACTCTGCCGTCTCGCACGTCGAGGCAAGGGATTATTCTTTTGGTTATCATCTTTTCACTCCTAATCATTTATCTTACCTCGTTTACTGCTCTTTCGAGGTCTATTGCGCCCGTATAATAGGCTTTTCCGATTATCGCGCCGTAGATATTGAGCGCGGCGAGCTTTTTTACGTCCTCTATCGAGGAGACACCGCCCGAGGCAACTATCTGCATACTGAATTTTTCGGACAGAGAGCGGTAGAGCGCGTGATTTGCACCCTTCATAGCTCCGTCCTTTGATATATCGGTGCAGATTATCGTTTTTACGCCTGTTTTCTGCATTTTTTCGCAGAAATCGAAGGCGTCGTACTCGCTCTTCTCTATCCAACCCTTGATCGCGACCATTGAGTCCTTTATATCGACTCCGACGGCTATTTTCTCGCCGTATTTTGCTACCGCGGCTTTGAGAAATGTCTCGTCGGTGACCGCCGCTGTACCGAGAATGACGCGTGAGACTCCTGCACGGAAATACTTTTCGACGGTCTCCATATTCCGTATGCCGCCGCCGATCTCGCAGGAAAGCGAGGTCTCACGGGCAATTTTTGAGACTACGTCAATATTCGGTGTTGTTCCGTTTTTCGCGCCCTCGAGGTCGACTAAATGTACCCATTTCGCGCCTTTATTTTCAAAATCGCGCGCGACCGACAATGGGTCGTCGCTATAAACCGTCATTTGCTGATAATCTCCCTTATACAGGCGGACAGCCTTGCCGCCGTAGAGGTCGATCGCGGGGAAAATTAACATTTGGATCAATATCCTTTCGTTATTGGTGTTCGGGTGAAATCAAAAGCACCCCGTTCTTGTTAAAGCTCGCAGAAGGCTTTGAGGATGTCAAGTCCAACCTTGCCACTCTTCTCGGGGTGGAACTGACATCCCATTATGTTGCCACTCGCAACGGCAGCCGTCAACGGCGCACCGTATTCACACTCTGCTATAACGCTTTTCTCACATTTCGCTCCATAGTAGGAATGTACGAAATAGACACAATCTCCATCCTTGAGATATTTGAATATCGGGTGCTTTTCGCCCTTGAAGATAAGAGCGTTCCAGCCTATCTGCGGAATAGAGAGGTTTTTCGGAATTACGTCCGAGATGGGACGTATCTCTCCCTTTATAAGTCCGAGTCCTTTATGCTCTCCGTATTCGTAGCTTTTCTCAAAAAGCAGCTGCATTCCAAGGCAGATGCCCATAAGCGGCTTACCGCTCTTAGCTTCATCAATTACGACCTTATCAAGTCCGCTCTCTCGAAGCTTATCCGCAGCGTCACCGAATGCACCGACACCGGGAAGGATTATTTTATCTGCCTTGCGTATCGCCTCGGCATCCGACGTTACTGTCGCATCCGCTCCGATATACGCAAGTGAGCTTTTCAGGGAAAAAAGATTTCCCACTCCGTAATCAACTATCGCTATCATCAGAGGACTCCCTTCGTGCTGGGTATCTCGTCTTTTCTCTTTTCATCAATGGCAACCGCCGCTTTAAATGCTCTTGCAACCGCCTTGAACGCGCCCTCGATTATGTGGTGTGAGTTCTTTCCGTCAAGCTGCTTTATGTGAAGCGCGCATTTTGCCTCTCTGATAAACGCAAGCCAGAATTCCTCGACAAGCTCGGTGTCAAAGTCACCGACTCGCTGTGTGGGAATATCAAGCCCATATCCGAGGTATCCCCTGCCCGAAAGATCGGTAGAGGCTAAGATCAACGCCTCGTCCATCGGGAGGATCATAAAACCGTATCTCACAATCCCCTTTTTATCTCCAAGAGCGTCTGTAAATGCTTTTCCAAGGCAAATTCCGATGTCCTCTGCGGTGTGGTGCGCGTCAACGTGCATATCTCCAACACACTTTACGTCGAGATCAAAGCATCCGTGTGAGGCAAAAAGCGTGAGCATATGGTCAAGAAATCCGCAACCTGTATCAATATTGCTTTTTCCGTTTCCGTCAAGATCTAATACAAGCTTTATATCTGTCTCCGCGGTTTTGCGGATGATTTCGCTTTTTCTCATTTAATTTTCCTCCAATATTTCGGATATTGCCTCGATAAGGTCATCCATCTGTTCGCGTGAGCCTACGGTGATGCGATTATAATCCTTGATCCTCTGTTTTGTGAAATGACGAACCAGAATTCCTCTTTCACGAAGCTTTGTGTAAAGCTCGCCTCCGCCGATCCGGGGATGCTTGACAAAAATGAAGTTTGCACATGATTCGGTCAGAGAAAAACCAAGCCTTTTAAGAGCATCGGTCGTGTATTCTCTGTTTTCTATGATACTTTGGCAATTCTTACGCGTATACTCTTCATCCTCGAGCGTACCGATGCCTGCCGCCTGTGTCATTGAGTTTACGTTATACGGATTGGTCGAATACTTGACCATATTTAAGTCGGAGATCAGCTCCGCGCAACCTACACCGAAGCCAAGTCTCGCGCCCGCCATTGAGCGTGACTTTGAAAAGGTCTGCGTGACGAGAAGATTCTTGTATTTCGGAATAAGCTTTATTGCGCTCTCTGCTCCGAAGTCAACGTACGCTTCATCGATGACTACGACGTTATTGGGATTTGATGACACTATCCTCTCGATCTCATCAAGTGTAAGCGCAATTCCCGTAGGCGCGTTTGGGTTTGCAATAAAGATAGTTTTGTTTACACCGATATAGTCCTCGACATTGACTGTGAAATCGTCACGGAGAGGTATTTCCTCGTACGGCACGCCATTAAGCTCGGCAAATACACTGTAAAAACCATAAGTGATATCGGGAAAAAGTGCCGGATGCTCACTGTCGCAAAATGCCATAAATGCGAAATTGAGTATCTCATCCGAGCCATTTGTGCAAAGAATCTGATTGTAATCCACTCCGCAGAGCCCCGCCAGCGCCTCAGTCAGCTTTTTACATTCGGGATCGCAGTAAAGCTCAAGTTTTTTTGCCGCCTCTTGAGCCTTAGCAATTGCTTTTGCCGACGGAGGAAACGGAGATTCGTTTGTATTCAGCTTGTTGTATTTTCTCTCTTTGGGCTGCTCACCGGGGGTGTACGGTATGAGCTTGCCGTATTTTGAACTTAAAAATTTACTCATCGTCTTCCATTCTAACAATCGCGCTCTTGGCATGCGCTCCAAGCCCCTCTTTGTTTGCGAAGAAGGCAACGTCCTCTGCAACGCGCGCGAGTGCTTCCTTGGTGTAATAGGTATACTGTGTTTTCTTAACAAAGTCATCGACCGACAATGGACTTGAGAATTTTGCCGTACCGCTTGTGGGAAGCGTGTGGTTAGGTCCTGCAAAGTAGTCTCCAAGCGCCTCAGGGCAATTGCGTCCCATAAATATCGAGCCTGCGTGACGTATCTTATCAAGGTAGTCGAAGGGGTTATCGACACAGAGCTCGAGATGCTCGGGGGCTATCTCGTTTGCGATCTCAATTGCCGCGTCGAGCGTATCCGCTACGATTATCTTGCCGTTTTTATCGATAGATTCGCGGGCTATGTCCGCTCTTTCAAGCTCGGGGATCTGCTTTTCAAGCTCCTCACTTACCTTCTCTGCGAGGCTTGCGCTATCGGTGACAAGCACCGCGCTCGCCATTCTGTCGTGCTCCGCCTGAGAAAGAAGATCAGCCGCAATGTGACGGGGATTGCTTTTGCCGTCCGCTACTACGAGGATCTCGCTGGGGCCTGCGATCATATCAATTGATACGACACCAAACACCTGCTTTTTCGCCTCAGCTACGAACGCGTTGCCGGGACCCACTATCTTATCGACCTTCGGCACGCTTTCTGTTCCGTACGCAAGCGCGGCTATCGCCTGAGCACCTCCGACCTTGAATATTTTATCAATTCCCGCAATCTTCGCCGCAGCAAGAATTACCGGGTTTACCTTTCCTTCTTTGTTCGGAGGTGTCACCATTACCACCTCACGGCATCCCGCTATCTTCGCGGGGATCGAATCCATAAGCACGGTCGAGGGATATGCCGCTGTGCCGCCCGGAACGTAGAGTCCTGCGCGGTCTACGGGAATTATCTTCTGACCGATGACTATACCGTCACAGTCGTTTATGATAAAGCTGTTTCTGACCTGCTTTTCGTGGAACTTGCGAATATTTGCCGCCGCGCGTGTGAGGATGTCGATAAATCTCGGCTCGACCGTGACGTACGCCTCCTCGATCTCCTCCTCGCTTACAAGAAGTGAGGATAGCTTTGCCTTGTCAAATTTTTCGCAGTACTCAAAGAGAGCCGCATCTCCTCTTTCCCTTACGCTCTTTATTATCTCTGCGACCGTATCTTCGACGTTTACCGTGGGTACGGCACGCGCAAATATTTCGTTATTTGATACTTCGCCGTATTTTAAAATGCTTATCATGGTATGATCCTTTCAAAAAGGGGTTATTTAATCTCTTTAGCAAGGCCATTCTTGATTATTTCTATAATCTCGCCCTTGAATTTACTGCTCGCCTTATTGGCTATCAACCTTGCGCTGATAGGCACGATATCCTCAACCACCTCAAGACCGTTTTCCTTGAGTGTTCTGCCTGTCTCTACTATATCGACGATGACGTCTGAAAGCGATAGAATGGGAGCAAGCTCGATCGAGCCGTTAAGGTGAATTATATCTATTTCGCGTCCCTTTGCGGTGTAATGAGCTTTCGCTATATTCGCAAACTTCGTTGCGACCTTGAGTGCTCTCTTAGGGTTATCGCGAAACGCCGCGGGCGCGGCGACAGCCACTCTGCATTTTCCGATATCAAGATCAAGAAGCTCGTAGACGTCGGGAGAATATTCGAGCAGGATATCCTTGCCTGCAACTCCGATGTCCGCCGCGCCTCTTTCAACATATATCGCAACGTCAGAGGGCTTTACCCAAAAGTATCTTATTCCTTTTTCCTCATTTTCAAATGTCAGCTTACGGTTGTCCTCCTTTATCGAGGGACATTCAAAGCCTGCCGATTCAAACATCGCGTAGACTTTTTCGCCAAGTCTGCCCTTTGGAAGTGCTATATTTAAATATTCCATACGTTTCTCCATTGTTTCCAGACGAATTATAACTCAATAAGCTCCTTATACCGAAGCCCCTCGGGGATGCTTCGTCCGCTCTGTACCCTCTTGCCCTCTGTTATACATACTTCAACAGCTTTTGCGATCGACTCAAGCGAATTATCCTTTTTGTATAAAACGAATACGTCTGCATCGTATTCTTCGCCGTCATCCTCAAGCGAATCAATAAGATCCAGGTAAACGGCAAATCCGATCGCTCCACCGCTCTTGCCCATACGGCTCATAAGGCCGTCATATCTTCCGCCTGAAAGGACACTTGTGGGAATTCCTTTTACAAAGCCCTTGAATACTATTCCGTTATAATATCTCATATCGTCAATGACGGAAAAGTCTATTCTTACCTTATTTCCGAACACTGAGCTTAATAGGGTCATTATTTCAGCAAAGCCTTCCGCCTCACAATAGCAATCACTGCCCTTGAGAATTTTAAGCATCTCTTCCGCGTCGCCACTAAAGGAAGCCAACTCGATAAGCATTTGTGCCTTATCTCTATCCACCAAAAGCTCACGGCAAATCGCGTCTATTGAGTGCACGCTTTTTTCTCCGATCGCTTCGATTATTCTCTCTCTTCCCTCTTTGCTTACGTCCATAGAATCGATAAGCGACGAGATGATCCCAAGATCAGACACGTCAAGAACGAAATCATTTGAGACCGTCTCAAGGCTCTTTGCCGCAAGAGTCAACACCTCGACAACGGAATATGAATCAATATCTCCGATACACTCAAGTCCCGTCTGCATTATCTCCTTAAAGGAAAATGCACCTTTAGGTACTCTGTATACGTTTTCATTGTAGTAGACCTTTTTTACTCCGTCCTTGGCATTCGAGCTTTTGACGATCGAGAGAGTAACGTCAGGCTTGAGTGCCATAAGCTTGCCGTCGGTATCGGTAAACGTGATTATATGATCCGACAAAAGAAAGCTCTTATTTCTTACGTAAAGATCGTATTCCTCGAATTTATTCATTTTATATTGTGCGTAACCGTATCTTTCGTAAAGATCGCGCAGACTGTATATCACTCTTTCGGTAGTGCTTTGCATATTTCTCTCGGTATTCATTTTTACCTCTAAACTTAACTTTTCTTTTCGTTACTCTTTTTCAATACCGCCCTGTAACCGCCACTTCCGTAGGTCAGGCACTTATTGACGCGGCTTATGGTCGCGGTGCTCGCGCCGGTTGCCTCTTCTATGCTTTGGTATTTTTCACCCTTGTCAAGCAATCTCGCAACTGCAAATCTCTGGGAAAGATCCTGTATCTCTTTTATGGTGCAAACGTCATCAAAAAACGCTGCGCACTCCTCTACGCTTTCAAGACTGAGCACCGCCTCAAAAAGCGCTCGAGCATCCGATGTTATCTTAGGTTTCATGCTTGATACCTCCGTTAAATGTCTTTTGGAACAAGTGAAAATCAGGGGTTGCTTTAATACTTTAACATTTTACCACGCTAAAGCGATAAAGTCAATAGGTTTAACAAAAAATAGGCGAAATAATCAAAATAATTTCTCTTTCGCATCTATGCTTGTTACATTTGTATAAACCGATAAATTTAGGAGGTGAAAAAGGGATCAAAAAGCCAAAAATATATTTAAAATCTATTGACAAGAAATGAAAAGAGTGTTATACTGTCAATAAGACGATAGAGGCGCACCTGATTATCAGTATCCGACGTGTAAAAGCCTGCGCGGGCATTGCGGCGGTGAAAGGACTCGGTGCCGAAGAGAGCTCTTGGCGCACAAGCTTTTCTGGCATAACGGATAACATCCGCTCTGCTGTCGTGGCGGGATTACCGCACGGAGTGCTATCTACTGCTTTTAGCTGGAGTAGGGGTAGCCGTTTTTACGGCTATTTTGTTTTGAAGGCTATTTTCTGTGGCAGAGAGCATTCTATGTTCCCTGCTCTATTTTTTGTGAATAATTACAGTACATATACGGAGGATATTAAAATGAAAAAAACAGTTTTTACAGGCGCAGCAACAGCCATTATTACTCCCTTCAAGGATAATAAGATCGATTACGAAAGCTTTGAAAAGCTTATAAACTGGCAGATAGACGAGGGCATTGATGCCATCGTTGTTTGCGGAACGACGGGTGAGGCATCCACCCTTACCGACGAGGAGCACAGAGATGCAATCAAGTTCTGTGTTGACACGGTTGCGGGCAGAGTTCCCGTTATCGCAGGCACAGGCTCTAACGACACCGCTTATGCTATCGAGCTTACCTCTCACGCATGTGAGGCAGGAGCTGATGCCGTTCTCGTTGTTACTCCCTACTACAATAAGGCGACTCAAAAGGGTCTTATCGAGATGTTCACCGCAATTGCCGACGCATCGACCGTTCCGGTAATTCTTTATAACGTACCCTCGCGTACGGGCTGCAATATTCTCCCCGCTACAGCGGCAAAGCTTGCAGATCACCCGAATATCGTTGCTATCAAGGAGGCTTCGGGCAACCTTTCGCAGATCGCTGAGCTTGCTCATCTTGTTGGAGATAAGATGGATATTTACTCGGGTAACGACGACCAGATACTCCCCATTCTCTCTCTTGGCGGTAAGGGTGTAATTTCGGTTCTCTCAAACCCGATGCCTCGGGCTACAAGCAAGATGTGCCACGATTTCCTTGACGGAAATATTGCTGAAAGCCGCAAGGCTCAGCTCGACCTAATTCCCTATATCAACGCTCTCTTCTGCGAGGTCAACCCCATTCCCGTAAAGGCGGCTATGGCAGAGATGGGATTCTGTGAAAATTCGCTCCGCTCGCCTCTTACTACAATGGAGGACGACCACAAGGCGAAGATGGTTGAAATAATGAAGGAGCTCAATCTTATTTAAAGGAAAAAACAAAAATGAAGATACTTATTAACGGAATCGGCGGCAGAATGGGTGCCGAGGTCAAGAAAATGGTGCTTGACGGATATCGCTCGTCTACTCTCTGCGCGGGAGTTGATATCAACGAGGTTAATATAGGCGAGGCTCCGGTGTATACGTCCTGGGCAGACGTTAAGGAAACACCCGATTGCATAATCGATTTTTCTCACCACACGGCTACCGAAGCGCTTTTGAAATATGCCGTTGAGCATAATATACCCACAGTCGTCGCGACCACGGGTCATGACGAGCGCGAGAGCGCTTTGATCGTTGATGCGGCAAAAAAGATCCCCGTATTCCATTCCGCAAATATGTCTCTTGGTATCGCTCTGCTTTGTGAGCTTGCCAAAACGACCGCAAAGACCTTTCCCGATGCCAATATCGAGATAATTGAGAAGCATCACAACCGTAAGCTTGACGCACCAAGCGGAACCGCTCTTCTCCTTGCGCGTGAGATACAGAAGATAAGAGAAAAGGCGTTCTTCACCTTTGGTAGACAGGGTCAGGCTAAGAGAATGGAGGACGAGATAGGAATCCACGCTATCCGTATGGGCAATATCGTAGGCGAGCATGAGGTCATCGTCGGCACCGATACGCAGACTATTACTCTCAAGCACGAGGCGCACAGCCGCTCCCTATTTGCGGAGGGTGCGATCGCCGCTGCGGACTTTATCAAGGATAAGCCTGCGGGACTTTACGATATGTACAGTATGATCAACTGATTGGAAGAAATAATATGATTTGTAAAAATTTATCTGTAAACAGCGAGGGACATCTTTGCTTTGCGGGTGTTGATACTGTTTCGCTTGTAAAGAAGCACGGCACTCCCCTATACCTTATGGACGAGGAGCGCATAAGAGAATGCTGCCGCGTTTACGTTGATGCAATGAGGGATGCGTTCGGAGAGGATGCTCTGCCCCTTTACGCTTCAAAGGCAGCTTCCTTCAAGCAGATGTACCGCATCATAAACGAGGAAGGCATGGGAACTGACCTTGTATCCTCAGGTGAGCTTTACACCGCAGCAAGCGTTGGTTTTCCGCTTAAAAAGGCATATTTTCACAGCAACAACAAGACCGATGCCGACATTGCTTACGCAATTGATAGCGGTGTTGGATATTTCGTCGTAGATAACGTCGAGGAGCTTGATTCTATTGATGCCATTGCAAAGGGAAAAGGCGTAAAGCAGAAGATACTCCTCCGTCTCACTCCAGGTATCGATCCTCACACCTACGAGGCGGTAGCTACCGGAAAGGTCGACTCCAAGTTTGGCTCTGCCATCGAGACGGGACAAGCCGAGCAGATCGCAAAATACGCATGTGAGCTTGAAAATATCAAGCTTTGCGGCTTCCACTGTCACGTTGGCTCTCAGGTCTTTGACTCCGACGTATTTCTTCGCGCGAGCGAGATAATGCTTGATTTTATCGCGCTTATGCAGAAAAAATACGGCTTTATCACTCTAGAGCTTGATCTCGGAGGTGGATACGGCGCAAGATATCTTGAAAGCGATCCGAAGATAGATATAGCGGCTAACATACACGAGGTCGCATCTCATATGAAGGCATATTGCCAAAGGCTCGGCATTTCCCTGCCCGCTATCCGTATGGAGCCGGGACGCAGCATTGTTGCAGATGCAGGTATGACTCTTTACACCGCCGGTACGGTCAAGCGCATCCCCGGTTACAAAAATTACGTTTCTGTTGACGGCGGCATGGCGGACAATCCCCGCTACGCGCTATACAAGTCCTCCTACACGGTCTGTCTTGCCAACAGGATGACCTCGACTTCTCCCACCTTCAGTTGCACTATTGCGGGAAGATGCTGTGAGTCGGGCGACCTTATCCAGGAGAACGTCACACTCCCCGCAGACATCACCCGAGGCGACGTCATCGCGGTGCTTACCACGGGCGCGTACAACTATTCTATGTCCTCAAACTATAACCGTCTTCCAAAGCCCCCCGTGGTTATGATCAAGGACGGAGAGGATTACATAGCAGTCAAACGCGAAAGTCTCGCAGATGTGTGCAAAAATGATATTTAATGAAAAAGTTGCCGTTTTCCCATGAGAACGGCAACTTTTTTTGTAAAAACTATTTTCTTTTCGGTCAAAATGTGATAGAATATTTATATTACGGACAAAGTGGGAGGCAGATGTGAACACAACTGTAAGAATGTATCAAAAGATTCCCAAAGAGCGCTTAAAAACGAACAGCCTTGCATTCAAGGCTTTTATCCTTCTGCTCACTCTTTATTTTTTCGCCGCTACTCCTGTAGCCGCCTGTGTCACGGGCATAGATGCTCCCACCTTCTGGCGCAATCTGCAAAATCTTCTGACAGGTCCGTCAAAGCTCATAACAGACTATTTCGCGCTCGGATGCCTTGCAAGTACTCTCTTCAACGCAGGAATATGCGGTCTTGCCTGCACCCTGATCCTGCTGATCAGCCGCGCACGTGCCACATCGACAACCTTTGCGGCATATATTCTCGTTATCGCTCATTGCTTTTACGGCCTAAATTTTATCAATATGTGGCCTCCGTTTATCGGCGTCGTCATATACTGTCTTCTGACAAAGCATTCATTCGGCAAGAATCTGCACATCGCGATGTTCTCGACCGCGCTTGCTCCCTTCTTTACTGACTTTCTCTTTTACTATCCACCGGGTCGCACATTGACCTTTGCCGGAATCAGTGTCCTCGGTGTATTTATGTCGATAGGATTCGGCATTTTTCTTGGATTTCTCGTCCCCGCGATCCTACCCGGCACCGCAAAAATGCACCGCGGATTTAATTTGTATAAGGCGGGACTTGCGATCGGTCTTCTCGGAATATTCGTCTACTGCTTCCTTTATAAAACACTCGGAGTTGAACCACACACCTCGGGTCTTGAATCTGATTCCATACGCGAGAGCTTTGGGCAGACATATTACATCTTTATGAATCTGTTCTTCGCCCTCATTTTCCTCTCCGCGCTTATTCTCGGATTCATCCTTAACGGAAAAAGCTTCAATAATTACAAAAGGCTACTTTCCTGCTCGGGTCACGGACTTGATTTTGCCGACAAATTCGGTATGCCGCTTTGCCTTATTAATTTTGGCATTTACGGATTCTGTATTTTGCTTTATCTCAATATCATCTTCGTTCTCCCACTCATCATCCCCTTTTTGCCCGAGGGCGTAGGATTCACGGGTCCCACCGCAGGAATAGTTTTTGCCGCTCTGACCTTCTCTGCTGACGGTCAGCACCCAAAGAACGTAGCTCCCATCGCGCTTGGATATACGATCCTTTTTGTTTCGGTCTCTGCGCTTTGCCTTGTTGCAGGCACACCCATTCCATGGACACTCTCAACCCAAGCATATATCAATGCTCTCGCCTTTGCAACAGGTCTCTGCCCCATCGCAGGTGTGTATGGCTTTAAATACGGCGTTATCGCGGGACTTGTCAGCGCGATCGTCTGCACCTCGACCGCAAGCATGCACGGTGGATTCGTTCTATACAATGGCGGATTCAATGCGGGTATTACTGCTCTTACGCTTATTCCTATTCTTGATTTCTATAAGGTCAACGCAAAAAAATATGATGACGACGAAACATTTGATATAGTAAACAATAATTTTTCGGCGTTTAGGCTGACAGACAAAAGAAAGAAAAAATAAAAAAATTCCCATCGGATATCCGATGGGAATTCTCTTTAATATATTCTTATTTCGGGTATTATTACTCTATCTGAATCAGATACGCGGACGACCTCCACCTTAACAGCTTTGACCTTTATCGGGTCAAGATCTATAAGGACGAGTCTCCACACATTGTTACGCACCTCTTTTACCTTTATCCACCCACTCTCGGTAAGGATATGAAGGTTGAGATCGGTTACAAGCTCAGGAGTTTTGGGGTATTCTGAATACCCGTATCCGAATTTATCGAACGGGAAGTCCAGCGTAATGCGAACCTGCTTAATCTCGGTGGGTTCTTCGAAGGTCAAGGTTATATTCTGAGGCGCGGGACCATTTGATATCCACGCGTAATCCTCACCTTCTCTTTTACGTGTCTTACCGTTTATTACGTTTTCGGGCTCGCAGCCTTCAATAAATGAGTCCGCGCTCACTCTCGATTTGCGCGCAAGATCTTTTTCGTCGTTATGCTTTACTCCCGGGATAGTCATGCCGTCCTTCAAGAGTAGCTGCTGCAGCTCCTCAATATGCTCATCCCTGATCTGTCTTGGCGTACAACCGTATTTTTTGCACAGATATGCCGCAGTTCCGACTGCCTGTCCCATCGTCGCGGTCGTCAGTTGTACTCTCACAGGTCCAAGTCCTATGTGAGTGACACTTATACATCTTCCCGCCATCATAAGATTGGATATATTCTTCGAGTATAAAACACTGAACGGTATGGGCGTTATAGGGGGTCTGCGGTTTACCGTAAACGCTCCGTCCTTGCCCGAAAAGATACCGTCGATATGGTGAACGTCGATATTCCATCCGCAATAACATACAGCATCGGGATAGCTCTGTCCCTCAACGTAATCGTTTTCTGAAAGTATCCTGTCTCCGACGAGTCTTCTTGATTCTCTTCTGGCAAGGTAGGTTCCGAGCGAGCGTAGCTTGTAATTGGCGACCGCGTCTCTTCCGCTCCAGGAATTCTTGAGCCAATCAAAATATCCCGCCGACATCCTGAACATCGAATCGCGGACAAACTCGCCCTCAAACACGTCATCGTAATCGTTCTGAAGCTCGAGCCACCATTCTCCCCTTTCGTATACACGGGGAGTTCTGCCAAGCTCATCTCCGTCGAGAAGCTTGAACGCCCACGCAGGTGGAGTGAAATTCACATGTGAATCGGTCGGCTCGGCGAAGAATGAGCAAATACTCGGGCGCGGCGCGCTTATTCCGCGCATTGCACATCCGCTCATCGTATTTCCGTCAGCTATCTCGGGAGCAAAGGGCTCGCCGTGCTGAAATCTTGCCTCGCGTCCGTATCTGTAATATGCGCCCGCATAATATCCAAGCCAAGCATCTCCCGAGGCGTCAACATATCTGTCCGCAGAAAAAATGCTTTCCTCTAAGGTCATAGTGTTTATCGCATGCACTCTCTCAACTGCATCACCGACACGATCTGCCCCTGTGACAAGAGTGTTTTTGAACACGGTCAGATCCTTTTCAGCCGAGGTATATTTATCGAAAACGTTTGACCAGGTCAGATTTTTCGTCTCACGGTAGCATTTCATCTCGAAGACCAGACCTGTCTCGTGCTCGCCGATGTGTGTCGATCCGTCAAGTGTGACGGCAGATTCATCAGATCCGTTTCCTCCAAGCACGGGGCGGTTATTTATCAGCGCGGTCTTGAGTCCATATCTTGCGGCACTTATCGCAGCTACTACTCCAGCCACGCCGCCGCCCACGACGATGAGATCGTAACGTCCCATATCCGTGACCTTGTCGGGAATATTTTTCATCTCACGTCTCTGCTTTTTCATCATTGAAAGCTCACGCGAAGGATAAAAATCGTAATTGTTTGTTATGACGATTGCGGCGAATCTTCCAAACCATCCGCTTGTGTCATAAACAGAGAGGGTATGCTCACCGCAAGAAAGCTCAAAATCGCCGCCGACCTCAAAATACCATCTGTTAACGTGCATCATAGCGCAGGTGTGGCCCGATCTGACGCCGTCGACCTCCAATACTATTCCGTCTGGGCGATGCTCGACACACCAGTTTTTCACACGCGCGAAAAATCTGTATTTTCCGCCCTCGTTTACAGTAAATTTAACCGATGCCGGCATTACGGGTTCTCCAACGCCGTCCGCCATCAAATAGGCTTGTCCCATTTCACCGACGAACTGCGTTTCGAGTACAAAGCCGCCACGTTCACTGAATTCCGTTGCGTCAAGCCATATCGTTTCCATACTCACATCCCCCCGTTTTTTTATTTGTTTTACAGAGACTTCAAATCGTAAGGTGTTGACTGATATACGAAATAATTGAGCCAATTGATAAAGAGTAGGCTTCCGTGCGCTCTCCAACGGACTACGGGACCCTTATCGGGGTCGTTGTCACGATAGTAGTTGACGGGTGGCTTTATGGGCAAGCCTGCCGCCAGATCACGACGGTACTCTGCATCGAGCGTGAGCGGGTCGTACTCGCTATGTCCCATGATAAAGAACTGTCTGCCGCCGTTTCTTGAGACGATATGAACTCCAACGTCGTCGCTCGATGCGAGGACGCGAAGCTCGGGGATCTTTTCAATATCCTCTCTGTAAACCGTAGTATGACGCGAGTGAGGAACGTAAAACTCCTCGTCAAAGCCGCGGAGCAACATACTCTTCTTGTGATCCGCCTGATGTGCGAAAACCCCGAAGAGCTTCTCGGGCATTATGTGCTTCTGTATTCCGTAATGGTAATAGAGCCCCGCCTGCGCGCCCCAGCAGATGTGCATCGTGCTATGGACGTTTGTCTTTGTCCACTCCATTATTTCACAAAGCTCGCCCCAATAGTCGACCTCCTCGAACTCCATCATCTCAACGGGCGCGCCCGTGATGATCATTCCGTCGAACTTCTGATCCTTGACTTCATCAAATGTCTTATAAAACGCGAGCAGATGCTCCTGCGCCGTGTTCGTAGACTGATGAGACTTCGTTCTGATGAGCGTAAGCTCTATCTGAAGCGGTGTATTTCCGAGTATGCGCGAGATCTGTGTCTCGGTCTCTATCTTCTTAGGCATAAGATTGAGAAGCAGTATCTTCAATGGTCTTATGTCCTGCGTGATAGCGCGGCGCTCGGTCATTACGAATATATTCTCGTTTGCTAATGTCTGCACCGCAGGCAGATCGTTAGGTATTTTAATCGGCATTTATAGTCTCCTGAATTTAAATCTTGTCAAGTGCTTGCTGGATATCAGCGATAAGATCCTCCGCGTCCTCAAGACCGCAGGAAAGACGAACGAGATCGGGGCCTACACCTGATGCTATAAGATCGGCATCAGAAAGCTGACGGTGAGTCGTAGTTGCAGGGTGGAGACAGCAGGAGCGAGCGTCTGCTACGTGTGTCTCTATCGCGATAAGCTCAAGCTCGTTCATAAACCTAGCCGCAGCGTCTCTTCCGCCCTTAACGCCGAAGCTTACGACGCCGCAGGTTCCCTTCGGCATATATTTATGCGCGAGCGCATAGTCCTTATTCGATTCAAGATCGGGGTAATTAACCCAAGCGATCTTATCGTTTGCCTCGAGATATTTCGCAACTGCGAGACCGTTCTCGCAATGTCTCTTCATTCTTACGTGGAGGCTCTCAAGTCCGAGGTTAAGAAGATATGCGCTCATGGGAGCAGGCGTTACACCGAGGTCACGCATAAGCTGTGCGGTCGCCTTTGTGATATACGCACCCTCAAGACCGAACTTTTCGGCGTAGGTAATACCATGATAGCTATCGTCGGGTATGCAGAGTCCGGGGTATTTATCGGCGTGAGCCATCCAATCAAATCTACCGGAGTCGATGATCGCGCCTCCAACTGCACTTCCGTGACCGTCCATGTATTTTGTTGTAGAGTGAGTTACGATATCTGCCCCCCACTCAAAAGGACGGCAATTTACAGGTGTCGGGAAGGTATTATCAATAATAAGCGGAACGCCATGAGCGTGCGCCATGTTAGCAAATCTCTCGATATCGAGAACGGTAAGCGCGGGATTAGCTACAGTTTCACCAAAAACGAGCTTTGTATTAGGTCTGAACGCAGCCTCAAACTCCTCGTCCGAGCAATCGGGAGAAATAAAGGTAACGTCAATACCCATTCTCTTAAATGTTACGGCAAAAAGGTTATAAGTACCGCCGTAGATCGAAGCACTTGAAATTATATGATCACCTGCGGACGCGATATTGAAGGTTGCAAGGAAGTTGGCCGCCATACCCGACGAGGTCAGCATTGCCGCGCTACCGCCCTCCATTTCGCAAATTTTAGCCGCTACCGTGTCGCAGGTAGGGTTCTGAAGACGAGAGTAGAAATATCCGCTTGCCTCGAGGTCAAAGAGCTTGCCCATTGCCTCTCCCGTAGTATATTTAAAGGTCGTGCTCTGGATTATCGGCACCTGACGGGGCTCGCCGTTGCCTGCGGTATATCCGCCCTGCACGCATTTTGTTCCTATGCTTCTGTTTTTCATTTTCATCATCCTTTCCTTAGCGAAAAACGCACATATATATACATTATAATTATATCATTTTTCTTTTCTATGTCAAGAGTTTTTGCATAAAAATAAGCGAAGCTGTACTGCTTCGCCTACGTTTAATTATTCCCCGATACCGACCAGTTCGGGAATATTTCCTGCATTCTCTCGTTATTATACTTTTCGTCTGCATACTCCTCCCACACGTTCGATGCGGGAAGCCCCTCTTGTCTTTCACTCCAACGCAGGACAGTCATTGCGGTAAATATCAGATTAGCTGACATAAAAACCGTGACCGATACTGCTGCAATATCCCACACTTTTCCTTTCATTTTATGTAACACTTTTTCAAAAAGCGGAAAAATAAATTGCGCAAAAAGCACGCCGAGCGCACCCCACAGAATTGTCATCCATAGGCTTACTCTGCCACCTATATTAAGGAAATGATCTGAATAGTCCCAGGATGAAAAGCCAAAAATTTTCTCTTGAAAAAGGCTGCCTAAATACTCGATGGCGCTTCCCATCGCTCCGTAGATCAAAAATTGCACTGGGAGACTTCTCTGCCCGATCTTGCTTGACAGCGTGTAAAGAAGAGCCGTTGCAATGCCGTAAATGAGGCAAAACGGCCCCCAGACTGTTGCGGTATGGCTCTCCCACGCGCCAACTCTTAAAATATGCCACAAGCCCTCGAGAATAAAACCTATTACACTACCGCCAACGAAGAGCCACAACATATCGGATGCTGCAATATTCTTTGAGTCACACTTGCATTTTTCAGTTTCTTTATCGGATATGCATTTATAAATATTGTTTTTTATCCCCTTGCTTCGTATCATACCCTACCCCTCCGTTTTTTTTAATTTTACATCCCCACCTTTAACCTGACCTTAACTCACGTTTAACTCCATATTAAGTAGATTAAGTTTTTTATAATTATTCGTCATATTTTTATTGCATTAATAAATATATGTCCGAATTGCTAATGGGATGTCTGTTTTTCTTTTGGAAGAATTCTACACCTTGTATATTTGAGTATTATTGAGGTTGCGTTTTCAATATTTTAATCATTTTATTAAATTTGCTTAATTATTCGACATATATATTAAGTTTATTTAACTAATTATTATTAAAAATCTATTTACTTTTCTTTATAATAATGGTATAATTAAAAAAATACGTCTTGGAGGACAAAAATGGACAGTTATCAAAACGAACGTATTGAGTGGTCGCGAGTGTGGCGCGAGGATTCAGATGTGCAGCTTCCCCGTGTACTCCTTATTGGAGATTCTATCATTGACGGCTCAAAGCATAATATCTACGAAAGACTAAAAAAGGACGGATATACCTCGTCCGCATATATAACCAGCAAAGGCATCAATAATCCCTTCTATTTCCGCGAACTTGAGATGGTCTGCGCTCAGGAGGACTACAATTACACTGCGGTATATCTTCAGTACGGCGGTCACTCGGGTCTTCAGAGCCGCGAGGAGTGTCGTTCCAATTACGAGACACTTCTCGAGGATATTTCCAAAATGCTCCCCGACACTCCCATTGTCGTAAGCCCCTTCACTCCCTGGACTAAGGGCAACGGCACAGAGGGTGAGTACGACACTCCCGTCACCTCTCGTGTTGAATTTACCGAGAACAACAAGTTCATCACAAATCTCCGCGAGGACATAATCGACATCGTTGAGAAGAACGAACTCGACATTGATCTCCACTTCTTCGATGCATATTCACTTATGCTTGAACACAATGATCTCAAGTGCCCCGACGGTGTTCACTACCTCCCCGAGGGCTATTACGTGCTTGGAACTGCTATTGCAGAGAAGATTATAGAAGTTATAAAAGAAAAGGAGAATTAATATGTATAACATTTACGTTGTATTCAAGTGCTTCGACGGTAAGCGCGAGGCTTTTGTTGAAAAGGTCAGAAGTGAGGGTATCCTCGACGCTATCAAGGCTGAGGACGGCTTCGGCAGATACGATTACTATTTTTCCGAGTCCGATCCCAACGAGCTTCTCTTGATCGAGGCTTGGGCGTCCAAGGAGGCACAGCAGGTCCACATCGCACAGCCCCACATGGCAAAGCTTCGTGCGATGAAGAGCTATTATATCGAGAGTACGACTCTCGGCGAGTTTGATTTGAAATAAAACAAATTCGAATATTTACGTTTATTAAGAAGTTAATCAAAAAAGTCCCGCCTCAAAAGTATTCTCATTGAGGCGGGATGTTTTTCAAAAAATAGTTAAGCTTACTTAATTATATAAGCAACAAAAAAACACGGTTATTACCGTGCGTCTTTGTATTTTCTCGACCAATCGAAGAAGGTAAACGGATGAGTATCAAAACCCGAAACTCAAACTTTCCTTTTGAACATCCTTGTTGACCGACCGTAGCGCGATCGGTTGTTGCTTGCAACGACGTTGCTTCAGCAACTGTAAGGAGGTTCAAGCCCTCGGTCTATTAGTATCGGTCAGCTGAATGCATTACTGCACTTACACCTCCGACCTATCAAACTTGTAGTCTGCAAGTGACCTTACTCATTTAAAATGATGGGATATCTAATCTTGAAGCATGTTTCACGCTTAGATGCCTTCAGCGTTTATCAAAACCGCACGCGGCTACCCAGCTATGCCCTTGGCAGAACAACTGGTGCACCGGAGGTGCGTCCGACCCGGTCC
>SVRT01000010.1 GCA_015064685.1 Oscillospiraceae bacterium
ATCCTCCAAATATGTTTTTTAGTTTCGACTGGCAGGTCAAAGCTATTATATCATATTTGGAGGATTTTTCACTCACCGGTTAACCTCTATTGAACCACGCGACTATCGCGTGGTTTTCGGTTTACAAGAAAAGGGGCTGAAATCAGCCCCTTGTTTTTTATTAATAGTTTTCTGCGTGGATCTCAAAATAGCTCTGAGGATGTGCGCAAGTGGGACATACCTCGGGAGCCTCCGTACCAACGATGATGTGTCCGCAGTTGCGGCACTCCCAAACCTTGACCTCACTCTTCTTGAATACCTCTGCGGTCTCAACGTTATGAAGAAGCGCGCGGTATCTCTCCTCGTGATGCTTCTCAATAGCCGCTACGAGACGGAACTTTGCGGCAAGCTCGTGGAAGCCCTCCTCCTCTGCGGTCTTTGCAAAGCCGGCGTACATATCGGTCCACTCGTAGTTCTCGCCTGCCGCTGCACTTACGAGATTCTCTGCGGTGTTACCGATGCCATCAAGCTCCTTGAACCACAGCTTTGCATGCTCCTTTTCATTGTCGGCTGTCTTGAGGAAAAGAGCCGCGATCTGCTCATAGCCCTCTTTCTTTGCCTTAGATGCAAAATATGTGTACTTGTTTCTCGCCTCGCTCTCGCCCGAGAATGCTGCCATCAAATTCTTTTCTGTCTGTGTTCCTGCGTATTTGCTCATTTCTTTTTCCTCCAAAATAAAAATTGTTATGGAATATTATTTCCCGAAATCCATTTTATCATACATTTTTGAAGTTGTCTATAGTTTTTCATAAAAAACCGTTATTTTTTCTTCATAGCATACCAATTTAGTTTTTGATATCAAATATCTATCATTTTTCTTTCGATTTAGGCAAATTTTTGTCGAATTGCTCTTGATTTTACTATCAATAAATGTTAAACTATTCTTAGGTGCATAAGATTATTCACATCGGCATGCGGTCAAATCAAATAAAAAAGACTTCCCTGGAATTTCCAAAATATTAGCGAAACCAAATATTATTAAAGATAGGAGAAAAGAACAATGAAAAAAACTAATAACGTTTTTAAAATTATTTTAGTTTTTTCCCTCTGCCTGAGCTTCTTCGCGCTAGTTTCTTGTGATAGTTTGAACAGCATGCTTTCGAATGTTAATATCAACATAAACAACACAAGTGATAATACTACGGATGCACCAACGCAAGCTCCTACGGAAGCTCCGACGGAGGCTCCCACGGCAAAGCCGGCTGAGGTTCCAACCGAATCTCCTAAGGAAGATCCCACTGAACCTCCTGCGGAATATCCCACCGAACCTCCCGCGGAAGATCCCACCGAACCTCCAAAGGAAGATCCTACCGAACCTCCAAAGGAAGACCCCTCTGATCCTCCTGCGGAAGATCCCACCGAACCTCCGAAGGAAGATCCTACCGAACCTCCAAAGGAAGATCCCACTGAACCTCCCACGGAAGATCCCACCGAACCTCCAAAGGAAGACCCCTCTGATCCTCCTGCGGACGATGAATGCAACATTATTACAATTGCCGAGGCTCTTGCTCTTATCAGCGACGAAGACGGCTTCTTGACCGAGGAAAGATATTACATTAAAGGCGTTATCTCCGAGATCATAGACGAAAAGTACGGCAAGATGATTCTTAAGGATGCAACAGGAGAGATCCAAGTTTACGGAACTTACTCCTCAGACGGAAGCATCAGGTACCCCGACCTTCAAGAAAAGCCCCTGGCAGGTGATGAAATAATCGTCCACTGTACACTAAAAAATTATCAGGGACTTAAAGAAATCTATAACGCACGTCTCATTGAGATCGTCAGCAAAGGCACAGTAGATGACGGATCTACCGATGACGGCTCAACCAACGACGGCACGATCAATGACACGCTTCCGGATGGAATTAATCTCACATCAATATCCCAAATAACCGAAATACTCAGCGAAATGCCGGCAAACATCCCTTCTTCTACCAAGTATTACATTAAAGGTGTGGTTACTTCAGATGTAGATCCCGTATGGGGCAACTGCACGATATCGGACATTGAAACCGGCGAGAGTATATTTGTTTATGGCATTTATTTCAAGGACGGCACGGTAAGGTACTGTGACGGTGACGTAAAAATAAAAGAAGGCGATATAGTTATTCTTCATAGCACAATAATGCGCTATGAAAACGGAATCGAAGTAAAAAACGAGATTTACAAAGCAGAAATTGCGAATTTCAATGGAAACGAAAACGAGGAACAATTCCCTGACTACGGTGAGACGATTGTTATTTCGACCCCGAACGATCTTGTAAATCTTGCAAGCGATATAAATTCCGGCACTGTATCCAATGCATCAAGAATAGAGTTGGGCGCGAATATAGATATGGCAGGCGTAACGTATACTCCTATCGTTAATTTCCGCGGAACATTTGACGGCAAGGGATATACGATCTCAAATCTTGTTTTACCTGAAACCGGTGCGACTATCAGCCTTACAGACGGAAACTGGGTCGGTTATACCGTCAAATCTATTGGCTTGTTTGGAAGCGCGTACGATGCCACCGTACAAAATCTCATCCTTGAAAACGTCACCGCAGAATACGATACAGGAAATGAGTTATTCGTTGGCGCTCTCGTCGGTTATGCAGAAGGCATAACGGTCAAGGATTGTTATGTAAGCTCCGCATTCACAGTTAAGATAAACCATCAAAGCGTAACATCTAAGAGTATCAGCGGTATTGCGGGACTTATCGGATATTCTCTCGAGGCATACGTGGAAAACGTTACAGTGGATAGCTATATAGACTACGAGGCAAATAGCTTCGAGGCATTCGCAGGAGCAGTCCTGGGAGTTGGAAACGTGGTCATTGAGGCATGTGATATTACCCTCGACATCTCCTTTGTCGGCACACGGTACGGTCATACCGGCTCACTCATAGGTATGGAGCGTACACCGGAAGGAATAGCCATAACAACCATTCATAATTCTGTAATCAGAGGAAAGCTCTATATCGATAATCCGAGAGGATATGCTTGGGGCGAGGTTGGTCAGGGATACTTTTATCACGAGGATATCTCAATACTTGACGTTAGCGAGTATAACGACATTTATGTTACCGTGACAAACAAATAATCAAGTTTAGAAAAGCAGGCAGATCTGCAATTACGGATCTGCCTGCTTTGATAATAAATAAATCTAAAAATTACAAAAGCCCTCTATATACCGTAGAGGGCTTAATTGTGTTGCTTCGCCGCAAGTCAATATAAACTTTCGGTCAAAAGCTTTCTGAATAAATATTAGTCAGAAATGTAAGGAAGAAGTGCTACCTGACGAGCTCTCTTAATTGCTGTGTTGAGCTCTCTCTGGTGAACTGCACATGCTCCGGAAACTCTTCTGGGAAGAATTTTGCCGCGCTCGCTGATGAACTTGCGAAGCTTTGCAGAATCCTTGTAATCGATAAAGGAAACCTTATCTGCGCAGAAGATACATACCTTTTTTCTCTTTGCACGCATAGCGGGGCGTGCAGGACGAGTGTTTTCTGTTCTATCCATCTTATGAAATCCTCCAAATAAATTTTTTGTGACGCGACTATCCTGAATTAGAAAGGAAGATCGTCGTCGGTCTTGATCTCCTCGAACTTGGGAGCATTGCCTGCGGGTGTTGCGAAAGCAGGTGCCGCAAACGCCTCATCTCCAACCGAGGACTCGGAACGGCTGTCTACAAACATAACCTCATCTGCAACGATGTCGGTTCTGTAGTGCTTAACATTCTGCTGGTCTGTCCAGGTGCTGTTCTGAATAGTTCCTACAACACAGATGGAAGAGCCCTTCTTGAAGTAACGGGAAACGAACTCTGCAGTCTGTCTCCAAGCGGTTACGTTAAAGAAATCGGTCTCACTCTGCTGTGCTGCGTTCTTGGAATAACGGCGGTTTACCGCGATACTGAAGGAAACAACAGCGATGCCGCTCTGTGTCTGCTTAAGCTCGGGATCCGCGGTGAGTCTACCACCAAGAATGACCTTATTAAAGTTAAAATTAGCCATGTTTTTTCTCCAATCAATTACTCAGCATCGTTAGCTTCAGCTACTTCCTCAACAGGAGCAGCCTCTTCAACGGTCTGTGCAACGGGCTCCTCAACGACAGGTGCAACTACGACCTCATGATCGAGCTTTACTGTCATGGAACGCATAATTGACTCGTCGATATTGAAAAGACGGTCAAGCTCTGCAAGGAAATCAGGTGCGCACTTGTGAGTAACAACGGTGTAGTAACCCTCGGGCATATCGTTGATGGGATATGCAAGACGACGCTTGCCCCACTGATTAACCTGAATGATCTCGCCGTTGGAACCGATCAAGCCTGTGAACTTCTCAACAGTTGCCTGTGTTGCCTCTTCACCGTTTGTAACGTCGGTGATGAAAAGAGTTTCATAAGTGTTGAATACGTTTTCCATTTTTTATACCTCCCTATGGACTTTATATCGACCGCGCTGTGTCATATTTTGCGCGGTAGAGAGACGGTTTTGTGCATCTCAAACCGTACCAAGCAATGATTATACCATAAATAATATTATTTGTCAATAGTGAAAATGAATTAATTGTAAACTTTTTGAAAATTACAGAAAACTGGTAATAAAAATCTCAAGACCGATTGCTATAAGTATAATTCCACCGAAAATGCCCGCCTTACCCGCAAGACGGGTTCCCGCTTTTTTGCCTATAAAGACTCCGCACAGACAGATCGCGAATGTCACAAGCGCAATTATCGCTGCGGCAACGAGAGCGGCAAACAAATCGTATTCTGCGATGGTAAAGCCAACCGAAAGCGCGTCGATCGAGGTCGCAATTCCCTGCACTATAAGCGCGCCGAAAGTAATGCTTACACATTTGACCTCTCCGTCGTGATTCTTTATTCCCTCGTAAAGCATCTTGCCTCCGATAAAGCAAAGAAGCACAAGCGCGATCCACGGTATGCACTGCTCAAACCACTTGAAATATTCAACTATCGTGTGTATGCAGATCCAGCCGAGCATAGGCATAAGTGCCTGGAAGAATGCAAAAAGGCCTGCTACACCGCACATTTTTCTTGTTTTCATACAAGGCTCGTTGAGTCCGTTAGCAAGTGAGACCGAAAACGCATCCATAGCAAGACCCACGCCGAGCAATATACTTTCAAGAAAGAATTTAAAATCAAAAACCATATTATTTTCCTTTTATCTTCGCTTTTTATGATAACTATATAATTCTACCACCGATACACTCTTTTGTCAAGAAAAATGTATTTAAATCCCCCTTGACTTGACACAAAATATATGTTACAATTATACAGTAAATATTATAAAAAATGTATTATCTAAATATTTGAAAGGATGCACCGTAATGGATTTCACCGTTGAACTTTTAAAATATCCCTCCGAAGAGGATTGGATGCTGTGTAAGCTCTGCACCCTGAACACCGTAGGTAAAACAAGCACAAAGCTACCCACAGCCGAGTGGAGACATAAACTGCTTCTCTCCGAACATAGCCCTATCCGCACACTCAACTTCTGCATTAAAATGAACGTTCCCTATTACGTTTCTGTTCATTTCTGCCGTCATTTCATAGGTGTAACGCACTTTGTGCAGAGCCAGAGAAACGACCGCCAGGACAACTACGACAGAACGAAGGCGCCCCAGGACTCTCCCGTTTCGCATATGATGTACATAAACGCGCAGGAGCTTATGTTTATGGCTCGCCGCCGCCTCTGTATGCAGGCAGCAGCAGAGACACGCGCCGTAATGGAAGAGATCGTGCGCCAGGTCGAGGCACAGTGCCCCGAATTCGTCGGTACGCTCGAGCCTATGTGCTCCTACCGTGGCGGACGTTGCACCGAGTTCAACCCCTGCGGACTTTATAAGAAGTATCTTACCGGAAAAGATGAATAAACTCAAAAATCTCAGGAGCATGCTCCTGAGATTTTTTTATAATTGCAACCCGGGTCTTTAGCATCTCCCCGTCATGATCTCAATGATCTTCTTATCGGTCTCCTTCATGCCGTCATGACCGAGTATCGAGATGTTGTTGATGGTATTCTCAACGCCCTTACTGACGAGTCCCTCGCCGCCGAAGAATTGACAGCCCTCGCAGAACATTTCGTATCCCATAATTCCTGCATCCACTGCCATAGCTATTTTCGCGGCGCAGGACGCCTTTGCACCGTCGCAAATGATGCCGCTCGACATGGCAAGCGCGTTCACTATCGTGTGATTTATCGCCGAAAGATCGCGCGAAAGCAAATAAGCAATTCCCGCCCCCGCGCCGGCACCTGCGCTGACCGCACCGCAGTATGCGGATAAACGTCCAATGCCGCTCTTAAGATGTAATGTGACCAGACTTGAAAGTACAAGCGCGCGGTAAAGCTCTTCCTCGCTATTTTCGTAGTACTCCGCGTATTTTATAACGGGAAGGCTCGTAGTCATTCCCTGATTTCCGCTTCCCGAGCAGATAATTACCGGCATATCGCATCCGCCCATTCTTGCATCCGAGCCGGCGGCTGCCGCCGCGCAGGCTTGAGTTCTGACCTCGTCGTTTCTCTTTGCAAGTATCTGACCGATCTTAGCACCGTATCCATTCGTCAAGCCCTCATGCGATATCGCGGTATTGTACGCGATCTGACGGGAAATAATATCCCTTACGTCATCAATATCTACAGTCTCGGCAAAATCAAAAATATCGCAAATTTGCAAGCAATCGCTGAGGCTTTCACATCCGTCAACCGCCACACTCTTGTTGCTGTCAACGTAAATACACTTGCCATTTTGAATTACCTCTACCACGTTGGTATGCTCGTCCTCAATATGCACCGCTACCGAATCGTCGCCATCACTTACCGTTACCACAAGATCAAGAATGTGCTCACTCTCAAGCGGAACAACGGATATCTCAAGCTCCTTCATTCTTTCCGCAAGAGCGCACTCCTCTTCCTTAGTAACAGAGGAGATTACCTCAAGCTCGCCGCAAGAATCTCCGTAGAAAATTCCAACCGCAGCCGCCGCTTCAAGTCCTCTCATGCCGTTCGTGTGAGGAACAATAACACTCTTGACGTTCTTTATGATATTTCCGCTCGCTTGGATGCGAACGCTCTTGGGCATTCTCCCAAGCACCTCTCTCGCCCTTGCGGCACAAAAAGCCACCGCGATAGGCTCGGTGCACCCCATAGCGGGAACAAGCTCGCGGCGAAGAATTTCAATATAGGTCCGGTATATCTTCGTTTTTTTATCCATATCGACCTCTGAATCAATATAATATATCTAATTATACTAAAAATTCACTCAATTGTCAAGGAGTAATTATCCGCAAACAAAAACAATCGCATTATCAATGTGAAAATAAAACACGGGTGCGACAACCGTCGCACCCATATTTTTAAAGGGTAAATCCCTCTTTTTTAAGTATTTCTCTGACCTCTGCCACGTCAACGTCTCGCACTGTCGTGCCGTTCTTCTTTGCAACCGATACCGCAGTGCCTGCCGCATGACCAAGCTCCGCGCAATAAGGCATTATTCTGAAGGATGCCTGCGCCTCGTGAGTTGCGGAAATGCAACGTCCCGCGACTAAGAGATTGTCCTTTCCCTTAGGGATGAGACAACGGTAAGGTATCTCATACCATTCGCCCAAGCCGAAATAGTGGTGGCTCGTTCCGGTTCCCTCGGGGTTATGGATATCTATGTCGTAGTTTGCGACCGCGATCGCATCGGGGAAACGCGCGAGGGATACGAGATCCTCCTGTGTCAGCACGTATTCGCCGTCTACCTTGCGACTCTCACGGATTCCTATCTGGATAGCCGTGGAGAGGACCTTTGAGTTTTCAAAACCCTCAATATTCTCCTTCAAGAACTTGTGTATCTCATACACCTGCTCTCTAGCGTCGATCTCCGCCTCTGTAACCTCAAAGATGTCTGTCGGATTCTTTTTTACGATCCTCGTCGTATTGAAGTGAAGCACTCCACGGTTAAGATTTCCGAATATCAGCACGTCCTCGCGCGGATTCTTGATAAATCCCTTTTGTTGATATTCCCTGTAAAGAGGATTGATCTTATTTCTGTTCTGAACGTATTTTTCTTTGTCAACTCCGCCCATTCTGAAGCAAAGAGTCATAGGCTGGCAAAGCGAATCCTTCTCTCTTCCGAGTCTGCACGAGCATCCCGCAATAACTGACAGCTCCGCGTCACCCGTAGCGTCGATAAAATGATCGGCATAGAGATCAACGAAGAGTCCGCGTCCAAATGCCCTGATCGAATTTATTCTACTACCGTCAAGCATTACACCCGTGACCGTGGTATTGAAAAGAAGCGAAACTCCGTACTTTTTGCACATTCTGTTGAGTACGAGCTTTAATATTTCCTCATCGAAGTCGGTAAGATAGTCCTTGGAGTTCTGATTGCCCGCAAGTTCCCACATCTCGCTAATTATCTCGTGAAATATGTCTCCACAAAGGAACTTTTTCTCCTTCGTCTCCTTGTCCTTCGTCCAGTAAGGCATAAAAGGCATAACGAGAGCGTTTGCAGCAGCGCCGCCAAGACAGTTGTATCTCTCTACCAAAAGCACGTCGACTCCCTTTTTCGCTGCAGAGATCGCTGCGGAAACTCCCGCAAGACCTCCTCCGACAACTATCAGATCATATTTTCTGTTCACAATATACCTCCAAATAATCAAGGCGATCAACTTTATCAATTGGACCAAAAACGCCCATCAAGCGGGAGCGCGGATGGGCGTTTTAAAATTTCATTCGCGACCTTGTCGCACAGCTTTATTTCAACGATGTCTTATCCTTCTGAATAACGTCGTGAGCGCCGCCCTCAACGATACTCGTAGCGGATACGAGCGTGAGAGTTGCCTTCTCCTGAAGCTCGGGGATAGTCAAAGCACCGCAGTTGCACATGGTTGACTTGACCTTCGCAAGCGTCATAGCAACGTTGTCCTTAAGGCTTCCCGCGTAAGGAACGTAGGAGTCAACACCCTCCTCGAAGGACAGCTTCTTGTCTCCGCCGAGGTCATATCTCTGCCAGTTTCTTGCACGCGCGCTTCCCTCGCCCCAATACTCCTTGTAGTAGGTACCTCCGATGCTCACCTTGTTAGAGGGAGACTCGTCGAAGCGAGCGAAATATCTTCCAAGCATTACGAAATCGGCGCCCATAGCAAGCGAGAGTGTGATGTGGTGATCGTAAACGATACCGCCGTCGGAGCATACGGGAACGTATACACCTGTCTCCTCAAAATACTTATCTCTCTCAGCACATACCTCGATGAGGGCGGTAGCCTGTCCGCGACCGATGCCCTTCGTCTCACGGGTGATACAGATAGAACCTCCTCCGATACCGACCTTGATAAAGTCAGCGCCGCAATCGGCAAGGAAGCGGAATCCTGCAGCGTCAACAACGTTACCCGCACCGATCTTTACACTGTCACCGTAGTGCTCACGCACCCAAGCAATAGTTCTCTGCTGCCACTCCGAAAAGCCCTCGGAGGAGTCGATACAAACAACGTCGACACCCGCCTCAACAAGCGCGGGGATTCTCTCTGCGTAATCACGGGTATTGATGCCCGCGCCAACAACGTATCTCTTGTTAGAATCAAGAAGCTCGTTAGGATTCTTCTTGTGAGAGGTATAGTCCTTGCGGAATACGAAATAGCGGAGTCTCTGCTCATCGTCAATAATAGGAAGTGAATTGAGCTTGTGATCCCAGATAATGTCGTTTGCTTCCTTAAGCGTAGTTCCCTCTTTGGCAACTACAAGCTGATCGAAGGGAGTCATAAATGTCTCGACCTTCGTGTCAACACTCATACGGCTTACGCGGTAATCTCTTCCGGTAACGATACCGAGGAGCTTACCCTCCGAAGTTCCGTCATCGGTAACAGCAACGGTAGAGTGACCTGTCTTCTCTTTGAGCGCAATTATATCAGCAAGAGTTGCGTCGGGACGAACGTTCGAATCGCTCGAAACAAATCCTGCCTTGTGATCTTTTGCCCTCTTTACCATCGCAGCTTGATCCTCGATCGTCTGCGAGCCGTAAATAAAGGACACACCGCCCTCTTTTGCGAGAGCCACAGCGAGCTTGTCACCGGAAACAGACTGCATGATCGCAGAAACCATCGGGATATTCATAGTAATTGCGGGCGTCTCACCCTTCTTATACTTTACAAGGGGGGTCTTGAGACTTACGTTAGCCGGTATACACTCGCTTGAGGAATAACCGGGAATAAGAAGATACTCATTAAACGTATGTGAGGGTTCATTGATAAACTTTGCCATTTTTCATTTTCTCCTTCTCTTACGAATATACTAAGTAATTATCAGTTGTAAATAGGATATTTCTCACAGAGGGCAATAACCTCTTTTGTGATCTTCTCCTTGTTCGCCTCGAAATCGGTAGCAACAAGCTTCATCCACTTAGCTATTATCTTCATTTCTTCAACGCCGAAGCCGCGCGAGGTGACTGCGGGAGTGCCGACTCTGATACCGCTTGTAACAAAAGGCTTCTCGGGGTCATTTGGGATAGCGTTCTTGTTTACAGTAATGTGTACCTCATCAAGACGGTGCTCCATCTCCTTGCCTGTCACACCGAAGGGGCGGAGGTCGATGAGCATAAGGTGGTTGTCGGTGTCACCCGAAACGATGCTGAAGCCTTCCTCCTTGAGGGCCTCGCAAAGAACCTTGGCATTATTTACTATATTCTGCTGATATTCCTTGAACTCGGGTGTAAGAGCCTCTCCGAGCGCTACTGCCTTAGCCGCGATAATGTGCATAAGAGGACCTCCCTGCGTTCCGGGGAAAACAGCCTTGTCTATCTGCTTTGCAAGCTCCTCACGACAAAGGATCAATCCGCCACGGGGACCGCGAAGTGTCTTGTGTGTCGTCGTAGTAACAACGTCAGCATAAGGAACAGGGCTCGGATGAAGTCCTGCGGCAACAAGACCTGCAATGTGAGCCATGTCGACCATGAAGTAGGCACCTACCTCCTTGCAGATCTCGCTGATCTTCTCAAAGTCGATGGTTCTCGAGTATGCACTCGCACCCGCGATGATCATCTTGGGCTTGCACTCAAGCGCGGTTGCTCTTATAGCATCGTAATCGAGCATTTCTGTATCGTCAGATACACTGTACGGAACAATATTGAAGTACTTACCGGAGATGTTGACAGGAGAGCCGTGAGAGAGGTGACCGCCGTGAGCGAGATTAAGTCCCATAACAGTGTCGCCGGGCTCAAGAAGTGCAAAAAATACCGCGAGATTCGCAGAAGCGCCGCTGTGAGGCTGAACGTTGGCGTGCTCTGCTCCAAAAAGCTTTTTAGCACGGTCGCGCGCAATATCCTCTACGATATCGACACACTGACATCCGCCGTAGTAACGCTTACCGGGAAATCCCTCGGCATACTTATTTGTGAGAACTGTTCCCGCAGCTAAAAGCACTGCCTTTGAGACAATGTTCTCGGATGCGATAAGTTCAATGTTGTGTTGCTGGCGCTGAAGCTCAAGGTTGCAGGCGTCGTGCACTTCCTTGTCGTAGATAGAAAGCTCGTCAAAAAAATTCATCTCGGTGTTCCTTTCTTTTTTATAATAGTGGTTAATTGCGATATTGTCGGCGTTTCCGACAAAAAATAATATTTGAAATAATTATACTATAAAAGCGTTTTATTGTCAAGAGTCGGTTTTTGATTTTGCAATTTTTGTCGTTATGCGTAGAAAGGAGACTCATTTAAATCTATGCCTTGTTTTATTGCACAAAAAAGACCTCTTTAGCATAAAAATAACTCCTGCAAAATATCATTCTATTAGCAAACCTCGGAGGAAAACTATGAAAACCCGCACAAGCATAAAAATCATATTATTTCTTATCATTTCATCAATGTCTATATGCATACTCGCATATCTGCTCGGTACACTGTATCTACCCAACCGCAATAATGATCTCCAAGCCTCGTCAAATGTAGAAAAAGACTCCGTAACAGTTATTATAGATGCGGGACACGGCGGTGAGGACGGAGGGGCATCAAGTGTATCGGGGCTTGTCGAAAAGGATATCAACCTTGATATCTCACTCAATTTGTTCGATATGCTCTCCTCTTGCGGTGTTAATGTTATTATGACTCGCACAGACGACCGCCTGTTATACGACAGGAACGTAGATTTTCAAGGTAGGAAGAAAAAGCTGGACCTCGCCGCTCGTCTCGCAGTCGCCAATGATACCGATAACGCTATTTTTATCAGTATTCACATGAATTCATACACGAATCCCAAATATTCGGGGCTTCAGGTCTGGTATTCACAAAATGAGCCCTCGTCCTATACACTCGCCGAGCTTATTCAAACGAATAACCGCAAATATCTCCAGCCATATAACAACCGGAAAACGAAGGCAGCAACCTCCGCCATAAACCTGCTTCATAACGCAACCTGCCCCGCCGTTCTCGTCGAATGCGGATTTCTCTCAAACCCCGACGAAGCCGCGCTTTTTGAAACAGAAAAATATAAGCAAAAGGTCGCTTTTATACTTTTTTCCTCAATCATGGAATATTTGAACGAAAAAAGCTCTGCCTCTTGACAGACTCACCTTTTTGTTGTATAATATAGCAAATGATAAATACGTTCTGCCACCGGGTAGAGATGCAGAAGCATCCGCAAGCGCACGTTAGGTCTTAGAAGTGCGTTTACGGATGCTTTTTTTAGGAGAAAAATGAAGATTAAAAGATTAATAAACTACTTTTCACCGTTCGAGTGGAGCCTCTGGCTCACATCCCTGTTTATTATTTTCCTCTTTTTCTGTCTGTTTGACAGAGAGGGATATCTGACGCTCATTTCATCGTATATAGGCGTTACATCTTTGATATTTGCCGCAAAGGGCAACCCGACGGGACCCGCGCTGATGATAATATTCAGCGTCCTCTACGGCATTATATCCTATTCCTTTTCCTATTACGGTGAGATGGCGACCTACCTCGGCATGACCGCGCCTATGTCCGTCATAGCACTCGTGGCATGGCTAAAAAACCCTTACGGCAAAAGCCAAGCCGAGGTAAAGGTCAATAAGATATCAGTCAAAGAAGGAATATTCGCGATAATTCTCACCACAATCGTTACAATAGCCTTTTATTTTATTCTGCTCGCGCTGAATACCGCTAATATGATCCCAAGCACGATCTCGGTGATGACAAGCTTTCTTGCAGTCTACCTCACGTGGAGACGAAGTCCGTACTACGCACTTGCCTATGCCGCAAACGATGTGATCCTTATTATTCTTTGGATACTTGCAACGCTCGAGGATATATCCTACTTCTCGGTAACAGTCTGCTTTGCGGTGTTCCTCGTAAACGACCTGTACGGATTTATCAGTTGGCAAAGAATGCAGAAAAGACAAGAAAAATGAGCGACGGAGTCGCTCATTTTTCTTTGGTTTTAAAAGCATCCCACGGGTAAGCATCCGCGGGATTGCTCTCAACCGAGATCACCTTTTTCGTCACCGGATGGATAAACTCCACCTTATGTGACCAAAGCGCACAGGTCGCCTTGTTGTCTCTGCTACCGTATTTTCCGTCCCCAACAAGCGGCATCTTTCTCGATGCAAGCTGTACCCTTATCTGATGAGTCCTGCCCGTGACAAGCTCGACCTCGACAAGCGACATCACGTCCCCATCCTCGCGCGTCACGCTCTCTAAAAGCTTGTAGCTTGCCAGGGCTTCTTTCACACCCGCGCGTTTTTTTGCAACGACAAAGGACTTGTTCTTCTGCTTGTCGTGATATAAAAGGTCGCGCATCTCGCCCTCATTCTCCGAGGGCGCACCGTGAACGACTGCAAGATAGGCCTTTTTATAGTCTCCCGATTGAACGAGAGAAGAAAGCTTCCTCGTCATATCAGAGCGCTTTGAATATATCATCGCACCACCAGTCATAGTGTCAAGACGGTGAACGAGTCCAACGTACGCGTCCTCGCCCTTCTGCGCCCTGTACTGCGACAGAAGCGTTATCATATCCTCTTTACCGCTACTGCTCACCTGCGACTCGACACCCACGGGTTTCTCGCAGACTATTAAGTATCTATCTTCATATAATACTTTCATCTTCAACTATTCTTTCACACGATGATCTAAATAAGCTCTTCTCTGTCTTGTAGTAATTCACCTTCATACATAAAATGCCGTGCAACATATCCAGGACCGTGGGATGTTGACTCCTTTCCACTCACCAATTTTGCTAAGCGTGTCATTGACATTACCTCTCCATTGTATTCTACACTTTTCTTATCGATTACAGTGCACATAACATTTGGATTATCAGTATTAACAAGTATCGCACCTGAAGGTACGTTCCAATTATCAAATGTCCAATTCGCACTTCGGGAAGCCCTTTTATTTTCCATTTCCTCTGCCAAGTTTTCTGCTAATTCTTCTTCCATAATACTATCAGTACTTGTTTTCCATTTTTTCAATCTTTCAGGACAATCGTGTATTTCCGCCATCGCCTCAAAGACAGCATAAGCATCTTCCGGAGATATGGCGTAAAACTCTCGCACTCTTCTTTGTCCGTTATAATCGTCTATTGAACGCAAATTACGATTCAATTTATCAATAATTATATGCATTTTCTTGTCCAGTAGTCGATTATTAACTTCGTAGGTCGCATAGACTCTAAACGCGAATGGTGTACACTCTGATCTATTTAGGTCTTTAACCCTTTCTTCAACATTATCAGCATATCCGATTTTTACCCAATCACGAAATGATGGATTTGTAAGTATATATATGTATCCCTTCATATTTATGCCTCCTAGTAGGTGTTTTATATTTGAATTATACCATCATTTGATGGAAGAGTCAACACTTAAACGCGCAAAAGTACAAGACCTTTCAATTTTGTCGCAGACAAGGCGCACCGGAGGAAACCAAGCGCAGGCGTAGTTACCTACGTCAAGCTGTTTCCGAGGAGCAACGCCGTATGCGGCAAAAGTCAAAGGTCGCGAATAAATAGATAAGGGGTGCGTGTACCGCACCCCTTATCTATAGCCTGTCGAAAGAATTAGTCAGCGTATACGCTAACCTGCTTCTTTCCGCCTGCCTTATGCTCAAACTTAACCCTTCCGTCGATAAGAGCGAAGAGCGTATCATCCTTACCGATACCAACGTTGTTACCGGGATGAATAGCTGTTCCTCTCTGTCTTACGAGGATGTTGCCGGCGAGAACTACCTGACCGTCAGCTCTCTTAACGCCAAGGCGCTTGGATTCGCTATCACGGCCGTTCTTGGTAGAACCGACACCCTTCTTATGAGCAAAGAACTGTAAACTAAGCTTTACCATTATCTTTACCTCCTGTTATGTGTGTGTAAGTTGTTCGCCTTACTCGTCGTAAGGTCTGTCCTCGATGGAAACATCGAGAAAATCGTAATACTCCTCGATAAGATCCTCGATCTGCTTGTAGTATGCAAGAAAAATTCCCGATACCGCATATCTCTTGAGCTCGTCCTCCTCATATTCGGGGAGAGCGGACTTCGATCTTACTCGGATGTTTGTAGTTTCCTCATCGATCTCATAGTCGACCGAGGAAGCATACGCTACCTCTACGCTGTTGATAATAAGCATTGTCATTGCGGAAAGCGCCGCACAGAGAATATCGTCTCCTTCGGTGCCAAAGCCCGTATGTCCCTGCTCCTCAAAGCCGTAGAAGACGCCGCCGCTACGGAAAAATACAATTTTCGTCATAGCGATCAGCCAACGATGGATGTGATCTGAACCTTGGTATAAGGCTGTCTGTGACCGATCTTCTTCTTGGAGTCCTTCTTGGACTTGTACTTAAGAACATAGATCTTCTTGCCCTTACCGTTCTTTACAACAGTACCCTTAACAACTGCACCGTCAACAACAGGTGTACCTGCCTTAAAGCCTGCCTCTGTGGAAACTGCAACGACCTTGTCAAAAACAACCTCGCTGCCCTCTTCGCAGTCAAGCTTCTCAACGAAGATAATATCCTGCTCCGTTACCTTGTACTGCTTTCCGCCGGTTTCGATTATTGCAAACACGAAAAGCACCTCTCTTTCATCAAGTCTCGCTATGATGGCGGCGTTTTTAGGCGCACTTAAAAGAGCCATTTTTATGCGGCATATTATTATAACACTCAAAATCATATTTGTCAAGAGTTTTTTAAAACATTTTTAGCATTTTTTCGTTTTTTCTTTCCACTTGACAAAAGCGGAGATTTCCCTTATAATCATTTATATTACTAATGAAATATCACGGTGAAAGAATGACAAAACACAAAAGAATAAAACTGAATATGCGCCCGTCACTCGTCGATGACCTTATCCATGCATACCTCTCGGGCAATGCTCCGACAAGAGCTTCCGTCAGCGAAAGATGTGGCGTAAGCCGTGCAAGTGCCGGCAAGGTAGCAAAAGCCCTGGTCGAGAGCAAAATAATGTGCGAGAAAACCTTCTCAATGAACGGAGATGCCCCGTCCGCACATCTGTTTGTTGACGATGACGTAAACGTAATGATCATCGATCTCTCTACTCCGCGCTTTTCACTGACTCTCTTTGATCCCAACGCACAGGTGAAATTTCAAGCAACGTACAGTTACGACACCTCTGTGCTATTTGATGATAATCTGAATATCTTCCTATCACGTTGCGGGCTTAAAGCCAAGCAATCCGAGCACCCATACTCGGCAATCGCAGTAATTTATGCCGATGACATAAGACACACGTATCTTGAAAACGCTGAAGCAAAATCTATCCTTCCTTCTATACATAATGAGGAAAAGATAGACCGACTTGTCTTCTCCGTCTTCCACAAACACGTCACCAAGCATCTTACAGTCTCAATGGCAATATGTGAATCACTTAAATTCAACGCTTCTTCCTCGATTTTGGATAAAGCCGGCGTGTCGTATATCTTCCTCGGTAGCCGTCTTTTCTCATTTCACGTATATCAAAACGGATCGATAACGGTCTGCTCGCCGCAAAATATTCTCTCAGATAACGAAAAAGAGCTGATAATTAAAAGCCGTTCCATATCAAAGGATGAGCTTGATACGCTTTTTATTCGCCTTGCGATATTTATGGACTCCGCCTTTTGTCCAGCCGTTATGCTACTCGAGTCAGATAATCTTCTACCAGATGATGACACCGCCCAAAAGCTCTACCGCGCTTTTGCACTCAAAGGTATCACGCCACCGATCATTCAATATAAAAGCAGCGACAAGCCTCTGTATATTCTCGGCGCTATAAAAAGCTCGCTATTCGCCATTGCCAAAAAATACATAATTACATAAAAACATCGGAGAGCCGACATGATCGACTCTCCGATATTTTTCAGATAAAGAATTATTACTTTGTGAGATCTTCCTTAACCTTAGAAGCCTTACCAACTCTTCCGCGGAGGTAGTAGAGCTTAGCGCGGCGAACCTTACCCTTACGGATAACGTCGACAGCTACTACGTTGGGAGAGTGAACGGGGAAAGTCTTCTCAACGCCGCATCCGTAAGCAATTCTTCTTACGGTAAAGGTGGAGGAAATGCCACCCTCGTGCTTTGCGATAACAGTACCCTCGTACATCTGAATTCTTTCTCTTGTACCCTCTACGATCTTGTTGTGAACACGAACGGTGTCACCGATGTTGAACTGGGGTACCTCTGTTTTGAGTTGCTCGTTTGTAAAAGCCTTAATAAGATCCATTTTAAAGCCCTCCTTAATAATCCGGATGTTCATGCGAGCATAGCAGCGGACCACCCTTAAACTTATGTGTTTTCACACGCAACGATGATTATATCATATTTCTCGCTTTTTTGCAAGTGAAATCCAAAAATAAATGTGAATTATTTGTAAATTATTCTTTCTTATGCCTTTTTTCTTATAGATCTGAGAACGTCAAGACAACCGAGAATAATATCTCTCCCGTTAATCACAAGACTAACAAGCAGTATAGCACAGGATGTTAAAATTCCCCAAGTCTCACTTCCCCATCCCGTCATAACGACCGAAATCGCGGTGATCAACACCGTGTTAACAATAAGCTTCATAGGATACATCTTAAACGGAATAAATCTCTGCATTGTGACCGCGCGGATCACAAACACGATAAAGTAGCTCGCATAAGTAGCAACCGACGCGCCCATCGCTCCGTACGGGGGGATTAATATCACGTTTAACGCAACATTGACTACTGCCCCGATAAGTGCCGTCCAGAATGACATTCCGGTCTTCTTCACCGTAAAATACGCGCTTCCGAGGAAGGTATCAAGCGAGGTAAACACGGTAGCGGCAGACAGTATCGGTATAAATATCCAAGCCGAAAAATAGCTTTCCGCAAACAGTATTTTAGCAAATATCTGCGCACCGACCGCTAGTATTGCTCCACCCGCAAACATCACGGCAAGGTAATACTTAAACACCTGAGAATAAAACCTGGTACACTCTTCCCTATCCTCAGACTCGGCAACCGCAGACAGCTTCCACGCATCATTGAAAATTACAACAACGTATGTCAGCAGCGTAGGTATCTTGTATGCCGCGGCATAAAGACCGTTTTCTGCGTCCGAGCAGAGATACGCGACCATATATCTATCCGATACACCGGTCACCCACCAGAAAACAGTTGACGGAACGAGTGGCAGACAGAATCTCATAAGCTCCCACATAACGCGACCGCTTGTCTTTTTGGGTTTGAACGCGCGATAAAGCTTCGCGGTAAATACCAAAAAGACCGTCGACAGAAAATCAGCAAGAACGATCGAGAGAACGTATCCGTTGATACCCATATCAAATCCAACGAGGAAAAGGATATTGAGCAAGACCGTCAGCATCGTATTTATTACTCCCTGAACGGCAAAAAGCTTCGTCCGACCAATCGCGCAGACGTACTGCGAGCATACCGAGTGGATATTCGATGCAAGAACGTAAATAATTATCAGCCAGATATAATCCGTAAAATACTCGAACAAGCTGAGCAACGGTGACAGAACGAGAAAAATCGCACTTCCGATAAGCATAAGCACCGCGCCGTTCGTAAAGAAGGATTCCTTGTCTCCTTCCTTTGCGGCAGCGTTGCGGAATATACCCTCGCTCACACCGAGGCAAGCGATCGGGATCAGAAGATTACATAGGTTTGTAATCAGATCCGAAGTACTGTACTCCGCACTTGAAAGATAGGAGGTATAGAACGGAAGCATAAAGATGACGATAAGCTTTGAAACGAACTTACCGACAGTAAATATCAGAGTATTCGATGCAAGACGCATCCATTTATTCTGTTTCATTTTACCTCCCGTATTAATTTGGTCATCTTTATAGATAAGGCATCAGCCTGTCGAGATTTTTTGAAGACAAGGCGCACCGGAAAAGGCAAAGCGAAGGCGTAGTTATCTACGTCAAGCTGCCTTTGAGGAGCAACACAGTATTCAGGAAATATCGGCAGGCTGACTAACTTTAGTCGCAATTATCGCAGTTGTGATATACTTCCATTACGTCGTCATCTTCCTCGAGCTTCTCGATGAGAAGATTCATAAACTTAAGGTCGTCCTCATTGTCAATATTAACGGTAGTGGAAGGAACCTTTGTCTTTTCAGCGTTCTCAAGCGTGTATCCCGCTTCCTTGAGCGCATCCGCGATAGCATAAACGTCGTCCGGAACGGTGTAGATCTCGAAAACTCCATCCTCACCGGAGAAATCCTCGGCGCCTGCCTCGAGAGCAGTCTCCATAAGCTTGTCCTCGTCGATCTCGCCGTCCTCGTCCATGATGACGATAACGCCCTTCTCCTCGAACATAAAGCTTACACAACCTGTCTGACCCATATTACCGTGATACTTTGAGAAGTAGGAACGGATATTGCCCGCAGTTCTGTTTCTGTTATCGGTGGTAGCCTCAACGATGACTGCAACGCCGGAGGGACCGTAGCCCTCGTAAACTACCTCCTCGTAGGACTCACCCGTACCGCCGAGAGCCTTTTTGATCGTTCTCTCGATGTTATCGTTAGGCACGTTGTTTGCCTTTGCCTTCTGAATAAGGTCACGGAGCTTGGAGTTGGACGCGGGATCTCCGCCGCCCTCCTTTACCGCAATAGTGATCTCCTTGCCGATCTTTGTAAAGACCTTTGCTCTCGCGGAGTCGGTCTTTTCCTTTTTGTGCTTGATGTTAGCCCATTTGCTATGTCCTGACATGTCTTTATATTCCTTTCAATTATTAACTTTCAAAATGAATTATATACGCTCGGTCTTTTTAAGACAAATGAGCGAGAACGCGCTTCCAAGCACGTATCTTGTAGCCTCGGTGAGCAGAATTCTTGTTCCGCGCACGTCGTTGTCCTCCGCGTTGAGGATCGAACACTCGTGGTAGAATTTATTGAACGCAACCGCGACGTCGAGAATATAACGTGCGATTACAGAAGGCTCATAATCCTTGATTGCCGTTCTTACTCTCTCCTCATACTGAGCGAGAGTCTTGAGGAGTGTCGCCTCCTCGTCACAGCTGATCACGATCTTACCTCCGCAGTGTGTTGCCTTTTCAAGCACCGAGCAGGTACGCGCGTACGTGTACTGAACGTAAGGCCCCGTATTACCGTCAAAGGAAAGCGCATCCTCAAGGTTGAAGTTGATATCCTTTATACGGTTATTCGTGAGGTAGTAGAATACTATCGCACCGACACCAACCGCCTCTGCGACCTCCTCGTTGCCTGCGAGGTCCGGATTCTTCTCTGCCATAATTCCCTTTACCTTCTCGATAGCCTGCGCGAAAAGATCCTTGAGTAATACGACGTTACCGGTTCTCGTCGCAAGCTTTGCACCGTTGAGGGAGACAGTACCGTAAGGAATATGAACGAGCTGATCATACCAATCGTAGCCCATAAGCTCAACGACCTTGAACCACTGCTTGAAGTGGAGTATCTGCTGAGTACTGGTTACGTATATTGCCTTATCAAAGCCGTAATGCTCTTTTCTGTAGACCGCCGCAGCAATGTCACGCGTAGGATAAAGGGTCGAACCGTCGCGCTTGAGAATGAGGCAAGGAGGCATTCCGTACTCCTCGAGATCAACGATAGACGCACCGTCGTCGATCTTCATAAGATTCATCTCACGCAGCTTTTCGACCTGCGCGGGCATCTTATCGGTATAGAAGCTCTCACCCTTGTAGCTGTCGAACTCGATACCGAGCTGCTTGTAGGTCTTCTGATATTCCTCAAGGCTTATCTCGACGAACCACTTCCAGAGCGCGATGTTTTCCTCGTCACCGATCTCCATCTTGTGGAACTCTTCTCTTGCCTGATCTGCAAGATCCTCTCTTGCGGGGATTCCGTTCTCCTCGTCACCCTTAATGGTGTTGTTGATACGAACGTAAAGCTCAACGAGCTTGTCGATTCCGCCCTCCTCGATCTGCTTTTTGTCTCCCCAGAGCTTGTAGGCAACGATAAGCTTACCAAACTGAGTTCCCCAGTCACCAAGGTAGTTGATACCTACACACTTGTAACCTGCGAACTCGTGGAGCTTCTTGAGCGCGTGACCGATAACGGTCGTTCCAAGATGTCCTATATGGAAGGGCTTCGCAACGTTGGGGGAGGAATAGTCAAGAACGACCGTCTTTCCCTCACCGATGCGGGGCGCACCGTAATTTTCTTTTTTGTCAAGTATCTCGGGAAGAACGTTCTCGCCAAGGTACTCGTTTGAAATTTTTATGTTCAAATAGCCGTTTACAGCCTCCGCGTGACCGACAGCGCCTCCGCAAAGTCCCTCGGCAATAGTCGCCGCAATCTGCACGGGTGAGCGACGGAGAGTCTTTGAGAGCTTGAAGCAAGGAAACGCAAGGTCACCCATACTCGTATCAGGGGGATACTCAAGCATTGCGGCGATATCCTGCACGCTGAGCTCTGCATCGGGATTGATACCCTTTACTCCCTCGTAGATTTTTTCGGCTATTTGTAATTTGATCTTTAACATTTTTACATTAACCTCTCTATTTTTAAGCAACTTATATATTTTATCACACAAAGGATAAAATTTCAATACGTATAGTGTATTTTTCCTAAATTAATTTTGTTTTGACGGCTCGACAGCTATGTCACAAAGCACAGCCTGAGTATATTTGAGTATTTCATCCGAACACACGAGAAGCTGCGCGCCGCGCATTCCCGCACTGACAGTCAATCTTTCAAGAGATGCCGCAGAAGAATCAAAGAAGGTCGGAAATTTCTTCTTCATTCCCACGGGTGAGCAGCCGCCGCGAATATATCCCGTCACGCCGAGCAGGTCTTTGACGTGCAAAGGCTCGATGCTCTTGTTACCCGACGCGCGCGCCGCCGCCTTGAAATCTATCTCCTTGTCGCAGGGCAGACAGAATACACAGTACCCCGTCTTGTCTCCCTTTGTAACTATGGTCTTAAAAACCATACCGTAAGGCAGACCTATCTGATCGGCAATATGAGTACCGCTCAGATCGTTCTCGTCCACCTCGTATTCCTTTATCTCATAAGGGATCTTCGCTATGTCGAGCATTCGCATAGCATTTGTTTTTACAATCTTTTTCTGTGCCATTATTCCGATTTATTATCAAGCATATCCCTCGCCGCCTGTCTCTGCGCCTCGGTTATGCTGATACCTCCAAGTATCCTTGCCGCCTCCTCAACGCGCTCACCGTATGAAAGAAGTCTTATGCTCGTCTGCGCTCTTCCCTCCACCTCTTTTTTGGAGATGAGGAAATGACTGTCCGCAAGAGTCGCTATCTGTGCAGAGTGCGTAACGCAAAGCACCTGCGAGTCAGCCGCTATCGAGTGTAATTTGATACCGATCTTACGCGAAGTCTTACCCGAGATTCCCGTGTCGATCTCATCGTATACCGAGCAGGAAACGCCATCCTTTTCGTTAAGCACGCTTCTTATCGCGAGCATTATTCTCGCCATCTCACCGCCCGAAGCGATGTCGCTCATTGGCATCATAGGCTCACCCGGATTTGTCGCAACGAGAAACTCGATCTTATCGCATCCGTAGGACGTGAGAGTATCACTCTGCTTTACGTCAATTAAGAACTTAACCTTCGGCATATCGAGATAAGCCAGAACGTCCATAATTCCCTTCGAAGCCTTCTCTGCCGCAATACGTCTCTTGTGTGAAAGCTCCAGCGCAGCCGCCATAGCATCTTTTTCAAGCCTTGCGATCTCTATTCTGTATTTTTCTGCGTTCTCATCTGCAGATTCTATGGCATCAAGCTCTGCCGCTGCCTTGTCTCTGAACGCAAGTATAGCCTCAATGTCTCTGCCGTAGCGTCTCTTGAGCGAGGATATCACCTCAAGGCGCGACTCGATCTTGTCAAGCTTGTCATCTGCGTTTTCGCTATCCATATCTGACAGTGCCTTGACCTCATCCGCAACGTCCGCAACCTCGTAACTCATATCCATAAGCTTTTCGGCAAGCTCGCCCGCCTTAGGAACTACGTCGGATATCTTACCGAGCGACTCGGACGCGCGTGAGAGCATATATGCCACGTCCCCGCCGCGCTCGCCACCTGAAAGCACCCTTTCTGCAAAATTTATGTGCTTGTTTATCTTTTCTATGTTTTTGAGGCGAAGCTTTTCGGATTCAAGAGCCTCTTCTTCGCCCACCTTAAGCCTTTTTGAATCGATATCCTTGATCTGATACTCAAGCATATCCCTTCTTCTCGCCTTTTCCTCCTCATCGGTGTCAAGCTCTTTCAGCTTTCGGCGGGTCTCCTCAAGAGATCTGAATATCTCACGGTATCTCTCTCTTTCGCCAAAGCACTCGCCGTAGGAATCGGTCAGCTCATAATAAGAATTTTTACTGAAGAGCATCTGACTGTCATTCTGCCCGTGTATCGATATAAGAAGTCGCGCGATCTCCTTAAGCGTGGTACGCGTAACGCTTCTGCCGTTTATTCTGTTGACCGTCCTGCCGTCCAAGTTCATTTTGCAGGTAACAACTATCTCGCCGTCCTCACAGTCAATGCCCATCTCAGAAAGCTTTGATGCAACCTCATCGGAAAGCCCGTCAAATACCGCCTCGGAAAGCGCATAGTCCTCTCCCGAGCGAATAACGTCTCTTGAGACCTTTGCTCCCGTGAGCATATTTATACTGTCGATAATGACCGATTTACCCGCACCGGTCTCACCCGTAAGCACGGTAAATCCGAGTCCAAGCTCGATATCCGCACTCTTAACTACAGCAATATTCTCAATGTGAAGGCTTCTCAGCATAAATACACCCCCTTCCAAGCAAAATGTGCTTTAAAGTGACAAAATATTCTTCAGCTTATCCGCAACCGCCGCCGCTATGTCATTATTCAAGGTAACGATGATTATCGTATCATCTCCCGCAACACATCCGACGATATCGCCGTCATGCATACGGTCAACGAAAATACCGACCGCCTGAGCCATACCGGGATTGGTCTTAATCACGATGATGTTCTGCGCGCAGGTTATGCTGATAACCGTGTCAACAATCGGATTTTTCATTACACTGACGTTACCGGTGCCAACGCTTGACACGTGAGATACAACGTACTTGTAAGCCCCGTCGGGTGTTGCCACCTTTACAAGGTCGAGGTCTCTTATATCTCTTGAGATCGTAGCCTGAGTGACCTTATATCCGTCAATTCGGAGCATCTCCATAAGATCGTCCTGCGTCTCAACCTCGTATTTTGTTATAAGCTCGAGGATTCTTTCCTGTCTTCCCTTTTTCATATCTATCTCCGTATTTATCTGTTATCGTTCATTTTTTGTCTGAGTCTGTCATAAAAGCTGTCGTCCTTAATTCGAATAAACCTTGTATGTAAGGGCGAGCGTGTGATCCTTATCCTCTCACCGAGAGAAAGCTCATAATTTACTCTGCCGTCCACCGTCAGAAACAGTGTCTTTTCTCTCTGACAGTTGTTTTTGATCTCAATGCTTGCGCTATCGGGAAAAATAAGCGGCCTTGCATAAAGCGAATGAGGACATATCGGTGTCACGCAAAGACAGTTAAGTCTCGGATCGACTATCGCGCCCCCCGCGGCAAGCGAATAAGCGGTAGAACCGGTCGGAGTTGAAACTATCATTCCGTCCGAGCGATATCCACCTATAAACACGCCACCCTCGTAAAGCTCAGTGTCAACTATTCTCGAGATCGTTCCGTTTGAAAGCACCGCGTCGTTTAGCGCGTACTCGTTCTTTCTGACACTGCCGTCAGTTGCCAGGATCTCAATATTGATCATTGAGCGCGTCTCGATTTTATAGTCTCCCGAAACAATGCTCTCAAGCTTGTCTATCTCTCCAAGCTCAAGCTCCGCCATATAGCCGAGGTGACCGAGATTGAGTCCCAATACACACGTGCCGTAAGGCGCAGATCTTCTTGCAGATTCAAGGATCGTTCCGTCACCGCCAAGCACTATAACGGCATCAACCGAGCTGTATGCCTCGTCTGCGGATAAGAAAGTAAAGTTTAGCCTTGCCTTGTTGCACCTGAATAGCTTGTCCTTGTTGTAAATAAGCGTACACACCTCGCATCCGAGATTAATTAGCTTTTGAGCAACTTTCATCGCGGCATTTGCCTTGTCGTATATGTTAAAATTGGTGATTATCAGCACCTTTTTAATGGGTCTGTTCATTGTTGTTTGCCTTTCCGTATCAATTGCGCGATATCGCAATTATATGCTTTGGATCAATTGAATTTACCGCAAGTGTTCCCTCTCTTTTTACAAAGCAGGCGAGATACTCACGGTTTCCGTCTCCTCCCTCTATCGGAGAATTAATTATGCCTATCGGCTCAAAGTGGTTCATTATTGCAGATTGCAATACCTTTTTGATAGCTCCCTCACGGTCCTTGGCATCCTTAACGATCCCATTTTTGCCAAGAGCCGAGCGTCCCGACTCAAATTGCGGCTTGATCAGACTGATAAAAACAGCACCGTCACACAAAACGTCCGATAGGGCGGGATGTATCAAGGTCTGCGAAATAAACGACACGTCCATCACCGCAACGTCAAATACTCCAAGCTCGTCGCGTGAAAGCGCACGCGCGTTATACCCTTCAATATTGACTACTCTCTCGTCACTCAGAAGCTTGGGATGAAGCTGTCCTCTTCCCGAGTCGATCGCATAAACAAAAGCAGCACCGTTTTGTAAAAGACAATCGGTAAATCCTCCCGTAGAGGCTCCGACGTCAATACACTTTTTACCCGCCACGTCGATTTTGAACTGTTCAAGAGCAGCCGAAAGCTTGAGCCCTCCTCTGCCAACAAACAGATCATTTTCGGTTATCACAACTGTGTGCTCGCCTTCACATATCTCCTCAGATGCCTTTTGAACGGTCTTGCCGTCCAATAACACCTTTCCCTCGGAAATAAGCCTTGCCGCACGTGTTCGGCTTTCAGCATAGCCGTTCTGCGATAAATAGGTATCAGCTCTCATATTAATGAAATACCGAATGCAGGGATAAGAGCCATCGAAAATGCTACGACAGCACCCACCAGTGCTCCCGCAAAGACCTGAAGAGGCGTATGACCTGCCAACTCGCCAAATGCCTTTTGAGTCAGCTTGGGATCGTTTTTCGCCTCTGCAAACTCTTTGAAGATCATATTGAGTGCCTTGGCATGCTCGCCAACCTGACGTCTCATTCCCATTGCATCTCTTATGACGATCATAGCTAGAATGAAGCTGATCGCAAACTCGCCCGAGCCAACACCGAACTTCAAGCCGCATGCGCACAAAAGCGCGCAAACAGCCGCCGTGTGCGATGAAGGCATTCCGCCCGTACCGAAGAAAAACTCGGTCAAGGTAAACTTCTTAACCTTGAACACTCCGGTTATAGACTTTAATATTTGTGCCACTACCCATCCGCATCCTGCGGATACAAGCGGATAATTCAATGCAAGTTCAAGAATAAAATCCATTTTATTTTTCCTAACTTTTTATTTTTTTCTGTCGCAAAGGAACTGCGCCAGATTAATGAGTCCTTCGGCTCCTTCAATATTATCAAGAGAATCTATCGCATCCTGCGTTAATCTCTTGGCATATTCGTACGCCTGCTCAACCGTAAAGAAGCTCAAAAACGTCGTCTTATTGCTTTCGCTATCAGAGCCTATATTTTTTCCAAGCTCCTCGTTTGTTGAAGTAACGTCAAGAATATCGTCAATTATCTGGAAGACAAGTCCAATCTTCTGCGCAAACGAGGTGAGCTTCTCTGTCATCTCGTGATTTGGAGCAAATCCCGCCGCAAGGCATCCAAGCTGAGCAGATGCGCATATCATAGCACCGGTTTTGCCCATATGCAATTCGATAAGCTCTGCCTCACTCAGATCGTGTGTTTCGCCGTAAAGGTCGATCACCTGCCCCTTGATCATTCCGTAACTTCCCGCAGCACCCGAAAGAATGGCTACCGCCGCTGCCGCACAATCGCCCGTCACGTGAGGATTCATAGCGCAAACGGAAAAGGCATCTGTCAGAAGCCCATCGCCCGCCAAGGTTGCGATCGCCTCGCCATACACTTTGTGATTTGTCGGCTTTCCGCGTCTCAGATCATCATTGTCCATACAAGGCAAGTCATCGTGAATAAGTGAGTAGGTATGTACCATCTCAATGGCGCAAGCAAAAGGCAATGCAGCACAGTCCTGTCCTCCAAGCATCTTGCAGGATTCAAGCAAAAGCGCGGCTCTTATTCTCTTGCCACCAGCCAAAAGACTGTATCTCTCGGCTTCGTAAAGCACGCTTGCTATGCCATTTTTTTCAGGATATATTTTTTCAAGCTCGGCATTTACTTTTTCAGCATTGCTCCGGAGTATATCAAGTGCGAGCTGCTCATTGTAGTTAAACATATAAAACCCCTTTCAGAGTATTGATGATATCAGGAATTGAAGGTGCCCTCAGGTACGTCAACGATTTCGATCTCGCCGTCCTTGCCCTGCTGAAGAATCATAATTTTTCTCTTAGCATTCTCAAGCTCGCCCGAGCATCGCTCAACAAGACCAATGCCTTCTTCATACAGCTTAAGGGATTTGTCCAACGGGAGCTTTTCGTTCTCCATTTCCTTAACGATTTCTTCAAGCCTTAACATCGATTGCTCAAGGCTCATCTTCTTTTTTTCTGCCATTTTATTCTTCCTTTTATCTACTGATCTTTTTTTCGGTTACTGTTGCGTTTATCTCACCGTCCGAGAGCTTAACGGTTATTATCTCGCCCATCTCGACATCATCAATCGAGGATACGATGCTTCCCTCTCGGTTTTCAACCACGCTGTAACCGTGTGAAAGAACCGCGAGGGGATTCACTCCCTCAAGGCGAGTGCATAACATTAAAAATCTGTTTTGCGTTTCATCCATGATGCTCTTTTGAGCATTTTCAAGCCTGTTTTTCAAAAGCTGGAGCGAATTGCTCTTTTCTTTCAATCTGTTGGCAGGTGACTGCAGCTCAATGCTTTTGTGCATGAGCATAAGTTTTGTCTGTAAATTTCTTAATCGGTTGGCGGTAATGTCGTCTGCCTTTCGACTCAAAATTCTTACGCGTGAAAGAATTTCCGACGTGTCCGGAAACGCAAGCTCCGCCGCGGCGGAGGGAGTCGGGGCGCGAAGATCGGAGACGAAGTCACATATTGTAAAATCCGTCTCGTGACCGACGGCTGAAATAACCGGGATTTCGGATTCTGCGATCGTGCGCGCTAACGTTTCGTCGTTAAAGCACCATAGATCCTCGGCGGAACCGCCTCCTCGACCTATGATTATTACGTCTACCTTTTGTCTGTTATTGAAGAAAAGAATTCCTCCGGTAAGGCTTCTCGGGGCAAGCTCACCCTGAACGTAGGACGGATAAATTATTATCTCTGTGGATGGACTTCTTCTGCCTGACACGTTTATTATATCGTGCAATGCCGCGCCCGACGCTGAGGTGATTACACCAACGCTTTTCGGAAATTTCGGTATCGGCTTTTTTCGCTCGGGAGCGAAAAGTCCTTCTGCTTCAAGCCTTTTTTTGAGTTGCTCGAAGGCTATCGCAAGCGCGCCTGCGCCGTCGGGCTGCATATCGTCGATGATTATCTGACAATCTCCGCTTACTGTATATGAGGAAATTCTGCCGTGAACTATGACCTTCATTCCGCTTTCAAGACGGAATTTAAGCCGTGAGGCACTTGAACGGAACATCACCGCGCGGAGCGAGGAGGTTTCGTCCTTCAAGGAAAAATAGAGATGTCCTGAGCTGTAATTACTTTTAAAGTTCGAGATCTCTCCACGGAGAAAGACGCTTTTAAGCACTGCGCTCGATTCAAGCGTCATTTTTATATACTCGTTTATCTGCGTGACGCTGAAAATTGCCTGCTCTTGCATTTCTTCCTCCTTTTTTGATATTGATAATCTTAACTTTTAGCTGAAAATAACGCAAAATTACGCATTTTTAGCGAATTATTAAGGCTTATTTGTGTTCTTGATCGAAATTTTCAGCCGATATATAGGTGAGATCTTGACGAAACACCGTTATTTTGGCTGTTTTTTACGGATTTTCACGCTTTTTGCCGTTTTTGAATAATATTCATTAAAAAATGCATATATACATTTTTTATGCATTTTTTCGTTATCATTCTTTTTTATTCGTTATCTGATGTATACGCTCTTCTTGTCAGAAGTGCGGTGCCTGCGGCATTATCAGCTGAAAACTCCGGCTCGGAAAAAAATACGTTGCCGAGCATTGAGAGTCTTTTGGCGATCCTCTTATTACTCATCACACCGCCGGCAAACACTATCGGAATATCAGGATATATCTCTCTGAGATTAAGTGAGAGCTGTGTGAGAGTGTCTGCTATGAAATCAAAGCAGAATGCTGACGTTACCGCCTTATCACCAGTCTCGGCATATAGCTTTGCGGCGAGATTCTCAAGTCCGGAAAGATTACACTTAAGTCCCTTCACCGATATCCTGCTCTTTTTATAGGGCACGGAGGTACAGAGAGCTTCCATCTCCTTACCGCACGGAAACGCGAGCCCCATAAGCACTCCTGTTCTGTCAACAGCCTGGCCTGCATTCATGTCGTCGCTTCCGCCTATCTGCTCTATACTGAAGCTGTCAGTATTCGGCTTTACGAGAAGAAGCTCTGTCGTTCCGCCTGAGACGTGAAATGCGGCAAAAGGCATCTCTCCGTCTATCAAAGAGGTCATTCCCGACGAATACAGAGCCGCCATAACGTGACCGTTCTGGTGCGAAAAGCTGTACTTTTCACATCCGACTGTCGCAGAGACCGTCTCTGCCGCCGAAACTCCCGCCAGAAAACAAGGCATATACGAGCCCTCCGCGTCTCTTGGGGTTGCGGAACAGCCCACGGCAACTATACGGTGATCTCTGTATCCCGAATCGAGAAAGGCTTTAAGTCCTCGCATTATCTCGGGAAGATTTTTAGTGTGGGCAAAGAGCGCGTCGCTTTGTCTGAGTCCCCGCTCCCCCGCCTTTACGGGAAGCAGCTTTTTAAGGTTAAGTATCACCTTGCCGCTATCGTTACAAAGAGCAACCGAGGTCGTATAATTACTCGTATCTATGCCGAGAAAAAGATCCTTTTCAGACATTTTCTTCGTCTTCTGTGATTTCTGCAGCAGGCTCATCATCGCTATTGGGCGAGGTTGCCATTTCCTCGACAAAGAGCTTTACGTCCTTACCGTCGATATCCTTAAAGAGTCCCGAAAGCACTCCGTTGACGAACTGCTTTGCCTTATCCTCTCCGTACTTCACAGAAAGCTCTACCGCCTGGCTGATAGAGATATTGGGGTGGATATCCTCGATAAAGAGCATCTCGTATATAGCGATACGAAGTATAGTTCTTGATACTCTTGAAAGTCTGTCGGCTCTCCATCCCTTTGAGTACTTGCTGATAACAGAGTCGATAAGCTCGGAGCGAGAGATCACACCGAAAAAGGTATTCTTCACGTATGCATCCGTGGGAAGCTCTCTGTCTCGGCATGCCAGATCGTATATCTCGGCGGGGCTATCTCCGTTTTTGAACTCTGTCTCAAAGAGCAGACCGAAAAGGATATCTCTTGCTTCTTTTCTCGAAATTTTTGCCATATTATTATTCCTCCGTATCCCAAAAACAGTGTGCTAAAAATGTTCTGTTTTTGAAAAAAAGCATAATTAGTCAATTATATTAATTATACATTTTTTTTGCATATTTGTCAAGGAGAGAAATAAATAAAAATACGGAAAAAATGAAAAATTATGCATTTTTTCGCATCACTTCTCTGACCGCATTATTTCCAATAAGACAACAAACCTTACGGATAAATATTTTCTTTTAGGTATTGAAATATATTCTTTTTTATGGTAAAATAAAGAGAACAGAATTTCCAGATTATTTTGACGAGGACGCGAATTATGAAGAACAACAATCTAATAAAATTCTTTTTCTGCTGCGGCTCAATTATCTACACGGCAGGAACTACTCTTATAGTGCTGATATCACTCGGCTTAGCGCAGGACAAAGCTAACACGGCGATCTACGCAAGACCGCTTCTCTCATTTCTCCTGTTTGCCTTTATGATGTCGCTTGGAAGCACGCTTTTCAGATACGAAAAGATCTCCTCTCCTATGAGAAGACTTGCACACGCTTTATGCTACATTCTCGGACTTCTCGTTTTTCTGCTTCTTTGCTCATTGAAATTCTATGCAGCCGTAATAGTAACCGCGGTTTTCGCTATCATATACGGAATCGTAGTTCTTATTAAGGCTTTGATCAGTGGCAATCTCGGTCGTCTTTCTACTCCAAATGCACCTACGGGTAAAAGCACAAAGAGTCAGGCAGGCGCAAAAAAGACCGACAGCAAGAAAAATCAGCCTGCGAAGGAACAGTATAAAAACAGATTCTCATAATACATAACGGTATGAAGAATTTCAACTTTATCTCAAGGCTGATGATAACGCTTCTGTCTGTTGCCTTGGTCGCGTGCATATCCTCATTTGTGATGCTATGCATTTACGGTATCAACTCCAAGCTCTTCACCTTCAATTCGGATAAAGTGGAGGAGACGATGCTCAGCTCGGCGCAGCTTGAGCGGACGTTTGATTACGGCAACAGCTATCTAAAAGGTATCGTCTTTGTCTCTGACAAGTCTATGGCATCAATATCCACCCGTGACGAGATCAGCAAGAACCAGGTATGGTCTACAAAGGACAATTCCCTACCTCTTGATTACAATCTTGCTACAACGTCTATCATTCACTCTGACGGTGAAAAGGGCTCGTCTATCGCGGATGCGATAGAGCTATACAAGCCACAGTACGTTATCATCACTGTAGGCATTGAAAACGGTGTCGGACATTGCACCGAGGAAAAATTCAAGGAGTATTACACCCGTCTTATTGATTCTATACTTGACAAATCCCCGGACACAAGGATAATTTTACAGTCTGTTTTTCCCGTCTCAAAATCGGCAGAAAAAAACGATCCCTCGATATCAAACGAGAGGATCGATCAAGCCAACATGTTTATTGCTTCTCTTGCAGAGGAGCTTGCGGTAAGATATCTTGACACCGCATCTGTTCTCAAGGGCGAGGACGGACGTCTTGATCCGAAATACGATTCAGGCAACGGCATTTCGCTCAATTCCGATGGATATGGGGCGGTGCTTGAATACATCAAGACGCACGGATATAAATAACGTCAAAAAAAACCTCATCACCCGCTTGCGCGGGAGCTTCCCCTCAAGGGGAAGCCTTTTTTAACATTTAAAAATCCCTTTTTAATTTTATGCTACGCTTTTTTATCTTGTTTTGTGTATAAAATACCCCCGACGCGAATGCGTCGGGGGTATTTATTGAGATATTTGAATTTGTTAATTCAAATTAGTCCTCTTTCTTCTTGAAGGAAACAAGACCTGCTGCTGCGATAGCAACTACTGCGATTGCGCCGAATCCAACTACGCCGCCGCATCCGCTCTTCTTCTCTTCCTTCTTATCATCAGTCTTATCGCTGCTGTTACCACCGGAGGTAGCGGGAGCCTTCTCGGTCTCCTCTGTCTTTGTTGTCTCCTTCTCGGTTACATCATCACCGGGCTCAGTTGTAGGATTATCATCACCGGGCTCAGTTGTAGGATTATCATCACCGGGCTCAGTTGTAGGATCATCATCACCGGGCTCAGTTGTAGGATCATCATCACCGGGATCGGTGTCTGTTGTGGGAGGAGTAACTTCGCCTCCGCCAAGCTCCTCGATGTATGCTTCAAAGTAAGCGTTAGCCTCTGCCTCTGTTCTGAAGAATGCAAGTGCAACGATGTCAAAGTTATTTCTTTCAGCATCGCTACCCTTCATACCGGCAACGTCAACACGGAGACCGTTAATTCTTCCCTCAAGTCCTGCGATGGTAGACCAGTCGAATACGAAGTAGTGATAGAAATCATCACCTACGTATGTGGGCTCCCAGTAGGAGAGAGGATTGCTTCTTGCTGCGTAGGAGCTGGACTCCTGAACGAGGTTACCTGCAAGTGCAAGCATATTTACAGACTCTGTGCATGTGCAGTATTCCTCGGGAACACCGTCTATATCGCTGTCGGTGTAGTTACATGTACAGAAGTTTCTTGTGATCAAGAGAACGTAGGGGAAATCCTTTGTATCGTAGGATACTTCGTTATCAACGATATACTTTGCGTTTGCCATGTTATCGGTGTTAGCAAGAACGTTGATGGAGTTATCGTCGTTTACAACGATGATGTTACCCAAAACGGATGTGGGCTTACCCTTTACGTTAGAGTCAGAACGAGAACCGTTAAGAACGATTGCGGGCTCGCCTTCGGGAATTGTAGAAGCGTCTGCGATGGGAGCTGTCTCGTTGGAGTAAGCATCAGGAGCTGCCTCGTCATCACCCTGAGGAGGAGCTGCATCCTCTGCGCTTGTTCCGTACTTAAGAATTGTGCATCCAAGTGTACCGCCCATGGTGTTGTTCTGGAGCGAGAAGCCAACGTATGCCTGGTCGTCAAGCTCTGCGAAATAGTCGGTAGCTGCCTGGTTGTATGCGTCAGGTGCGGGAGCACCGTTAATGGAGATCGCGTATGTCTCGGAGTCTGCGTCCCAAACGATCTCAAAAATGATAATGGGGAATACTTCTGTCTCGCCGTCTGCAACGGTAACTTCGTTACCCTCAGCATCAACGAACTTATTTACATAAAGCTTATCATTTGCTGTGTTGGAGCATCTGATTCTCTGTCCCTCTTCAAGGTCCTTATACCACTCAAGGCCCTTCATAGCGCCGGGCCATGTTGCAGGATCTTCAGCATTGTACTTAACTGCGTCAGCCTCATTCGTACCAACAATACGGATAAGTGTCTCAACACCGTAACCGTAGTCATCACCCTGCTTACCAAGCTCAACGTTCTGCTGGTCCCAGATGCTCAATCCGAACCAACGGTCGCCTGCATCGTATGTAAACTGGTCAACTCTTACCTCGAGGTAAACGCCTTCCTTAAGGTTTACGGGCTCTGTTGTCTGGAAGGTTGCGTAAGGTGTGGAATCCTTCCAAGTTGAAGGGATCATCTGAAGTCCCTCGTCTGTGTACTTGTATCCGGGAACGTCACGCATAATATCTGCATAACCATCGAGATACTGTGACTTGATCGCGTATACGGACCAGTCGCCGTCTACTGCAGATACAGAAACGGTTGCTACTACGAGAGTTGTAACAAGCATTGCTGCAACGAGCAGTACTGAAAGAAATTTTTTCATAGCTTTTTCTCCTTAAAAAACTTTTTTTGCAAAAGCTTTCTTTTGCTTTATAACATTTTATCACAATTTGGGAAAAATGTAAATACGCAATATTGACAAAATAAATGATTTTGAATTGTGCTATTTACACAATGCAAAATTTTATCTTTTAGGAATTATTCACAAATGTAACCGAAAAGGTCACGCGGCGGTCACATTTCATGACCGCCGCGCATATTTTCAGCTGTTATTCTTCTCTTTTTCTAAAGCACGTGAGTCCTATCATTGCTATGGACATAACAGCGATCGCTCCAAGTCCGAGCGTGCTTCCACAGCCTGATTTTTCTTCGGGCTTCGTGTTATTATTGTTGTTCTCTTCCTTCTCGGTTTCTTCAACGGTTTCGCCCTTTGTTGCCTTTTCGGTCTCCTTCTCGGTCTCCTTTTCTGTTTCGGGAGACGTTACAGGCTCGGTAGAAGGAGTATCGACGGGTTCGGTTTCGTCGTTATCGTCGGATGGCTCTGTACAAATAGGATCTGTGTCGTCTTCGGGATCGGTTACAGGCTCGGTATCAACCTCTCCTCCGCCATCGGGAGGCGTGGTGTCCTCTTCGCCTTCCTTCAAGCCGATCTCGACAAGATAATCGTCAAAATATGCCTTTGCCTCGTTTACGTCGCGGAAGAATGCGACGCAGATTATATCGAAGTTATTTCTTCCCTCTTCGGTATACTTCATTCCGTGAACGTCGATGCGGACTCCGTTTATTCTGCCGCTGTATTCTGTCCAATCCGCTACGAAGTAGGAGTACATATTGCCATCCATATCGGTTACGGGCTCCCAGAGATATGACTCTGCCATAATGGTGTTGTCGCTACTCTCTGCGATCGTGTCGCCTGCCATCGTTATAAGCGATGGGATCTCTCCGCAAGAGCAGTTAGGCATGCCGTCCTGCCAAGCACAAGTACACAGGTTTCTTGTGATCATAAGCATGATCGGGAAATCATCTACGTCATAAGAGGTATCGTACGCGACAGACATCGCGACGGATGCCCAGCCGGTCGTGGTCAATACGTTTATAGAGTTATCGTCGTTTATTGTAAGCGTACAGTTATTGGTCGAGCTGGGCTTTCTGCGAAGGTTGGATCTCTCTGCGCTTCCGTTGATAAGTACTGCGGGTTCGCCAAGCGGTATTTCATCGGGGTCGGCGATCTCGGCGATCTCAATTTTGTTGTTTACCGGCGCTGCTCTGTCATCACCCATAGGGGTCTGGCAATCCTCGGGGCTGGTGCCGAACTTCAAGACCGTACATTCCGCGGCTCCGCCCTTGATACTGTTCTGAAGCGAGAAGCTGACGTATGCGCATCCGTCGTTGTCCGCACCGTCAAAATATTTGGTAACTTTATTCAAAAAGCCGGTGGACATCGATGCTCCGTTGATGATAATATCATATCCGCTTGCTTCGTTCCAGGTTATCTGGAGTGTGATTATCGGGCAGCCATTATCGTCGAAGACGTTTTTCGCGTCCGCATTACCCATACTCATAGTTGCAAGAGACTCGCCGGGAGCAAGGTGTGAGTTCAACTGAAAAGATGATATCTTCTTCTCCCCGTCTACTCGAACAAGCATTTCAACTCCGAGAGCCTGCTTGTCTTCATCGTTTGGAAATTCGTCTATCTTCTCTTCCCAAAGGTTAAAACCGAACCACTTGTCGCCCTCATACGTAAAGTTATCTATTCTTACCTCCATGTATACACCTTGGCGAAGGTCGATCTGCTCTTTAGTCTGGATAATTCCCCAAGGAGTCGTTTCGCTCCAGTCAGCGGGGATCATATGAAGTCCGTCCTTAGTATACTCATAACCGGGGATCGGCTTCATATCAGGATTGTCCTTTTCGCTATACTGCCCTTTGCTTGTGTATACGTTCCAATCGCCCTCTACTGCCGCGCTTGCGTTGATAACGCAGCCGATCATAAGTGTGAGGATCATTGCGAATGCCAATGAAAGTGACAATGCTTTTTTCATAAGTTTTCTCCTTGTAAATTATTTTGTTTACCTTATTATTTTACCATAAAACAGGCGGGCGTGTAAAGATAAATATTGGACAATTTTTTCGCCTCGTTTTTGGACCATTTTAACAAGTGGTTTTTTTATAATTTTGTCCTTGAACCAGGTTGTCGGAGAACATCTTTTTGTCGATATTGTTTATTACAACTGTTTTTTTGCGGCTCCATTCGGGTGCTAACAGCTCGCTTTGCATTCCGTCACCGGTGAGACGTCCGATAACCGTGTCGGGTGGGAGGTACGTCAAGGCTTCGGCTACCGTGTCGACATAGTCCTCCATTGTCATGGGGGTGTATTCGCCACGCTCGTAGATATGCGCGAGACGTGTGCCGCGTATGACGTGAAGGAGGTGGATCTTGACCTGGTCGGGCGCAAGCTTGGCGATCTGCTTTACAGTCTCAAGCATCATTTCCCTGTCCTCTCCCGGGAGTCCGAATATTACGTGGATACAGATGTTGATCTTCTCTGAAGCGAGGCGGAGCTTTTCGTAGCCCGCGACAAAATCGGCGTAGGTGTGTCCGCGGTTGATCAGATCGGCTGTTACATCGTGAACCGATTGGAGTCCGAGCTCAACGGTGAGCGTCGTGCGCTCGGCGAGCTCGCGGAGATATTCGACTGTTTCGTCCTCAAGGCAATCGGCGCGGGTCGCAATATTGAGCCCTACGACTCCATCTTTTTTCATTACGGGCTCGATCTTATCGCGGATTATGGCGGTGGGTGCGTATGTATTCGTATGGGCTTGGAAATACGGGATATATTTATCGGTTTTCCATTTCGAGGAGAGCTGTGACTTGACTATCTCGAACTGCTCATCGGTCGGGATGCTCGCTGCGGCGGCGAAGTCTCCGCTACCCCGAGGTGAGCAATAGATACATCCGCCCGTAGAGCATTTGCCATCGATATTCGGACAGGTAAAGCCCGCGTCGATCGGTATTTTCATGCACTTGCCACCGAAGGTTTTGCGGAGGTAGTAATCATAGGTATAGTAGCGTTTATTCGTGTCGCTGTTTTTATATGGGTTTTTAGTTACCTGGGTTTCCTTCATTTTAGATGATCAACTTACCTTTCCTGAAAATCTGTCAAATATAGGCGACCCGAAAGTCGCCTATTTTCATTATTAAAATTATGCGTTGAGGTATTTTTCAAGAGTTGCCATCTTGACGCAGATGACGAAGAGCTTCATTGCTTTATCGAGGTCCTCGAGCGAGGGGTACGTGGGGGCTATACGGATGTTTGAATCGTCCGGGTCGTAGCCATAGGGGTAGGTTGCGCCGACGGTGGTGAGCGTAAGTCCCGCTTCCTTTGCAAGAGCATATATTCTCTTTGCGCATCCCTTTTCTGCGAAAAAGCTGATGAAATATCCGCCATTGGGATTTGTCCAACGTGCGATGTCGAGATCGCCAAGTCCTTCGCTTAAGCGCTTCTTTACAAGAGCAAACTTTGGAGCAATGATCGCGGCATGCTTTTTCATGTGTGCCTTGATATTTTCCGCATTCTTGAAGAATCGCACGTGGCGGAGCTGGTTGAGCTTATCAAAGTTTATCGTCTGCGCGCCCATTATCGCCTTGATCTGCTTGAGATTGTTCTCACTTGCAGCCATAAGCGCTACACCGCCGCCGGGATAGGTTATCTTACTTGTTGAATAGAAACAGAGGACTCTGTCGGGGTGTCCCGCGTCACAGCATTCGGCAATAATGTCGATAAGCTCGTCGCTCTTGTCGTAGAGATCGTGGACGGCATACGCGTTATCCCACATAATTCTGAAGTCGGGTGCGGCGGTCTTCATTTTTGCAAGACGGCGCACGGTTTCGGCAGAATAGGTGATTCCGTCGGGGTTCGAGTACTTCGGGTTACACCAGATACCCTTTACCATACTGTCCTTAACTATCTCCTCGACGGCATCCATATCGGGGCCTTCGGGCGTCATATTGACGTTTATCATCTCGATGCCGAGTGATTCGGTTACTCTGAAATGACGGTCGTATCCCGGTACGGGACAGATAAACTTTACCTTTCCCTCCTTACACCACGGTCTTTCGCTTCCGCAGACTCCGTAGAGCATCGCGCGTGCGAGCGTGTCATACATAAATGTGAGGGATGAGCTTCCTCCAAGCAGAATGTTTTCTGACGGAATGGTGAGAAGCTCCGAGAACATCTTATGCGCCTCCGGAACACCCTCGAACAAACCGTAGTTACGGCAATCAAATCCCGCCTCGGTCTTGCAATCATCCGCTCCGTTAAGTGCAGTCAGAAGTCCGTCCGAGAGGTTCAACTGCTCGGTACAGGGCTTTCCTCTCGATATATCGAGGGACATTCCCTGCGCCTTTATTTCTTCATATTCGCTTTTAAGCTGAGTATAAGCCGCGCCGATCTGCGCGCGGTCCATATCGCAATATTTCATCAAAAAATCTTCTCCAAAATCAAATATTCACGCTATATTCAAAGCATATGTGACATTATACCACACTGTGCCAAAAAAAGCAAGATGTTTTTTGATTTTTTGCAAAAAATTTCAAAAATTATTGCAATTCCCAAAATTTGCGCGCGATTTCTGCAAGAGATTGAGCATTTCCTGCAAATTTTGCGCCTTTCCACTCTTTCGGGAAGAGGCTTGTATACTTAGGCTCTGCATATCGGTCGTCTATAAGGACCGCTATTCCTTTATCGTTCTCGGTACGGATAACGCGGCCTACCGCCTGGAGGATAGAATTCATTCCGGGATAGGTATACGCGTAGTCGTATCCGTTTCCGCTCTTCTCGTCATAATACTCGCGAATGATATTATTCTCGCTTGAAAGTCCCGGCAAGCCGACACCAACGCAAATGACTCCGATGAGCTTGTCTCCGGGCAGGTCTATTCCCTCCGAGAACGAGCCGCCCAGGACACAGAAGGCTATTCTCGTCTTACCGTCATCGGCGAAGGATGCAATAAACTCCTCTTTCTGCATGGCGCTCATATTCTTCGTCTGCTCGATAACAGTTACCTTTGGGTACTTCGCAGTAAATATCTTCTTCACCTCGTGCATATAGCTGTACGACGGGAAAAAAACCATATAGTTTCCGCGCTTCGCGCTGACAGTGGCGGCAATGCATGAGGATATTTTTTTATACGACTTTTCCCTGTCCTCGTATCTCGTGCTTATCTTATCGACCACCGCTACGCAGAGGTTTTCACTCGGAAAGGGTGAGCTGAAGCTTACCGAGACCGTCTTTTTTCCTCCTCCCAAAATATCCGCAAAATACTCGGTTGGCGTGAGTGTTGCCGAAAACAGGACGGATGCCTGAGCGCGTGAGAGCGCACTTGAAAGCTCGGTTGCGGGATCGAGACAATACAAAAGGATCGAAATGTTATTGCCATCTTTTGTTATAAAGGTGATGTATCCCTTATCGTATCTTTCGGATATTTTATTGTATTCAAAAATTTTGAAGCATATATCCTCAAGATGAAGATATGCGCTGTGGTCGGGATTATTCTTCATCCAGCTATCGGTTTTCTTATAAAACGCTGATAGAACCTCACTTAAGCCATCGGGTAAAGAACGGGAGACCGAAAAGCCAACCTTTTCACCGTCTTCACTCATTTTCGTGTCGTCCTCGCAAAGCTTACCTATCTTATCAAATTCATTAATGACCGAGAGGCAGGGTGTTGAGAGCGTTGAGCTTTCTCCGAGCATTTCAAGCAATGATTCAAATTCGCTCTTCTCAAGCCTTGACGAAAACATCTCTCTTGCTCTGTCGGGCAGGTTATGCGCCTCGTCGACAAGGAAGATATACTTCTCCTCTCTTTCTCCGTCAAAATAGCGTTTGAGGTATACAGTAGGTGAGAAAACATAGTTATAGTCACATATTATCACATCACAAAGCTCACTTAGATCAAGTGACAGCTCATACGGACATACTCTGTGCTTTTCGGCAATTCTTGAAATAAGGTTACTGTCATATCCGTCTCCCGACGCTATGATATCCGCAAGGGCGAAGCTCACTCTGTCATAATACCCCTTGGCATAGGGACAGAGGTCGGGATTACAGCTTGACGAGAGTCTTCCGCCGCGAAGCTTTGCCGCGGCATTTTTACACATGCTCTCTCTTGACGAGATAACACAGGTACGCAATCCTACTCCCGCTTTATTCATTCTTGCCATTGCGGAAAATGCCTCGCGGCGGATGCTTTGCTTTGACGTGAGATAGAATATCTTATCAGCAACACCCTCGCCTATGCATTTCACCGACGGGTAAAGCGTTGAGACCGTTTTACCTATTCCCGTGGGTGCCTGGCAGAAGAGTCTGCTTCCGTGCTTTATATCGCGGTAGCACTCCTTTATCATCTCGCTCTGACTCTCTCTCAGACTTTTATACGGAAAAGGAGCATTTGCCGTTGCGGGGATGCGCTCTCTTACTCTGTCTCTCAAAATATGCGCGCGCCAGAGAAGTCTTGATATCATTGAATAATAGATCTCTCTCAGCTCTTCCCTTTGCGCGCCCGTCTGTCGCGTTTCTATTTCGTTCTTTTCGGTATCATAGAAAATATGTCTGATACTTACCGCATCTCTTTCCTTGGCGCAACACAGAAAATATGCGTACAAGGAGAGTCTTGCCCTATGGTACTGCTCCTCGGCAGAATCGTATCTTTTATCGGGAGAGCCGACTCTTACCTCGTCCACGGTATATCCGCCGTCAGTACACAAAACACCGTCCGCGTACCCTGAAACTGTGAAGAATATTCCGTCCACCTTGCATGTATTGGTAAGCTCTACGCGATCATAATATCTCATTCCAAAGGAGAGATGCAGCTTTTCGTATATACGTGTATGGTCGGCTGCTCGCTCGTGAAAGCGGCGGTATGTGCGGCGGTTATCTATGCTTCCGCCCATAAGAGACGACATACAAAGCTCTTCGACAGATATTTCTATTGTATCTCTGCTGAGGTCGTACCGCATATTCTCTCTCCTTTCCTTCGGTTATTAAATATATCATATCTATTATATCATCGGTATGCCCTGATGTCAACTGTTTTTCAAGGTGAAGAATATATGACCGCAGCTTGAAAATTACCATATTTTTAGGGGTTACATTTTTTATCCCTTCGTATTATAATAGTAGTATAACAAACTTACAGGAGGAAATTATGGAGCTTATACCTATCAATGAATCAAAGCTTAAGATAATGCTTGATGAAAGTGATATGAAGGAATACAATATCGGCGACGAGGCGGATTGCGCAAACCAGGAGACAAGGCTTGCTATCCGCCATATTCTTGACCGAGCCAAGAGTCAGATAGGCTTTGACACCGAGGGCTCGGAGATTTTCGTTCAGCTTTATACGTCCAAGAGAGGCGGATGTGAGCTATTCATTACGAAAGGCTCTCTTTCACCCAATACAGATACACTGAGGCAAGCTGACAAAAGAAGTAAAAAGGGTAAGCGCGAGGAATGCAAGGCACTAACTGTACGGGGAGAGGCACAAATGGGCAATGGCAAGAATGATTTCGGGCGTATGGTCTTCTCATTTGAGACTCTTGGCGATCTTTGCGCTGTTTGCAGGATACTTGCAGGTCTTCCTTTCGCCTTTAAAAGTCACGCTTACAGAGATGAATGCGACGTTTTTTTTCTTGTTCTCGAGAACACAAACATATCCGCGTACACCCGTCTTGACAGGCTGACATTTATTCTTGAATACGGCTCGAGAGAACGCGCCGATCACACCTCTACATACCTTTTTGAGCATGCAAAGCCTATCTGCCACGATAATGCAGTTGCTACTCTTGCTCTTTTTTGACCAAAGAGATAAAAAAATGCTCCCCGATACTTGAAATCGGGGGCTTTTTCTGTTATAATGTTTTTCAGTGAATTATTTTCGAAAGGAACGTTAAATATATGAATTGGGATGAGCTTAAAAAGGTATGCTCGGAGTGCCAAAATTGCGAGCTGTGCAATACACGCACCAACTGCGTTTTCGGCGTTGGAAATGAAAATGCAGATCTTTTATTCGTTGGCGAAGCCCCCGGTGAGCAGGAGGACCTTTCGGGTACTCCCTTTGTCGGTCGCGCGGGTCAGCTTCTTGATAAATTTCTTTATGCCGTTGACATCAAGCGCGAGGACGTTTACATAGCCAACATCCTCAAATGCCGTCCTCCCAAGAACCGTGATCCTCTTCCCGAGGAGGAGGATGCCTGCATCGGATATCTGCGCGAGCAGGTTGCTCTTATCAACCCCAAGATCATAGTTTGTCTCGGCCGTATTTCCGCTATGAGACTTATAAAGCCCGATTTCAAGATCACAAAGGAGCACGGTCAGTGGTTTAAAAAGGGCAACTATCTTATGACCGCCGTTTATCATCCTGCGGCTCTTCTCCGCGATCCGAGAAAGAAGGAAGATATGCTTGAGGATATGAAAAAGATAAAGGAAAAGCTTTTGGAGAACTGATCTTATGAATTTTGATGCTTTAAATACCGTTGTTGCTACGCTGTCTTTGATCTTAGCTATCGGTTTTTTATGCCGAAAGATAGGTATTATTGACGACGTTGCCTCAAAAAGACTGTCCAAGCTGATCCTCATGGTAGGTCAGCCTGCGATGATCATTCACTCGATGGCGAATGCCGAATACAATGCCTCCAACGTCAATATGGCTTGGATAATGCTCGGTCTGGGCTTCGTTTTCCACGCAGTTCTTGCATTTATCGGATTCTTTATGGCTTTGCCATACAAAAAGATTCCCGATGAGGAAAAGATAAGTGAATTCTCCTTTATGTTCGCAAACTGCGCCTTTATCGGATTCCCGATATTTGAGGCATTGATAGGCCCTGTGGGTCTGTTTATGGCTTCATTTCTTACCTTTAGCTTCAACATTCTTCTCTGGACCTGGGGTCTTGGAATTTTCGCGAGAGGAAGAAGTGATATAAAGCTCAACATCAAAAAGGTGCTTCTCAATTTCGGAACTGTTCCCTGCGTGATCGGCTTTATTCTTTATCTTTTGAAGGCACCCGAGATCGGCTTTGAGATCCCTGCATTCGCTATGAAGGGTATGGGATATCTTTCAAATCTTTGCACTCCCGTTTCGGTCCTCGTAACCGGATCTCTCATTGCTACTCAGAGTGCTAAAAGGATCTTCGGCAGCTGGAAGCTTTACTATTTCAACGTAATGAAGCTTTTTGTGCTTCCGCTTATAGTTTGTCTTATTTCAAAGGTATTGCTGATCCTTATTCCCGTAGAGGGACTTGAGATATACGCGATATTCGTTACTGCAGCCGCGGCGCTCCCGTCTGCTTCATCCGTCACTATGATGAGCGAGACCTACGGGCTTGACGCGGGGTATTCCTCGGTTGTCGTAGGTACGTCCTCGGTGTTATCCGTCCTCTCTCTGCCGCTTACTATGATGGTGGCGCAGTGGATACTGGCACTATAAAATAAAAAAGAAGATCGCCGGGCGGTCTTCTTTTTATTTATTGCTGTCGTTATGATAAATTATTTCATCGGGAAGGTAGAGGTTCAGCTTTTCCTTCGCGATACGGACGATGTAGTCGTAATCAACCGGGCAATCAATGAGATACTCGAGCTTCTCCACCTCTGCTTCATATTCCTCGACCTTCTGCTCGAGAGCTTCCTTCTCTCTCTGCAGCTCACTGTATTTCATAAGTCCCGTTACAAACGTGGCAATTGAGGCGATGATCAACGTGGCAAGCAAAAGTCTGGCTATAACCTTGATGTGCGGGGTCTTTATTCCCTTTTTTACCGCTCTGCCGAGGTCTCTTTCACCGTTCTCTTCGTTTTTAAGTCGCTCTTTTTCCTCCAAAGCTGATCCTCCCTTCTTTTTTATATCCTCCGTTTATCTCGCCTGTCTGCATTTCTTGTAATCGCGCTTTTTCCTGCAAGGCTATTCTGAGGTGTTTCTTTTCTTTTATTCTAAATATTATTTTACCAATAATTTTGCCTATTGTCAAGGTGTAAAGCTTAAAGATGAGCGAAAAAATTGCTCGGATCGGTATACTGACAAGATTTAGTATTTTTCGCATCGTTTTTCTGCAAAAGAGCGCAAGCCTTTGGCTAATTTTTCGCGTGAGCTTACCGAGTGTGAAATAATATAGCAAAACTCCCGCAAGTATTCCAAGATAGCTGATCCCTCTGAATATTCCGCCGCTTATTCTGTAAGATTGCAGTATTGCGGTGAGTGCAAAGAGCAGGCAAAAAATGAAATCGCTCAAAAACGTGAGAATATATGCGAATACCGCGCCCGAACGACCGTTCACAGTGAAAATGAACTTAAAAAAGCAAAATGCTTCGTATATTACTCCAAGAGTTACTCCAAGCAGAAAAGAACTTAGAATAAGTGTTGTAATCTGTGATTGTGTGAGATTTATCACCTTTTACCTCTGATCAATCGCTTTTTCTTGCGAAAAGTCCTCGTTTTACCGTGGGTTTGTTATCATAGTAGTAGACTCCGTTTATCCTGCCTTCAATCTCAACGACTCCGTCAGAGGTATTGAGTGTTTTTACGCGTAAATCCTCACCCTCTACTGCCATATTTCCGCAAACAGTTTCAAGTGATACTCCCCGATCGTCAAAGCTGATTACGTCGCTGACCCCGCTTATCTTGATTCTCTCTCTGGCATCGGAGCAGAATTCGTGCTCCCTTTTCTTTTCTGTTTCAAGCATAAAAAACCTCCGCATATAGCACCGATTGGTACATTATATGCGGAGATCCTTCAGGTTATTCAATTACCTCATAAAGCGATGCGGCGTCTGCCTTTGCGGTGAATTCCTTTACGTCGAGGACTCTTACCTTGAGAGTTCTCTGACCAAAGGTTATTTCTATGACATCGCCCGTCTTGACGTCATACGACGCCTTGGCGGGTCTGCCGTTTACGCTTACGTGTTCTGTATCGCACGCGTCGTTAGCGACCGTTCGTCTCTTTATGATTCTTGAAACCTTGAGATATTTATCTAGTCTCATTTATTAGCCGTTTACTTTTTCCTTAAGTGTGCTGCCTGCGCTGAATGCAACGTACTTGGAAGCAGGAATCTCTACTGCCTCACCTGTCTTGGGGTTTCTACCTGTTCTTGCTGCGCGAGCCTTAACCTCAAATCCGCCGAAGCCTGTGATCTTAACATCGTCGCCTGCTGCAAGTGCCTCTGCGATAACGTCGAGAACTGCGTCTACTGCTGCTGCTGCTTCCTTCTTAGTGATCTGAGCCTTTGCTGCTACTGCATCTGTGAGCTGTAATTTCTTCATGATAAACCTCTTTCTTTTTATATATTTTTTTGAGTTCTGCTAAACAATGGGCAAAAGCACCACTTAAACGGCGAAAACTCTTTATTTGTTTAGTTAATTATAACATATTATATACATTTTTGCAATAGCTTTTTTAAAAAAAATAAGCAAAAAAGCGAAAAAACATAAAGTTTTTTCGCTTTTTTTGACTATTTTGTATGTTTTATGCCGTCCCACACCTCATCAAGCTCGGTCATGGTCATATTTTCAACGTTTTTTCCTTGTGATATAACGGCATTTTCCACTTTTTCAAATCTGTCGATAAATTTGTTCGTTGCATTATAGAGCGCTTGCTCGCTATCTACTCCGAGCTTACGTGCTAGGCTCGTAACCGTCAAGAGCAGGTCTCCCATTTCCTCCATTACGGCATCGTGATCTCCAGCTCTCGCTGCTTCCCTTACCTCGGCTATCTCCTCGTTGAGCTTATCGTATACCGCTTCGGTGGTTTCAAAGTCGAAGAAGGAAGCCTTCTTTCCGACCTTCTGCGCGCGCATAAGTGCGGGGAGCATCGGAGGGATAGAGCGGAGCTTATCCGTCAGGGAATTTCTATGCTTCTCTACTCCCTTTATCTTATCCCAATTTTTGAGCACGTCGGCACTGTTGTCGATCTTCAATTCTCCGAATACGTGTGGGTGACGGTGGATGAGCTTTGCGCAGATATCATTTGCTACGTCCTCAATGTCAAATCTCTCTTCCTCACGCTCTATCTGCGCGTGAAATACGACCTGGAGCATTACGTCGCCAAGCTCCTCGCGCAAAAGCACGGGATCCTCTGTATCTATTGCCTCAATGACCTCATAGGTCTCCTCAATAAAGTCGCGGCGGATGCTTTTATGCGTTTGCTCCATGTCCCACGGGCATCCTCCCTTTGAACGGAGTATCTGCACGATAAGGACGAGATCCTCAAAGCTATATCTTTGGCATCCGAGGAGGTAGTTAATTTTTTCCTGTCTTTCGTTTTCTGTAAAGGTATTCATTTTTCTTTTCCTTTTTGTTTTTTTATCTTTATCGTTCGCCTGCGTGTCGCTTAACAAACGGTAGCTTTTCAAGGTCATTTTTATCAACCACTCTCAAAACAACACACAACGCGGCATAAATTAGTGCGGATGTGGCTATTGATATGAGTGTGAGAAGAGTTCCCGAGCCGTACTTAGCTTCGGAGACCCCGTAGAGGATTTTTACCAGAGACACCGCCAAGGTAGATGCTATGAACGGGCGGATAAGTGTTTTTTTGAGATTTATACTTCGGGGTAAATACTTGGTGATATATGAGAAATTTATGACATTTATGATAAAGTCACAGCAAAATGTACTGATGGGTGCGCCTGCGGCATTAATTTTCGGATTGCCTATGAGGATAAATGCCAACACTGCTTTTATCACGGTTCCCACGGTCATGGAGATCATAGGAATCGACGGGTGTCCGTATGCCTGAAGTATCGAGTTTCCGGTGGTTATCAGTGATGAAAGTGTGACCGATATACCGAGCACTGTCAAAAGCGGTGCTGTGAGTGCTATCGCTTCGGTCTGCCCTTTAAATAAAAGCTCGAGTATTTGCTTTGAAAAAAGCGATAAGCCCACCCCTATCGGCATTGAGATAATACAGGTCAGTCTTATGCCGTCATTTACGGTTTCAGATTGCGTGATTAAATCTCTTTCGGATATTGCCCTACTGAGCCTCGGGACTATCGGGACTGCTACCGAGCTTATCAGCGCGGGGGCTAGCGCGAAAAGCGGAAGCGCGAGGGTCGTATAGCTACCGTATACCGAAAAGGCCTCCTCGCTTGTATATCCTATTCCTTGAAGTCTGCGAAGAAGCATAGTCATATCGATCATCTTTGTGATACTTATGACCGCGGCAGACAGCGTGACGGGTATTGCTATGCGCAAAAGCTCCTTCACTATTCCTCTCTCTCGCTCGAGCTTTACTTCGCTTATTCTATTCGTTTCCCTTCGCTTAAGCACGAGAAGATAAAGCGCGGAGATCATACTGCCAAGCAAGAGTCCAAGCACTGCAAACGCTGCAACCGCCTCTGTGCTAAATCCCGCATTAAGCGCGACAATTGCGAACAGTATTCCGAGCACTAGCTTTCCTGCAGCCTCTATAAGCTGCGAGATGGCGGTTGGTATCATTCTCGATTTACCCTGAAAATATCCTCTGTATGCGCTTACCGCACAAATAAAAAAGAGAGTTGGGGCTATGGCGAGTATCGAATAAAAGCTTTTTCCGTTTCCTAAAAAGGATGCAAACGGATATGAGAGCGCGAGCATTATTCCGCTTCCGATCATTCCAAGCAACAAAAAGAGCTTTAGCGATATGCGAAATATTCTCTCAGATGCCCCGTCTCTGCCAGAGCAGCGCGATATCATAACCGTCATTGCCACGGGAAGTCCCGCCGTTGATATGGCACACAAAAGTGCGTATATCTCATAGGCTGAATTAAAATACCCCATGCCCTCGCTCCCCAAGAGTCTGAGCATGGGAATTTTATATACAAGTCCGATTATCTTTACTATAACTGCCGAAAATGAGAGCGCCATCACTCCCGAAAGATAGCTGTTGCTTTTGGAATTCTCTTTTTCTTTCTTTTTTCTTCCGGGTTTTTTATATTTCTCGATCGCGCAGGTCTTTTCGGTCATCTATCCTCCGATATCAGTCGAAATAATGAGCTATAACCGTTTTTGCGTTATGCTTCAAAAGCTCTTCATCAATCGTAGTATATGATCCGTTTTCGTAAAGTATGTTACCGTCACAGACGGTCATAAGAATATTATCGTCGTTTGCACTATAGCACACTGCTGAATCGATGCTATACGCGGGGATATTGTTTATCGCGTTCATATCGACAAGGATAAGATCTGCTCTCTGTCCTGCCTTTATCTCTCCGCAATCAGCTCTTCCCTGCGCGACGGCTCCGTTTTTCGTTGCACACTTTATCATATCGGACGCGAGCGTTACCGCGGGGTCGCGCTCGACTCCCTTGTGGATAAGCGTTGCAAACTGAAGCTCACGGAGGATACTGAGTCTGTTATTTGATGCGACTCCGTCCGTACCAAGAGTTACGTTTACCCCCGCCTCCTTCATTTTTCTGTACGGCATTACACCGCTACCGAGCTTTAAGTTACTTACGGGGTTATGAGCTACGCTGACTCCCTTTTCTGCCATAAGCTTTATATCGTCGTCATCGACATAGACGCAGTGTGCGGCGGTTACGGGAACCTCAAGCACTCCGCAGCTCTCGAGGAATCGCATAGGCGTCATTCCGCGTCTCTCGATTCCCTCCTTATGCTCACTTGCAGTCTCCGAGACGTGAATCTGGAAGCCTGTGTTCATCCTTTTAGTGAGGTCGGCAACGTATCTGAAGCATCCCTCGACATTTGAATACTCGGCATGGAGCGACATATCTATCTTGATCCTGCCGTCTGCTTTTCCGTGCCATCTGTTAAAGACGTCTATCGATTCGAGGACTCTTGAGTCCTTTGAGAAATCCGCATCCTTATCGAAGGAGACGATAGAGCGCGAGAGGTTTGCCTTGATTCCTGTCTCCTCGACCGCGCGCGCGGTCTCGTCAAGGAAAAAGTACATATCCGAGAAGGAAACGACACCGTTTCTGATCATCTCGGCTATCGCTATCATTGATCCTATATAAACTCTTTCCTCATTGAGTCTGTCCTCTGCGGGAAAGATCTTTTCATTGAGCCATCTCTGAAGCGGAAGGTCGTCTCCGTAGCCGCGGAAGAGCGTCATTGCGCTATGGCAATGTGTATTGTAAAATCCCGGCATAAGGAGGTTTCCGTTGCCCTCGACTGTCTTTGTCGCCCTCTCGGCAGGCATATCCTTACCGACGTATTTTATATATTTGCCATCTGTGAGGACATTGACCGTGCTATCGGCATAGCCGTACTCCTCAAGAAGCTTTACGTTTTTGAATAAAATGCTCATTTGTTCTCCTTAAAAGAGGTTTCTGCGGCGGTAGAATTCAAGTGCCGCTTCTATCTTCTGTTCGGTCTTGTTGTCAGAGAGATACTCATACGGGTACTTAGGATTGAAAAATCTTTCGATCACTCTTGGGCTTCCGTCCTTCGGCGCGTAATCAACGAACTTTGATACCGCACCTGCTCCGCAAGCGAAGATAGAATGTATCTCCTCCATCATATAGATGTTATATAGCCCCTTATATCCGTCAAGCGAGAAGCCTACGTTTTCATAGTTACCGACTGTATTTTTCTGCCTATACATATAATAAGGCTGATATCCCTCGTGCTGTGCGGTTATCTGCGAATAATCGACGCATTTTCCAACGTCTCCGCCACGTATCGAATAGATATGTGTACTGTTCTTCAGAAAATCGCTCGCCTTCTTGACACTGAAGGTATGTACGGTTATATTCTCGGGACGGAGCGACACTATCTTATCGTAAGATGCCGCAAAGCTTGAAAATTTATCTCCCGGAAGTCCTGCGATAACGTCCGTATTGATTATCTCTATCCCGGATTCGCGCGCTATTTCATACGCGCGGAGGAAGTCCTCTGCGGTATGAGAGCGTCCGATTATTCGAAGCACATCGTCGTTCAGAGTCTGCGGATTTACGCTGATTCTGTTTACTCCCCTTGCCTTTGCAATCATCATTTTCTCTGAGGTAATGGTGTCGGGGCGGCCTGCCTCAAGCGTATATTCCGCAAGCGTTGAAGGATCAATATTATTCTCGACCGTAGCAAGCAGCCAATCGAGCTGTGTGTCATCAAGAATAGTGGGTGTTCCTCCGCCTATATACACTGTTTTGACCTTAAGTCCAAGCTCCTTTATAAGGGAGAAGGTCTTATTTATCTCGTCGCCGAGAGCTATGAGATAATCCGGTATGGTTGCGAGCAGCTTCTTTGATGTATACGACACGAAGGAGCAATACGCGCATCTCGTTGGACAGAACGGGATAGATATATACACACTGCATTCCTTCTCATCCGCGCTCTTGACGAATTCCGCCTCATTGAGCGCGACCTCGGTTGCCAGAGCCGCCTTTTTGGGAATGACGAAATAGTCGCTGACGAGCGTCTTTTTCACCTTGGTTTTTGACATTCCGCTCTCGAGCATTTCGGTTGCAACCTTTGACGGTCTTACACCGACGAGCATTCCCCAGGACGGGCGGTATCCTATTACCTCACCGCAAACCGAAAGGATCGCATCTCCGACCGCGATCTTTTTAAGTCGGTCGTGTGTTATATCCTCTCTGTTAGGATATATCTTTTCGCATGACGAATACTTTCCGTCAAGCGAAAGCTCCGCAAACACTCTGACACCGTCCTCATCATCCTCAAGCTTCAAGGATAACTCGGGAACAGCTATACCGTCGTTATCGGCATCTGCATCCTCCGAAAATCTCTCCCCGGGGAAAAATATCATACATAGTGTTTGGACGTAATATTGATTTATATTTCCGCTTACATTAAGCTTCATCTGAGTCTTTTCCTGACTTTCCTTTTATTTTGGGTCACTGCTTTTTCTTTTTCAGAACTTCGCTATCCATTACTATCGTCACGGGTCCGTCATTTATGAGTCCGACCTCCATATGCGCTCCGAATACTCCCTTACCTACGTGCTTAAGCTCCGCGGATATAAGGGAAACAAAATATTCATAGAGGCGATTCGCCTCGTCCGGCGGTGCGCTCTCGAGATAATCTGGGCGGTTACCGTGCTTATAGTTTGCCATCAGTGTAAACTGGGATATTATAAGAGCTTCTCCGTCGATATTCTTTATCGAGAGGTTCATTTTATCGTTCTCGTCCGTGAATATTCTGAGGTTACATATTTTGGTTGCGAGAAGCTGTGCGTCCTCCTCACAATCCCCCTTAGCAACTCCGAGAAGGATCATAAGTCCCTCGCCGCATGCTCCTACTGTCTCTCCGTCCACCTTGACGGATGCATTTTTTACTCTTTGTAATACTGCTTTCATATATCTTCCTTAAATCACGAAAATCCTCTGCCAACGCTTTCGACTCCGTCAAGAGAGCGAAGTCTTGCTACGATGGAATTGTAATGGTCGATGTTCTTACAGCTTATCTTAAGGCTGATTATACATCTGCCGTTCGTGCGCTTTTGTGAATTGACCTGCAAAATCGCAACCTTCATATCCGCAAGCGCGACCGCAACGTCTGCAAGCATTCCGACTCTGTCCTCTGTGAAGAGCTGGAGGAGTGCCTCATAGACGTTCCTGGAGGATTCCTGCGCGCTTGTTTCCCAATGCGCTTCCTTCCATCTGTCCTTATTGATCTCAAGCTTTTTGCCCTCGATGACATTGGGGCAATCCTTCTTGTGTATGGATATTCCGTATCCCTTTGTGATAAATCCGATGACCTCGTCTCCGGGAAGCGGATTACAGCATTTGGCAAATTTGACCTGACAGCCACTCTCTCCGTCGACGATTATTCCACTGTTTGACTTGAGATTTTTAGGCTTAACTGCTTTTTGCGACAGGCTTTCCTCAGTGATCTCAACAGCATCTGTCTCGGGCTCGATAAGCTTTGCCGATTCCTCTTTTATCTTATTTACAAGCTTGCTGATCGATATACCGCCGTAGCCTACGCCATTATAAAGATCATCCGCACTTGCAAATCCGATCCTGCTTGCGACCGCATTTACGACCTCGAGTCTTCCCTGCTCGTCAAGCTTGATATTCTGCTTGCGGAACTCTCCGTCGATCATTGATCGGCCGAGAGAGATATTCTCTGCTCTTGTCTCTTTCTTGAACCACTGCTTGATCTTGGAGCGCGCTTCACTCGTTTTAACGATATTAAGCCAATCTCGGCTCGGTCCTTTCGTTACCGTTGACGTGAGTATTTCTACGATCTCTCCGTTCTGTACGATACGGTCGATCGGTACGATCATTCCGTTGATCTTTGCACCGATCATCTTATTTCCCACCGCGGAGTGTATTGCATATGCGAAGTCGATTACCGTCGCTCCCTGAGGAAGCGCGATAACGTCTCCCTTAGGTGTAAACACGAAGACCTCATCCTGGAATATATCTGTCTTCAGTGCATTCATAAACTCGTCGTGGTCTCTTGCCTCGCCCTCAGTCTCGATGAGCTTGGATATCCACTCGAGCTTTTTGTCCATATCCTCCTTTGAGGATGCACCCGACTTATATTTCCAGTGCGCCGCGATACCGTATTCCGCAAAATGGTGCATCTCTCTTGTTCTTATCTGCACCTCAAACGGTATTCCGTCGCGTCCTATTACCGTTGTATGGAGAGAACGGTACATATTGGGCTTCGGGGTTGAGATATAGTCCTTGAAGCGTCCGGGGATAGAATTGAACATCTCATGGATTATTCCGAGCGTGGTATAGCACTCAAGCTCGGTCTCGACAATAACTCTCACCGCGTAAAAGTCGTATATCTCATCAAAGCTCTTATTCTGGTTATACATCTTTTTGTAGATGCTATATACCGTTTTGATTCGTCCCTCAAGTGTAAAGTGTATATTGTTCTCCGTCAGCTTTTCCGATATGACGGAACGGATATTTTCGATTACGTTAAGGCTTTGTCCGTATTTGTTCTCGATCGACTCCTTGACCTCCTTATAGCCTATCGGGTCAAGGTGCTGGATTCCTATATTCTCAAGCTCCTGCTTGATCTTCTGTATTCCGAGTCGGTGGGCTAAGGGCGCGTAGACCTGCATCGTTTCAAGCGCGGTCATACGTCTCTTGTTCTCTGCCTTCGCCTCGAGAGTTCGCATATTATGCAGTCTGTCGCAGAGCTTGATAAAGATTACTCTTACGTCCTTATGCATTGCGAGCAGCATCTTACGGAGGTTCTCGATGTGCTGCTCCTCCTTATCCTCGATCTGAAGTGAGACTATCTTTGTAAGTCCGTCTACAAGCTGCGCTACGTCGTTGCCGAATATCTTCTCGATGTCCTTAAGGTCTACCTTATCCGAGCAGTCCTCCACGGTATCGTGAAGGAGCGCGGCACAGATAGAGTCTGTGTCAAGTCCGAGTCCCGCTACTATCTCCGCTACCGCCAACGGGTGCGAAATATAGGGCTCTCCGCTCTGGCGGAACTGTCCTTGGTGAAGCTCATTGGCATACTCGTATGCCTTTTTTATCTTCTCGAGATCGTAGTTTTTTCCCGATACTCTGAGCAGATCAAGCAATCTGTTACAATTGAATTCCTGGTTAACGCTTGATGATGATTCCATAGATTATTTTTCTCCTTCCGGCACTATTGCACCGGCAAATATGTCGGCTTTTTGGCGACGCCGTATCGCTTTTATGCCTGGCATCGGCTCTCAAGCATTTTATACGTGCTTGTGAGCTCGACGTTGCTCTTTTCTGCATTCTTGCAGATCTCGAACTCGAACAGATCGTCTCCGAGATGCTCGAATTCGCAAACTCTCATTTCAGAAAGAATGTCGATGATAAATCTGAGCTTTACGCAGTTGACATCGACGTTCAACTGCTCAAGTATTGAGCTACGGAGAACTCGGTAGCTGAACATTGTATGTCCGCACATTCCCTCGTACCTCAAAAACTTATATATATGCGCTACGTCAGCTCTTGTAGGAATTATATCCTCATCTCGAGAGTGCTTCGCGCCTCCGACGATCTCCTTATATCTCGTTTTTTCGCTTTCATACTTGGCTTCGAGTGAAGGAGTGAGTCTGATATCCTGGACTATGAGCTGGAGGCTCTTCTGCCCTCTGAATTCATTGATGGCGAGCTGACAGAGGATGTCCAGATGCTCACCGAAATGATAATTCACAGTCGATGCGCTCATTCCGAAGCAGACAGCGGTATAGCTCTTACCGCCTGCGCTGAGCATAAGCTTTGTATGCTTTCCCGCGCCCATTGAGATCACTCTCTCAAGGGTCATATCACGCACCATAAAAACGGGCGTCTGATTGGAAACACCGAAGGGCTCGAGCGCGCTTATTTCGTCTACCACATCCATTGAAAGCTCATCTGCAGAGATCGCGCAGTCGGCTTCATATTTCATTACAAAAAGGTCATCTGAAAGGCTTTCTCTTGCATAGTCGTTGATCATTCTTCTGAAGCCTTCGATATTACATCTCATTACGGAGAGACCTGCTGCCAGCTCGTGACCTCCAAACTGTACGAGATGCTCCTTACAGTGATCGAGCGCGTCGACGAGGTTCATTCCCTTTACGCTTCTTCCAGATCCCTTGCCCACGTCGTGGGGATCGCTGTCTCCGTCGGTCGCACCGTCAAACGAGATGAGTATTGAGGGGAGACCGTATTTTTCAGTGATTCTTGAGGATACTATTCCGATTATGCCCTGCTGCCAAGTGTCGTTTTCAAGGACTATGACCTTATCATTCGCAAAATCGTGAGTCTCCTCTATCATTTTATACGCTTGCTCCGCTATGCTGTTTTCCTCTCTCTGGCGGACAAGGTTTATCTCGCAAAGCTCCTCGGCAAGGTATGCCGCTCTCTCTGCATCCTCCGCAAGCAAAAGCTCTACTGCCTTTGACGCAGAGCTGATCCTTCCGGCGGCGTTTATTCTTGGTGCGAGAGAAAAGCTGATATATCCCGAATTGATCTTCCTCTTTTTCGTATTCTTCTCTGCTACTCCGGTTGCGGGACGGGTAAGCGCAGAATTATTTGCCGCCTCGATAAGCGCGGCAAGCCCTACTCGCGCTCCTGCATCTATCGAAGCAAGTCCCTGCTTTACTATCACCCTGTTCTCGTCGATAAGCGGCATTACGTCCGCTACCGTTCCGACCGCAACGAGGTCTACGTATTTTGAGCAGATATTGCGTACCGCCTCATCACGTGAAAGCTCGGGACATCTTAATATTTCGTATCCGCAGACAAATTTGAATACTACTCCGACTCCCGCAAGCTCGCAGAAGGGGTAGGTACAGTCGGGTCTGTGGGGATTGACTACCGCACATGCCTCGGGTAATTCTCCGTGGCACTCGTGGTGATCGGTTACTACCGTGTCTATTCCAAACTCCCTGGCATATTCGACCTCGTTGTTTGCGGTGATGCCTGTATCGACCGTTATTATGAGCTTGGTCCCATTTTTGGAAAGTGTATCAATTGCTGTATTTGACACACCGTATCCCTCCTTCGCACGAAGGGGTATGTAATAATTCACATCTGCACCGAGTGATTTTAAGTAAAGATAAAGCAGAGTCACAGAGGTTACTCCGTCAACGTCGTAATCTCCGTATACTGTTATTCTCTCACCTTGCTCAATTGCTCTTGAGACTCTCTCCACCGCTTTGTCCATATCCTTGAGAAGATAGGGATCGTGAAGTGTTTCATCGGTGGGGTTCATAAAGGCTTCTCCGCTTTTTGAGTCGTGGAAGCCTCTGTTATATATCAGACTTGCTACCACTCTTGAAACGTTTAAGTCGTGCGCCAATTTATCAATGTTGGCGTCGACCTCACTATTTCCCGGCGTATACCTCAGTGACCACACCTTTTTCTTATCGTTTGCGTTCATTATATCTCCAAATTTAATTTATTTCTGTTAATCCTCGGGAGAAAATCTCGATGCGATCGCCAAGGCAGTCTTTATTCCGTCGACTGCCGCGCTCGTTATTCCTCCTGCATATCCTGCGCCTTCGCCGCAAGGATATATATTCTCTCTGCCTATTGCTCTCATATCCTCAGAACGGAGAATTCTTACGGGTGATGACGTACGGGTCTCGGCTCCCGAGAGCAATGCTTCACTTTGCGCAAAACCGTTTATCTTCCTGTCAAAGGAAGAAAGTGCATATCGGAGCGAGGCGGTAACGTAATCCGGGAAAATATCGTACATAGACGACATCTTAAAGCTATTTCCTCCCATATACGAGGGCATGACCAAGCCGGGCTCGGTTCCTCTCTTACCCGTCATAAAATCTCCGACCGTTTGCACGGGTACGCAGTAGTCTGCGCCACCTGCGGCAAATGCGCGTCTCTCTATTTTTCGCTGATACTCGATCGCGCCAAGCACAAGGCTTCCGTCGACCGACTCAAAATCGTCCGGCTGTATTGATACCGCAACCGCCGAATTTGAATTTTCCTTATCTCTTGCGTATGCGCTCATTCCGTTGACAACTACTCCGCCCTCTTCACTCGCAGCGGCGACTACCTCGCCACCCGGACACATACAGAAGGTATACACTCCTCTGTCGCCCTTGGTGTCGGAAAGAGCGTACTCTGCGGCACCGAGAGACTCATGACCTGCGAGCTTGCCGTAAAGTGCTTCTTCGATAAAGCTTCTTCTGTGCTCTATCCTCACACCTACAGATATCGGCTTTGCTATCATACTGAAATTATTATTCAAGAGCATCTTATAGGTATCACGTGCGCTATGCCCGAGTGCAAGCACGAGTGCGCTACACTCAAAATCGCCCTTGGTGGTCTTTGCGACCGTAATTCCGCTCTTTTCGACTATATCGATAAGCTTGCAGCGATAAACGACGTCACCTCCGAGCTTCTCAATATACGAGAGCATATTATCTACCACCGTACGCAACACGTCCGTACCGATATGTGGCTTTGCCTTAACCGTAACCTCGTCGGATGCTCCGAAGCGGCGGAGCGTTTCAAGCACGTAAGAGCATTTGGGGTCGTTTATTCTGGTGAGAAGCTTTCCGTCAGAAAAAGTTCCCGCACCGCCCGCGCCAAACTGTATATTCGACTCGGTATCAAGCGTTCTTTCACGGCAGAATCTTTCAACTGCACCGACGCGGTCTTTTATACAGTCGCCTCGGTCTATTATGATCGGTCTGTATCCGTTCTCAGCCAAAATGAGCGCGCAGAAAAGTCCTGCGGGACCCATTCCTACGACGAGCGGACGGGAGGTCATTTTCTCACTTCCCTTTTTGATCTCGAGGTCGTCGACCTCGACCGCTCGCGCGCCAAGTCGCGAAAATCTTCCGTCGTCAAGCGGTGAGTTGTCCTCTCTTTTCGCGCATACCGAATAAACAAGCCTTATGTTATCTTTTTTTCTGGCATCAACGCTCTTTTTATATATATTCAGCTCATAGTCCGATTGCGATATTCCTACGCTTTGCAGCTTCTTTTTTGCAAGACGAATGACCTTTTCCTCGCTCTCGAACGGGGTTATCGCTATTCCGTCAATGACGTAAATTTTTCTCATATTACTCCGCGGGCTCCTCAAAGCTTACGGTTATTATTACATTTTCCTTTACGTTAACGCCATCGGGAAGATCCTTGTTGCTTACCTCGTGAGGTGTGATCTTACCAACCTCTGCCTTCTCGATAGTTATCACGTACTCGGATATCACCATTATCTCCGAAGGCGCACCCCACACCTCTATTGCATCGGATGAGGGTTTTGCGATCAGCTTATTTTTATCGTCCAAGATCTCAACTCTTACAGGCACCTGCTTGTGAGCGAAAATATCAACATTGACCTCGATCTCCTCGGTTGAATAGTCTATTTCAGTGCCGTCAACATTTACAGGGTTAAGGTTCTTATCAAGGAATGAAAGAGCAAATCCCGAGAAGGTCTTGGAGTCTGTGTTCATAGCAAAGCTACCGTCTACGTTGAATCTTGCCGTTTCTATGAGGTCTATTACGGTTTTAGGACCCCTTATTGTTACGTTATCGCTGTCGGGATCGGCAAACTGATGCTCGTACGTATAGGAGACAAGTCCAAGACTTGGATAATTTATTACCTGCACGTCCAATGGAACCGTTTTTTCAGCGATATAGTCGGTACTGAAGTTGACATTGAGCGGCTCGGATTCAGCTATTGTAAGGCTGCTTCCTGTCGGTGTTGTGACGGACAGAGGCAATGTATACTGACCCACCTCGTTTATCGCACCTACGTCGACAGTTACCTTATACTCGCTCTCCTTGTATTTCTTCAGGTCACGGTTAGAGCCCTTCACGGTTACGGTTATTTCTCTTTTGTCAAGACCGTAAATCATCATTCCGTTGTCCTCAAGGGCATCGAGTCCGGTTATCTGAATCTTAAGCACCATCGTCTCGGTAACGTCGGTATCGTTGAAGTTTACCGTCCAAAGCCAAATAACTACCGCAATAAGGAGACATACCAGTCTTCCCACAAGGTCAAGTCTTCTTTTCGGTTTGTCAGATACGCTTATGTTTTCATTTCCGTTTTCATCGGTATCCTTTATGAGTTCGTACTGTTTCATTTTGTCCTGTCTCCTCCTTTCGTGCTATTCTTTTTCTTAACTTCGGTAATCTTTTGCTCTAAGGATGACTCATATTCGACGTTCTTTCCTGTCATAAGCTTATAGAGGTCGTCTCTGAGGTCGTTTGACTTATGCTTTCCGCCCTTGCCTATATCATGATAATCACGGTTAAGCAGCTTATTGTTTGCAATTGATATATTTCCCGTTTCCTCCGACACTACAACTACCACCGCGTCGCTAATCTCACTTATTCTGAGCGCCGCACGGTGACGGGTTCCGAGTCCCTCTGCAATATCGGTGTTTTCAGAGATCGTTTTGGATTTACACGATGCGGCAACTATTCTCGCGTCTCTTATTATTACTGCTCCGTCATGAAGAGGAGACCTATTGACGAAAATATTACACAGAAGCTGGCGCGTCACTATTGCATCGACGGGTGTTCCCTCTGTCATCTGATTACGTAGTCTGCCTCTTCTCTCGATGACTATAAGCGCACCCTCGCCCTTACTCGAAAGCTCGAACGCTGCCGCTGAGATCTCCTCGACCGCGTGAAGGATCGCATCCTCGCCCACCGTTTGTCTGTTAGCTATTCTCTTGATATTGACCGACGTTGTCGCTCCGAACTCCTCAAGCATCTCACGGAATTCGGGCTGGAAAATGATACAAAACGCAATTATTCCAACGGTGTAGAAGGTCTGCAAGATCGTATTGATAGCAACCATATCTAACACGTCACTCAGAATATAGAGACCGACAAGTGAGACGAATCCGATAAGTATTCTTGACGCATGCCTATCTCTAATAAATTTGTATACGATATACAAAAGGCTTGCCAAAACAATTATATCGAGAAGGCTGATGACGTTTATGTTCGCCAGGGGAAACACGATATAATCCATAAAAAATTCTGTTATTGTACTCCAAAGATCACTTAAGCGTTCTAACATCTTTTTCTCCTTTGCTTCCGGTCAATGTCTTACTGATTTTGTCTTTTATTTTGTCGCGCGTGCGCGCATTACGCGATTATAATATAATAATAAATATTCATTCTATTATAACAGACTTTCCCCCCTCAAGTCAATAGTTTTTCAGCAATTATTCAGAATATTTTTCATTTTACGCTACACCGGAGAATACTCGGATAAAAATTCATTTAAAATTTACATCTTTCGGGCATAAAAAAGCCTCTTGCGTTATGCAAGAGGCTTTTTTTACGCTTCAAGGTCCTTTGTCAATGATGACATTGCCGCGTATACGAACAAGTAGGATATACATCCCATAATCGCTTTTATCAGATAGTTGACCGCCATATACAGCCAGGTTATTCCCTCCGTAGGTATTCCGTACGCTATTATCAGCCAGACGTCACTGATCACGGCGCCTCCAAGCTTGGCAATAAGCGTTACGGTGGCGCAGATGAACGCTGATCTCAAAAGGCAATTCCCGTTATCGATTATGCTCTGGAACGGATACGCATGCGGAGGTATTCCCTCTATATGCTCATCCGTCTTTTTGGATGCGCGAAGCATCACGAGGCGCTTATCGGTATATTTTGTAATTATTCCCTTCGATAGCGAAAATATGATAAACATCTGCAAAAACTCAAGCAGCGTCCAGAACAAGACATCTGTCAGATCCCACGCCCAGGAAAGCGGAATACTTCCTCCATTCACCCAGCTCGACACGGTATTTGCCATATACTTATAGAAAGTAACCAAGCAAAACGTTCCGAATACACCTTTGACGCTCTTGGTCCCCCAGGTATAGACTGCCAGCAACATCACAGCATAGCACATCGAAATTCCCCCAAGCTCCAAAAGCTCTGCTATATACTCGAGAAGCATCGGTATGGCTGTTTCCGCATATACAACGTTATTGGTTACCGATGCCGTCAGTGGATACAGTAAAAAGCAATTTACCGAATACACAACGGCAAGCACAGCACCGCTCAATGATATCCATTTTTTCAAAACGGCTCTATCCGCTTTTTCCATTTTTATTTCCTCTTCGCCTCTTCAGGCTTTATTCTTACTTTATTTCCTTCAAGAATTCTTCGATTCTTGACAAAGCTTCTCTTATATGAGCCGTTGAATAGCAATACGACGCTCTGACAAAGCCCTCTCCACTCGCTCCGAATGCATTGCCCGGAACGAGTGCAACCTTCTTTTCTCTCAAAAGCGTTTCACAGAAGGTCTCGCTATCCATACCGGACACCTTGATCGACGGAAAGGCATAGAATGCTCCCTTTGGCTCAAAGCAGGTCATTCCGATCCTATTGAATCCTCCGACCATAAGTCTGCGGCGCATATCGTACTCACCGAGCATATTCTCTATGTCTGCGTCTCCGTTCCTTATTGCCTCTATGGATGCGTACTGCGAGGTGGTAGGTGCGCTCATTATCGCAAACTGATGGATCTTTGTCATCTGTTCGATTATCGGCGCTGGACCGCAGGCATATCCCATTCTCCAGCCCGTCATTGAATAGGTTTTTGAGAAGCCGTTGATAACCACGGTTCTCTCCTTCATACCGTCGACAGACGCGATCGAAACGTGTCTTTTGCCGCCGTACGTCAGCTCGGAATAGATCTCGTCCGAGAGAACGCATATATCGGTTCCACGCAGAACGCTTGCGATGCTCTCAAGATCGCTCTCCTCCATAATAGCTCCCGTAGGATTACACGGGAACGGAAAAACGAGCAGCTTTGTCTTATCAGTTATTGCTGCCTCCAGCTCCTTTGCGGTGAGTCTGAACTCGTTCTCTGCCTTGAGCTGAACCGTTACGGGAACACCTCCCGCAAGTCTTACGATTGGCTCATAGCAGACGAAGCTCGGCTGAGGAATGATGACCTCGTCACCGTATCCCACAAGAGCTCTTATTGCCGCGTCTATTCCCTCGCTTCCGCCAACCGTTATCAATATTTCGTTCTTTGAGGAATACTCAAGAGAATACTTTCGTTTCATAAACGACGATATTTCTTCTCTAAGCTCGACAAGTCCGGAATTTGAGGTATATCTCGTTCTGCTCTCCTCAAGCGATTTGATTCCCGCGCGTCTTATATGCCACGGAGTCGGAAAATCCGGCTCGCCTACACCGAGGGATATGACACCCTCCATGCTTGCGGCAATATCAAAAAACTTTCTTATTCCCGACGGCTTGATATCATTGAGTACCGTTGGGTTGAGTATCTTAGAATAATCCATCATAGCAGGTATGCGCCTCTGTCATCCTTTTCATTTCCTACAAGCTCTACGTCAAGCTCCTTATATCGGCGGAGGACAAAATGAGTGGCGGTTGACGTTACGCAATCCATAGTTGCAAGCTCCTTTGAAACGAACATTGCGACCTCCTGGAACGTTTTGCCCTTTACTATAACGCAAAGGTCATATGAGCCTGACATAAGATATACGGTCTCCACCTCCGGATATTTCATTACAGTTTCGGCGATCTTCTCAAACCCATACTTATCCTGAGGTATGACTTTAAGCTCTATAAGTGCGGAAACGTATGCGTTATCAAGGCTTTCCCAGTCGATAACCGTTTTATATCCTCTGATAAGGCCTGCACCCTCAAGCTCCTTGATGTCTTTTTCGACCTCTTCGTTTGTAAGTCCGGTCATAAGCGCGATATCATCGATCGGACAACGTGCGTTTTTTGCAAGTATCTTAAGTATTTTGGTGTTCATTATGTTTCCCTCTAAATAAATAAATTTAGGGGTGCGACCATAATCTGCTCGCACCCCAAAAGCTCGGCATTCAGCCCGAGCAAGTCTTCAGTTTCAGATGTACTTCTTTACGAGATCGCTTGCTTCCTCTGCGGGAATGGACGAGGTGATTACTACGTTAACCTCGAGCTTGTTTGCAAGCTCGTCAACTTCCTTAATGAATGCCTCGAAGCCTGCGATATCATTGCCAGCGATCTTAAGCGCAGAATCTATGAAGAGATCGGTCACGTCGTGGTTGCTGGCAAGAATACCTGCTACAAATCCGTAAAGAGCCTCTGCGTCGAAAATGAGGTAGTCATTAGTGTTGATAAGGCGAGCGGTGTACTTAACGTCAAAACGAAGTCCTACTCCCTTTTCGATACAAACAACGGTTCCCTCGCTCTTCTCAACTGCCTCGTTTACCATGGAGATGAGTGTCTTGGTCTTACCTGTTCCCTTAACGCCGATAATCAATTTGAGCATAAATGTCCTCCTCTGCCGCCGGTTTGCGGCTTTGTATATTTTTATATTTCCTACGAAATTTTTCTTCCGTTAATCCATTATAGCATAGTTTTATGCCATTTGCAAGTGGGATATTGAATTTTTTTGCAAATTTATTTCAATTTTTCCTCGAGTTCTGCTCTCATTTCCTCGTAACCGGGCTTTCCAAGGAGCGCGAACATATTTTTCTTATACGCTTCAACTCCGGGCTGATTGAAGGGGTTGACTCCGAGCATATAGCCGGAAAGTGCGCACGCGAGCTCGAAGAAATAGAAGATGTATCCGAGCGAGTACGCGCTTCTGTCCTTCATTTCGATAAGGATATTCGGTACTCCGCCGTCTACGTGAGCGAGCAAAGTTCCCTGCATTGCGGTCTTCTTTACAACATTGAGATCAACGCCCGAGAGGAAGTTGAGTCCGTCGATATTGTTGGGGTCGTGGGGGATCTTGAACTCTATTCCGTTATCCTCGACTGCGATGACCGTCTCAAAAAGGTTTCTTACGCCGTCCTGGATATACTGACCGAGAGAGTGGAGGTCTGTCGAGAAGATAACCGATGCGGGGAAAATTCCTCTCTTGTCTTTACCCTCGCTCTCGCCGTAGAGCTGCTTCCACCACTCGTTGAGCATCTTTGCGTATGACTCGTAGCCTACAAGGATCTCTGTGGTCATTCCCTTTCTGTAAAGGATGTTTCTGATTGCTGCATATTTATACGCATCGTTCTTGTTGATGTCCTCGTCCTGATATGCAAGGCGAGCGTCAGCCGCACCCTTCATAAGAGCATCGATATCGATTCCCGCTACCGCGATGGGAAGAAGTCCTACTGCAGTGAGGACCGAGAAGCGTCCGCCTACGTCGTCCGGTACCACGAAGGTCTCGTAGCCGGCCTCGTCCGAGAAGCTCTTGAGAGTTCCTCTTGCCTTATCGGTTGTTACGAAGATTCTCTCCTTTGCACCATCCTTGCCGTACTTCTTCTCAAGAAGCTCACGGAATACTCTGAAGGAAACAGCGGGCTCTGTCGTTGTTCCGGACTTCGAGATAACGTTGATGCAGACGTCACGTCCGTCGCATATCTCGAGGATCTCAGCCATAGAAACCGCACTTATATCACAGCCTGCGAAGTACACATCGGGTGTATCCTTCTTAAGGCAGTTATAATTCGAGGATTTGAGGAACTCGATTGCCGCGCGTGCGCCAAGGTAAGAGCCTCCAATGCCGATAACGACAAGGACGTCGCAGCTCTTTTGAATTTTCTTTGCGGCGACCTTGATTCTCGCAAACTCCTCCTTATCGTAGTTCTCGGGAAGATCGATCCAACCGAGGAAATCCTTGCCTGCGCCGTTTCTCTCAACGATCTGACGGTGTGCCGCGCTTACAGCGCTCTGTATGTTTTCATATTCATGTTCTGCGATAAAACCCGCAAGATATTTGTCACTGAGCTTGATTGCCATTTTGTGTCCTCCTGTTTTATGGGCATTACGCCCGTTATCACCTTACTTAATAATGCAGATATTATATCACATTTATCTTTGCTTTTCAAGTGTTTTTTTATGTTTTTGTCAAACTTTTTTGCGCTTTTATCATCATTTCAGGAGAAATTTCGAAAGCATTCTGCACCACAGCTCGAAATAGCCGATCTTATTCGCGTCCGAGACTGCCTTGATGCTCGCTCTGCCTATTTCCTGTCCGTTGCACGAAAAGACGATCTCTCCAACCTTATCTCCTTTTTTTATCGGTGCCGATACAAATTCGGGAAGCTCGACCCTGTGCTCGATATTTGATGCCTTTCCCTTTTCGGTCACGCAGGAGAAGCTCTCTGCCTCGATGCCTATTCTGTCGGCCGTTCCGCCCTTGAGTCTGAGCGGATTCAACTCCTCGGGGGTATAGGTGTATACTCCGTAATTCGCAAATCCCCAATCGAGCAGGCTTGCGGCGATGGCGTTGCGCTTATCTCCCGTTTCCGCACCCATGATTACACATATAAGTGAGACTCCGTCACGCTCGGCGGTCGCGCTTACGCAAAAGCCCGCCTTACTCGTCGAGCCGGTTTTAAGCCCCGTGCAACCGCGATAAAAACGGACGAGGCGGTTCGTATTCGTCAGCCCGAAAAGACCGTTACGGACGGTATCCATCCATATCGAGCTGTATTGCAATATCTTTTCGTGTTTTATCAGCTCGCGCGACATTATCGCGATATCCCTTGCGCTAGTTAGGTGGTTGGATGCGGTGTCATCAAGTCCGTTAGTATTCTCAAAGCTAGTATTCTTCATTCCGAGTTCCTGCGCGCGCTCATTCATCGCCTTGACGAACGCCGTCTCGCTCCCGGCAATATGCTCCGCAAGCGCGCACGCCGCGTCGTTAGCAGATGCGATAACAACGCTCTTGACCATATCTTCAACACACATCTGTTCCCCCACTTCCAAAAATATCTGTGAGCCTCCCATGCTTGCCGCTCTTTCGCTCGTCGTAACTATATCGTCGAATTTTATTTTGCCCTGCTCTATAGCCTCCATAACAAGAAGGAGCGTCATTACCTTTGTGACCGACGCGGGTGGAAGAGCTTCATCGGCATTTTGCTCGTATAATATCTTTCCCGTGCTTGCCTCCATTAAAACTGCGCTCTTACATTCAAGTGCGAGGTCGGTCACAGCGGTAGTATCGGCTTCGGATATAGGAACAGTGTCATCGGCTAACGCTGAAAACGAAAGCGCGGACAGGATCAGGAGCGGCAGGAGAAATATTGCTGTCGCTTTAAGTAATTTTTTTCTGAAAAACATAAAACATCACCTCTTACTCGATTATATTTCGGTAAGAGGTGTCGTTATGTATTATTAACTTGTCCTATTTTTTCTTTTTTCTTGCGGCGCGGTTGACTTCTTTGATGTGTGCGAAGGTCTCCTTTTCGCCTTTTTCTGCGAGCATATTGAGCCACTCCTCGAGGATGTCGGCGGTCGAAGGGTGCATTTTCGCGCGGGCGTTGCCTCGCGTGTAATACTCAAGAGCTGAGGAATCGGTATAGTCCTTGCCCTTATATATCTTGCTTGCCGCGACTCTGTCGCAGAACATCTCGGTTATAAAGCGAAGCGGCATCGGTACCGGCTCGTATCGGTGAGATTGCATATTCAGGTCGTTCCAATACTCAAAATGATGACGGTTTCTGCCCTTATGGTGCATCCAGGCGAGCGAATAGCCAAACAGGTCTCTTTCCTTCTCGTTGGGGCTTCTTGTACCTTGGTAGTACTTTGCTCCCGGGATAAATTCGGTCGGGCTGTATTTGGACAGATCGTGAAAAAGGCCCTGCCAGCCAATGCCTGCCTTGAAGCAATGGACGATGACCTTGTGGCGGTGCTTCGTTATCGTTTTAAAGTGTTTTATGGGGTGAGCCATATTGAGATTATCCTTTCGGTAATTACTTTATGGGCTTGAGCTTTACCTTGTCGAGAAGGTTGAGTCCTTTATTGCTTTTGATAAGCTTTTCCGCATAATAGATGGCGCGCTCGGGCTTCATTCCAACCGTTTCGTGCGCGTCGCTTCCGATCACTACGTCACATCCAATATCGCTTGCGAGCGACCAGAATACAGGATTTGGATAATGGCGCATCGTATTGAGTCCGAGGAGATTTATTTCAAGAGGAGTCTTATATTTGTTTGCCGCTTCAATAAGTCTTGACATTTCGCTCTCGTAGGTCTCGAGAGATCCACGGAAATTGCAGAGGTCGGGGTGTGCGACGTAGGTGAACTTTTCCGTGCTTATACCTTCGATCACAAGGTCAACGTAATTTTTCAGTACTCTCTTTGAGCGCGTTTCGGCGCCGAAATAGGTTATCTGTTCGGTTATTACCGTGTTGAAATGCTGACCCATTATAATATAGTCGGTCGGGAATGTATTGAGAAAACCCATGAGTGTATTGAATGTCTCGGGGATATACTCGACCTCGAAGCCTATATGGAGTTTTATTTCGTTTTTGTATTCCTCGCGAAGGCTGAGAAGCTTATTTACGTAGTCCTCGGTCTGACTCATCATCATTCTGATGCCCATAAACCTTGAACAATCGGCGGGATCTACGTCGATGGGCAGTGGCATCGGGGTATGATCCGCAAAGCCGAGCTCACAATAGCTCGCCTTTATCGCCGCCTCTATATATTCTCTTTCGTCCTCCATTGAGGCGTGTCCGCAACGTATGGTATGGGTGTGGTAATTTGCTATCATTTTTTCGCCTTTACAGCTTGCCTTTCTCTCGATAGTATGTATCTACACTTGATTATACTACTTTTTTCGCCTTTTGTCTATGCTTCTATTGAAGAAATCAGAGATTTTTTACGCGTGTATTTTGGTATATTTGCGCAACGTTTTCGCGCGTTGGGGGTGTTGTTCCCTCGAGCAAGCACGCGGAAGTGCCGTAGGAAACACCTGTGCGGAGGCACTCCTCGGGCGAGTTTCCCTGCGCGTATGACGCGATAAAACCTGCGATGGTGCTATCACCTGCACCGATGGAGGAAAGGACGCTGACGTGTGGCGGTGTCGCTGTTGCTACGGTCTCATTCGTGACGAGCAAAGCACCCTTGTCACCCAGCGAGATCATTACGTTTTCAATGCCCTCTCGGTTCATTTTTTTCGCGAACTCCAGGCAATCCGAAAAGTCGTTGACCGTCTTGCCCGAATACTCTGCTATCTCCTCGGAATTGGGCTTTATGAGCCAGGGCTTGACAAAGGTCAAATCGGAGAGTGTGAAGGAACGAGAGTCAACGACTATCTTTACGCCTTTTGCTTTGAGAGAGATCAAAAAGCGCTTTATCTCTGTCATATCGACGCCCTTTGGGACACTTCCCGTAAAGGTTACTATTGTTTCGCTATCCGCGTATATTTCAGATGATATTTCCGTGAGGACGGAATTGTCGAGGGTGAAGCCCATAAAGCTAATTCTCGTTTCACCGTCATCAGTGTGAACTGTGAGATTTTCCCTTATTCTGCCGGGCTTTTTTATGCCTATATAGGTGATATTGTCTGCGGTGAGAGAATTCTCAAAATCGGTGCAATTATCCTCTCCGAGCACGACTATGGCGGTGTTTTCGACTCCGTTATAGGTAAGTGCGCGCGAGATATTTATTCCCTTGCCTCCCGCGTCGCGGCTTTTGACCTCGGCAAGATTTTCGTGACCGAGGGAGAGCGTTTTTGCGCTCGCGTGGATATCGTATGCGGGGTTTAGAGTTATAGTATATATTTTCATTCCATTCTCCTGCTTTTTGGAAGAATTATTGACTTTAGCCGATCCGCATGCGGATCGGCTTTGTCTGTCTTATTTATTGAGCCATTTTTTGAGATACTGTCCCGTGTAAGAGCCGTCGATCTTGGAGACCTCCTCGGGGGTTCCCTCTGCGACGATCCGTCCGCCGCCGTCGCCTCCCTCGGGACCGAGGTCGATGATGTGATCGGCGCACTTTATCACGTCGAGGTTATGCTCGATGACGAGCACCGTGTTACCTGCGTCGCAAAGCATCTGCAAGACCTCAAGTAGCTTTGCTACGTCCGCGGTATGGAGTCCCGTGGTAGGCTCGTCGAGGATGTAGATCGTCTTTCCCGTACTGCGCTTTGCAAGCTCGGTAGCGAGCTTGACTCTCTGCGCCTCACCGCCCGAAAGCGTTGTTGAGGACTGACCTATCTTGATATATCCGAGCCCTACGTCGTAGAGTGTCTTGAGCTTACGCGTGATCTTTGGCAGACCGTCGAAGAAATTGAGTCCCTCCTCGACCGTCATATCGAGGACATCAAATATATTCTTACCCTTATATTTTACCTCAAGTGTGTCCGCGTTATATCTCTTGCCCTTGCACACGTCACAGGTGACGTAGACATCGGGTAAAAAGTGCATCTCGATACATTTCACGCCGTCGCCCTCACAAGCCTCACAGCGGCCGCCCTTGGTATTAAAGGAAAATCTTCCAGCCTTGTATCCTCTTGCCTTTGCGTCCTTCGTTGACGCGAAAAGGTCACGGATATCGGTGAAAAGTCCCGTGTAGGTAGCGGGATTCGAGCGAGGTGTACGTCCTATTGGGCTTTGGTCGATGCATATGACCTTATCAAGCGCATCGAGTCCCTCGATAGAGTCGCACTTACCCGGGAAGGCTATCGCGCGGTTGAGATCATGGGCGAGCTTGGGATACAGTATGCCGTTTACAAGCGAGGATTTTCCGCTTCCCGAGACACCGGTTACACAGACGAATTTTCCAAGCGGAATATTTACGTCTATTGACTTGAGGTTATGCTCTGCCGCACCCTTAACGGTGATATAATGTCCGTTTCCCTCGCGGCGCTTTTCGGGGATCGCGATCCTTCTTCTTCCCGACAGATACGCGCCCGTGATAGAGTCCGCGCTCTGCTTTATCTCCTCGGGTGTTCCCGCGGCAACGACCTTGCCACCGTGTATTCCCGCACCGGGACCTATATCGATTATATAATCGGACTCCTCCATCGTTTCCTCGTCGTGCTCTACGACGATGACGGTATTTCCGAGGTCACGGAGCTTTTTGAGGGTCGCTATAAGCTTGGAATTATCCCTTTGATGAAGTCCTATGCTCGGCTCATCGAGGATATACAGCACTCCGACAAGTGACGAGCCTATCTGAGTTGCAAGCCTGATTCTCTGAGCCTCGCCACCCGAGAGCGTTCCTGCCTTTCTCGAGAGTGTGAGATAATCGAGTCCCACACTGACGAGAAATCCGAGGCGTGCGCGGATCTCCTTGAGTATCTCACGCGCAATTGCTGTCTCGGTTTCGTTAAGCTCGAGAGAGTTGACGAAATCAAGCGCGCTCTGAACCGACATTGCGCAGAATTCGTGTATATTCTTATCGCCTACGGTGACCGCAAGCGACATAGGATTAAGCCTTTGTCCGTGGCAGAACTCACAGTCAGTCTCCTCGATAAACTGCTCGTAATAATCGGGACTCATACCGTATTGGAGCCTTTGCTCCATCATACTGATAACACCGTCGAACTTTGCGCGTCTGTCATGCGCCTCGCCGCCGAAATATCTTGTTACGTCGTAGGTCTCGTTACCCGAGCCGTTAAGAAGGACGTTATACGCCTCCTCCGAAAAGTCCTTTATCGGTGTATCGAGGGTAAAGCCGAATCTCTCTCCGACCGCGCGGAAAAGAGGTCCGTTCCAGCTCTCCTCCTCGAGTGATTTAAAGCCGTTCACGTTGATCGCGCCCTCGCTAAGCGAGAGCTTTTTATCGGGAATTACTCTGTTTACCGCGATCCTTCTCGTCTCACCGAGTCCCGAGCAATGGGGACACGCGCCCTGCGGGTTATTGAAGGAGAACATTCTCGGCTCAAATTCGCCGACAGATATTCCGTGCTCCTCACAGGCGTAGGACTGCGAGAACGTGAGAATTTCACTCTCGTTCTCTTCCTCGCCGCGTGCGACCGGAACTATGATGAGATGACCGTCCGCAAGTGAAAGTGCGGTCTCGACCGAATCGGCAAGACGGGGGCGTATTCCCTCACGCATAACGAGTCGATCTACGACTATCTCGATAGAATGCTTTTTGTTTTTATCGAGCTTTATCTCCTCGGAGAGATCGTAAAGATTTCCGTCGACTCTTACTCTCACGTATCCGCTCTTTTTCGCATCCGAGAACACCTTTTCGTGCATTCCCTTCTGCGCTCTGACCACGGGAGCTACGACAAGAAATCTCTCCCCCTCAGGGATCTTCATTATTCTGTCTATTATAGTGTCGACGCTCTGTCTTCTTATCTCCTTGCCGCATACGGGACAATGAGGTATACCTATTCGCGCATATAGCAAACGTAGGTAATCGTATATCTCGGTTACCGTTCCGACGGTCGAACGCGGGTTTTTAGAGGTCGTTTTCTGGTCTATCGATATTGACGGAGAGAGTCCGTCGATAGAATCGACATCGGGCTTATCGAGCTGACCGAGAAACATTCTCGCGTAGCTTGACAGCGACTCTACGAAACGTCTGTGTCCCTCGGCGTAGACGGTGTCGAATGCTAGGGACGACTTTCCGCTACCCGAAAGACCCGAGAGGACGACCAGCTTGTCCCTCGGTATCGTTACGTCTATATTTTTTAGGTTGTGGACGCGAGCGCCCTTGATAGTTACGTTTTTTTCCATATCAGCTCTGTTTTTAGCCTTCTCTTAATTTCTTTATCTCATCGCGGAGGTATGCGGCTTTTTCGAATTCGAGTGAGCGGGCTGCTTCCTTCATCTCGCGCGTATACTGCTCGATAAGCTTTTCACGCTCGGTCGCATTCAGCTTCTTTGCCGCCTTTTTCTTTTCAAGTCGGCTCTTGCCCTTATCCTCGCTCGACGCACCCATATCGATGATATCGCGCACGCCCTTGATTATCGTTTTCGGGATTATGCCGTGTGCCTTATTATACTCGTCCTGTATCTTGCGTCGGCGGTTGGTCTCGCTTATTGCTCGCTCCATAGAGCCCGTCATATTGTCAGCATACATTATGACCTTTCCGTTCGCGTTTCTCGCCGCTCTTCCTATGGTCTGTATGAGAGAACGCTCCGCACGCAAAAATCCCTCCTTGTCCGCGTCGAGTATCGCGACGAGCGAGACCTCGGGAATATCAAGTCCCTCACGCAGGAGGTTTATTCCGACAAGCACGTCGAAAACTCCGAGACGGAGGTCGCGGATTATCTCCATTCGCTCGATAGTGTCTATATTGAAGTGGATATATCTTACCTTGATGCCGTTATCGGAGAGGTAATCGGTGAGATCCTCTGCCATCTTTTTCGTGAGCGTTGTGACAAGCACCTTTTCACCCTTCTCTGCGCGCACGCGGATCTCTCCCATAAGGTCGTCGACCTGACCCTCGATAGGTCTTATCTCTACCTCGGGATCGAGAAGTCCCGTGGGTCTTATTATCTGCTCTACGGTCTGCTCGCTATGCTCGTTTTCAAAGTCTCCGGGCGTTGCGCTGACAAAGACCGCCTGGTTTATCCTCTCCTCGAACTCATTGAAGAAAAGCGGTCTGTTATCGTACGCGGACGGCAGGCGGAAGCCATAATCTATAAGGTTTTTCTTTCTTGCGGTATCTCCTCCGCTCATTCCTCTGACCTGAGGCAAAGTAACGTGCGATTCGTCGACGAAAAGGAGAAAATCCTTCGGAAAATAGTCAAGCAGAGTATACGGCGTTGAGCCTGCGGGTCTGCCCGACAGAATTCTTGAGTAGTTCTCTACTCCCGAGCAAAATCCTATCTCAGAGAGCATTTCCATATCGTATTTCACGCGCTCGGTTATTCTCTGCGCCTCGATAAGCTTGCCCTCGGACTCGAAATACGCCGCTCTTTCGCGCATCTCCTGCAATATCTCCCTGACTGCGGCTTCTCTTTTTTCATCAGAGACCGCGTAGTGTGTCGCGGGGTATATCGGCGCGTAGGAAAGCTGACGGATAAGCTCACCCGTCACGATATTTATCTCGCTTACTCTGTCTATCTCGTCATCGAAGAATTCGACTCTTATCGCCTTTGAGTCCATGCTCGCTGGAATTATCTCGACCACGTCACCGCGCACTCTGAAGGAGTCACGGACGAGATTCAGGTCGTTTCTCGTGTAGCTGATGGATATGAGGCGGCGGATAAGCTCCTCTCTTTCCATCGTCATTCCCGGGCGGAGCGATATGACGAGGTCCTTATAGTCGTCGGGCTCACCGAGCGAATAAATGCAGGAGACCGATGCGACGATTATAACGTCGCGACGTTCAAAGAGCGAGCTTGTCGCACTATGGCGCAATCGGTCGATCTCGTCGTTGACGAGCGCGTCCTTCTCTATATACATATCTTTTCCCGGTATATACGCCTCGGGCTGGTAGTAATCGTAGTACGACACGAAATACTCGACAGCATTTTCGGGGAAAAACTCGCGAAACTCGGTACAGAGTTGTCCCGCAAGCGTTTTGTTGTGTGCGAGGACGAGCGTCGGGCGGTTTATTTCAGCTATAACGTTTGCCATAGTGAAGGTCTTTCCCGAGCCTGTGACTCCGAGAAGCGTTTGCATTCTTTGTCCCTCGCGTATGCCCTGCACGATCTTTGCTATCGCCTCGGGCTGGTCGCCCGTGGGCTTATATTCGCTTTTTAGCTTGAATTTGTCCATAGCGACCTCCTTTTGGTAAAAATAAAACTTCTGTTCGATTTTTTGCTATATTATTATATCATAAACATTTTTAAATGTAAAGATGTTTTTTAGATTTTTTTATGTAAATTACGAGCTGTTTTTTCAGTATTTGGCATTAACAAACAAATGATCCCCCACCCTGGATGGTGGGGGATCGATGTATTAGTTCTCTTCCGTTTCTTCTGCAGTTGTTTCGGTTACGTCGGGGGCGGTATTCTGTGCTTTCTTAGTTGCCTTGAGGAAGGCTACGAGAGAGAGTACGAACAAAAGGACGGATATGCCTATCGTTACCCAACCTGCAACTGTAAGGAGGATGTTGAAGATCGTATCTGCTGCGCCGATTATTGCGGGAAGGAATACGATAAGAAGTACGCCGATAAGTATTTTGAGCCATTCGCTTTTAATAGCGTTCCTCCAATCCTTTGAAAGGATGATGGAAACGATCGGGAATGCGATGAGGTAAACGGCAAGGATTGTTGTGATGATCTCATTCTGCATAAAGATCATCATTGCGCCAAGCACGATTCCGAGGATCGACATTACGAGGTTTACGATTCCGCTCACTGCCTTGATGTTCATTATTCCGGTTACAAGTGATGGGATATTCGAAATAATTGTGATAATACCCATGATGATAAGTGTCCATTTGATGATGAACGAGGCATCGACGATTCCTGCGAGCAGGAGAATGAGTGTGCCGAGGATTACTCCAATGATCAATGAAATGATCATGCTTGCGAGTGTTTGTTTTTTGAGTGACATAGTTTTTTCCTTTCTTATTTGTTTTTGAGGTATTCTATTGCTTTCTGCGACAAGACTGAAGAAAGTCCGTCGTAGTTTTTGCCGTTTATCATCTCCCTGACAAGCGTTGAGCTTACCGCTCCAAAGCTCTCGGATGCGGGGAGAAATAGAGTTTCAACGCGAGGATTATGCTCTTTATTCCATTTTGCGTGGATAAGCTCGTAGGTAAGGTCTGCTTCGTTACGGATCCCCTTTACTATCACATCGGCGCGTATATCATCGAAGAGGTCGATGAGCATTCCCGACGAGGATATCACCTCAACATTTTTGAAGTGCTCGGTCGAGAGCTTTACGAGCGCGAGGCGTGTTTCCATATCGAACATATATGTTTTTGAGGAGAGCGTTTTATCGTGCTTTGCCGAGTCGTTATTCATTACAGCGACAATGACCTTATCGAACTTTTTCGCGGTGCGCTCTATGATATCGACATGTCCGAGCGTTATCGGATCGAAGCTTCCCGGTATCAATGCTATCATAGCTCTGCCTCCTTTTTTACTGTCAGTACGGTCAGGTGTGCGACACCGTATTTTGAGGCTTTGATTACCTCGAAGTTCTTTGCAAGCTCGGGAGAGCTTTCAAAGATATCAGCCTCCTCACTCTCACAGACGATGATTGAGGTATCCTTCAGCAAATCTGCACCGAGAAGCGCGGAAAGTGTTGCAGGTACGGCGCGGAGCGCGTATGGTGGGTCGATGAACACGATATCGAATTTTCGTCTTCCCTTGACAGTTCTTATATAGTCCGAAACGTCCGAGCAGAAGGCTCTGCAAAAGTCACCAAGCCTTGTTTTTTCAATGTTTTTATTTATTACCGCGACGGCATCCTTTGCCTTATCTACAAAGGTGGCACTCTTCGCACCGCGCGAGACCGCTTCGAGTCCCATCTGTCCGGAGCCCGCAAAGAGATCCAGCACCTCTCTGCCCTCAATGTCAAATTGAAGCATCGAGAACACAGCTTCCTTTGCTCTCTCGCTCGTTGGACGGGTATTATCGCCCTTGAGAGTTTCGAGCTTTATTCCCTTTGCTTTTCCTGTAATTATTCGCATCATTTTGCGTTTTTCCTTTTATTTTTCTTTGTTGAAATAATCAGCTACGGCACGGGCGTCCCTTTCGCTTATTCCCTTTGTCGATTTCAGCTGATCAAAGGTTGCGTTTTTGACTCCCGTGTAGCCACCAAAGGCTTTGAGCAGGATCTTTGCCTTCGCATCTCCAATTCCGCTGATCTTGGTAAGTGAGGACTTGGTGAGCGTTTTGCTCTTTGCGCTGCTCATTTTGGATACCGTGAATCTATGCACCTCTTCCTGTATCTTATAGATGAAGACGAAGAGTGCGTTTTCCTTTGCTATGCTTATCTCCTCGGTGTCGGTACAGAGTGCGCGGGTCTTATGAAAATCGTCCTTTACCATTCCGAATACCGGCACGTCTATGCTAAGCTCATCCATAAGCCCACGGACGACAGAGACGTGTCCGCGACCGCCATCGAGGAGGATGAGGTCGGGGATCTCGGAAAATGATCCTTCTGGGTCCTCAAGGTGAGAGAAGCGTCTTGCGAGAGTCTCGCGCATGCTTTGGTAGTCGTCTGTGCCGTCGGTAACCGTCTTTATTTTGAAGCTTCGATAGTCGGAGCGCTTGAATTTCGTTCCGTCGGTCACTATCATTCCCGCGGTAATATGCTCGTGTCCGAGGTTTGAGATGTCGTACGCCTCTATCCTTTCGGGATAGGTCTCGAGTTTTAAAAGCTCTGCTAAGCGAAGGAGTATCTTTTCGTCCTTCTCGGCTTCGTTTCTGTAATTTTTCGCCCTTTCGGACGCGTTGTCGCGTACCATATCGCAGAGTGTTTTCATCTCTCCGCGCTCGGGGGTGCGGATATTGATCTTTCTCTCAGCAAGTCCCGAAAGATATTCGCTGACAAGCTCCCTGTCCTCGTCCTCAAGGTCGAAGGACAAAAGTATGCTTTTAGGAATATATTCACGTACTCTGTAAAGCTCACAGATAAACGCGGTGATATTCTTTTCGTCGACTATTCGGTCTGCACCGAAAACGTACTCGCTCTTGTCACTCACCGCTCCGTCGCGGATATAGAATACGGATATGCAGGAGCAGACATCGTCGTTATATAGTGCAATTATGTCATGTTCTGTTCCCGGGGCGGCTACGACCTTCTGCTTCTGTCCGAGACGGTCGAGCGCGGCTAAAGTGTCTCTGTATTTTGCTGCGGCTTCAAATCTTTCATTCTCTGCCGCGTCATACATTTTTTCAGTTAATTCATTCTTTACCGTTGCGGTATTTCCGCGTAGGACATCGGATGCGAACTTTATCTTTTCCGCATACTCCTCTCCGGTGACGTTGCCCGTACACACGCCGCAGCACTTTTTAAGCTGATAGTAAAGGCATGGGCGTTCCTTGCCGATATCCTTTGGAAATTTTCTTGTGCAAGTCGGCAGACCGAGGACTGCGGAGAGTGTATTTATGACAGAAAAAACGGTTGAGGTTCCCGAATAAGGTCCAAAATACTTTCCTCCGTCGTTCTGCCTTTTTCTCGTCATAACGAGACGGGGGTATTCCTCGTCGGTTATCTTTATATAAGGATATGATTTTGCATCCTTTAAGCGGATATTGTATTTGGGAGAATACTGCTTTATCAGGGTATTCTCAAGCGAGAGCGCCTCAATCTCTGTATCGCAGACATAATAGTCGAAATCCCTTACCTGACGCACCATATTCGCCGTTTTCACATTTTTCTCGCTATTCTGGAAATACTGCGAAACACGGCTCTTTAGCTTTCTTGATTTTCCTACGTAAATAACGCTTCCCGCCGCGTTCTTCATTATATAGACACCGGGGCGCAGAGGCAGAGTATTGGCTTTTTCAAGTAATGCTTTGATATCCATTTCTACCTCCTGTACGTTTATTTTTTCATAAAAAAACGGGGCTGATGCTTTAATGATCTGCCCCGATTTTTATTATTCATTAAATCCCGAATTGATGAGTGAAACGAGACCGTCTATTGCCGCGTCTTCATCCTGACCCTCTGCCGAAAGCTTTACGGTCATTCCCTTTGCTATTCCAAGTGAAAGCACTCCGAGAAGGCTCTTTGCGTTTACCTTGCGGTCATCCTTTTCAATAAGGATCGTGCTTTTATAGAAATTTGCCTTCTGAATGAAGAAGGTAGCGGGACGTGCGTGAAGTCCGCTTGAATTTGTGATCATAATCTCGCATGTTTTCATATAATTACCTCAATTTATATCTTTGTTTCTTTATAGCGCATTTTCGGTTATAATTAAGTATAGCAGAAAATCAATGTAAAATCAAGGGGCAATAATTATACATTTTTCACTACATTTACACGCGATTTTGTTGCAATTTGCACAACAAACTACTCTTTTATGAAATAATCATACTATCTCTTACTGTAGTTCGAACATTATTTCTTCGACGGTTAAAGTGAAGACTGTTTTTTCCGTATAAACTTCTATGGTGCTTCCAACCGAAATATTCATATCCTCGACAGAATAATAATTTCCGTTCTTTGCCTTTACCGCATTTGACGCAAGCCTAAGGGTTCCCTTAAAAGAAGCGGTAAGATACGAACTGCTCATAGTCTTTCCCGTTTCCGCTTCTCCGCCATCCGCTACATACTTATATACGGTATTTTTACCATCGTCGGGAACATCGTAAAGATATCCGAGGAGAATATCATTGTCTACACAATAAACTGCATCCCCATCCTTTAAATATTTCAAAAGGCTCTCGTACTCAGAGTCGCATCTGAAGGACACTATGTACTTACTATGTTTGTTTGATGAACTGTTGCTCACTTCGGAATAGATCTTATATACTGCAGTGGCGATCAAGGCAAGCACCAGCAGAATTATGATAACGTCTATGACATTAATTCTTACTTTTGTTTTTTTTGTCACGTTGCTCATATCATTTTCCTCCCGATTCAGTGATCTCAACTATCGTGGCCTCGCTCATTTCTTTATCCCCGCAACGAAGATTGTGAACACTTCCAACGGCAATCCGTGTTTCACCTATAGAATATCCCTCTCTGACTCTGTATCTTGCGCTTACCTCAATAGTTACTATAACATTACCCGATACGTCACTATCCTTTTCAAGTCTGCTCTCGTTTATCTTGCCGAAATACTCGGTGCTACCGTCACTATCCAAATACACCTCTGTTCCTTTGATCGATGCATATTTATTAATGTCCTTATCAACTCTGAACGTGATCGTATAGACAATATTCTTGCTGTCGTAATCGTTAGCATAGTGTCTGAAAAGCATATATGACCCCACGACAACACCACACACGATAGCGAGTATTAGTATTCCTGCAATAATGTCAATTATCAGCGGAAGTTTCCTTTTCACCTTCACATCGGGACCCATAGCTTTATCCGTGAGTTTTTTGCCACCGAACAGATCACTATTATGGGCAGATGCTACTCCGGTATTTGTTTCAAGCTTCTTTTTATCCTCTCGCTTAAGATTGGAATCCCTTTTATCCGGACCGTATTTTTTTATTTCTGACATATTCCTTTCCTTTCACACAGAAGGTTATGATTATTATCTTTTATTCGTAAAAGACGAGCTCAACGTCCTTTTCGTTTTCAACATTTTCAAATTCTGTTCTTCTGAGTTCATCTCTTTCTTGACCCAGTCTGATGTATCCCATCAGTAATCCAGTGAAAGCCCAGAACAGATAAAGCACTCTCTCGTCCATCCATATACTGTAAACACATCCTAACAGCATTGCTGCTACCAGCCCGCTGAACAACGAAAGTGCGCGTGCACGAAGTGCCTTTGACCTTTGATCAATAAGATATCCGGCACTTCTCTTGAGAAGAAATACCACAAAAATTATGAATGATACCAAGCCAAATATTCCCGACCAACAAAGTATCTCAAGCCAGAGTGACATCGGATTTTTAGCTCCTACTGAGCTTGCGCTTGCGTAATGTGGAAATACAGACAAAAACGCATGCTCTCCTGCACCGATACCACTATGATTTCCATCACCTATCATTGCCAAAACGTCACTAATTACACTTGGGTGCATATCCGAATCCACAATTCTCGCAGGCATATATTCAAAAATAATCTCAAATACATCCGGCCAGTTCAGATAAGTGATAGCGTACGGATACAAAATTGCGGCAATACTTATCGGGATAGCGGCGAAAACCGCTGCTGTCAACGTTTTATGGCTGTATATAAGCCAATAAACAAGACATTCGATAAGCAAAGCAATCATTATTTCATAATGACTTCGCATCCAGGCGGTGATAATTGCAAGCACGCAACATGATAAGATCAAAGCTATTCTTCTTGCACTCCTCTGCCTTGATAAATACGCAAACAACATCGGGAACATCAATACCGCAAAGATACCGAATATTATTCCGTTATCCTCAAGATAAAGTATTTTTTCCTCCGCCAAATGAGATATATGCGGATTCACACTATCCATAATTCTGTTTGACAGACCGTAATAAACGCTTTCCCATATTCCCATAATACACAAGGCAATAAACGAATAAGTCAATGCTTTGAAGGCTGCGGAAAGCAACTTTTCTGAGTTGACGAGGTTATAAGTAAGGAAAAATCCACCAAGGATGACTACTATTACGTACAAAGAGTCGAGCAATATTTCCACGCAACAATGTGAAAACAGAACTCCTGTTACAATAAATCCGCAAAACAAGATCACCATGCTGATCTCAGGAGAGAGGGACAGTCCCCTTCTTCTTTGGAAGACCTTACAAAAATACGATATCGATGTAACGACAATCATCACAAGAAGCAGAGACCTTGAATTCTCGAAATACTGCAAGAACGGTGTGAGTGCCAGCGTAATTATTACACCTGATTCGGGACTTGAGAACACGAGAAACAGGGCAAAAACACAAATCATTGCAATTGGGACATACAAGGGATCCGAGAAGTATGAGAGACAACCAAGTATCATAGCAGCGATTGATGAGGTAAAAGCGTATGCCGTCCCTCCGTACTGCTTCTTGATCTTGAATTTTTCCTCAGGAATACAAAGAACGTCTATCGCAATTTTGCCCATAATTTTGCTCTTATATATTGCCTCTGCGCCGGACTGCGACGAAAACAGCAACGGTATTGAACAAACCGTAATGATTGCGGACGTTATCAATGCTCTCTCACTTATAGCACTCATTCCTCCCGTCATCGCGGGAATAAGGCTGACAATTGCTGAAGTCATCCCGAAAAATGCAAGAAACACTCCGTATACGTTCAGCTTGAGTGATGAGAAAAAAACTCTCACAAACACAATCGCTCTTGACATTGCACTCTTTTCCATAAGAGTTTCAGGATATTTAAGTAAAGTTTTTCCTGCCGTAGCTTTCTTTTGCTTTAGAACATTGGCAAGGAAGCTTCTCTTACAAAGTGTATCATTGGAGGAAAGCATATCTCCTACTCTACCACCAACAAAAAACGAATAAATCATAGCGGTAAACCTGTCAACCGCGCTCCACAAAAGAGAGGGGCGACGTTTACGCTTTATCTTTTTATTTGCCATGCTTCCTCCTTTCCGTGACCGTGTCACAGAAATCATTTTTCAAGAAGATCGGGGCGATTGCGCTCAGTTAGCTCTCGCGCGCTTTCCTCTCTCCATTTATCAATGTTTGCGTGGTGTCCCGAGATAAGAACGTCGGGTACCTTCACGCCGTGAAATTCATAAGGCCTTGTATACTGCGGATATTCGAGCATACCCGAGGATATGCTCTCCTTTTCGTAGCACTCGGGGTCGGACAGGACTCCCGGCAAAAGCCTTGACACACAATCGACGAGAATTGCGGCGGGCACCTCTCCGCCCGTAAGCACGAAATCTCCGATAGAGACCTCCTCGTCCACTATTTCATCGATTATGCGTCTGTCCACTCCCTCATAGTGTCCGCAGAGGATGATGATATTATCATATTTTGAAAGCTCCTCCGCCTTCTTTTGATTGAGGACCTTTCCTGCCGGTGACATGTATATCACGCGGCGCATCTCGGGCTCAAAGCCTGCGCTTTTCTGATCCTCAAGGATGGCTGAATAGCAATTGTAGATCGGGGGAGCCATCATAAGCATTCCCTTTCCGCCGCCGTACGGTGTGTCGTCGACCCTGCGGTGCTTATCCTCAGAATAATCCCTTATATTGTATAGGTTTATCTCAACAGCTCCGCTCTTCTGCGCTCTGCCGATTATGCTCTCTCCGAGAATGTTATTGACCATATCCGGAAAAAGCGTCATTATATCAAATCTCATTTTCCCCTCTTATACTTCAGTCGTCCGACAAAAGTCCCGGGATAGTCTTTACGAATATTCCCTTGTCAAGATCGACGGCTTTAACGAATTCCTCGACCGCGGGCATCATTCTCTCGCCATTCTCGGTCTTTACGACGTATATATCCGATGCGCCTCTGTTTATGACGTCGGTAACACGTCCGTACACCTTGCCGCTCTCGTGATCTATCACATCGAGTCCTATGAGGTCTACGATGAAGTAATCGCCCTCCTCAAGATGAAAATCGTCTCTTGACGCATAGAGCGTTTTACCCTTCAGCGCCATCGCCTTATCCATATCGTCAACTCCCTCGAGCGTTGCAAGAACGAAGCTTTTGAATATTGACGTGTGGAGTACTTTTATCTCCTTATACGCGCCCGCTTCCTTCAGAAAAACTCTTTTGAGGTCTGCAAGCACTCTCGGGCTATCGCAGAGCGACTCAAGCTTGACGTCTCCGCGCACGCCGTGTGTATTTATTATCTGTGCACATTCAAGGTACTGTTTCTTTTCCATATCTGCTCTCTTTACTGTTTAATCCTTACTTTACATTATTATACAGAGTAATTATATCACACCGCTTTTGAAATTGCAACAGATTAGCCGAATTTTTTAAAATTTTAGTATTTATCAGATGTTTATTGGGGAAAAATAGCATCAAAACAAAAAGTTTACAAATAATTAATTGAATTTTCGGTCAATTACAAGTACAATGTATAGGATAATTTAACTTTTTCCAAAGAAAGGGCTAATTAAAATGAACAATGTTGCAATGATTCTTACAGCAAATCCCGGCGCAGACCTTCTCTCCCTTCTCCCTATGCTCCTTATTATCGGTGTTATGATCATTTTTATGGTCATCAGCTCCCGTAAGCAGAAAAAGCAGGATCAGGAGATCGCCAATATGAGAAACAACCTCAGCGTTGGTGACGAGATCACTACCATTGGCGGTATCATCGGTAAGGTAGTAAGCATTAAGGAAGAGACCTGCGTTATCGAGACAAGCCGCGACGGCACTAAGATCCGCATTCTTAAGAGTGCTGTAAGCCACGTTGACGTTAAGGCTGAGGACTCTATCGACTGATAGCTGCAAAACGTAATAAAAACGCCTCCGCATGCATATATTTCTTTACGAAATATGTTATGGAGGCGTTTTTATGTATAACGGTCAGATAAAGAAGGGCGGCTTGCCCGCACAAAGAAAAGGCTTTTCTCCCTCATCGCGCACTCGCTCGGCTGATGATTCCCCTCTTATTAAAACAGTGCTTATCTCTTCTCTGCTCGGTGTTGGGATCGCGGCGGTAGCGGGGATGTTACTTTTATTTATTGTTTGCTTTATCGCAACGTCAAGCGAGGATCCTTTATCGCTTATCACTCCCCTATCCCTCATTGCGCTCCTGCCTTCAAACTTTCTCGGCGGATTTGTTTCCTCAAAGAGGACGGGAGAGTCACCGCTTGCGTGCGGAATCGTCACGGCGGCAATATGGGGAATTATTTCGCTTGTTTTGTCACTTTGTCTTGTTGGCGTGCAATCCTCAAGCTACGCGCTTTGGCAGAGTCTGTTGCTTCACGCAATATCCGCACTTTTCTGCGTGCTTGGGGCATTTGCGGGATGCTACAAGCCACAGATAAAGAAAAAAAGAAGATTCGGTCGGTAAATATTAAAGGGCAACCGTGCGGTTGCCCTTTTTTGTCTGTATGATCAGTCGCGGTACCAATATCCGTAAGCAAAGCTTGACGTAAGATAGGTTGCCGCAGCGGATGGGTCTGAAAGATTCTTGCTTGGGATCTCGGTCTTGCTCGCGTCGGTTGCCGAGTCAGCATACATCCATCCGTTTGTATTCTCAAATATCACGTTTTTCAGATTACTGCAGGAACCGAAGGCATTCATCATCCACGCTACACTCTCAGGTATTGTCACGCTTTTCAGATTGGTGCAGTATTCAAAAGCGGAATTTTCAACGTAGATCACTCCATCGGGTATATCAAAGCTTGTATCCTTTTTTCCAATAGCATAATTTACAATCGACGTTCCGTCTTTCGAATACAGATTACCATCGACAGATTTATATTCCTGATTGTCCTCCGAAACACTTATACTTTCAAGGCTTTGACAGTCACTGAACGCCCAATCCTCAACCGTTTTCACACCACTTCCGATAACAACGCTCTTAAGACCGCGACAACGCTCGAATGCACCGTTGCCAATTATCTGCACACTGTCGGGAACAGTTACACCGGCAAGATAATTATTCCCCTGAAATGCCGACATGCAGATCTCGGTCACGCCATCGGGGATCTCAAAGCTTGCCGTATCTTTTTTTTGAGGGAAACGGATAAGCTTGCTTCCGTCCTTACTGTAAAGAACGTCATCGATCGACTGATAATTCTGATTGTCAGCATCTACACTTATACCTTTAAGATTTGTGCATTCAGCAAATACACATTCACCAATATAGGATACGCTTTTCGGAATAAAGATGCTCTTGATTCCCGCACAGTAAGAAAACGCCGATGATCCTATGCTTTCCACACCGTCGGGAATTGTTATACTGCTGAGTTTATCGCAATGAAAAAATGCGCTATTGTGGATAAACTTTGTGTTTTCGTTAATTTTACACGAGGCAATTGACCAGCTCTTTGCTTTAACTAAGATCATATGCGGATTATTGTTATTACCGAGATAACACGCGTTCCCTTCAATGCAATATTCCAAGCTATCACACGCGCCGAACACGCTCGCGCCAATGTGCTGTAAACTATCGGGGACTCTCACATTTTTTAAGACCTGGCAGTTATAGAACGCGTAATCATCAATGCTCGTTATACCGTCGGGGATATTGACCGAGGTGATGAATTTTTTATAAAACGCTTCAACACCTATTGATCTGACGGGAACGCCCTGATATTCATCCGCGATAACGATCTTCTTCGATTTTCCCGTATATCCGACGACCTTTGCACACGCGCCGTCCTGTGAAAGCTCGTACAAGATCCCTTCGGTTGGAGTAATCTGATTATTACAGACGGTACACGTTCCCTCTTCATCGAGCGTATGCTCCTCCTCATCCTTTACAGAATCACATTTTGAGCAGGCATACCAATGGTGAGATTTATCATATGAATAGGTCTTTGCATAGTTATGGCTTTTATAATTGCTACCCACAAGCTCTACGTAAAGACATTCGGAGCAGACCTTGCAATAGATCCTTTTCTCACAGCTTTTCCCCTCGTTATCGCCAAAGTTCATAACGGATCCGAAGTGATGCTCGTGCTCTTCTTTTTCGGGAAGCTCGATAGGATCGAGAACCGTACCGTCGGTCAAGGTAATAACGAGTCTTCCTTCTTCGTCAAACTCCACCTTCTCCACAGTTGCGCCTGTATCGCCGGTATCGCCCTTTTCCCCAGGGATTCCTTGCTCACCTTGAATTCCCTGCTCACCTTTTTCTCCCTGAACACCTTGAATTCCCTGCTCGCCCTGTACTGCGTCACATGATGCAAGCATAGGCATACAGAGTGTCAAGGCAAACAACATAGCCAATAAAGGTATCTTTTTCATTTTTTCTCTCACAGCATACTCCTCCGAAACCGTCTTTTTTCACAGTAATATTATAACACAGGCGAAATATTCGAGTCAATAACGTGGTGGGAATTTTTTTATTTCCCTCTTTTTTTCTGTCAAAGTGGTGTCAAAGTGGTGAAATCTCTCAAAAGCGGAAATTTGTGTTTTTTTGAGTGGGGCAAGTATGCGAAAAATGACCTTTTTTTGCTTTTTATGTGGGGGATTCTTTAATAAAAGCAAAAAAATGCGCGCATCCGTACAGACGGTTACGCGCTATATTTTTTTATAAGAACTTATTTTACCGATTTATAAAACTCAAGCGAATCAAATCCGCGCTCGAGATGGTTTAATATATAGCTTTCCGCGGCTTTTGAAAGCTCGTTCATTTCACCGTCGTCCTTGAGGTCGAAAGAGAATACTTTTCCGTCGGGGGCGGTGACTATATATCGGAGAGCCGCCAGAGCGGACGGGGAGAGTCCGCAGAGGATGCTTGCCTCGGGCATATCCTCGAATTCCTTTGAGACCGCGACCCTTTTATCGCCCTTTTTTGCGAGACAATCCGTGCAGACAAGCTTTCCTCCCATCACATCGAGGTAAGTATAGTCCGCAAACGGCTCTTTGCAGTAGGCGCAATAGGAAAGCTCGGGGCAATATCCCGAGATCGCTGCGGCGCGCATCTCGAAAACCGCTTTTACAAGTCTTTGATCCTTCTCCCCCCTACCAACAAGGTAGAGCGAATTGAGGAGCAGGCGCATTATCGAGTCGTCCTCCACGACCTCGTCGGTAAGCTCGTTTGCAAGGTCACAGAGATATGATGCGAGTGAGACACGGACGATATCGATCGAGAGGTCGTAAAACGGATTTATGACTGAGCCGCCGCGCAGCCAATAGAGATTTCCCTTTTGGCTTATCTCAAAATTTGCGTAGGTGAAGAGCTGGGAGATAGAGCGCATCTTACTTGACGGCGACCGTCCGCCCTTGACCATAATGCCGATCCGTCCGTGATCCGCGGTTATTATATTCAGCATCTTATCGCTTGCGCCTACGTCGTATACACGGGTTATCACACCGTTTGTGGCGAATTCCATGACTCTTCTCCTTTCTACCAAAATTATATTGCTCCGATATGCTCGGAGCAATATTATTATTCTTCACTATATCCGAAATCGGTTATGCCTCTCTGGCTATCACGCCAGTTTTCTTTTACCTTTACCCAGAGGTCGAGATATACCTTTGTTCCAAACAGTGCCTCAAGATCTGCGCGAGCATATGAGCCGACACGCTTCAGCTCCTCTCCGCCCTTGCCGACGATGATTCCCTTATGCGATGCCTTCTCACAGAATATTTCTGCACGGATGCTTATAAGGCTTCCCTCGTCCTTGAATGATTCTATCGCGACCGCCACACCGTGGGGAATCTCTTTATTAAGTGTACGGAGGAGCTTTTCTCTTATCACCTCTGCCGCGACCTGTCTCTCGGATTGGTCGGTTACCATATCCTCCGGGAAGAAGAATTCCGACTCCTGCAAAAAGGGCTCACATTCATCAAGAAGCGCTTCTACTCCCTTTCCGTTCTTCGCGCAGATCGGAACGACTGCTGAAAAATCGTGGAGAGCTGCGTATGCGGCAATAGTTTCAGCTATCTGCTCGCGGCGGTAGAGGTCTATCTTATTGAGCGCAAGCACGCAGGGAGTCTCGGTTCTCTTTGCGTAGCTTATTACGTTCTTCTCTACCTCGCTTACAGGCTTTCCCGTGTCGGTAACGAGAATTATCGCGTCGGCATCCTGCATTGAGCTGTTTGCAGTCTTTACCATAAACGTGCCGAGGGTATTCTTCGGTCTGAATATACCGGGGGTATCGAGGAATACGAACTGATCCTCACCCTTTGTATGTATTCCGATTATTCTGTTTCTTGTTGTCTGCGGCTTGGAGGAAACAATCGCTACCTTCTCACCGAGCATTGTATTAAGAAGTGTGGATTTTCCCACGTTTGGTCTTCCTACTATTGCTATAAATCCTGTTCTTTTCATTCTCTTTCTCTATTCCTGTTCCTTTGATTTAACAAACTCTCTGGGGTCATCCAGAAGGACGTCTATATATTCGCCCGTTTCATAATCGATAAGGTAAACGTAGTCCGGACGGTTTTTTATCTCGGGTCCTCCGACCTTTAGCATCAGACTAGAGCCCTTGATCGGATATTCCCTTATTCGGTAGTTTCCCGTTTTATAGTCTCCGCTGTAATCTGTGTAATTGAATTTGCTGAAATGTTTCCATTCAATTAATTCGGCACTGTCGTGCACCGAATATACGGCACTCATGCTCATATCCTCTTTATTCTGAACCGTCTTGTCGTTTCTTGCCGCGACGAGCATATCTATTCCGAGAGGACCAAGCACAAACACAACGAGTGCTGTCGTTATTATGAACGTAATGAGTCTGACATGACTTTGAAAAAAGCCTTCCTTACGTTTGTACTTCACCTCTTCTGCCCTTGGTGTGCTTGTATCGTTTTGCGGCGAACTGTCTGGCTCCTCAATCGGCGCCTGCGCATAAGCATAAGAATCCTCTCTTTCCCGTGTAAGCTCTCTTTCACGGGCTTCGGCTTCCGCTCTCGCTCGCTTTTCTGCCTCGAGCGCTCTTCTCTCACTCGGTTTCATTTGCGTCCTCCTGATCTTTGCTTATAAGGGATATTATTTTACCTCAAGACCCATTATCTTCATTATCTCGGTCTGCTTTGCTCTCATCTCTCTGTCCTCTTCCTCGCTTCTCTCGTGATCGTAGCCGAGGAGGTGAAGCATTGAGTGAACGGTGAGGAATGCGACCTCGCGCTTAAAGCTATGACCGAACTCGTCTGCCTGCTCCTTCGCTTTTTCAAGCGAGATAACGATGTCTCCGAGATTGCTGATGATCTCGTCGATCGGAGGCTCCTCGCACTCTCCCTCAAAATCAAAGAGCGGGAATGAAAGTACGTCGGTGGGCTTGTCTATCTCACGGAACTTCTTATTGAGCTCGCGGATCCCCTCGTTATCGGTAAAGGTAACAGATACCTCGCACACGTTCTGGAAATCCTCAAAGTCAAGTGTGGTCTCTATTGCTTCGCGGAGAAGCACCTTTAAGTTATAGCTTACGGGATACTTCTCCTGCTCGTTTTCAAAGTATATTCTAAGGCTCATCTTTCTGTTCATTTTTTCTTCCTCTGACAAGCGTCAGTTATCCTTTCTCATATATGTCTTTTTGCTCTCGGCCTTTTTTGCGTCGAGTCTTTCTTTTTTCTCTCTGTCGTATTTCTCGTACGCCAGGATTATCTTCTGAACCAGCTTATGTCTTACGACATCGCGCTCGGTGAAGGAGTGTATCTCGATATCCTCGATTCCCGAGAGTATCTTTACCGCCTCCGCAAGTCCGCTCTTCTGTCCGCTCGGCAGGTCTGTCTGCGTAAGGTCTCCCGTGACTACCGCCTTCGAATTAAATCCAAGACGGGTCAAGAACATCTTCATCTGCTCGGGGGTACAGTTCTGCGCCTCATCGAGTATTATGAAAGAATCGTCAAGCGTTCGTCCTCGCATATACGCGAGGGGGGCGACCTCTATAACTCCCTTTTCGACCTGTCTTTGATAATTCTCCGCGCCCATCATCTCAAAAAGTGAGTCGTATAGAGGACGGAGGTAGGGGTCGATCTTGCTTTGCAGGTCACCCGGTAAAAAACCGAGCTTTTCTCCCGCCTCGATCGCAGGACGTGTGAGAATGATCCTTGACACCTGCTTATCTCTTAACGCCTTTACCGCCATAGCGACCGCAAGGAAGGTCTTACCCGTTCCCGCAGGTCCTACGCCGAGTACTATCGTGTTCTTCTTTATCGCGTTGACGTAGTGCTTTTGTCCTACGGTCTTTGCCTTTATCGGCTTACCCTTCATCGTAACGCAGATCGTATCGTCTCCGAGGCTTTCAAGCTCTCCCGAGCGACCTGCCATTACCGTATCACACACGTAGATCACGCTCTGGTCGGTGATATTGCCGTTGTATTTCGCCATTTTTACGAGGTATCTTACCGCATCTGCGGCAAGAGCTACCGCCTCGTCATCCTCGGCGGACACTACTATCGCCTCCCCGCCGTCATCGGCTACTCTGTTATGGACGGCAACGCTGAATTTCTTTTCTATGATATCGAGATTTGAGTCGCAGCTTCCAAACACTGCAGACACGATATCCGAGCTTTCCGCTCTGATAATCTTATTGCTCATGCACACCTTTTCCTTTTTCGTTTTTACCCGTCGAGATCGACCTCAAATTCCGAGATCTCTGCAATATTCTCGATAAGTACTACCGTACAGTGAAGAATGAATCTGTCGTCGCGAGCATACGGGACGACTGTTTTTTTGATCAGGGTCGCATCATCCGCCATAGCGGACAGCTTATTCTCCAGCTCAAAATATGCAAGCTCCTCCGCCGCCTCGGGGCTTCTCGTTTCATACACCGTTTTATATTCGAGATAGCGTTCTGTTTTCACCGAAAGTGGCGTTTCGATCATACCCAAAAGGCAATAATTCTCCACTATATTTATTTTATCATAAAGTGCATCGTCTTTTCTACTGTTTTTTGAAATGTTCATTGAATAGTCAAAAAAATTTAAATATTTATCACAATATTCCCCGCCCGTATACTCCTTTTTTTCGTATTCGTACGGAATTTCGATATAAAACTCCTCGACGGTACGGACAAGCACCTCTCCCGATGCCCTTGTATAGCGAAATCCCTGCTGCACACTGTCAAACAGTCCGCTGACGAGCAGGTCGCCCTTATTCACGTATTTCCCCGCTCCGACCATTACTTTACCGCGAAAGATCCTTACCTCCTCAATAATACCGCTCTTTTTTGCGATGAGGTTTGCCGGTCTTGTAGCTTGCTCTGTCTTATCCGCTCCCACGTTCTCACGCACCTGAACGTGAGCAACAGTTCCGATTATATTGATAGACATCCATGAGATTTCTTCGCTATCGATGAGTATATTGTTTTCTATTCTGTCGGTGTTGGCGGACGGAATATAGCTCCCGACCGAAAAGCCGTGATCCTTCAAAAGCATGCGAACCTCTTGGGACGTTATGATTTCGTTTCCCGTGACCTCTATATCCCAGATAAACTGATGTGACAGAAAAACGAGAACAATTGCGCATACGATTCCCAGCCACAAGCCAAATCTGTATTTATATTTTTCAAGGAAAATGGGGAGACCTCCCCTATTCTCTACCCGATATGTGATTCCACGCGCATCCGCCTCCTTTTTCATTGTACCGAACGCTTTGAGACGGAAGGTCAAGAGGACACGCTCCTTTTCTGCCTTAAAGTCCGAATACGGTATGCACAAATACATACAAAGGTTCAGAAGCGGTGTGATGCTCTCGTAATCAGCCGATACGGTTACGTATCCGAGAAAGAAATAGGACAGATTCATTTATTATCCTCCTCACCGTCAAAGCTGACAGAGACTATCAGACCCTCTATACTGACCGCCCCTGCGTGGTATGAGGTACAAACAAGCCTCTCTCCCTTTACCGACATATTGTCCGATCTGAGGTTTACGGTAATATGCTCGGGCGAATATTTCAGTATTCTTCTGCATCCCTGTATAAACAAGCAGTGTCTGCCGCGAAGCTCTACCCTGACGTCGCCCGCGATGACGTCACTTGGCAGCTCCGCCTTGACCGAAAGATATTCTAAAAAACCCTGCTTTTTATCTTTGCTTTTGTTCATATTGTGTCCTCTAAAAAAATATAAATTACCAGACTAAGTTCAGGAGAGATGATTATGCGATTGGATAAAAAGACAAGCAAAGCCAAAAAACGGTCGTTACCCGACTCAAGCGTGCTGCTCGGCGCACTGATACTTGCCTCATTTATCCTTATCCTCTGCTCCTCCGACGTGGCAATAGAGTATATGAAAAAAGGGCTGGGTCTATGCGCCAAAAACGTTATTCCTGCTCTCTTTCCCTTTATGATCATTTCCGAGCTTATCGTTTCAAGCGGTGTGGGTATGAGAGTGTCAAGACTGTTCGCAAGGCCTATGAGGTGGCTCTTCGGTGTGAGTGAGGCGGGGGCGGCGGCATACTTTTTAGGAATAATATGCGGTTTCCCGATCGGGGCTAAGACCGCAGTCTCGATGTACGACAAGGGGATGATCTCAAAGCGCGAGACCGAGCGCCTGCTTGCCTTTTGCAACAACCCGGGATCTGCATTTGTTATGAGTGCGGTGGGAGTTTCACTGCTGCATAGCCACGCTCTCGGAATTACGCTCTACGTGTGCGTAATACTGTCCTCGATGGCGGTGGGCGTGATCGGTAATCTTCTTGAAAGAGACAGGAAAAATGAGGCAGGGGCGGTCGCTTATTGCTGTCAGAATGATGCTGTAAAGGCTATTACCGACGCGATACAGGCATCCGCTTTATCAATGCTCTCGGTGTGCGCTTACGTCGTCTTTTTCTCGGCGATAGTGGGGTGCTTGGGTTCGGCTATTTCGCGTTTTTCACCTCCCGAAGAAATAGTAGCTGTGTTATTCGGATTTTTCGAGCTTTCAAGCGGTGTCAGCGCAGCGGCAGGAATTGGCGGAAGGCTTTCCGCAGTTCTGCTATGCGCTCTCTTTCTCGGGTGGTCGGGCCTCTCGGTTCATTTTCAGGTAATGTCGGTCTGCTCGGGCAGAGGGCTGTCGTTCAAGGCTTATTTCATTTCAAAGGCTGCTCAGGGCATTTTGTGCGCGGCAATGACGGGGTGTGCGGTGAAATTGTTTCCGAGGATGACAGAGGTTGATCACGCGGCATTTTTACCCTTGAGGAGTGCCTGCGAGAAATATTGCGCGGTAGTGATTCTATCGGTTTTTGCAACAATTATCCTTTGTTTATTCTTTCAATTGAGGAACAAATTGAAAAAGAAGTAAAAAAAAATCTCAAGCTCCGTACGCTTGAGACAAAAAAACAAAATCCCGAACGCTATTGCGTTCGGGATTGGAGCTGGTAATCAGAATCGAACTGATGACCTCGTCATTACCAATGACGTGCTCTACCGACTGAGCCATACCAGCAAATACCGTCTTTTCTCGACGACCTATACATTATACCAAACAAAAAAGCTTTTGTCAATACCTTTTTCAAATTTTTTTGTTTTATTTTTCTTTTCGCCCGTCCCTGCGGATGCAGGGACGGGTGGATTCTTTTATTTGATCTTGAAAAGCTTGATGGATCCCAAGAGTCCGCCTGGGGCGGCTTTTTCTTCAAGCAGCTTCATTTTGTCGTGATAGGTTCCGACATCCTCCTTCGCCGCTCTGTCAAACAGCGGTGCATCGTGGCAGACGTTTGCTACCGTATTGGCAACTACTATCTTCACTTCGTCGCCGTTCTTCAGGTCGCAAAGCTTGATTCTGTACGGGAACATTGTTTTCTCACAGGTCTTTGCGCCGTTTACATATATCTTTGCAAAATACCTGACCTCGCCAAGATCAAGGACATAGTCTCCTCTCTCAATTTTCTCGGCGTGGAAAATATAAGTCGCCTCGCCTGAGAAGTGCTTTTCCCATTCTCCGAGTCCTATCGGGCGCTCATTTGCACCGAAAAACTTGTTTACGGGTCCGTCACCGACGGAATATTCTCTGTTTATATATGCGGTCACGTCTTCAATTGTTGTGACGTATTCGAGGACGTCTCTGCTTTTGGGCTTGACGTAGGCGTCTGTCAGATAGAGCATAATTCCCTCTCCGCAAAGGAGCTTTACGGGAACGGAGATAGTTCCGTTGCACGTCGCATGTGGGATACAGTATACCTCACCGTCAAAGAGGTCTATCTCGCAAAGCTTTTTGTCAGATTTGAATCTGACTGTATCCTCGAGTGTTTTCGAGTCGGTATTGGTGACAAAATAGCATTCATCACCGTTTTTAAGCGTGATCTTGCGCGCTATGATCTTCTCGTTTTCTCTGTCGATACAGGGTTCGATATCCGAACCGACAAGAGCGAGTCTCTTTCTGACCTCATCGAGCTCATAAGCTCCAGTGGGAATGAATACGTTTTTGTAGACGACGTCGCCGTATATGAGTGTACCGTTTTCTATTCTGCCGTTTAAGACTATATCCTCGTCGATGATATCGAAGGATACTCCCGCTCTCTCGAGCATATCACCCATAGCCATATACGAGCTTATCGCTTCTTCCTCGTACTCACCGCCCACGCAGACAGTTCTCTGCGGGAAATAGAGCGCGGTCGTGATATCAGCCATACCCGATTGGAGAATGTAAGAGAGTCGCGCGGTGTAGTCGTTTATCTCGTAAAGACAATCCATTCCCGTGTTTTCCGCAATGAAATTCGGGCGGTACTGATAACACATAACACCTTTTCTGTCAAGGGAAATCACCATAAAGTTAAAAAGGCATATTCCCCTTACCGCCTGGTAATTAACCGCGTATCTCATCTCATCCGCGGTCACGTGCGCGCCGTATACCGCGAAGCTTTCGGACAGACATTTGGCGTGTCCCTGCTGGCGTGCCGCGGAGGATGCGAGGCGCGGAAAAAACTCGTTTGCGATCTGATAACGGTCGTGGCAGCTTACCCCGTTTTCGTCGGGATAGGTTATCTGACTCCAGATGACGTCGATGCCCGGCACGTCGAATTCGCGGAGCATTTTAAGTCCGTTGCCGTATTTCTTTACTCTGCTTTGCATTGCGGTGTGATCGAGGTCGAGATGCCCCACAGAAAGCATTCCGTTCTCATTTAGCCATTTACGCATCGTTACAAAATAATTCTCGCGGACGAGATCGCCGCAAAGCATCATATAGTCGATCTTGGCGCGTCTCTGCTCCTCGGTCACGGGGGAAAATTTGCTTGAATCTATAACGTATGGGAGATAGTCGAGAAGGTCGTAGCCGTATTTCTCGAGGAATCGTTTTTCAAGTCCCTCGCTCCAGCTTCCCATCATAGCCTCATCGTCGAACATCATAGTGACGTCCTTGCCCATAATTTCTCCAAAGCTCTTTTTGAGAGCTTCGTGAGTCAGCTTTAAAAACAGCTCGGTGGTCTCTTTTCTTGCGATGTCGGTGTGGATATCTGTCTGCGCGGGCATACCGCAAAAATCTATTATCAGCTTATCTTCACAAAAGACATCGCCATCGATCACCCTTACGCCGTCGCAGAATGAGACTAACGCGTCGGCGTGCTTCTCGTAGGGCGTACCCGCCTTCAAAGTATAGCCTCTGCCGCACACGTCACGGCGCACAAGATCGGGGCGGATGTCAAGTATCTTGCCGCAAGCCATTCCCGAGGGAAAGCCTCCCTCGTTATAAAGCCAGGTATACATTCCCTTTTCCTTGGCGTATTCGGACGCAAAAAGGACGAGCTCGATATACTCGTCGGATAAATATTCGGGAGAAAGATGTGTGCGGCGAGTATTCGGGCGAAAGCGTTCGGGCTCGCCGAGAACGTAGAAGGCTCTGATTCCCGACTCATACATCTCGTCTATCTGCCTTTTTATCTCTTCCTTCGTCGCAGTTGTATTCCAAAGCCACGTATACGCGGGATGATATTCTGCGGGGATATTCTTGAAGTCCATATTATCCTCCAAAGCTTTTTTATGAGGAAATTATATCACACCGTATATCGCTTGTCAACAAATCGGTAAAAAGATATTTTCCTCGCCAATCAAAAAAATATGATAAAACGGTTGACAAATCTACGATCGAATGATATAATATCTTGTAATAAAGAAACGCTTTGACCGAGAGGAGTAAGCGGTGTGACCTTTAAAGAGAGCGCGCGGTTGGTGTGAGTGCGTAAAGGTTGCCGTTGAAGGTAGCTCGCGAGCGGTGTGGGTGAAGGGGTATTTCCTGCGTAGTCCTCAACGGTGGCAACGTTAGAGCCTTTGAGAGACATTCCGCTATGGAATGTAATTTGGGTGGTACCGCGTAGATTTTACGTCCCGAAGTGCATTTGCACTTCGGGCATTTTTATTTTTCGTAGTCAGGTGAGAGGGGAGAAATATATGGAAAGAATTCCGATCCCGCGACTTTGCGGTGAATACAAGCATATCTATATTCCCTCTCCCGACGTCTACAGAGGACGCGACACCGCAAGCTTTGAAAACGGCGTACTTTACCAAAGCTGGATAACCAACGATTTCAGCATCATAAAGGTTGGAGGCAGGTATCACCTTGTAGGGATCACGCACCCCGCGCCTCCCGATTACAAGGACGAATACACTCCGACGAAACAATACATCCACGAGGCTGAGGAGATGCTCTTTCACGCCTATGCCGACGGCGAGAATCTTTCCGTTCTTATGTACGACGGCTCGTTTGTCGACGGTGAAAAGCTCCTGTATCCTCAAGCGCGCCCCGACGAGATACCCGAGATACACGCGCCTCATCTCTCCTTCACGCGCGACGGTCGGGTCAGAATGATATACGGACCGAGGGATATCCGTCTTGCGCTGACAGATGATTTTAAAAGCTTTGAGAGAAGAGTCTTATTTGTCGATCACCCTACCGCAAGGGATCCCCATCTTTTTGAGGAGAACGGGTTATTTACCTTGATATATGCCGTTGAAAACAGGATAGATTACCGACAGTCTTCTGATCTCGTCTCATTTACCGAGCCTGAGACTCTTCAGGTAAATCCCTATTCGAACGAGGACGGCGTCACCGCTGCGTCCGAGTCGCCCTTCTTATGCAAATACAAGGATTTTTACTATCTTTTCTGGGCGATATACGATGCCCGTCTCGGTATGTACGATCATCGCACCTTCGTATACGGCGCGAGGACGCTTGAAGGGCTTAGTAAAAGCGCGCCCCTGACCGTCCTCCCTGCCCACGCGGGTGAGATTTACGAGGACGAAAGCGGAATCTATCTTCTATCCGCATTTTACCCCGAAAATGGTGTCAATGCGGTCAGAATTGAATTTGATGATAATTATTAATTGACATAAAACAGAAAGGAAAGAAAAATGAACAGCTACAATGAGCTTCCAAAGACGTATTCTCCCTCAGAGTTTGAGGACAGAATTTACGCCGAGTGGTGTGAAAAGGGATATTTCACACCCGACAAAAACAACACAAATCCCTCTTTTTCAATAGTTATTCCCCCTCCGAACGTCACGGGTCAGCTCCATATGGGTCACGCTCTTGACGAGACCCTTCAGGATATTCTCGTTCGTTACAAGAGAATGCAGGGCTACAACACCCTTTGGGTCCCCGGCACTGACCACGCGGGTATCGCTACTCAGATAAAGGTCGAGGAGAGACTCCGTGTTGACGAGGGTCTTACTCGCTACGATCTCGGTCGTGAGAAGTTCCTTGAGAGAGTCTGGGGCTGGAAGGATACCTACGAGGCTCGCATCACGGGTCAGCTCAAAAAGCTCGGCGCGTCCTGCGACTGGTCAAGACAGCGTTTTACCATGGACGAGGGCTGCTCAAAGGCAGTTCGCGAGGTATTCGTTAACCTTTACGACAAGGGACTTATCTATCGCGGTCACCGTATCATCAACTGGTGTCCCCGTTGTCTCACCGCTCTCTCCGACGCAGAGGTAGAGTACAAGGATCAGCCCGGATATTTCTGGCACATCAAATACCCCATCATCGGTGAGGACGGCTACGTTGAGGTAGCTACCACACGTCCCGAGACCATGTTCGGAGATACCGCCGTTGCGGTCAACCCCGAGGACGAGAACACCAAGCACCTTATCGGTAAAAAGGTTCTTCTCCCTATCGTTAACAGAGAAATTCCCGTTATCGCCGACGACTACGTTGAGATCGGCTTCGGTACGGGCTGTGTTAAGATCACTCCCGCGCACGACCCCAACGACTTTATGGTAGGTCAGAGACACGACCTCGAGCAGATCAAGGTCATGAACGATGACGCTACGATGAACGCATATGCGGGCAAGTACGAGGGCATGGACAGATATGCCTGCCGCAAGGCTCTTGTTGCAGATCTTGAGGCTGAGGGCTATCTTGTAAAGACAGAGCCTCACGACCATAACGTTGGCGTTTGCTACCGCTGCGGAACTACCGTTGAGCCTCTCACAAGCGACCAGTGGTTCGTTAAAATGAAGCCCCTTGCTGAGCCTGCTATCAAGGCGGTCGAGACGGGTGACATCAATTTCGTTCCCGAGCGCTTCTCCAAAAACTACTTCAACTGGATGAACAACATTCTCGACTGGTGTATCTCGCGTCAGCTCTGGTGGGGTCACAGAATTCCCGCATTCTACTGCGACGAGTGCGGCGAGATGACCGTCTCCAAGACCGATATAGACACCTGCCCCAAGTGTGGCGGCAAGGTCCATCAGGACGAGGACGTGCTTGACACCTGGTTCTCCTCCGCGCTCTGGCCCTTCTCTACTCTCGGCTGGCCCGAGATCACCGAGGATCTTAAGAAGTACTATCCCACAGACGTTCTCGTTACAGGCTACGACATCATTACCTTCTGGGTATCCCGTATGATCTTCTCGGGTCTTGAGCATATGAACGAGAAGCCCTTCTCGACCGTATTCATTCACGGTCTCGTTCGTGACGCGCAGGGACGCAAGATGTCCAAGTCTCTCGGTAACGGAATCGATCCCCTTGAGGTAATAAAGACGTACGGTGCGGATGCACTCCGTTTTGCGCTTGCAACGGGTAACTCACCCGGAAACGACATGAGATTCTCCGACGAGAAGATCGAGGCGGCAAGAAACTTTGCAAATAAGCTCTGGAACGCTTCACGTTTCGTTCGTATGAACCTCACGATCGATGAAATAAAGCTCCCCGACGCCGACAAGCTCGCGCTCGAGGACAAGTGGATCCTCAACGAGTTCAATTCGCTCTGCGAGAACGTTGTCACCAATCTTGACAACTTCGAGGTAGGCGTTGCTCTCGGCGCGATCTACGGCTTCACCTGGGACATCTTCTGCGACTGGTACATTGAGCTTTGCAAGGCTCGTCTCAACGAAAAGGATACCGAGGCTAATCTTGTTTGCCAGAACGTTATCGCTTACGTTCTCGAGGGCACCTTGAAGCTCCTTCATCCTTTTATGCCCTTCATCACAGAGGAGATCTATCAGGCACTTCCTCACGACTGTGCAAGCATTATGATCTCGGATTACCCCAAGGCTTGCGAGTGTCGCGCGTTCCCCGCCGACGCAGAGAAGATGACTAAGATCATTGACGCTATCAAGGCGATCAGAACGAGAAGAAGCGAGATGAACGTTCCTCCGTCAAAGAAGGCAAAGGTTTATCTTGCAACCAAGTATGAGGACATTTTCGCGTCCGCAGAGGCATTCTTCGCTCGTCTCGCGTCTGCGTCCGCGCTCGTAGTTGCAGATAAGTTCGACGAGAGCGAGGTCTCCGCCGACAACGCGGTACAGATAATCACCGACTCTGCCACTATCTTCCTCCCCCTCTCCGACATCATCGATTTTGAGAAGGAAAAGGCAAGACTCGAGGGTGAGAAGAAGAAGCTTGAGGGCGAGATTGAGCGCATCGAGAAGAAGCTTTCAAACGAGGGCTTCGTTGCAAAGGCTCCTGCAGCAGTTGTCGAGGGAGAAAAAGCAAAGATGGCTAAATACCGCGAAAATCTCGACGGTATTATTGCAGCTCTTGCAAAGCTTGGCTGATATAAGCTAATATGATAACGGAAGACGCGGATTTACTCTTAAAGCCGCGTCTTTCCCGACAAAATATAAAAAACAGGTAAAAAATGAAAACGAAACACATTTTTCTTGATATTGACGGAACGCTTGTAGGCTATGATTCAAAGATACCCGCGTCCGCGCTCAGGGCATTGCAGTTGGCGCAGGCAAACGGACACAAGATCATCATCGCTTCGGGAAGATCGTACGGAATGATCTACTCTGACCTATTGAACACTGTGAAGTTTGACGGCATAATTGCGTCGGGCGGCGCGTGCGTTATAGTTGACGGCAAGGTTATATACGAAAGCTTTATTGAGGGCGATGATCTCGCGTTCATTATTGATTATTTCAGAAAGAACGGAATAAATTATCTCCTTATGACCAAGGACGAGCTTTATGCCGAGCCCGTGTTCAACAATCATATTATTCCCGGAATGATCGCGAACGGATATAACAAGGACGTTGTCAAGCAGGCATACGGATGGAATACGGAGGTCGATGACGTGAGAGTCGTCAAGGGAGGCGAAAAGCTCGCATACTTCACCTCCCCCTATCTTCCCGATAAGATCGCAAAGGATCTTGACGGTAGATTTTACGTCGTTGATTTCAGTATTGGCAAGGTGAGCGAAGGCTCATACTTTGGCGAGATGAACAACGCTGGTGTCACCAAGGCAAGCGGAATTGACGAGTACCTTGCATACGTGGGTGCCTCGATCGAGGACACAATTGCTATAGGAGACAGCGCAAACGACCTTGAGATGCTTGAGCACGCTAAGGTTGCTATCGCTATGGGCAACGGAACGGAGGCTGCAAAGGCAGCTGCTGATTTCGTCACGACCGACGTTGATAAGGACGGGATATACAACGCATTTTTAAAACTTGGAATTATATAAAAACCGGCAACTGCTGATGCAGTTGTCGGTTTTTATATGATTATTATTGCACCACATCACGGGTATCAAGCAATAGATGCCCGTGATGTGTTTTTTTAATTAAGGTGCAGACCGAACGATTGTGTTGTTTACTGTTACTTCACCTGTTGCGGAATTATATGAGAAAACATTCCAATACACACCGCTTCCATTAGGAGCATTGAACGTATATACTTCACTGCCAATGTACAGTTTAACAGTAGCATTGGAATTTTGGATTCCATTTGACTGGCCGCTGAAATTATGTATATAGTACGTATATATTGTATTGCTCTTTACAGAGGTAACTGTTATCGTTTCAGGACCGTATGCAGACGTATCGTCAACATCAAGATTTGCTCCTGCACCGCTAGGTCTCTTATTGCTATAGGATACGTGATAGTCAGATGAGGGAGTATCTATCTTGAGATGAGAGTCAAGGTCGGAAGGATAAGATCCCCAAGTAATAACGACCTTAAAAGTTCCTGCATTCATGGGCTTAGCCATCGCAACATTTTGGTTGGTTGTAGTAGTATTTCCTGTTACAGTAACGTTTATTGAAACTGTATTATAACGAGTCGATGAAGAGGATTCGTCAACAAACTGCAACGTATAGTTACCGGGTTCCAATCCATTCGTGATATAATATCCGTTCGATCCGGTAGTCAACGTCTGAATTACTGTTCCGGTAGTATTACCTGCACCCTTTCTAACGTATATCCTTATTCCGCTAATGCCGTATGCTGTAGTAGCGTCCTGTGCATAACCGCTGACATATCCGGGAAGTCTTGAGGAATCAAGTGCAAGATACGTATTATCAATTTGATCATATTCATCATTTACCGTATAGATTCTATCAGCAGAAATATATCCGGATTTGCTATATACTATCGTATAGCTTCCATACCTGATATCAGTAAATGTATAAATTCCTGATGTGGTGGTTATTTCATCAACAATCTCTCCGTCCTTCATCAGCTTAACCGTGACACCTGAAAGGAGATTGCTAGTTCCGGACTGATAAACTCGTCCGCTAATGCTTCCTGTCTCAGCCAAAACCTCAACAAATATTCTTGCGGTAAATCCACCGTCAGTTGTGGAAACGGTTATGGTTGCTGTTCCTCCGGATACACCTGTAATAACACCATTTTCAACTACTGCAACACTGCTATTGGAGCTGGTCCAAATAACACTCTTATCGGTTGCATTTGAAGGAAGCACAGTAGCTATTACCGTCGCACTTTCACCCACGTCGAGCTCGAGTGCTCCAACATTAGTATAAATTCCTTCAACACTCACGGGAATCGGCTTAACAACTACAGTTACAGTTGCAGTATGTGCCCCCTCAAGAGTTGTAACAACAATTTGCGTTTCTCCTGCGCCTACAGCACTGATTACACCATTGTTTACAATAGCTACATTAGGATTCAACGTAGACCAGACAACTCCGGTGTTAACCGCATTTGTCGGATAAACGGTTGCTATTAAAGTGGCTGAAGATCCTACTGTGAGTTCTATTGCGGTCTGGGAAAGAATAACGCTATCGACCGTGATCTCAGGAGCAGAAACATGAATAGGTACCATAGCAGTCTTGCCACGATAATTGATCTCTACATATGTATCTGTTACCTGAAGTGCGGAATATGGATCAACACTATATCCTGTTATGTCTCTGGACAAACCACTGCTATAGTGAGCACGTACTATCATTCCATTTCCGTCAAAATAGTCACCAGCTATATAGTTGACTTTGGTGGGGTCACTGACGATCTCAATTCTAACAACATTGCCATATATGACTTCCTCAGTAATCAAGTCAGTAAGACGCCACAGTTCTCTTGCGAAATCTCCATCAATATTGGCAAGAATACCTTTTGTTCTATCTGTAAGATTTCTATACACATCGTAATACGTAGGCTTTGTTACAACCGATGTAACTGTATCGTTTGAAACCAACTCGTTGATCATATCATTCATTCCTGATATGCCGTATCTGTTGTTTGTTTTATAATCAGCATCAGTAACAACGATATAAAACGTATTAGCTCCATCTCTGGAATCAAGATATGTTGCTGCTTTCAAAGCATCAATCACTGTTTCTTCTCTGTCTCCTCCGCCATTAACTCGCAGACTTTCCAGAGCTTTTTCGTAAGAAGCCACGTTAATGTACCACTCGGATGCACCGCAATAAATTATCTTGGTTGAGTCATAACCATCACACGTAATGTCACGATATTCAAGCAATGCCCAACGAACAGATACTCCCGCATCTTCAAGTGATTCAGCAAAAGTCGCTATATTATTCTTTACGTTCTGGATCTCACCCCACATAGATCCCGTAGTATCTACGAGGAATACGATGTCGGCGGTTCCGTACATTGCCTCTGAAAGCTCAAAGGTTATAACTGCAATATTTTCTACACCTTCCGCAAGAGAAAAGCCATCTTCCAGAGTAATAGTTCCTGTGATGGTATGTGTTCCCACAACCGCAGGATCATAATCGTAAGAGTTCCAGGTGACAGGAACGTAATATACAGAACCCGTAGATACGGTTACAGCTGCCGTGGTCGGCAAACCTAGTCCATCGTAAGTCGTATTTAATGGAAGTCTGCCAAGATCCATAGGATCAATAGACACTATGACGTTATTTGTGATGTTCAGGCTTGCACACACACTATTGGAGCAACCAATGATATATCCATATCCTGCTACTGCGACACCTTCAACGGTTTGTTCGCCATATGCAGTGGGATTATATGTAGCAGCATTCCAATACACCTTGAGAGATATAGCTACTCCGGCTTCCGTGTATCCCGTTACATTTTCAGGAAGACCCAAAGATGAATAAGGTGTATTGTACTCAATATTGCCTAATGCTACAGGATCAATACGTACAATAGTTTGAATCGTAATAACAGAATATGTCACTGTAATGTCTTTGTCGGAATCAGCAACACCACTTACTATCGGTAAGTCCGCAATACGTCCTTCAATTTCGGGAGAAACGATGCTATATGAGGTTCCCTCCCATATTGTTGCAGAATAATCAGATGCGGCAGATGAGCCATCAGAATATACATAATGTATAGTAAGATCAAACTCGTAAAGCCCACAGCGAACGCATTTTTCACCGTCAGATTCGTGACCTAACGCTTCGATAACGATGCGGTCAAAAACCATCTCACAACGTGTGCACTTGTATACTTTGGCTCCAGCTTCTGTACAACTGGGTTCAACTGTGACTACCCACTGCTTGTCATGGCCTAGTGCAGGAATCTGAACATAATCCGAAGCACCACATACAGTACAAATGTGATATGCATTCCATCCTATCGAGGTACAGGTAGGATTTTTAGCTACATATTCAATATAATCGTGTTCTGCATCGACAAGATCCACCTTTGTTTCTCCACAATCAAGACATTCTCTTGCGCGAAGACCCGGCTTACACTCGGGGGCAATAATTGTTACCCATTCTCCCCAGTTGTGTGAAGGTTCATACCCAATGGAGCCTACTATGGTTCCTGCAACAAAGGTAGTTTCATCTGCCATTTTTAAAATCAAACGTGCATTTTGATCTATTCTTATGCCACTAAGCACGCCAACATTGTTTTTTACCCCAGATGAATAAGTAACATATATAGCTCCGTCCTGACCAACTTCAATGTCGGTGACCAATTGATCAAGAGTAATTTCAAAAACAAACTCTATTCCATTAGCAAAAGAAATTACTGCTTTGTTTCCATCAACAATATCTATCATTACTACAGAAAACTCTGCAGTGGGATCTCTATAATCGTCTGTAACTTTACCAACCACAACAGGTATCTCCGGATCGTTGGTATAGTATATTACCAAATAGCCATTTTCATCGATCTCGGTCTTCTCTATTCCGTTTCCGGCTACACCAGGTTCACCTTTGTCTCCTTGGATACCTTGTTCACCGTTTGTTATAGTGAATGTAGTTGTTGTACCGTCAGTAAAAATAATTGTATAGGTATCTACAAGTCCATCAGAGAAGGTTTTTTCTACAGACACGATACCGTTACCTGCGACACCGGGGTCACCCTGAGGTCCTTGTTCACCCTGAGGTCCTTGTTCACCCTGAGGTCCTTGTTCACCCTGAGGTCCCTGTTCACCCTGAGGTCCCTGTTCACCCTGAGGTCCTTGTTCACCCTGAGGTCCCTGTTCACCCTGAGGTCCTTGTTCACCC